>NZ_VMBH01000001.1:0-629434 GCF_007559345.1 Cardinium endosymbiont of Dermatophagoides farinae
CATTTATCTGGACTTACATCAGGGGCTAACTCGGCCAATGATATATCCTTCCATGAGGATTATGCAGAGATGTTGGGCTATACGGAAGAGGATATTGACAACCTATTTCTTAGCAAGGATAGAATTGTTCATCCAATACTTGAAAGATTGAATAGAAAAAATACTCAGGAAGAAAAGTACACGTTTATTCAATTAAAGCAAGCATTAAAAGATTATTATAATGGTTATTGTTTTACAGCTGATAAAATGGTAAGCGTTTATAATCCAGATTCTATATTAAGATTCTTCTATGCAAAAGATTTTGAGAATTCCTGGTTTAACTCTGGTAGTCCTACCATCCTATTGCAACAAATGAAGCAAAATATACATCGGTTTAATATGGATTGGGATAAATGTAGTTTCCCAATAGATAAGATCAGGTTTAAACTCGTACATCCTTCTCTTCATGAAATGCCTTTGCTACCCTTGATGTACCAAACTGGATACCTTACAATGGATCTTGACCCATCTCATGTACAGGATAAAAATAACCTGACTTACTATTTAAAGTTTCCTAACCAGGAAGTAAAATCTTCTTTAAAGCTTATATTAGCTGATTTTATCGTTCAAGCGCACCAGGAAGCAGGAAAGGCATGTAGCGCATCTGTTTTAGATGCTTTAAGAAAAGAGGCATGGGTTTCTTTTCTTAACATCGTGCGAAGCGATTGTTTAGCAAAAGCGGGTTACCGTTTTTTAGATAAAACCGAAAAAAGCTTTCAGGGTACTTTATATGCGTTTCTCAATGGTGCTTTCCATGAAATGCATCATACAAATGCTAGCGCCGAAAGAGATAGTGCAATAGGCCGTTTGGATATCGTTATGGAAGATCAGTACAATGAAAAAAAAACTGTATATATCTTCGAGCTAAAAGTAGACAAACCAGCCTTAGACGCTCTGGAGCAAATACATAGTAAAGATTATAGCATTCAATATGGAACCTGTCATAAAAAGGTGCTTATAGGCCTAACATGCGATGCTATAAAGCTCAATATTATTGAGGCAACTATTGAAATACATCAAAAAGATGATAAAAATGACTTTCAACTGATGCCACCTAAAAATTTTGCCGTTAATTCCATTGGTTATTTTCAAGAAGTAACATCAAAAGGTATAGAAGCCTAATACTTCTTTTTTACCATCTTGATCTATGCCTAATAACCTGAGTTCGGGATTTAGAGTATTGAAGAAAAATATTAAAAAAAGCCCCTTTGTGTTTTAAATTTGGAAGTAAAGCTATGAACCAAATTAACATTACCAAAGAAGCCAATTATGAGTTTAGCAAAATTAGTTGAAACATATTACGTTGTAGATGAATTTCTCAAAGAATTCATTCCATATATTGAAAAACGCTTGTTAACCAAATCGAAAAGAAAACCCACTAGATCTTGTTCACTGAATTTGAATGAAATAATGACCATTATTATGGCGTTTCATGTATTCGGATTCAGGAATTTTAAGTCCTATTATATTCATTTACAGCAATTTCATACTCGTGATTTTGGAAACTGGTGAGCTATAAACTGATTTACAATATATGTAATCCAAAACTCACGTTAAATTATTTTTTTATAGCGTTTCTGTTGAAACTTCACACCATTATAGTCTACCTACCACAACGGCCTCATACTATAGACCTGTCACAATATCCTAACAGTGCAAAATGTTAATGATAGTTAGTAAGACTGTCTCTATTATTGCATAATAGCATTTTTAAGTTTTAAATAGTATTTAAGCAAACAAAAATACATATATTTAAATGGCATAGATGTTAGTTTTAAGTTTGATTGCTATAATGTATGCAATTACTTGCTATAATATATGTAATATAGAACTGATTGAAAATTATGATACAAGAAAAAAAAAGAAGATATATTGCGGTATTTGATATTGATGATGCATTATGCCGAGTGATTGAACAAACAGAAAAGATAGAATTATTAAAAAAGTATAGTCCAGAATGTCCAATTATTACATACATTCATAATGGGGATAGGTTTAAAGGTGAGTATACACATATTTTCTCACCTTATCTAAACATTTTATTCGAATATTCAATAGAAAAAGGGGTGCGTATTGCATTTTTTTCTTCTGCTATTAAAGAAAGAAACATATCGGTTATCCCTGAATTACTGATCTCATTTTGGGATGAAGCCCAATATCAAAAATTAAAGTCAGGCAGACAATTTGATATTTTCTCTCGAGAAGATCTGCGTTATTGTGTAAAAGATTTAAGTGTAGTGATCCAAAAGGATGAATCATTGTTAGATGCTGTTTTAATAGAAAACGATCCTAGTTACACTGCTTATGATCAGGAGCCATGTATCTATGTTATTGATTTATTTTCATCATATCTAAAGGAAAGGTGTAAAGAAGAGGAAAACTTTTATCATTTTTCAAAAAATAGTTCGTATTATATTATTGGATTATTTAAAACTCATTTTGAGTACAAAAAATATAAAAATTTACCTTTCAGAGTAGGATTAGATCAGATTTTACCAACAGATCGAAAGGAATATTATAGTTTTTTTAAAGAACATCCATTTGCACATAAAATGATGCGTATAGGCTTAGAAGAGGTACAAAAAAAAGTGCCTGATGCTATATTATACAAGTCCATAGAGGTTGCAGAACAGTCACCTATTGCTACAGATCAATCAGAAGTCAAAATTTCTAATGAAACCAAATATGAATCCTTTGTCAGGAATTTGATCATAGGGAATATACCGTTATCCATTCGCTATCTATCAGAGCATTTGTTTGAAACGTTTGAATGTTCTCAGATCACAGACGAAAAACAGCTAGCAGAATGTTATCAAAGCACGATTTTGAATCTAATAGAAAGCTTGAATGTCATAGATGATATAACCATTGAAAATGGAGCTAAAATCTATGATGTATTCATTACATCTACAAAGAAATCTGAGAATTGGCATAAGCCAATAGCCGTGTTACTATCACTTATCTATGAACCTAATGAAAAAGAACTGGAAAACACCGCTAAAATAGCCCTGCAGGATATTCAACCTCAAGTTGATATGAAAACATCATCAGACCGTTATATATCAATAGTAGGTGTAGGGATTGCTTTTTCAACTAATTCTTTGTTAGCTGCGTACACTTTATATAGAGTGTGGAAAGGTTAATTTAACAAATATGTACAACAGATGGACAAAACTACAGTAATAAATTATGACCCCAAAGGAGATTTTTTCAGATCTTAAGTCTATATTTTTTTAAAAAAATAATAATTTACCCTAATATATTTTTTTAATAAAAAGTTATGTCCAATCACTCAGGAGGTTATCAGTTAAATGATGTATTAATATTATTAGATTCCTATCAATTTTTTGAAACTCTTGAAAAAGAAAAAATCCTATCTCTTATAAAAGGTATACAGAAAATAGGAGAGGAACATGATTGCAATAATGGAGAAACACTAGATAGTATAGGAAAAAAACTAGGAATCTGCTACTATTGTATAGAATTTGCAGATCAAATGGATGACTATGGTATTTGTACTAAATGTAATAGACTGAAGAAATAGGACAAAAATCTTTTACTTTATTTTCTGTATGGTTTAGTTTCAAAGTTATAAAATAGAACACTCAGATGGGCAGAAAAAAAATTAGGCATTTTAGTTTGGAAGAAAAGACTAAAATAGTATTAGCCTTACTACAAGAAGATTTAACGTTAGTTGAGCTATCGTCCAAATATGGCGTCACTAGCAAAACGCTGCAAAATTGGAAACGTCAGTTTTTAGAGAATGCCTCTATAGCCTTTGATCCATCCAAGGTTGTTAGTGTGTATAAAGAAGAAATTAGTGCACTTAAGCATCAAAATGATGAACTTGCAAAAGCCTTAGGAAAGACTACAGTTGAGCGAGATTGGGCAGTCGGAAAGCTAAAGAGCTTGGATTCCTTAAGTAGTCGGACTCTGTTTTTGTGTGCGTTCATCCAATGGCGTCAACTTAAGGAAT
The DNA here is from genome assembly GCF_007559345.1 of Cardinium endosymbiont of Dermatophagoides farinae. NCBI lineage: Bacteria > Pseudomonadati > Bacteroidota > Cytophagia > Cytophagales > Amoebophilaceae > Candidatus Cardinium > Cardinium endosymbiont of Dermatophagoides farinae. The sequence goes on from NZ_VMBH01000001.1 coordinate 4,016, forward strand.
TGTTTGATTAACAGATTCTTCTAAAAACATGATGTCGTTTTGGCTTGTTGACCTTATCCCGGCTATATAATCGTCCGGGTCGTATTTTAACTTTAGCCCTTATACAAGCTCTATCGAAGAGTGCTTGAAAGCTTTTAGCCGAACAACGACCAATAAGCACAAATCTTCTTGAAGAAATTTATGATCATAAGGTATCAGCTGCTGAAATAAATTCCTGTATACCTTATTAGGCATAGATCAAGATGGTAAAAAAGAAGTATTAGGCTTCTATACCTTTTGATTCTACTTCTTGAAAATACCCCATAGAGTTAATAGCAAAGTTTTTACATGGCGTCACTTGAAAAGTATGTGACTCATCGCGTTGATGTACTTCAATAGCTGCCTCTGTAATATTGAGTCTTGTAGGATCGTATTTTAGACCTATAAGAACTTTTTTATAACATAAATCATATTGAATGCTATAATCTTTACTATGTATTTGCTCTAGAGCGTATAAAGGTGGTTTATCTACTTTTAACTCAAAAATATAGATAGTACTTTGATCATTATATTGGTCCTCCATAACGATATCTGTACGCCCTATGCCACTATCTGTTTCAGCACTGGCCCATGTATCATGGGTGGTATGGAAAGCACCATTCAGAAAGGAATATAAAGCACCCTGAAAGCTCCTTTCTGTTTTATCCAGAAAACGATAACCTGCTTTGGCCAAACAAGCACTACGAATGATGTTAAGAAAAGAAATCCATGTTTCTTTTCTTAAAGATTCTAAGATAGAAGTACTACAAAGCTTTCCTGTTTCTTGTTGTTTTTGAGCGATAAACCTGGATAAGATCAGCTTTAAAGAGGATTGAACTTCTTGATTAGGAAACTTTAAATAATATGTTCTATTATGCTCATTATCAAGTTTATCTATACATTCATCTTCTAAATGATCTTTGACAGGATCAAGATCCATGGTAAGATAGCCTGTTTGATACATTAATGGCAGTAAAGGTATCTCATGGATAGAGAAAGCTAAGTCTTTAAATTCGTTTTTTTTAATTGGGAAACTGTCTTTCTTCCAATTAATATCAAATCTATAGATGTTTTTTTGTATCTGTTTTAGTAAGATCGTAGGGTTACCTGAATTAGACCAATAATTACCAAAGTCTTTTTCGTAAAAGAATTTTAGTATAGAATCTGGGTTATAAACCCCCTGCCTAGCACTTCGAGTAAAATAATACCCATTATAATAGTTTTTTAATTCTTTTTTTAATTGATCAGTTGTATAGTGCTTGTTTTCCCTATACTCTTTTTTTATATTGTCTATAATTGGGTGAATGTTTTCTGATTTCCCCTTAAAAAATAAGCTATTTATATCCTCTTCCGTGTAGCCCAACATTTCTGCATAATCCTCATGTAATGATATGTCATTAGCCGAATTAGCCCCTGATGTAAGGCCAGATAAGTGAAATTTAGTTACGCCCGTTACAAAAATAAATTTACAGTCCTTCTGGCGGCTTTTTAAAACTTTGAAAAATGAACTAAGAACAGAAAGCATTTCTTCATACTGCTCCTTTTCGCAGGAAATGAGTGGACTATCATATTCGTCGATTAAGACGATTAGTTGAGATTCATAATTACCACCTAATTGCTGCAGTGCTCTAATCAAGTCACTAAGTGAGTCGTTCACGGTTGGTGACCCAATGATAGGTTGTATCTTAGATTTATCTATATCATAATCATCGGCGATGTCGTATAATTTTTTTACTAAACTAGCCTCCAGTGATAAGCCTGTTTTGAAACTTAACTCAGAAAAGTTCAACCAAATGACCGGATATTTTTTCCACTTATATTTTTTATCTCTATAAATAGCACATGTTTTAAATAATTCTTTATTCCCTTTTGCTATTTGGTCTATCGTATCTAGGAGTAGAGATTTACCAAACCTACGTGGTCTTATAAAGAAATAGTAAGTTCCCTCATCTTCGAATAGTTTAGAAATATAATCAGTTTTATCTGCATAGAATCCAGCCTCTATCATCTGTTTGGCGCTAGATTTTCCAATAGGAATGCGTACACCTCTGGCAGCAATTTCTTGTTGCTCCTCGTTCCTTAATCCTTTATCTCCTTTTTTAGAATCCATATTCTATTACTTTTATTTAGAGGTATATAATCGTGTTACCAACTGCAAGGTAGATAGTTTTTATAGAATTTAATCGACCTGTTTTAGCTGCTCTACTTGTTTAAGAGATAAACCAGTAATACGTACAATCTTTTCTACGGTATCTCCTTCTTGTAGCATTGCTTTGGCGATTGCTATACTTTTCTGCTTTTCCCCCTGTTTTTCCCCTTGGTTAAATATTATGACATTGTTTTCTTTTTGCAGGTCTATTATGTTCTGGAGTTGGGTAATTTGTTCCATAAGGACTGCTTCTGCCTCTGGATTAAGTAAATATTTTGTACTGTATTGTAATTCTTCCATTATATACTGATCCTTAAGTCTATAATAATGATTCGTTTTACCGCTCTTACCTTCTAAGATAAGATGGTCGATCACTTGTATACCCATTATCTCTCCTATACGTATAACATTTGAGGCACCTAAACAACCACTAGGATGATTGTGAATTAGAATAAGGCTGACTGCTTTTTTTTGATAAGGTATATAAAATATATCCTTTAGAGGAACCAATACTCTGTAGGAGGAACCTATACCCAGGAATTCTATATTGACTATTATTTTTTTTATGTCCAGTGCAATCGTCCAGAAATGTTCTTTGGTGAGATCTATTTCCTTATCACGCGTTATAATATGTTGCATTACTCTATGGGCCTCATAAGAGTTATGAATAGCAATCTTATTCTGATTTCGTAGGCGAATAATCATAATCGTTAAGATATAACTTCAATAATAATCAATAAGCATTATACAAGTCTATTGATCTGATCCGGAGATAAACCCGTTGTTTTAGAAACTTTCTCTAGATCATATCCCTCTTTAAGCATAGCTTTAGCTATTTCTAACTTTCCTTCTATTTTACCAATATTTTTTCCCGATTGCTCAGCAGAGGCCATGTTTTTAGCCATATCGCTTATCTCTTTTTTAAGTCTTTTTTCCATCTCATGGCTAGGGATATACTTACAACTTTTATATATCTGATCCATTAATCCATGATCCTTGAAATCATAAAAACTATTTTCTGTAATAATGAGATGATCTAATAGTTTAATACCAACTATCGCTGCTGCTTGGTGTAAACGGTCTGTAACATCTATATCCTCTTCTGAAGGGGTTAAATCGCCTGTTGGGCAGTTATGAATCAGGACAATACCAAAAGCTTTCTTTTGTAAAGGTATACTCAATATGTCTGCCGGTTCATGCACTACTGTAGCATAATTCCCCATTCCACAAAGTTCAAGATTTAAAATACTTGCTCCTTTATCTAAAGCAGCCACCCATAAGTTTGCCATACTGAGATCTGGCTTATCTGGTTGTGATAACAATGTAGACATCAAACCAAAAAGATCATAAGCATCCACTGGAGGTTTGACGGTTCCTTTCTTTTTTTTAACTGACATAATGGTAAAGAAGTAAGATAAGTATGCTAATATGAGATATAACTCAACTAATTTTTCTATATTTTAGTTATTTAATCAAATAAATAATTATTCAGTTAAATAACTAATTCTGTCTGCTACGTATCGAAAAACTTCTTCACATTTTTTAGTTAATCCAATATAACGTGTTTCCGTAATCGATCTACCCATCTTAATGATGTCTATCCAGGATCTATGCTTCACTGATTTTCAATTGTTCAATCGTACCAAAACGAGACACATAAAACCAGAAACTCATTGTTTTTAGTATATCAGACAATATGTACACCCTTTCTATCCTACTTCTTGAAAATAACCAGTAGCATTAACAGCAAAGTTTTTAGGTGGCATCACTTGAAAGGCATGTTGCTTATCACGTTGGTGTACTTCAATAGCTGCTTCTGCAATATTGAGCTTTACAGGATCATATTTTAGGCCTATAAACACTTTCTTATGGCATAAGTCATATTGAATGCTATAATCTTTACTATGTATTTGCTCCAGGGCATATAAGGCTGGCTTATCTACCTTTAATTCAAAAATATAGACGGCGCTTTGATCATTATATTGGCCCTCCATAACGATATCTGTACGCCCTATGCCACTATCTGTTTCAGCACTGGCCCATGTACCATGGGTGGTATGGAAAGCACCATTCAGAAAGGAATATAAAGCACCCTGAAAGCTCCTTTCTGTTTTATCCAGAAAACGATAACCTGCTTTAGCCAGACAAGCACTACGAATGATGTTAAGAAAGAAATCCATGTTTCTTTTCTTAAAGATTCTAAGATAGAAGTACTACAAATCTTTCCTATTTCTTGTTGTTTTTGAGCGATAAACCTGGATAAGGTAAGTTTTAAAGAGGATTGTACTTCCTGATTCGGAAACTTTAAATAATAGTCCGTTGGATTTTTATCTTCTCGTGTGTCATCTTGAAATCCATTAGGATCTAGCGTAAGATAACCCGTTTGGTACATTAAAGGGAATAAGGCTATTTCGTTAAGAGCGTTTGCCAGGTTTTCAAAGTCTAGCTGATTGATGGAAAAGCTAGAGTTATCCCAATGGATCGTAAATCTATCGATATTATTTTTGATTTGTTGTAGTAAGATAGCAGGATTACCAGAGTTGGACCAATAGTTACCAAATGATTTATCTCTAAAGAATTTTAATATAGAGTCTGGATTATAAACGCTTACCATTTTATCAGCTATAAAGCAATAACCATTGTAATAATCCTTTAATGCTTACTTTAGTTGGCTAAATGTGTATTTTTCTTCCTGGATCTTCTTCCTGTTAAGTTTTTCAAGTACGGGATTAACAATTATATCCTTGCTAAGAAATAGGATATCTATATCTTCTTCCGTATAGCCCAACATCTCTGCATAGTCCTCATGCAAGGATATATCATTGGCAGAATTCGCCCCTGATGTAAGTCCAGATAAATGAAATTTAGTTACGCCTGTTACAAAAATAAATTTACAATCCTTCTGACTGCCTTTTAAAACTTTAAAAAACGAACTGAGAACAGAAAGTATCTCTTCATAATGATCTTTTTCACAAGAAATGAGTGGACTATCATATTCATCGATTAATACAATTGGTTGAGATGCATAATTACTACCTAATTTTTGCAATGCTCTAATCAAGTCACTCAGTGTGTTGTTGACGGTTGGCAACCCAATGATAGGTTACATTTTAGATTTATCTATATCATAATCATCGGCGATGTCGTATAATTTTTTTACTAAACTAGCCTCCAGTGATGAGCCTGTTTTAGCACTTAACTTTGAGAAATTCAACCAAATAATCGGATATTTTTTCCATTTATAGGTTTTATGCTTATAAATATTACAACCTTTAAATAATTCTTTATTCCCTTTTACTATTTGGTCTATGGTATCTAGGAGCAGAGATTTTCCAAACCTACGTGGTCTTATAAAGAAGTAGTAAGTTCCCTCATCTTCGAATAGTTTAGAAATATAATCAGTTTTATCTGCATAGAATCTAGCCTCTATCATCTGTTTGGCGCTAGATTTTCCAATAGGAATGCGTACACCTCTGGCAGCAGTTTCTTGTTGCTCCTCGTTCCTTAATCCTTTTATCTCCTTTTTTAGAATCCATATTCTATTACTTTTATTTAGAGGTATATAATCGTGCCACACACTACAAGGTAGATAGTTTTTATAGAATTTAATCGACTTGTTTTAGCTGATCTATTTGTTTAATAACCTGAGTTCGGGATTAGATTATTGAAGAAAAATATTAAAAAAGCCCCTTTGTGTTTTAAATTTGGAAATAAAGCTATGAACCAAATTAACATTACCAAAGGAGCCAATTATGAATGTAGCAAAATTAGTTGAAACATATTACGTTGTAGACGAATTTCTCAAAAAATTCATTCCATATATTGAAAAACACTTGTTAACCAAATCGAAAAGAAAACTCACTAGATCTTGTTCACTGAATTTGAGTGAAATAATGACCATTATTATAGCATTTCATATATTCGGGTTCAGAAATTTTAAGTCCTATTATATTCATTTACAGCAATTTCATATTCGTGATTTTGGAAACTTGGTGAGCTATAAATTGATTTACAATGAGTCTTTAGTTTTAAGTGTGTAAATATTTTTTAGGTTGTTTATTTACATAAACTAAAATAATTTACACACTTAAATGGACAGACCCTCTATCTATTACAAATTTTTGCAAACAGTGTATCTTAAATACGTTTTTCTTGTTTTAAACGATTCCACTCTCGAATAAACAAACCTGTTCTTAAAGAATTATCTGAAATAATAATCTCCTGTAGCTTACAGGTTTGAAGAATTACTTTAATAAGGCTAGCTGATAAAGGAATTAGTTTTAAAAAAACAGGTTCAATAGAAAGCTTTTTTTGCCAAATATGTATAGGCGTTGTTTGTATAACTTGATAAATTTTAAAAAACTGTTCTGCAGAGACACTTTTTATATTACTACTTGTTTGAGTGGTTAAAAGGTTATAGTGGCATTTGTATAACATGAGTAATGTGCGAAAAGCACCAGAGCTTCCAATGAGTTGACGTGGTTTATACAGCTTAGTTTGAACAAAAAGCGGCGCTAACGCAGTGCAGTAGTAGGTTTCTAAACGGTCTACTTGGAGGGGGTAATAGGGTCACTATAGACAAATTGAGCAGCAACACGCCGTATGCCTAGTGCAAAACTTCTTTCCCATAGTGGTTTTAGATGGTCAAAGATAATGCACTCAACGCTCCCACCTCCTATATCCATAATTAAACCATAACCATCTGTTAATGTAAAACATGCACTAATACCATCATAAATTAAAGCAGCCTCCTCTATACCAGAAATAACTTCTACTTGAATGTCGGTTTCAAAACGAATGGCTTCAATAACCTCAGCTGCATTAGGTGCATCTCGTAAGAGACTTGTGGCCTTTGCAACAATAAAGTGCACCCCATCTATATCCAACCTTTTTTTAATAGCTACGAGGGTATCTACAATATTTCTTTGTTCCTCTAATGAGATATGCATGGCATACAAAGGCTGTTGTACCATAGCTTTGGTAACTTTTTCTTCATAGAGTACGGTATAGGTTTCCTGATCAATTGCGCCTACTAAAACGTTTATAACATTTGTACCTAAATCAATAACAGCTAACTTTGACATATCTTTAAGCTTAAAAAGCTGTTTTTATTGCTTATTGTATTGAATATTGAATAAAGCAAGCTAAATAACTATTTTCTTTTCTAAAAATGAGATGCTCCATTTTAGATAAAATGTCATATCAAAGGTTATCTTATTTACTATTCTACCATAGCCTGGAATAAAATAGTTCGACAGCCGATCATCATTGTTTTCCTTGCAATGCAAAAGATGGGCTAGGCCAAACTGCATACCTCCATAAATTTGAGGCAGCAACCTAAGCTCAGAGCCGCCAACAAATTGAATCCAACCTGCTACAAATGGCTTAGCGGGTATCTGGCCATTACAAAATGTAATAAGATCAAATCTGCTTTGCCCGTAAGCGATACCAAAATAAGCATTGGTAAGCTGGTTGAAGGCTATTACATATAAAAGGGCGGCTACACCATACCTGCCTTTTGACTTATACTTTAATTGATTGCCACAGGCTATATCTTTAGGTTGATACGTGGCATACCCAAGGTCAATAGATAGCTGTATGGGTCCAGAGAAATCGAGGTCCACCCCTCCTTCATAACGCTTTTGTCCACCAGGCCAGAAATTGTATAGGAGTGCCAACCAGTTTATTCTTACCCCAAACTGCTGTAAAAAGGGGGTATAGCTAGGTGTATGGATGGGTGTAGCAACAAAAAAGCGCTGCAAAAGGTCCATCACATTGCTATGTGCTACTTTGGCCAATGGTAAGGTGTTTTTTTCAAGCTGTTCACCAGCTGCTTCCAAAGATGCATCAGCTAATTCCAAGGCAGGGTCTGCTTTTTCTTGGAGACTATCAGCTGGAATGCCACTATGTGGGCTTGCACGCATAACGGTAACACTTAACCATATATGGGTAAGGATAATGAGTAAGGTTCTTATTTGTAATGCAGATTGCATGGTTACTATATCAATATTTAAGTGTAAACTCAATGGTTATCTTCAAGAATGGCTGTGACCCATCTCTCTTTTTGATGCATATCCTTATATAGGGATATTTGCTTAAAATTTGCCAGGTGTAGCAAATCTACAATCTTTTTACCTAATGCCTCATTGATTTCTAAACAGAGTGTGCCATTTGGACTTAAATGACGGGCTGCAAGTTGAATAATCCGTCTATAGAATAGAACGTGGTCAGCATCCTCTACAAACAAAGCCAAATGGGGTTCATAGTCTAGCACATTGGCATGCATCAACGTTTGCTCTTGCATGCGCACATAGGGAGGGTTGCTAACCATTAATGACCAATTGGATGCAGGCAGTGGGTCGGTTAGGATATCAAACTCTATAAAACGAACGGCTACACCGAGCTGTGCAGCATTATAAGCAGCAACTGCTAATGCCTCTTTACTGATATCAATAGCAGTTACTACCGCCTCTGGAAACCGCTGCTTGAGGGTAATGGCAATACAACCACTACCTGTCCCTATGTCTAGGATAGAGGTGGGATTTGTAAGATGCTGCATTAAAAATGTTACCCATTCCTCTGTTTCTGGCCTTGGAATAAGTACAGCAGGGGTTACCTTAAAATGGTTGCCAGCAAAATAAGTAGACCCAATAATGTATTGAATGGGCTCCTGCTTTTTTAATCTATTTAAGGCCTCTACAAGCTTTTGCTGCATAGTAGGGGAAAGGGTACACAATGGATTGAGCATATAGTCGGCGACATCAACGTCTAAATAGGCATCCAACAGCTTTTGAATGATAGCACGGCATTCTAGTTTGTTTGGTATGGCCAACGCTAGCGCTTGGCACAATAGATCTGAGAGCACCCGAAGTGGTATGGAAACCATAGCGGCTGGTGCATTAGAAAATAGATTCATTGGATGCTTGCAATACACTTTGCTGGGTTGATAAAATGGTCTACTGCGACTACTTGGTTTTTTCTAGCCTATAATTTAAAGTAAATATAAAAAGTTAATCTATTTGAGGCCTACAGACAAATCTCAAAATGACAATTTAGCAATCTAGCGATGAAAAAAGTTCAATAGACCTTCTGCAAAACCTATTTGTGATCAGCAGTTTTTAGGAGAAGCGCAGTCGAGCACCGCAGAATACTAAATGTATTTGAGGAGCATAGACAAGTGCCAAAATTGCCATTTAGCAATAGGGTTTGCAGAAGGTGTAATGGTATAAGCTGTGTGCGCCTATGGCTAAGGTGTATAAAGCATAAGACCTTCTGTAAATGGTCTAAAAGAGACGAAGTGCTTACTATTGCATGATCTAAAATTAGTAAGTTTGAATTGGTTTTTGTAATATTTTTTATAATATTGCGATTTGTGTTTTTACCATCTAGCCATTATCTATTATGTTCATGCATAGACATAATCAATCCAACCTGGTGGCCTATGAGGAGGGCAAAACTGCTATTTTAGTAGCCCTTGTTACCCCCCAGCAACCTTGGGCTAAAACAGAAGAATATCTTACAGAACTAGCCTTTTTGGCAGATACCTGGAGATTGAAAATTGTTAAAAAATTTATCCAAAGGTTAGACTATCCACATGGCGCTGCTTTTGTAGGCAAAGGAAAACTAGAAGAAATAGCTGCTTTTACAAAAGCAGAAAAGATTGCGTATGCTATTTTTGATGATGAGCTTTCGCCCTCACAAGCGCGCAATCTGGAAAAAGTACTCTCCTGCCAGATACTTGATAGAAGTTTATTGATTCTTAACATCTTTTCTATGCGTGCCCAAACCAAACAAGCGAGAACACAGGTAGAATTGGCACAGTATCAATATTTATTGCCAAGGCTGACCAGAATGTGGACCCACCTCTCGAGTCAAAAAGGGGGCAGTGCAGGCATGCGTGGCCCTGGAGAAAAAGAATTGGAAACGGATAGAAGGATTATTCAACACAAGATTACCAAGCTGCGTGAAAAATTAGCAAGCATCACACAGCAATGTATAACCAGACGTAAGGGGCGGATTGATTTAGTTCGTGTTGCATTGGTAGGGTATACTAATGTGGGGAAGTCTACTTTGATGCAGCTGTTATCCAAGTCAGATATTGTGGCTGACAATAAACTATTTGCTACAATAGATGCGACTGTGCGTAAGGTAGTATTAAATGGCCACGCTTTCTTACTAACGGATACGGTAGGCTTTATTCGCAAACTACCTCATACACTGGTGGAGTGTTTTAAGTCTACATTGGAAGAAATTAAAGAGGCAGATTTGTTGCTGCATATAATAGATGCATCACATGATAGCTTTCAAGAGCAAATAGATGTAGTCAACCAGACTTTAAGGGAAATAGGTGCAGATAATTTGCCAAGAATTTTGGTATTCAATAAGATTGACATCATTGAAGAAAACAAGGAAAGTATAGCAGAGGTTAGGCAAGGGATAGGTGAAGTTGCTTTAAGAACAGAAAGATATAGTAGCGATATTGGTGGGTATCCTGCAATTTTTATCTCTGCAACAAAAGGGTTACATATAGATCTTTTAAGAGAAGCGATTATAAAAGAGATAGAACGGGTGGAGGGAAGCAGATATATAAAGGTTAGTTATTAGCAAGGAATTTTTATCCTTACTTTTTGCTTAAAGTCAAAACGCTGATGGAAAAAGTTCCTGAAAGCACACCTCCTTACTGATTTATCCAGATCTAGTATCCAGGACCTTTTATAGACTTTTTCTGGGCTCTTTACAGCCTATTTAATGGCTCTGTCCATTCAAAATCTACTATTTCTTTTTATTTTACTTTTGACGATATGCTGTATTAGATCATTGCTTAACTTTTCAGTATATAGCGCTGCAATAGCTTCTTTATCCTTTTTAGAAACCTCTTCTGAGGCCACTTGAAGCCTATTGATTCGCTCTACCAACTTCCCCATAGTCATGATATTGTTATTTTTTAGGCTTTCTAGTTGAAAATACTTAACCGGGTCATTTTTGTAAAAATTAGGATTAGATAGCGTTTTATCTATCTTTTTATTTTGAACCTCTAGATTTTTAATCTATTCTTTGTAGATGGGGATCAGGCGATTATTGCATTCTTTAGCTGCTATTTTGATTTGATTTGAGTGATGCAATTCTCTTTGTATATCAGCACAAAGTCCATTTAAACTTTTTGGGGGCTTTTCGCTTAGGAAATTATTCCTTCTATTGATGCAAGAATCTAGCCCACCTAAGAGGGACTTTTTTATGAAGTATGAAAAAGAATAATCTCTTCTAAGCTTACTGGTGTTATCCACACTAGGTATATAATCACTCGGATTGAAGCTAATACCACTTATTTTTTCTGATATACCTAGCACTACTTTACCATATTTAGCGTCAGAAAGGTCTTTAAATAATAATTTACTTTGGTTTTTAATAGAATTAGCTTGTTCTACACGCTCTTTTAATTTTCTCATGCTATCAGCTGCATCCTTCATTTGTGCTAAAACATTACTAGAAGTGTCTACTTGTTCTTCCATTAACTGGGCTGTCTTTTCTTCTGGAGATAAACCCGGAATCCACTTTTTTAATCCATTAGGAAGAATTTTATTAAGCCCTGATTTTATCTTAGCGCCTATACTTGCAGTAGAGGTTAAAGGCAATAATAAGCATAAACCTATTAATCCATATTTTTTTATATTCATTTTTCTATTGGTTTAAGGAGTACTTTTCTTCTATTTTCTATGGTTACTTTTTGCTCATTTTTAACCGATTTAATGCCATCTGCTACCATTCTGCTGATCTCCCTGATCCAAGAATGGCTACTGCTACTAGCTGCGCTGCTGAGCAATTTGTTTTGGGCTTGGTCGATGAAAGGATGTAAATTTTCTGCCAACAACCCAACCATATAATCTGAGTCATACAAACCTATAGCAACTGGAATGGCATTTTTACCAAATTCAGCTGTTTCTAATTTGGAAAAAACCCTTTCTTTGCCAAAAGCAACGATGCCATAAAAATGCACCTTTTGGTATCTCTTGACCTTTGTAAGAAAAAGCTTCTTTAACACGTATTTTAATACTTCTCCCATGTTTAAGTGCTTGGCTCCCATACACATAGCCTGAAATAAAACTATTTTTTACTTTTAAAGTCTTTTTTCTGCCTTTTCTTTCAAAGGCTATTGGGAAGTAGTTTTTCTCCTGTTTTGGAGCAGGAACTGACTTATTGACTTTTTGCACTACCTGCTTAGGCTTAATGGCAACTTGTTGAGATGATTGAATAGGTTCCAGTACAGCAGACGCTGGTTCAACTTTTGATACCTCTTGATTGATATTTTTTGCCATATCTTCAAACAAAGAACAACGTTTCTGATCCGATTGAAAACGACCAGCTCCTTTAATTCTTTGATTCGTTTCTTTGGTAATCGATAAAGGTTCTGCTTTTTCGAGTAGCTTACAGGGTTTATAAGGAGGGGCTACAAAAAAATCATGCCAACTTTTTGTCTTGCTCACATCCCTTAGCATAACCCAAATACAAACCAACAACCCAGCCAATCCAAAACCTACCTGCTTTTTGTTCATGGGCATTAAACTTCTTCTTTAACCAAACAGGGTATACTTAGCAATAATCTATTTGGTAGATTCAAGCTTAAATCTCTACGTCCTTTTTTCTCTTCAAAACGAACGACTATACCTGATTTTTCTACTTTGTGTCTAATAACAAAAACCATTGGTACGATTGCTCCTGGAGCTACTACCATGCGCTTAGGCTTTAATTTAATAGGAATGGGTGTTTTGTCTTTGTTATTGCCTAAAAAGTAAACATTACCTGCTTTGTAGTGATAAGGAGAATTATTTTTCAATATAAATTTTAAAATAATCTCTTCCCCTGTACTAATGGCATGGCTCAAAAAAACAGCCTACTTTTTGTTTAGTTTGATGGAAACGCCTAATATTTGATTCTTCTTGCGCTACATATGCTAGAGCTTTTGTTAAACTTTCGGTTAAAGGTCCATCTATCTCCCATTTTTCTTCTTTTGCTATCTGTTTAACCTTATGATGGGTAAGATCATACATCGGTTGTATCCCAGCATCATAGCTAACTGTGCCATAGAAGACATCAACTTTTTCATTCTTTTTGCCTTCATTGGATAGATAAAATACCGTAATCGTGGTCTTACTGGTTCCAGGGTGTTTGACCTTGACTTCTAAAAACCTACCCTCTTCTTTGGATACATACTCTTGATCTCCATTGCCAAAAGAAATCTTTTCAATGGTACCACTTAATTCTAATAAAGTGGGATATTTATCAGAAACTTTGATATTCAATGCAAAAGAAGTATAATAGAACATCAAAAATATTAAAAAGCTACTTTTCTTCATTGTTTAAAAAGGTTAGATCGGTGATCATTAACCCATATGGATTTTTACTACACCTAGCCGTTGGTTGCATTTCTAATGCAATCCCTTGATGGTAAGTATGGGTTTTGACTTTCCTTGGCCAGTTAAAAATTTTAAATCTGTCTGAAAGTGGAGCTCTGTCCTATATGGATAGGATGATGTATCAGTAACTAGGTGTTTAATAGCAACCGTAGTTACCCCATTAGACTCCTTGTATACCTGAAACAAACTATCATCAGAAAATAGTTTTTTAAAGGTAACTCTAGATGCATTATTCATCACGGTTAAGGCGCGTTCAATGTTTTCCTGGTAGTTGTTTTCGCTATGGGCAAAGCCATCCTGGATGAAACGAATAGAAAAGTTTTCTATTTCAAAAGCTTCTCTACTGTTAGGAGTAGGATTATCTTTTCTTATACCCACATGTGTCCCTTCAAGGGTAGCAAAATAAACCAAATCACTTCTGTGCTGTTTAAAGACCAAATAGCCCAAAAAAGAAGATAAACCTCCTAAGGATACAGCAATAAAAATGACCAAGAAACGCAATAGGTTAATGATATTCCCATAATGATAACTGTTTAGCTTATTAATAGCTTTATTATTTTCCAACGTCATATTATTATCTATCATATTTTATGTATCGTTCCGTTTTCCACTCATACCACCAGCCGCCAGTAATAAATCAACCACTTCTTCATGCCGATCTTCTGATGCAATATCAAGAGCTGTTTTACCCCATTCATTTTTTTCATTTACTAAGATACTTGGTGTTGAAAGTAGGGCTTTAGTTACCTTTACATGTCCGTTTGCTGATATCATATGCAGAGCTGTTTCACCATATTTATTTTTCACATTAATATCAACACGTGGATCTGAGCATAGCGCTTTAACAACCTCTAAATGACATTCATTTACTGCTCTATGAAGAGGAGTATATCCAAGAGAATTATCTTTTTCATTTACTAAAATATTTGGTGTTGAAAGTAGCCCTTTAACTTCCTCTATACGATTGTGTTCTGCTGCACGATGAAGAGCGGTTTCACCATATTTGTCTTTATCATTGACGTCAGTTTGACCTTTTTCAAATGATTTGTATTGCTCACCATTGCGATGTTTAAATTCAGGTCCATCATTACAGGAAGCAGTAAGAAACGAAAGGAAGATATATATTCCTGTAATTATATAAGAATATATAAAGTATGATGTGTTTTTTATGCGCATAATCATTTCTATTTATTTGTTTAAATAATTTATTATAAATTACGTTTTTAATTGTATAACCCTTTTTCCCATTAACTGGCCTTACGCAATAAGGCATCATTTATTTTCTGGTTACTGTTTCCTTCCGTTTTAGTAAACGGCTAGCTCCGTAAACTATAAACTGATTATTAGTCTTTGCTTCTCCTAGCGTAAAAAGACTGTTGCCTACCATATTGCCTATATATAGAGCAGTGAGTGGACCTACCATAAGATACATCAGGCAAGTAGCAATAGCTGCACCGATACCATCTATATTGTTGAACTCTAAGCAAATCAATGAATAGTCTAGTAAATCAATCGTTACACCCCACATTAAAAAAGAAATTAGCATATTGAACCAATAACCAACTATCCCGCTAAAATTGCCTGGTAAAAGGCTAGCAACAATGGCCAAAGGACCAACCTGTAAGGTGAATAGGATTGCTTGATGACGGAATATAGAGATGCTTAAACCCATCACCTTAGATATGGATTTGAACAAGCCAGCAGTCCAATTTGAAAATACATTTTTAATCAGCTGCCATATACCAATCTCAGGATATTCTGATAAACCATCCGGTTTAACCAAATCATGCCAATCAAACCCCTTCATAATCAAAGCAGTTAGTTTATCTAGCATATGAAAAATATCCAAATAAAACTGCAGCAGTAGAAAGGTAAGAGTCAGTGTTAACAGACTGGTATAACAGGATTTTAACAACTCGGAACTGCTTAAATGATACTGAAAATAATAGACCATTAAACGTATCAATAAGAAAGGTAATAGCAATAACTTAACCATTCCAACCATCTTGGTAATGGCGATATCCACCATTAGGTTTTGTGCTTCTAGATTAGATGATGAAGATAAAATACCTTGAAAATGATTAGACATAATACTTTTGTTTAGTATGGTATACCCATTCTGCAATGCCATCTTCAATGTTGCCATGTTTTTTGGTCAAAGCAGCTATTTTATTTCTTTCCGATGGAGCAGAGGTAAACATGGCATGTTCCCAAAGAGAGGGTTCTAGTAACCATACATGGCTCTTTCCCATTTCTTTAATAAAGATTTCTCTATAACCACCTGGACCATTTTGTCTGCGAAGGCTGGCATATTTTGACATATCTAAGTCATTCATACCTAAAAAGGAACCAATCTCTTCCCTGCTAGAGGATTTTTCGTTGTATAGCAGAATAAAAGTAGCGGCATTGTTTTTAATGGCACTGGCGATCTTAGATGACTTGATTTCTTGAATGTCTTGCGTAATGATGCGAATAGAGGTTTTTGTCTTTCTACCTTTCCTATAAAAAGATTCTATATGCTCGCTAGAAGCATCATCCAAATTCGTCCAACCTTCTTCAATATCTATAAACTTGATGGCATCTGGATGTCCAGCTACCATCTCAAAAGCAAAGTCAAAAAGAATCTGAACGACTAATGGATAGAGTTTGCTATTGTTTTTAATAGTTTCTAACTCAAAACAGACCAATCTATGGTCGACTAAATAGTCTTGCGATAATGCATTGAAATGATCTTTGTAGATGCCATGCGCAAATGGCTTTAAAACAATAAAAAATTCCTGAAAAGGGAACAATTTTTCTTTTTTTAAGATCAATAATAGCTTTCCCATTAGCCTCTACCAATGCTTGTAAATAATCATAAAATCCCGTTAAGGTAGGGATAACTGCTTCTGATAAATCGCTATAATAGGCACTAATCCATTCAGAAAGTAGAGATTTTTCTACTTCACTCATAGGATTTTCATTCAGATCTCCCTTCCACATTTTGCCAATGAGTTGAACCAGAAAGATGATTTTGCTGCTATCTGGCAGGTATCTGCTTGACCCGTTAGCTGGAAATAAAAAAGGATTTAATCCTAAAGATTTTTCTGCACTGAGTTCAATATATTTTCCACCTAAAGCGCTAAATAAATGACGATAGGTTCCGCCACTGTCAATGACAATCACTATATGACCTGCTTCAAATCGATCTTTAATCATTTTGCCATTAAAAAAGGATTTTCCAGATCCAGAAGGGCCGAAAATAAAGGCATTTTGGTTGTCTAAATCGGTATTAAATGGGTTGAAATAGATCGGTTCTCTGTATCTATTGGCTAGCAAAACACCTGCTTTATAGCCTGTGAAGGGGGTGGTACTATTCATATGGGCAACTGCTGTTAACAAAGGAATAGGTATACGCCTATATACTTGATTGCCATTTCCTGGTAAAGCCGTACAAAATAGATTAGCGGTATCGATGGTTTCTAGATATCCGCGCATGCCTATCCTGGAAAAAGCAGCTAGTACCTGGGAACTATATTGATGAAGCCTGTCTAAATCAGTCATACCAAAGGGTATGACTAAAAAAGATAAATAGACAATGGTTCATCACGTTGGCGAAGGGTTTGTTCGAAATCGGCCATTTCACTACGTATATGCTTAATATTTTGAAGCTTTCGTTCATCTAGTTTAGTGGCTTCACTCCAGGCAAATGCGTTGAAATGTTTTTTCAAAAAAGATTCAGAGTCGATCATACGAATGACTCTAGAAATGATATGAGGAAAATTTAAACTACGTCCGATCCCTTTTGTTAAAGGGACAGATACGCCTTCCATTGTGGCCAAATTTATCCAGCACTGTATAGCTAGGTTCAGAAGCACTCTCCATTAAAGAGATTACTTGCGCTTTTCTACCCGCCAATAGGACACATTCCCTATCTTTGACCAAACCGCCATATAATGTGCCCTCAGTATCTTCAAAGTTTAAGGACAAGCATCTATGTACCAGTCTAGAAAATTCAATAGCAGAAAGAGGGGTTAAAGGAAGATGGGTAGATACACTTTGAAGAAATTGGGATGCTTCTTTCTTAGCTATTGTTAACCGCTTTGCTAAATGGGCAAATGGGTTTTTACTAAAACTTTTTGTCTCATCTCTAGAATAAAAAGTAGAGAGTGGCGCATATTCACTATAAAACCCAGGAAATGAAACTATCATATAGGACTCATGGCGCAGTATAGAACGACCCTCTGTATGCATGACCTGTTTTTGTGTAAAAAAATCAAGTGCATCACTATCTATGGATGGATGATGCCAACTATCTGGCCAGTATATGTCTACCTGTTGTAGCAGACTGTTGCAGGGTAATACCTTCATGCTATTAGAAAGCATAGTAGTCCAGTCTATATAATGCTGCTCTGTGTACTGTTCCTGAAAGGCTAAAGAGGCTTTAAATGGAACAGAAATAGTCCCATCTGCAGTTATAGCCATATCATCATGAAAATCTATAGAAGGAAAGACCCTACTTAAGTCTTCTTTCTTGTCTTTCTTTGAGAAAAGCATTTATTTTAAATTTTGTCCTAAAATTATCTACGGTCACATGCAAAAAATGATAAGCAAAAAGACTTGATAACCAAGTAGGATTACTATGTCTTAGAAATATTTTTACCAAAAAAGAAACAATACCCATTAAACTGGTTAAAGAGATGGTCCACATACGGTTGTAGTGCAGCTAACCTTCACAATAACACGAAATAATATAGGTCAGGCAGCAAATGCCTAGCCAAACTAGCGCTTCTGGTAGAGAAAAAGGGCCTAAAAAGCTTTTCTCTTTTAAATAGGGATTATGAACTAATTTTTGCATGGAAAATTATATTTTTATCTGATTTACAGTTTAAAAAAATTAGAAATCATATCATACAAAGGGCCAACTGACGAAAAAAATACAATGGAGTGAGGCTATAACACTTTTTTTAATTAAATCTGAAAAACAGAATTTGGTAAACCAAAAAAATAATTCACAGACTTAAGTGGCTAGAAAGGCCGTTCTGGGATCACGTTTACAATCCTTATTCCGCTTCTTATATTTCTTATAAATTTTATAGCCGCCATAGGCTACACAGCTTACACCTCCACCTATTATCGCTGATGGAACTACTATAAAACCGGTCAATGTCAATGCGTATAGTAGTGTTGAGCTACCGACGATAGCCCCTATGGACCCTGCAGCATCTAACCCCGTTATGATAGCTGCCGTAGCAAAACCCACATTACCTCCCACTAATTCGCCAACCACTACGCACTCTTCTTTACGATTACCTAGCTCCATTTTATATTTTTTATTTTTTAATCTCTGCATACCCTCCTTCCTTGTGGTTTTTACCACTTTACTAGTGTGTATTATTGTTTTTGATATACCCTCCTCATTGCGCGTGTTAGCACTACTGCGATTGTTCATACAAACCTTATGGTTTAAAGAACATGCTGAAATATTCGATAAAATACAGATTATTACCGAATGCCAAATAATGAAATGTTTCATGCTCATAATAAATTATTTTTGTTTTTATTATAATTATGTACCAGTAAGTATGCTAGATAATTACCATTTATTATTATAGCACTTAATTTTCTATTGAGCAATACTTTCAATCATCTGCATCGATACATTTCCGAATACGCTACCATTTATGTCAATATACCACTACAGCTGATGGGCAAGCTATAGCAATCGAACAAAACGCACGCACTTGGAAAAATATGATGGAACATAAAATAAACAAATGGATAGATTACGCAGCTGCTCATGCAGTAACTGAAACAGGTCACTAGATAGGTAAAAGAGGAATGCTAAAAAAAAGGTTAAAAAATTCAAGAAAGTTCAGAACAATTTGATAAAAATTGATTAGATTCATAGATAGAGCCATCTGGTAAAGAATAAAAATAAAATAGACACCATTTAATTATTTTAATTATTATATCATGAATCGATTTGAAGAGTTAAAAACATTAGTACTTTCATTAGAGGATGAGTTTCATAAATTCTACGAGAAAGACAATAAAGCAGCTGGAACAAGGGTTCGTAAGGGTATGCAAACATTAAAAAAAATCGCACAAGAGATTCGAACAAATGTGTCGATATCGAAGGCGTCCATAGCCAGTCCAAAGGATTCAGATGGTAAACAAGCCTAACAAATCATGTTAAAAGCCAAGGTATTGTGTATACTGCCTTTTGCTTGATGAAAGGAGTTTTTATCTTACTTTTTTCTTGATTAAAAAGCAGCTAAAAAAACAATCAGGCGCTAATAAATAAAACCGCCACAAGTGCACCCTTACAGTTGGAAAAACAGAAGCTGCTCCGGAGCCCTCTCTGCAGACTGTTTTTCTTTTCATCTGTAAGCTGCACTTTTTAACCACAATTTTTTCCAAGTCCGTCTTCTTGTCTTATCCTGGGGCTAACATGGCCATACGGCTGAATGAATGACCTATCCTTTATTTGATATATTTCCAATCCCCCGAATTCAAAATTATTAGGTTTTTTTATCAAAATTTATTATAAATGAAATAATAATACTATTACAATATAGTATTATGCAAAATTATGCAAGCAGTCTACTCGTAAAAAGGGAATGAAGTATTGGACTATCTAGCATAATTACTGGTAAATAACTACAACCAATAACATGAATTCATTATGATTGCGAAACATTTCATTATTCGGCATTCGATAATAATCTGTATTTTATCGAATATTTCAGCATGTTCTTTACATAATAAGGCTTACATGAATCAATCATCTTTTAAGAGTGATGTGCGTTATAGAGGTAATAGTAACAATAGAGATAACGAGACGATTTCTTTAATACAGGAGGAGTCTACAATTCAGCAGGCAAAAGGGACACAAAACGGGTTATTAGTCACCCCTAACGGGTTAACACTCACTCCTAAAGCGCGGTCTCAAGCAAACGGTGCAGCGATTGGCACAGTTGGAGGCTTGATGATTGGGGGGGTACTTGCGCCGTTGTTTCCGCCCATAATACAGGTAACGACCTTCATAGGAGGTTGGGGAGGTGCCTGGATAGGGGGTCTAATGCACAATAACTAAGCCAACAAACCTAAGCAAGAGGCACCAAACGAGAATGGTTAACTATTACAGAAAGGATGATGTATCCTACTGTTTCTCGTCATAAAAAAGTTGTGGTTAGAAAGCACACCGCTACAACTGAAAGGAAAAACCGTTCAATTGTAGCCAGAGGGTAGCTTCTGTTTTCCTGGTGTGCTTTCAACAACTTTTTTCAAGGGCGCTTGCGTTTTTGTTACTTTTTTATCAAAATGAAGATTCCATCTATTCTGCTGTTGCATTCGCTTTAGCAGAGACTAAAACATCATAGGCTTTTTTAGAGTTTACAACCAAGTTTTCATAGCGCCGCATACCGGTTCCAGCAGGAATCAAATGACCTACAATAATATTCTCCTTTAAGCCTTTTAGCTTATCATACTTGGCACTAATACCAGCATCACTCAACACCTTGGCTGTTTCTTGGAAAGAAGCTGCAGATAAGAAACTTTCGGTAGCCAAGGAGATTTGTGTAATACCTTGCAGCTTTGGTTGCGCAACGGCCAACTCTACCAGCCTTGCTTCTACAGGAAGCAACCCTTGCTGCTTCAGCTTATCATTCTCTTGCAGCAGCCTACTAGAGGAAACAAATTGCCCTTGTTTAAATAATTTAGAATTTCCAGGATTTAGAACAATAGACTTATCACGAATCCTATCATTCTCTTCAAAGAATTTAACCTTATCAATAATTTGCCCATGCAACATGGTCGTATCGCCTGGATCAATGACCTCTACCTTACGCATCATCTGCTTAATGATGATTTCAATATGTTTATTATTGATTTTCTCACCTTGTAAACGGTATACGTTTTGCAATTCGTTCATGATGTATTCCTGTGCAACCAATGGTCCTTTTGTAACCAAAAGGTCAGCAGCAGCTACTGCACCATCCGTAATCACCTCCCCTACTTTCACATAGTCGTTGTCTTGGACCAAGATATGTTTAGACAATGGAATCATATACTTGACCTGTATGCCCTCTTTAGATTCAATAAAAATTTCTCTATTGCCTCTTTTAATGCCACCATAGGTTACCACGCCACTTAACTCACTAATAAAAGCAGTATTGGCAGGCTTTCTGGCTTCAAAAAGCTCCACTACACGGGGCAAACCACCTGTAATGTCTCGAGATTGATTAATGATACGAGGAACCCTAGCCAGTACCTCTCCTTTATGGACTTTATCGCCTATTTCTACGGCCAACTGTGCTTTTACAGGAAGTGTATAGGAGGCAATGGTTACACCGGCATCATCACATAAAACCACACTTGGATGTTTGGTTTTATCCCTAGACTCAATCATTACTTTGGCTTTACGGCCTGTTTGCTCATCAAACTCTTCTTGATAGGTAATACCCTCCTCAAGACCTAGGAAATTAACAACCCCATCTTGAGTAGCCAGTAATACAACGTTATAGGGATCCCAATGGTAGAGCTCTTGATCGTAACTGACCATTTGATTGTTTTTTACCTTAAGATGGGAACCATATGGCAAATGGGTACTGGTTAATACTTTTCTTGTATCACTATCTAAAATTTGCAGCTCAGCCGAACGGCTCATAACGACTTCTACAGCCTGGCCACTTGCATCTACATAACTTGTAACGATCAGGTCTTCAAAATTGACAATACCTGCATACTTTGCTTTGACCTTAGCATCAACGGTAACATTAGAGGCAATACCGCCCACATGGAAGGTTCTCATGGTAAGTTGTGTACCAGGCTGCCCAATAGATTGTGCCGCAATAACACCCACTGCCTCTCCAACGGATACCATATTACCTGTAGCTAAGTTGCGACCATAACATTTTACACAAACACCTTGCGATAAATCACAGGTCAACACAGAGCGTACAAAAACCTCTTCTAAGCCAGCTTCTTCTATGCTAGCAGCCATTTGCTCATCAATGCCACCTCCACAGGCAACCAATAAGGCGCCTGTTTGGGGATGCAAAATATCTTCCAAAACCACACGTCCCAGAATACGTTCTGAAATGGACTCAACTACTCTATTTTCAACTTTTACAGCAGTTACACGAATGCCTTTAAGGGTACCACAGTCTTCTTCAATAACGGTTAAGTCTTGTGCTACATCTACCAACCTTCTGGTTAGATAACCTGCATCAGCTGTTTTTAAGGCGGTATCAGCCAACCCTTTTCTCGCACCGTGTGTAGCGATAAAATACTCAATTACATTCAGTCCTTCTTGGAAGTTAGAGATGATAGGGTGTTCAATAATCTCGCCTACTGCGCCTTGTGTACTCTTTTGAGGCCTACCAATCAATCCTTTCATACCGCCTAACTGACGAACCTGCTCACGGGAACCTCTTGCACCAGAAATCATCATCATGTAAACGGAGTTAAAGGCATCTTGGTCTTGCTCTAACTGCTCCATCAGTTGATTGGTAATACGGGTATTGGTTCTGGTCCAAACGTCGATAACTTGATTGTATCTTTCATTATCGGTTATTAAACCCAACATATAATTACCCCAAATGGACTCAACCTCTGCAGTGGCTTGGGCAATTAACTCATGTTTATTGGCTGGTATCTTTACGTCACCCAGCCCAATGGTCATGCCTGCCTTAAATGCGGTATTAAAACCTAACGCTTTAATATTATCTAAAAATTCTACGGTAACGACTGTACCAAACTTACTGTACATATCTGTTACAATGCGCTGCATGTTCCGCACATTAAGGGTTTCATTCACAAATGCCATACCAGCTGGACAACATTCATTAAATACCACTCTACCAACTGTAGTCTCTATTAAATCAGCATCTGCATGGGCAGTAGGCAGACGCAGCTTAATATAGGCATGCTTAGAAACTTTTTCATGGGCCAATGCAATCAATACTTCTTCAGGGGCATAAAAGACCATGCCCTCTCCTAATACTACATCATCTGGGGTGCTGCGTTTTCCCTTGGTTAGATAATGCAATCCTAAAATCATATCACGAGATGGAATGGTAATAGGAATACCGTTGGAAGGATTCAATACATTATAGGATGCGAGCATCAGCAAGGAGGCTTCGGCAATGGCTTCTTGTCCAAGGGGACATGAACGGCCATTTGATCGCCATCAAAATCGGCATTGAAAGCGGTACAAACCAAAGGATGCAATTGAATGGCTTTCCCTTCAATCAATTTAGGCTGAAAGGCTTGTATCCCCAATCGGTGGAGGGTTGGTGCGCGGTTAAGCAATACAGGATGACCTTTGAGTACATTCTCTAATACATCCCAAATAACAGGATCTTTTTCCTCTATTAATCTTTTGGCAACTTTTACCGTTTCTGCTACGCCACGCTCTATAAGCCTGCGTATGATAAAAGGCATAAATAGCTCAACGGCCATCTCCTTTGGTAGCCCACACTCATGCAACCGCAACTCAGGCCCTACTACGATAACAGATCTACCGGAGTAATCGACGCGCTTACCAAGCAAGTTCTGTCTAAAACGACCCTGCTTGCCTTTCAACATGTCTGAAAGGGACTTTAATGGTCGAACACCCTCTGAAGCAACAGAATTTACTTTACGAGAATTATCAAATAGAGAATCTACAGCCTCCTGTAACATACGCATCTCATTGCGTATGATGATTTGAGGTGCCTTAATGTCTAATAGCCTTTTAAGCCTATTATTCCTAATAATAACCCTTCTGTAGAGGTCATTTAAATCAGAAGTAGCAAACTTACCACCACCTAGTGAAAAGAGCGGACGGAGCTCAGGAGGAATCACCGGCAATATCCGCATCACCATCCATTCTGGACGGTTCTCTACTTTTTTATGGACATCCCTAAAGCCTTCTACAATCTTTAGCCTTTTAACGATTTCTAAACGACGTTGTTGAGAAGCATCGGTCAGCAATTGTTCTCGTAAATCAACTGAAAGCTTCTCTAAGTCAAGCCCTTTTAAAACGGCTTCAATGGCTTCTGAACCAATTAGGGCAATAAACTTATTGGGATCCGAGTTGCTGAGTAATGCATTATCTGGAGGCAACTGATCTAAAATATCCAAGTATTCATCCTCGGATAGCAGATCCATAGCAGCTATACCATCTTCCTTTTTGATACCAGGTTGAATCACTACATAACGCTCATAGTATACAATTTGTTCAACTTTTTTAGTAGGTATGCCGAGCAGATAACTAATTTTACTAGGCAGCACCCTAAAGTACCAAATATGGGTTACGGGTACCACCAATTCGATGTGGCCAACACGTTGCCTACGCTGCTTTTTTTCTGTAATTTCAACACCACATCTATCGCATACAATGCCCTATAACGAATGCCTTTGTACTTACCACAATGGCACTCCCAATCTTTTACAGGGCCAAATATGCGCTCACAAAATAACCCTTTGGTTTCTGGCTTATGTGTCCTATAGTTAATGGTTTCTGGCAGGGTCACCTCTCCTGATGAACGAGATAAAATCACCTCTGGAGAGGAAAGACTGGCAATAATACCAGAAAACTGAGTAGATTGTGCCCTATTTCTTTTAAACTTCATATGGTTAAACTTGCTAAGCGATCATGTCAAAATCATGTCAAACTGGCTATTACGATACATTATACAAGTGTAATTTCAAGACCTAGCCCCCTTAGTTCGTGAATCAATACATTAAATGATTCAGATAAATTAGGTTTTGGAATGTTATTGCCTTTTACAATTGCTTCATAGGCTTTAGACCTGCCGACTACATCATCTGATTTGGTATTGAGCATTTCTTGTAACGTATAGGCAGCGCCATATGCTTCTAATGCCCAAACCTCCATCTCACCAAATCTTTGACCTCCAAATTGGGCTTTACCACCTAATGGTTGCTGGGTAATCAAAGAGTAAGGACCTGTGGAACGGGCATGCATTTTATCATCTACCAAATGGGCAAGCTTGAGCAGATATACTACACCAACTGTCACTTTTTGACTAAATGGAATACCGGTCCCTCCATCATAAACGGTTGTTTTACCAAAAGCAGGTAAGCCAGCTTGATCCAATTCATTGGAAATCTGATCTAAAGCCATACCTTCAAAAATAGGATTGACATAGCGTTTTCCCAATTGATAACCAGCCCATCCTAGTACTGTTTCATAGAGCTGACCTAAGTTCATACGAGAAGGCAATCCGAGTGGACTCAATACGACATCTACCGGCGTACCGTCTGCTAAGAATGGCATATCTTCTTGTGGTACGATCTTACAAACAATACCTTTATTTCCATGCCTTCCAGACATTTTATCGCCAACCTTTAGCTTTCTTTTTTCTGCAATATAGACCTTAGCTACCTTGACAACCCCTTTGGGTAACCCATCCCCTGCCTCTAATGTAAACCTTTCACGTTTAAAACGTACAATACATTCTGTGCATTTTTTAATATAGTTGGCTATAATACGCCCGACCAGATCATTTTTAGATGAATCAGCCGTCCAATTAGTAGGCAACAGATCGCCAATTAGATTGGCTTCTGCCGGAACATTATAAAGGGACTCATCTCGGTACATATTTTTAGCAGGGAAGAGCTTTTCAGTAATTAACTGAGTGGTAAGCTTGGTACCTTCTGGAATAATCTCATCGCCAAATTGATGATAAATACCACTGGTCACTACTCCATCTAAAACAACGGATAACTTTTTAATGGCTATGTCACGCAATTTTAGCAATTGTTTGGCATGTGTCTTTTTTAATAGCTCCAGCTCTTTTTTAACTTTCTCTTTACTTTCTTTATTTCTTTCAGGACTAGAGAAAATTTTAGTATCGATGACAATACCTTCCATACCAGATGGAACCCTTAAAGAGGTATTCTTTACATCCCCTGCTTTATCACCAAAAATAGCTTTCAAAAGCCTGGCCTCTGGGGTAACATCTATCTCGCCCTTTGGGGTGATTTTTCCAATTAAGATATCTCCTTCTTTAACTTCTGTGCCTACTTTAACAATGCCATGAAGGTCTAACTTAGCAATCGCTTCTTCACTAACATTTGGAATTTCATTGGTCAACTCTTCTGCACCAAATTTGGTGTCCTTTATCTCCAGCACAAATTCTTTGATATGAATAGAGGTAAATACATCATCCCGAACAATACGTTCAGAAATGACAATACCATCTTCAAAAGTATACCCTTGCCAGGATAAGAAGGCTACTTTTAAATTTTTACCCAGCGCGAGCTCCGCATCCTTAGTAGCATAGCCTTCGCAAAGGACCTGGCCTTTTTCTATACGACTGCCTTTAGAAACGATTGGCGATAGGTTAATACAAGTACTTCGATTGGTACCTCTAAACTTATCCATGGAATAGGTTACGGAAGCTTCATCAAATGCAACAAGGGCTTCGTCTTCTGAACGATCATATTGGACCACAATTGTATTACTATCTACATAAGTCACCAGACCATTTCCCTCTGCAGTAGGCAACCCTCTAAACTCTTTGGCTACTCTTTTTTCTACACCGGTACAAACAATGGGTACATCTGGCCGAATCAAAGGAACGGCCTGACGTTGCATGTTAGAACCCATCAACGCACGACTGGCATCATTGTGCTCCAAAAATGGAATCAAAGAAGCAGCAACCGAAGCAATTTGACTACTGGATACATCCATATAATTCACCTGCTCTGGCTTTACAAGGGATACTCATCTCCATTGCGGACTTTAACACGGCTATCTAGTATAGCGCCATTTGCATCTAAACGCACATTAGCTGGGGCAAAATTAGCATTTTCTTCTTCTGCAGCATTAAGGTAACAGATTTCACCACTCAGGTTAACTTTCCCATCTTCTACACGCCTATAAGGTGTTTCAATAAAGCCCATGTTATTTACACGTGCATACATACAGAGCGAGGAGATCAAACCAATGTTTATACCCTCTGGTGTTTCAATGGTACATAACCGCCCATAATGAGAATAGTGTACGTCACGGACCTCAAAACCGGCACGATCTCTAGAAAGTCCACCAGGCCCTAGCGCAGATACCCGGCGCTTATGGGTAATCTCTGCCAGTGGGTTCACTTGATCAATTAACTGGGAAAGTGGATTGATGCCAAAGAAAGAATTGATAACAGAAGAAAGTGTGCGCGCATTGATTAAGTCTGCAGGCTTAAATAGCTCATTGTCTCTAATGTTAATGCGCTCACGAATGGTTCTAGCCAAACGAGAAAGCCCCACACCAAATTGGGTAAAAAGTTGCTCACCAACAGAACGAACCCGGCGATTGCTTAAATGATCAATATCATCTACTTCTGCCTTACCATTGACTACCTTGATGAGGTAATGAATAATTTGTATGATATCTTCCTGTGTCAAGACACAAGTCTTTACTGGAATGTCTAAGTTTAATTTTTTATTGATCCTATAACGGCCTACTTCACCTAGGGTATATCGCTTGCTGCTAAAAAAAAGGCTTTCTACCGTTTCACGGGCCGTCTGTTCATCAGGGGGTTCCGCATTACGCAACTGACGGTAAATTTGCTCTATTGCCTCCTTGGTATCATTGGTATTATCTTTTCCAAAGGTATTATAGACTAGGTGATAGTCGGCATAAGCTGCTTCTGATTTATGCAAGATAATAGAAGAGACACCTGAAGATAGGATGATTTCTATAGCAGCTTCGTCCAATAGCGTATTGCGCTCTACAAGGACTTCATGGCTTGCGCGTACATATTCTTCACCAGTTTCTTCATTTACATAAGGTTCCTGGCAACTTTCTAAAACCCGAGCAGCTAATTTACGGCCTATATGCTTTTCTAAGACTGCTTTGCTTGCCTCTACTTCATCTGTAAGACCAAATATATCTAAGATATCTTTATCACTACTATACCCAATGGCACGCAACATAGTGGTAACCGGAATTTTCTTTTTCCTATCTAGATAGATATACATCACCGAATTGATATCAACTGAAAATTCAATCCAAACACCTTTAGCAGGAACTACTTTAGCAGCGTAAACATTAGACCCACTAATGTGCTTATTCTGAAAAAAGAAAATACCAGAGGACTTATGTACTTGAGAAACCACTACACGCTCCACACCGCTTAAAATAAAAGAACCCTGATCGGTCATATAGGGCACATTACCAAAAAAAACCTCTTGCTCAACGCCTTCATATTTTCCAGTATGCTCGTCGTTTTGCAGCAAGCGTAACTTTGCTTTCAAAGGGACATCATAGGTCAACCCGCGCTCAATACACTCCCGGGGCGTATATTGGGGAAGCTCTAAATTATAATCAATAAACTCCAGAATATAGTTCCGTTTAGAATCTTCAATAGGAAAATGCTCCATAAAAACTTTATAGAGCCCTTCACTGGTTCTATTTTCTGGACTAACACCCAGTTGAAAAAAATCTCTAAAAGACTTTAACTGGATTTCAAGCAAATCAGTATAATTTGCAGGGGCATCAGCAGAAGGCATATGGCAATTTTGTTTACTAGATTGTTTTTTCTTCACGAAGGTGCTACAAGTTTATAGTTTATAGGAAGCAAGAAAAAGAAAACAGCCCCCGGCTACATTAACATTCAGCAGGCCAAACACTGAAAAAAGCAAAAACAGACAAGATGTATGGCCGGAGCTAAATAGGTAACCTTTAACACCCCAAAAATATAGTATATAGGGCAGCTGCCTACTTCAATTCAACCTCTGCACCAGCTTCTTCTAATTTTCTTTTAATAGTCTCTGCTTCTTCTTTAGGCAGGTTTTCTTTCATCGTGCCTGGTACGCCATCCACAAACTCTTTGGCTTCTTTCAAGTTCAATCCTGTTATTTCTTTGATCAGTTTTACCACAGCCAGCTTAGAAGCACCTGCTGATTTTACAACCACATCAAATGTTGTTTTTTCTGCCACCGCTTCAGTAGGCGCAGCAGGACCAGCTGCCATCATCATAGGAGCTGAAGCAGCAGGCTCAATACCATACTCGTTTTTCAAAATATCAGATAGCTCATTTGCCTGCTTAACCGTTAAATTAACAAGCTGTTCGGCTAAAACTTTTAACTCGGTCATAATTTATAAATGTTTATACAATTTAGTATAGATACAAAAACAGAGAAACTCTCTGAGCCTTCTCTGGAAACGCTACTTCTGCTGGTAATTTGCTCGTCAATCCGGTGCTCAAATCCTCACGTACATCTAGTACGCTGCGGTTTTGCACTCCGTGTCTCCTACAAATTCCTCAGCATAAGCGCGTTTCGAAAGAAGTCTCTTGTTATGCGGATGCTAAAGTTTCCACCACTCCCATTAAACGTTTGCCTCCAGATTGAATCGCAGCCACAACATTTAAAATAGGAGCTTTTAAAAGCATCATGATGTCTCCCAAAATCTCTTCTTTTGATTTTAGGTTACTCAACGCATCCAAGTGCGCTGCGCCAATAAATAGATCACCATGAATAGCAGCAGCCTTTAACACAGGAAGACTTAATCTTTCAGCTTCCAAAAAAGCTTTTAACATTTTTCCGGGGGCACGCCCACTGTCATGGCTAAACAAAATACCAGAAAATCCCTTCAATACACTTGAAAAAGAAGCTGCATGGGCTACACATTTTTCAGATCGCTCAAGCGCCTTCTGTATTAAAGTGTTTTTAGCTATTTGATAAACTATATTTTGCGCAGCACAACTTTTTCTAAATTTGTTTACCTGTTCCACGGTAAGACCCATAGCGTCTACCACATAAAAACAGTCGAAAGTAGAAAATTTTTCCACTAGACTTTCTATAACCTGTAATTTTTCTTCTCGTTTCATTTTTCTAAAGCCCAAGGGCAATGCTCCTATCTACGAAAAAGCCTCTACTCATCGTGCTAGAAAGACTAATACTATTTATATAAAGCCCTTTTGAGGAGGCAGGCTTTAACTTAACAATCGCTCTTAACAACTCTGTGACATTCTCTACGATCTTTTCCTGAGCGAAAGATACACGGCCTACACTGGTATGTACAATGCCATACTTATCCACCTTAAAGCTTACCTTTCCACTCTTTACTTCTTTCACCATCTTAGCCACATCCATGGTTACGGTACCTACCTTAGGATTAGGCATCAACCCACGAGGACCTAATATTTTACCCAGCTTACCGAGTTTAATCATAACGGTTGGCATGGTGATAATGACATCTACATCTGTCCATCCTGCTGTTATCTTCTCTATATAGTCATCTAACCCTACATAGTCGGCACCAGCCTGTTTGGCTTCTTGTTCTTTATCAGCTGTACAGAGCACTAAAATTCTGCAGGACTTACCTGTTCCATGTGGAAGGGATACGGTTCCCCTTACCATTTGATCAGATTTTTTAGGATCTACACCCAAACGAACCGCAACATCCATGGAAGCATCAAACTTTGTAAAAGTATTTTTTTGCACCAGCTGCACGGCTTCAGTTAGGTGATAGACCTCTTTGGAAGCACTTGCTGCACTATGTGTATTCCTTTTTTGAATGGCCATTTTTATATCTTTTATTTAACCCAAGGCTTTTTATTTAACCCAAGGGGCAGTACCTTGTACCGTAACGCCCATACTTCTTGCTGTTCCAGCTACCATACGCATGGCTGCATGTACATTTAAGGTATTTAAGTCTGGAAGCTTATCGGTTGCAATTTGCGCAATCTGCTCCCAACTAATACTGGCTACCTTACGCCTATTGGACTCAGGAGACCCCTTTGTAATCTGGGCAAGCTTCATAATAGCAATAACAGCAGAGGATGTTTTAATGATAAAGTCAAAGGACTTATCTTGATAAACGGTAATGATTACAGGTATAATTTCCCCTTGTTGATCCTTTGTTCTAGCATTAAACTGCTTACAGAACTCCATGATATTGATACCCTTACTACCCAATGCCGGGCCTACTGGCGGAGATGGATTGGCTGAACCACCTTTAACCCGTAATTTTACATAACCTAAAACTGGCTTAGACATAACTTATATGAATTTTAAGAGTAGACTTCTTTCGAAACGCTAACTTATGCTGAGGAATTTGTAGGAGACACGGAGCGCAAAACCGCAGCGTACTAGATGTACGTGAGCATTTAAGCACCGGCTCGGACCCCTGGATCACCGCGCAAATTACCAGCAGAAGTTAGCGTTTCGCAAAAAGTCTATTAAAAAAGCTTTTTAACCTGCGCATAACTTAACTCTACAGGGGTACTCCGCTCATCAAAAATTTTAACAACAACATTTAACGTTTTCTTTTCTTCAAAAATTTCTTGTACTTTTCCAGAAAAGCCTGCAAAAGGCCCATCTATGATTTCAACTACTTCTCCTAAAGAAAAAATAGCGCTTAACTTCAGATGGCTAGGCTCAAGACTATTGGTTTTACCTATAATGCGATCAACTTCCGTTTGACTCAATGGAACAGGTGCACTACGCCACCCCCTAACACCTAAAAAACCCAAAGCACCGGTTATACTTTTTAGCAACTGTACAAGAAGACCATTTGACAAGTCTGCCTGCAAAAATATATAACCAGGAAATAAATGTCTATTTTTTACATATTTTTTCCCAGCACGAACCTCATATACCTTTTCATAAGGTATCAACAGCTCGCTAACAATAGACTGTAAATTGTTTTTTACAAGCTCTGCCTGCAGATTAGCCTTTATTTTTTCTTCTTGCTTAGCGACTACTTTAAGCACATACCACTGTAACGCATTCATTCAACTCGTCCATTTTTTAAAAAGCATTATAAAACCACACAAAAGCTTTTTTTAAAGACCAATCCATGAGCCCAATAAGAAGCGCAAATATCAAGGAAGCTACAAGCACAAGCATAGCACTACCTTGTAACCTATAGTAAGAAGGCCAAGTAATCTTATACCTTACTTCTTGTATCAGATTCTGTATAAATATCTTTGCTTTTGACATATTATTTAATGCACGGGTGGAGAGACTCGAACTCCCAGCCTATGGTTTTGGAGACCACCACTCTACCAGTTGAGCTACACCCGTATTGTTTATACCATAAAATTAAAAGCAAAACCAAACCGCTTTAAAGCGCGGGATAAACAAACAACAAGAGAAAAAACCAAAACGAATTATTCAATAATTTCAGTAACACGCCCAGCACCAACTGTTCTACCCCCTTCACGAATTGCAAAACGCAACCCTACTTCCATGGCAATACTGTGAATAAGCGTAATCTCCAAATTAACATTATCACCTGGCATAACCATTTCAATTCCTTCAGGCAGCTTTACTTCACCTGTAACATCTGTTGTTCTAAAGTAGCACTGTGGCCTATATTTATTAAAAAATGGTGTATGACGGCCTCCTTCTTGTTTGGTTAATACATAGACCTCTGCTTTAAACTTACTATGTGGCTTCACGCTTCCTGGCTTGCAAACGATCATACCGCGCTGAATAGAAGACTTATCAATACCACGCAGCAACAGCCCAACATTATCACCAGCTTCACCTCTATCCAAATTTTTACGGAACATTTCCACGCCTGTAACGGTAGAAGTCAACTTATCAGCCCCCATACCAATAATCTCAACAGGACTACCTGTAGTAATTACACCCTTTTCAATTCTACCGGTTACAACGGTTCCACGACCTGTAATCGTACATACTCCCTCTACAGGCATTAGAAAATCTTGATCTACCAATCGTACAGGAAGCGGAATGTAAGTATCTACTGCCTCCATCAACTCCTCAACCTTGGCTTCCCACTGCGGCTCATCATTTAAAGCGCCAAGAGCAGAACCATGAATAATAGGGGTGTTATCACCATCAAACTTATAGGCACTCAAAAGCTCCCTAATCTCAAGCTCTATCAATTCAATCATTTCAGGATCATTTACTAGATCCACCTTGTTTAAGAATACCACAATACGTGGGACACCAATTTGGCTAGCCAAAAGAATATGCTCCCTCGTTTGGGGCATCGCACCATCTGAAGCCGATACTATAAGAATGGCGCCATCCATTTGGGCAGCACCTGTAATCATATTTTTAACATAATCCGCATGACCTGGGCAATCCACATGGGCATAATGCCTATTTTTGGTTTCGTATTCTACGTGGGCAGTATTAATGGTAATACCTCGCTCCTTCTCTTCTGGGCAGCATCAATGGCTGAAAACTCTTTTTTCTCTGCTAACCCTGCTTTAGCCAAAACGGCAGTAATAGCAGCTGTGAGTGTTGTTTTTCCATGGTCAACGTGGCCAATTGTACCAATGTTTACATGGGGCTTTAACCGATTAAATGTTTCCTTTGCCATAGTTTATAATTCTTTAGATTTTTCAATATAATAACTTATTCACCCAATATATTTTTGGATTTACCCAAAATTAACCTCTTTAGATCTATTCCAAAATGGAGCCAATGACGGGACTTGAACCCGTGACCTCTTCCTTACCAAGGAAGCACTCTACCACTGAGCTACACCGGCCCTATAGAAACCAAAGAGCGGGAGACGAGGATCGAACTCGCGACCTGAAGCTTGGAAGGCTGCCGCTCTACCAACTGAGCTACTCCCGCTTTACCATAGACTGCGTCTACTACCGCCTAGTGGGGAGAGAAGGATTCGAACCTTCGAAGCTTACGCAACGGATTTACAGTCCGCCCCAATTGGCCGCTCTGGCATCTCCCCTAAAAAAAAGATAGAAAAATAGCATAGCCACTATGCCAAATAATTCAAGCAAGTCTACGAAAAATATTTTGCCCGCGCAAAAATAAAATAAAGTAAAATACAATCAATAAAGGACTTGCTTTAATAATTTAGAAGCACCAGACCCACACGCCTACTCGTAAAAACGATCTATAACAGATCTACATAAATACCAAGGGAGAAAGGCTTGAGTGAATCGGAACCACTAGGACCTTGCTTTTCCTCAAAAAGGGAGGTACAATAAAAAGCGCCTGTTAACCCAAAACGACCATACCCAACCCCAGCTTGAAACGCCCAAGCATAGGGCTTAAGATTAAAGCTTCCCTCCTCAACGCAAGAAGCAGCTGAATCACCAAATTCTTTGTATTCGACAATGGTAGAAGCAGATCTACGAAAGCCAAACTTAACACCCAACCAAGTATGAAACCCTGCCTTAGGATCATCTAAAACACTATTAAACCGCAACCTAAGCAACAAGTCAATAAAGGAAATTTTAATAGCAGAATAAGCATATTTTTTATCCGAAGTATTGTCTAAATCTTCACAATCTGTATGCGACTTTGTCTTTCTTTTAAGCGTTGGATAAGCCGTTTCATCACCACGCTTTTCACCAGCAAAAGGATAGAACAAGCTACTCCAACCAATCCCTGGACAAAGGGCAAAACGAGATTGATTGATGCGAATGGCATATACAAAAGCCATATCTTTACGAAGCAAACTATTCCAATCTATTTTTTTCATCTTATGAAACTTTCCAGATGAATTGTCCCCTAGATTGTATAAGTAATCCATTCTTACAGAATCAGTGATAAAACTAAGATAATTTTCCACAGATGACAGATAAATATCAGAATCATCGTTTGCTGTGTTTTCTGTGGGTACAGGAGCAGGAGCAGCAGGAGCAGGAGCAGCAGAAGCAGAAGCAGAAGCAGAAGCAGAAGCAGAAGCAGAAGCTGCATCATCTAAAGGAGCTGCATAGCCAACATAGGAGGCAAGAAAAAAGAATAATAGCGGAATGATTTTTTTTTTCATGTAGGTTAAAGATATTATAAGGGTATAAATGCTACTTAACAAAGGTACTTTTTTTTTTAAATATGTCAAAACATTACCTTGAAATAAATTTTTGTTTATTAAATTTGCATAACCACCATTAAAGGGTAGCCCCTTTTTGAAACCTATTTGTGATCAGCAATTTTTAAGAGAAGCGCAGTCACCAAAATACTTAGATGTATTTGAGGGGCATGGATATGGACAAGCTTCGACACCAAAATTGCCATTTAGCAATAGGTTTCAAAAGGGGGCTAATGGACTTGTAGCTCAACTGGATAGAGCACTGCACTACGGATGCAGCGGTTAGGGGTTCGAATCCCTTCAAGTCCACAAGGTCATTCATTGAAGGGTGTGGGCTTAAAGCTTCCACCCTTAGTAAATCTTTCTAAAGGGATAAGGAGGTTTTCTATTCAAGCAATCAATGCTGTCAACTTAAGGCATTTATATCACATTTTTTATTGATCACGAGGATGATGCCTATCATTTATATCTTAAAGTAGTAAGTAGTACATTATAAGTAGCTTTTTTATTGATCACGGGGATGATGATGCCTACCACTTTTTGCTTGATCAAAAAGCGGACAAAAAATCAAGCGCTGATGAAAAAAATTGCGGAAAGCGCACCTTACAGCTGAAAAAACAGGAGCCGTCCTGCAACCCTCCCTGCAAACTGTTTTTCTATTCATCTGTAAACTGCACTTTCTGATCGTAACTTTTTCCAAGGGCGCGTTTTTACTTGTCGTCATACGTTTTAGGTGGTCAGAAGACTGAAAAAATAGAAGTTATTAAGTTATAACTTATAATACGCAATCAAGCAATCAAGTTAAGACCTTAGTGTGCTGGTGGCCGCCAATAAAGGAATGCGGCGCTTCAGAAAAGGGAAAATCTTCTAACAATTTGTTTTTCAGCGGATCAGAAAATCAGCCTGTTCGAAGCCCGTGAAGCGGGCAAGCTCTGATTTTTCCGCTGAAAAATAAATTGTTTCATTATCTTTTTTGTGTGCCAAAGGCCTTTATCGGCGGTTACTAGCAAAGAGAATACTAAAAAGGCCTTTATCCAGCGGCCACTAGCAAAGAGAATACTAAAAAGGTCTTTATCCAGCGGCCACTAGCAAAGAGAATACTAAAAAGGCCTTTATCGGCAGCCACTAGCAAAGGAAAAACTACAGTTGTAATGCGTGGAGATAAGACCATAAGCGGAGGGCTTGGGTGTCTGCAGTTACTGCGCGACCACTGTGCCGAGTTGTTTGGCAATACTGCACTCGGAAGCTTTAAGCAATTGGTGGACTTGCAGTAATGCTACTTCCTCATCTGCAGATAATTCTTGTTTGAGTGTTTCTCTGTTTTGTTCAATAAGCTCTTGTACCAAGCGAATCTTTAGCCGAAGGATCACTTCTAAACTTATTTTTTGTGCATGCTGGCCCTCTTCTATGGTATAAATGCCATACTTTTTGATCCAAGCTTCACTAATGTCATGAGGGGAAGCGGTTAAATCAATGGCTATTTTTCTAATGGTTTCCTCCTTACTATCCAAACAACACTGCATATCTACTAAGCCGCCTTGCTGGAATACCGATTTACAGTATTCAAAAAGCACTTTGCAATCAGTAGATCTAAAAGCTACATCACCTAGTTCTAAGAAAATATATTGATACAACCACCGTTCCTCAGATAGTTTGGTGGCACCATAGGTCAACAAAACACGCATAATTTCTCGCTCATAGGCTTCAATACTTGCGGTAAGCTTACTGGTCAAAGGAAGATTTTTTTGATCTATATATGGGTTGCTTTTTTGTCTACCATATTGCTTGGGAAATGTTCTTTTTTGCTGCCATACGGGAGTAGTTGCATGACGCAATGCATGATAGGTGGTAAAAAGCAGCTCCTCCTCTATAGCAAAAAGCTTGCTGCATTTTTTAAGAAATAGAGCCCCTTCTATTTCATCTGGAATGGCTACCACGCTTTGCACAATCTCGCGTATAGCTCTTGCTTGCGCTACTGGGGTCTGTTCAGTAGACTGGTTTAGTAGAAAACTAGCTTTAAAGGTAATAAAGTCTTGAGCAGAACAATTGATATAGTGATTAAATGCATCTGTTCCTACCTTACGCAGGTAACCATCTGGATCTTCTCCTGAAGGCAGTAAGATGACTTTTACTTCAAATCCTTTTGCTAAAAACTTGTCTATACCACGAAAAGCAGCCTGAATACCAGCTTGATCTCCATCAAAAACCAGTGTAACCTTAGTGGTAAAACGACATAGGGCGTCTATTTGTGGTTCGGTCAGTGCCGTGCCAGCAGAAGCGACTACCTGCTCTACCCCTGCTTTATGAAAGGCCAATACATCCGTATACCCTTCTACCAGATAACAATTATTTTCCTGCTTAATGGAATGCTTGGCAAAAGAAAGGCCATATAACAACCTCCCCTTTTGGTAGATAAGGGTTTCGGATGAGTTGATATACTTAGGGCCATCTACCTCCTTAGACCTCTTCGAAGACTCGATTGCTAAATGGCCATTTTGGTCTCTACGCTCCTCACATACAGCCGAGTATGCTGGCGACTGCGTTTCTCCTAAAAATTGCCCATCAGAAATAGGCTTGGCAAGAGGTGCAATAGCTATATGACGCGCACCAAAGGCAACGACTTGTCCACTGCTATTGTGAATAGGAAACATCAGCCTGCCTCGAAAACGGTCATAAACTTTGGTGCCATTTTGGACCACCAGCCCGGCTGCAACCAATTGTTCCAGCCTTACTCCTTTTCCTATGGCAAATCTATAGAATGCATCCCAGCTATCAAGGCTATACCCTAACTCAAACTTTTTTGCTATTTCAGATGGAATGGCCCGTTGGGCCAGATAAGTTAGGGCTACTTTAGCTGCTTCTTCATGATGCCACAATAGATTTATGTAATAATCTTTAGCTGCATTCAATAGAATATAGAGGCTTTCTTTTGCTTGGTAATCCTGATGCGCGCCATCTGTGGCTGATGTAATGGGTATACCGTATCTTTGGGCAAGGTAGGTAATCGCCTCTATAAAGGTAGACCCTTCTATCTGTTGTATAAAGGTTATAATATCCCCAGAAGCATCGCATCCAAAACATTTATAAAATCCTTTCGCAGAAGAAACTGAAAAAGAGGGAGTATGCTCATCATGAAAAGGACAACAAGCCCAAAAATTTTGTCCTTTTTTTTTAAGGGGCAAAAAATCAGCAACTACCTCTTCAATACGTGCAACACGCTGAACAGCTTGAATGGTTTCTTGACTAATGATCATAGCAGCCAGAATGAACTAAATACAAAAGGAATGGTTAACTTTAGACCTTCTTCAAAACCTATTTGTGATCAGCAGTTTTTAGGAGAAGCGCAGTCGAGCACCGCAGAATACTAAATGTATTTGAGGAGCATAGACAAGCTTCAACACCAAAATTGCCATTAGACATAGGTTTTGCAGAAGGTCTTTTTTCTAAGGCGCATTTTCTCTTTACTGCTTAGCAGTAGCTACTGCTATTTCCTTTCAGTTGACGCTACTGACTTGAATAAAATAAATACAAAATTAACTACTCTTGCAAAAAATCCAAAAGCTTTTGTAGCCAAGCAGACGGGCTAACTAACTATCTTTATCTTTGTCTTGCCTTTTACTTTTATCTTTACAAATCTTTAGTGCCTTTCTGGCGGCTTTTTCTAAGGCCATTCCTATTTCTGGGTCCAAGTATTTATTGGCTAAGTTAACATCTATAGAAAGGGTTTCTTGCGCCATATGTACCACCTCTGGCAAATGGGTATAGCCTGAAGCATGACGTAGATCATAGAGCCGTTCGGCCAATTTGATAAAGAGCACAGAAAGCTGTACTTGCTCTTCCTTGATCGCTTTCTCTAATCGATTTTCCAGACAAAGTAAGGAAGGATGATCTAACGCTTGGTGCTTATCGATACCTAACACATTCAATACAAAAGCATAAACACCCAAATTATAGTGATCCCTCACATAAGAAAGGGGCAAACAAGTATGACGGACCAATTCATAGAGCAAAGAGGCATAAATTACTTTAGGAGAATTAAAAACCCATTCTACCACCAACTTGGCAATCCCTACCACACGTACATAAAACAATTGACCCGAGGCATGCCGCTTAAAGCCAAAGTGTTGCCGCAGTAATAAAAGTAAACCGGAAATGGTACCTAGATCAATAGGATCCATGTCATGCGAAAATTGAGCAACATGGTCATGGAACTGCATCAATTCCATCATGGAATCAGCTTGTTCTTTAGGAGTAACAGGGGTTTCTGAGGTTAGGCAATCTATAGGTAGTTTAGTGGTCATCTTATCACGAATTTCTATAACATCAACAGGCAATACCAGCAACATAGTGGGATCCTGCACTTGAACAGCATATTCCAAATAGCCATAATGGGCACCCACAATACTAGCTATGGTTTCTTGTTGAAGATCTATGGATGGTGGTACATCTTGTTCTCCTGGGGAGGCCGCAGCATCCTCCCGCTCTTCATAAAGGTCTTTTGAC
The DNA here is from genome assembly GCF_007559345.1 of Cardinium endosymbiont of Dermatophagoides farinae. Classification (NCBI taxonomy): domain Bacteria; kingdom Pseudomonadati; phylum Bacteroidota; class Cytophagia; order Cytophagales; family Amoebophilaceae; genus Candidatus Cardinium; species Cardinium endosymbiont of Dermatophagoides farinae. Next base: position 43,851 of record NZ_VMBH01000001.1, read on the forward strand.
TTTAGGAAGCAGTTGAGCAGCGGTAGTAGCCCGACTGATTACTAAAGCCGTAGCTTGAAAAAACATAAATGAAGGATAACTGCTCTCAATCAGATCTACTTGCTTAAACTGCAAAATAGTGGTATGCAGTTGTATTTTAACAAGTGGTGTAATACCGCCCTCTAGCTTACCAATACGTAAAACAGCTTGCATCAATAAGTAGATTACTTGATGGATATCGCATATGATATAAGAAGATGGCCAGCCACTAGGCTCTTGTATATGCTCTACAAACAGCTTAGGCGGATGCGCCACCTCTTGAGACAAAGTAAACTCCACCTTACGCATCAGCTTATCTAACGTAATCTTAGCAGGCCGCAGGAGTGCATGATCTTTGGCCTTTGCTCTTCTATTGAAATAGGAGACCCAATCATATAGTTTATTGATAATACTCTGGAAATCTTGCTTATAAAGGGGCATGTTGCCATCTAAAAGTGAGACAGATTGTTCAATTTTACCTATTACTTGTTCTAAAATAGAGCCATAGCGCTTAGAGAAGAGAGATTAAAGTTTGCAGATGGAGCCATAGACAAATCATAGAGAGACTCCTTTAGTTTTTGGGATAGCCTAATCTTGTTTTGATTTTTTAAATAAAGATTCTGAGCCATATAACCACCTACTTTGACTTTAAAATAAATAATAATCGTAACCACTAGTAGTGTGACCATAAACAACGGAAATAAAGCGGATAATACAGAGAAGGGCAATCGAACAGCAATAGGATAAAGGGTTACGAGTAATACAGTTACTACAACCCTTATGCCCAGATAAATCGGCAATACCCATAAGATTACAGCATAATGGGCCAAGGATAAAGATGCACTAAAGATCGGGTCAGCCAGATGCTACCAGTACCAAAGTAGATTTAATGGAAGATAAAAGACGCAACCTATTAGCCAACATAAGCCAATCAACCAGCCTGGATTGGTTTGGCCAAAGAAACTTTTATAACGTGTAAATACACCGTAAGATGTAAAAAGAGCACCCAGCAGACCTTGGCATATCCCCAATAGACACGATCTGGTTTAATAAACCAATAGCCCAGAATAGCAGTAGCAATCATATAAAGACCCGTTAAGCGCAACGTACTATCGCTGGGCCTTAGCCTAGCCAATGTAACTTTTCTATTGGCCCATGCATTTTTAAGCGCCTCTTTTCGCTCCGCGCGCTTGCGCGCATAGGCTTGTTGCATTTGCTTAAACCCGTTATCCGGTTCAACCCATCCCACGCTTTTCGGTTGTTTGAGTAGATAATGGCCAGCCATCATAGCCAAGCCATTGACTACCATAGCAAGGAAAGAACCATCCATACTTGTTAGCGGTTCAACCCATTTTTTCCAGACTACAATAGTGCATACACCTGTCGCTATGCCAATCAAAGCGGTACGTGAGGTGCCTCGAAAGCCAAATATGGCCAATATAAAGGGAGCAGTTACCGTAGGTACAAAAATAGCAAGCCCCAATAGAGCAGTTGCAATAGGTCATTGCAGTAAAAAGCTACGATCATAGCGAGTAAACCTACCACTAGGGTAGCCCATCTTGCTATTTTAAGCTGCAGCGCATCAGTGATTTCTTTTTGATTGTATAGGCTTTTCACGATATCATGGCTGGCCATAATCGCACAAGCATTTAAAGAAGAATCAGCTGTAGACATCGCCATAGCCAGCAAACTAATGGCAAGAAATCCTTTAAAAATAAGCGGAATATGGTCTACTAGATGGCTCCAAACCTCTTCTTTTGATAAATCGGGTGCGCCTACAAAAGCAAATAGACCAATAAGAATGATAAAAATGGATATAACAATGCTAAAGATGGTAGTATAGGAAAAAACTTCTTGCGCCTGCACGGGACCAGAAGACATATAGACCCGCTGCATAAGCTGAGGCAGTATAGAGGAAACGATCAAAGATAGCAGCAATAGAAACATACCCACTAGTTGGGTATTAAAATGGAATAGATTACTGAATTGAAACTTAGCTTGGCCTTGTAACATAGGAAGGATGTTTGAAACTGGCTGATCTACCTTCAGAAAAATAAACCAAGCTAAAAGCGGAATAATAATGGCAAAGGTTATAAACTGCAATACATCTGTAAAGGTAACCGCACGAATGCCACCAAATGTAGAATAGAAAGTAAGCAGTAAGGTAGCAAGGATAGGCATTATATAGGGATTAGCTACCTTTAAACATATGCCAATAGCCTGGGACATTACAGTAATCTGCATGGTAATAATAACGATAGCATTACAGATGCCAACTATAGCAGCTATCATCCTTGGATATCTACCATAAAATATTGCCTATGGTCTCAGCCATAGAGAAGTGCTGCATAAACGGCCCCATACGCAAGGCTAATCTACCAACAGCCCACAAACCAAAAGAGGATAACAACATAATAACGATCCACCATAAGCCAATACGATAGACATACTCAACATTACGCACTAGCCCTCCACCTCCATACAAAGTAGCCAACACGGTAAAAACTAGGGTAGCAGTAGTAAACTGTTTGTTACCTACTGCATATTCTCGAAAGGTGGTCTTTTGCCTGCTAAAACAAATACCTACCAGCAAGGTAAATACCAAAAAAGCAGCTACTATAAATATAGACATGTCAAAATGTATCATACAAATAAGCTGTTCATAAAGATTAAAAAATAGTTATATAGCCAACATTGATTTTTATAATAAGAATTTTTTATTAAAAAAAACAAAGAAAGGAAGTATTTGTATTACTTTTTACTTGATCAAAAAGTAGCATAAAAGTCAAGCACCAAATGGTATCACTATACAAAGCGTTGGCGAAATACTTCATAGAGTATGATGCCAGCTGCAACAGAGACATTAAAAGAAGCAATAGGGCCTTGCATAGGAATGCAAATATGATGGGTAGCCTGTCTTAAATGCTTTACCGCTATACCAGTATCTTCTCCGCCTACAATCAGTGCAATAGGTAATTTTAAATCTACTTTATATAGCAACTGTGCGGCCTGTGCATGGCAAGCGAGTATGGTCAATTCGCTTTCTTGTAAGTAACGTAAGGCCTTACTTAAATCAGCTACGCGACAGATGGGCAATGTTGCGAGTGCACCTGCTGAGGTTTTCATAGCTGCACCAGCTAGTGCAGCACTGCCTTGTGTAGGCAATACCAAAGCATCCACATCCATACAAAGGGCAGTACGGGCAATGGCTCCTATGTTATGCACATCCGTTACCCCATCTAATACAACTAGTAACGGGGCTTTGCCTTTTTCAAAAGTAGCCTGCACCACAACGTCTAAAGGGGTAAAGGCAATAGGTGAGACAACCGCTACGACACCTTGATGGTTGCCACGCGCCATACGATCTAATTTTTCAACTGGCACATAACTAAAAGGAATTTCATGCTTACGCACAAGGTTGTATAGCGCCTTTGAGCGGGCCGTTTTAATATTGGTTTGAAAAAAAACTTTTTCAATGGCTTGGCCAGCAAGTATGGTCTCTATTACTGCCCTAGAACCAAAAATAAAGCTTAATGGAGCAGCAGCTGCTTTTTCAGAAAAGGAAGCCATAATAGCAAGGGAACTTGTATGCTGCTTTTTGCTTGATTCAATAAGTAATCCAAAAAAATCAAACCCAAAGCAAAGCAGGGAAAGTTGCGGGGATAGGACTCGAACCTATGACCTTCGGGTTATGAGCCCGACGAGCTACCAACTGCTCCACCCCGCGATAAAACCTTAAGAATCAAGCGATAAAATTTATCCGTATGACCAATACATTTATCTGCATTACCAATAAAATTTATTTGCACCGCCACTAAATTTATTTGTATCACCACTTGAATCATTACAAATTTATATGCTTTTTTGTAATATTGCAAATAGATTATTCTTATATTTTTATGTCTAAAGATAAAAACGATTATAGGTCTGGTTTTGTAGCCATTATTGGCAAACCCAATGCGGGCAAATCTACTTTAATGAATTTATTGATAAATGAGCAACTGGCCATTACTCATTCAAAGGCACAAACGACACGCCATAAACTCCATGGAATCGTTTCTGATGCGCATGCCCAAATTATTTACATAGATACACCAGGCCTTATTGCACCTGCTTATCCCTTGCAAACGGCTATGATGGAGGCTGTAGAGGTTGCGCGTGCAGATGCTGATTTAATCATCTGGCTGGTAGATGTAAAAGACCTAGAACAGGCGCTTTATGAAAACCATACTAAAAAACCGACCCTATTGGTGCTGAATAAGGTTGATTTAATCACAGCCAATCAGCTCAATGCAACAATGGCCTATTGGAAACACCATTATCCAAAGTTAACCATTATACCTATATCAGCTATAAAAAATGAAAATATCGACCGGCTCATCAGGCATATTGTTGCATGCTTACCCAAGCATCCTCCTTATTATCCAGAAGCAACGCTAACAGATAAGCCAGAACGTTTTTTTGTACAGGAAATCATACGTGAAAAAATCCTAGACCAATACCATCAGGAAATACCCTACAGTGTAGAAGTGGCAATAGAGGATTTTAAGGAAATGGAAAGCTTGATTAAAATTCGATCGATTATACATGTAGAAAGACCAACCCAAAAGGGGATTATAATTGGTCAGCGAGGAGCGGCGCTAAAAAAGTTAGGGATAGCGGCCAGACAAGCATTGGAAAACTTTTTTCAGAAGAAAATCTTCCTGGAGCAGCATGTCAAGGTTACGCCAAACTGGCGTAAAAGTGGATTGCTGCTTACACGATTTGGCTATCCAACTATTCCAAAAAAGAAAGATTTAAGATAATGGACCGCTTTCGAAGGCTATTTGTAATGAAGATTTTTTCTCTTACTTTTTACTTAATCAAACGGATGATGCCTACCACTTTTTGCTTGTCATTTTGGGGCAGCGTGGTCATACAGCTGAATGGACACCCTACAAATTCCTGACCACAAGCGAATTGAAAAAGAAATCCTTTCAAAGCAATGGATCATACCCACTCCCTCCCCATGGATGGCAACGAAGCAGCCTACGTAGGGTAAGCAAGGTGCCCTTTCGGATGCCATACCTGGAAAAAGCTGCCTTTGCATAACAAGAGCAACTGGGTTGAAAACGGCATACAGGAGGGAATAAAGGTGCCACGCAATGCTGATAAATGGAAATAGCAAAGCAACAAAAACGGCTAAGGAATTTGGAAATTTGCATATCCTTACAAAAATAGTACCCATTCAAGGTAGTGGTAAAAAAGGCATTTTTATGCTATTTTTTGCTTGTTTTTTCTCTCTCGATTCATGCAACAAAGCCACTACAAACCGGAACCATTTGATTTTTCTGCACAGAATGAATAACTTTGCTAATCTTTTCTAAACTAGCATACCTAGTATAGAGGGATCTATATATAGATAGCAGCCCTATGCATGCTAATCTATAGAAGTTGTTTTAATCCTTAACCTTTTAACATTAAAATAATAAATATATATGATTTATAAAAATTCAACGCTTATTCGTTCAATTATTGCGGCATCTTTCTTACTCAATACTATAGCATGCAGCAATAGCGGTGGAAACCATTGGGGGAGGTCACCAATGAGACAATCACGAACAAAGAAAGAGAAGAAACGTATAAAGGAAACAATGAAAACGCAAAAAGACAGAAAGATGACGAACTAGCGACGCTAGTTAGACAAAAAGCAATGCAAGACAATATAAAAAAAGGTGAAGTAAAGTAAATCTAGATTTAGATGATCAAATTCCCTTAGGACATCACCTTAAGGGGAAATATTTTATTGTAACTATGTGTATGGGCCATTAGTATGGCCCATTGCTACTGGTCGCCGATAAAGGACTTTGCTACACAGAAAAGATAATTAAACGATCTGTTTTTCGGCGAGAAGATCTGCAAGCCCTAAACAGCAACTACCCAGCAGTATGGATAAAAGTATAGACCTTTTTTCCCTCCTTAACATAGCTGTTATGTTTCTCTATAGCTAGCTGAGTCGTTGGAGTTATATAACCCAGAATTTCACCATTTTTTTCTTTATCCTTCAGGAACTTTTTTAGTGACTCACTTACACCTAATTTACCACCTATTCCTGTAGAAATAATAAATATGGCTTGTTTAGGATCAGGATCTTGTTTACGATTAAGTTCTATATCCAACAATTCTTTAAAAAACACTTCAGGTACACCATCTTCTTTATTATAACGACCATTATCATTAAACCTATGTTTTATCGCCTCTAGGGTTTTAGGAAAATTTTTCTTTGTTAGGCTTCCATAAAAATTAGGAGTTAAGACCCAGTATTCTGAATTGGTGCCTATAATATTGTTTTCAAATTTTGTAAAAAAATCATTTACCTTAAAAGGGGTTTGATGAGGCGCAGGATGAAAACGCAAAGCCTTGAAACCACATTTGGTAATCGTACACTTCTCTTTATCCAAATTATCCTCTGAAATATTCCACACAGCCATTTGGGATGGCCAACTTGATTTTTTTGTTTTTCCGAAGGGCAAGATGATGCCACCAATAGGACTAACGGAATAATAGCCATTACAGGCTTCTTCAAGAAGGATAACAAGGATATAAAATAACGCATCAACAAAATTGAAAAATAGAGCGTGGTAAAAAACAGTGCACTAAACCTGAGTGCTTCCCCAAATCTAAAAAAAATAAGTCAAAAAGGAAATGTAACCTTGCTTTTTGATCAATTAAAAGGTAAGCAAAAAAATCAAGCTGTAGACCTTCTGCAAAACCTATTTGTGATCAGCAGTTTTTAGGAGAAGCGCAGCCGCCAGAATACTAAATGTATTTGAGGAGCATAGACCACAAAATTGCCATTTAGCAATAGGTTTTGCAGAAGGTCTTGTTTTCGCTATTCAAAGGGGTAAGTAAATAAAAATCTATTTGCAACTCCATATAAGCCCTGGTTTTTTAGAAAAAAAGACGTACTATTGTGAAATAATATTCAGTCTATTGCCAGAATTTCCCTGTAACAATAGATTAGCTTTCCTAAAAGCGGGCCCATAGCTCAGTCGGTTAGAGCATCTGACTCATAATCAGCAGGTCCCAGGTTCAAGTCCTGGTGGGCCCACATCGTTTACCAATAGACCTTCTGCAAAACCTATTTGTGATCAGCAGTTTTTAGGAGCAGCGCAGTCGCCAGCATACTAAATGTATTTGAGGAGCATAGACCACAAAATTGCCATTTAGCAATAGGTTTTGCAGAAGGTCTAAATTTATAGCGCCCTAGCTTTATTGTATTGTGAAGCCTCGCTTGAGCCATTTTTTTATATTTAACGTTTAAACCCGTCCGCTTGTAACAGTATCCGCTATTGTGTTTTCCGACAGCTATAAACAGGCACCGATTGCCATTTATGATAGTGGTATAGGTGGTTTGGCCATTGCCAGGGTCATCAAAGCAGGCTTACCAGAGGAGTCGATCCATTATATCGGAGATACTACAAACCTACCCTATGGTGAAAAGCGCGCAACGGCACTACGTGGCTATATTGCGCAGGTAGTAAACTTCTGCTTGCATAAAGGCTATAAGCTGCTGGTAATGGCTTGTAACACTGCCACTGCTGCTGCAGATGGTTTTTTGCCATCTTACCTTAAAACCGTAGGCGCAGACATGAATATCATTAATGTCATTGACCCAGTAATCACCTATATCACTGAAAACAACCGTTACAACCAGATAGGTCTTATAGGTACAACCTATACCGTAACACAGGGCATCTATGCAGAACGCTTGCGTACCACTGGCATTACCCTTACTGCGCTGGCCACTCCCCTACTGGTTCCTATGGTAGAAGCTTGTTTCAATGGTGGCAAGATAGATCATCTTTTATTAGATTGTTATTTAAAGCAAATCGGAGCTATAGATGCGCTGATCCCAGCTTGTACCCATTATATCTTTTTAGAAAAAGCCTTAAAAAGCTTCTTCAGCAGACGCTATGCAAAAAAGATTGAAGTGATCGATGTAGCAAAACTTACCGCATTAAACGTTAAAGCATGGCTAACTGCAGCAAACCTTTTAAACAACACCAAAAAAAAACGACCCGATTGTTTTATGGCAACTACACTAACCCCAGCTTTTAAAAATGCTACTAAAAAACTATTTGGCGCAACCCCTATGGAAATAAACCTGGCAGACGCTACTAGATCAGGAGATTTTAAATGCATGGATGCATCGTGCAAATAGCGTCTCTATTTGACTTGCTTATACTTATACTGTTTATACCATCTATCCATAACCATTGGTAAAATAGAGTAACCATAACAACTTCATAACCAAATGTTCCAGTTTAATTTTGCCATTTACCTCACCATCTTACTTTCTATCGTTATTGGTTGTGATAATTGCAAGAAACTTAGTGATACCACTTTTACAAGCTCAAATCAAGGCAATACCAAACCACTAATTGCCTTGTTTCATGGGTTGGGCTCCGGTTCCTACGCTTTTGATAAACTGGTACCTGAACTTAAGAAAGCTTTTCCTAGTGTTGAGGTGATTGCTTTGACCAGTTTAGAGAACGGTGAAACTTACTCTTCTTCTATAAGAAACCAAGCTACTATTTGCTTCGACGATCTTTTAAAAAACATATCTATCTTACCAAAGAGACCTACTCTACTAATAGGGCATAGCCAAGGTGGTCTTTGTGCTTATAGTATGTATTATATATACAAGAAGCGATTAAACGTAAAGGGGATTATTACGCTAGCCACGCCATGGGAAGGGGCACCTGCCCTTAATTCAGATCACAGACCGTTCTTAAAACGTTTGCAACATCCTCATGTAATGAGTGAAATGCAAGAATTTTCAAGAGCCCGTGGTAAAGATGCCAATTGGCTTCAAGAAGATCTTATAGAATGCGTAAATAAATTCCAATTTTCAGGTTGTAGTAAAGGAGCTGGCGATTTAAAACCAGGAAGCGAATTTTTAAACTGGGTTCAAAAAAGGCTTCCTAGTGCAGAAGTTCCTATACTAGCTATAGGAGGGGAAGGAAATGACTTTAGGGTATTCCTACCTGAGGAAAGCGATAATGACTTTAAAGTTTTACGTAACCTATGGACCAAAGTTATAGTGGGCCAAACGCATCATAACAAAGCACATGACATGATCGTTCCATTGTATAGTCAACTTGCAGAAAATATCGCACCGTATAACAGTGAAGATTGCACAAAAGATAACAGTGTAGATTTCACAAGATGTACTATTTCAGATGCCATTCATGATGGCTTTTTAGGGCTACCCGCTAAAAAAGTGTCCAAAAATATACTCCACCATCCTGAAATGTTCGAAAAGGTTAAAGATTTTGGCAAAAAGGTATTACACCCGCACGATTCAAAATTGCAGCAACCACAAAATTTGGCAGCAGAGGCTGCTTGACAAACCATTTTTCCAAGGGGGTATTGTTGTTTGTTTCTCGGGTAGCGTGGCCATACAGCTAAGCCTACCCTACAGCTCAGCCCAAGCCTGACGTACAAATTGCGCCAGGGAACGAATATGGGCACTGCTAAAATCAAAAGCAACTCCAGCGGTTTCATAGACTGTACGCATGGATGCGGTATGGCCTAACTTTAATGCATTTAGGTAATGATCCAATGCTTGTTTGGGGTTTTCTTGTGCATGCTTCCATACGCCAATGGCACCAAGTTGCGCAATGGCATATTCAATGTAATAGAAGGGTACTTCAAAAAGATGGAGTTGTTTTTGCCATAAATGGCGCTTTACCTCCTCATAACCGGTCCAGTCGGTTATGCTATCTGAAAAGTTACTAAAGATACGGTCCCAGTTGTCTGCTCGTTCTGCTAAGGTATGACCGGGATGTTCATAGACCCAATGTTGAAAAGCATCAATAGTAGCCATCCAGGGTAAACAACTGATCACATGGATCAAATGGTCTTTTTTGGCACGGTTGAGCGCTTCTTGACTGGTAAAGAAAACATCCCAATGGGGCATGGTAAGCAACTCCATAGACATGGAAGCCAACTCTGCAATCTCTGATGGACAATGCTTAAAAGCATTTAAGGTCAAGCCATGTACTAAAAAAGAATGAACGGCATGGCCGCCTTCATGAAACATGGTCAACAGGTCACTTAGAGTGGAAACGGCATTCATAAAAATAAAAGGTACCCCGCTCTCATCTAATGGATAGTTGTACCCACCAGGTGCTTTTCCCTTCCGGGAAGCTAAGTCCAAATGACCCATCTCTTGCATGGTACGCAAACAATCTCCTAAAAAAGGATCCAACCGCTCAAATACCGTAATCGTTTTCGCAACCAGCTCTCCCACATCAGTAAAGGGACGCAATGGCTTTCTGCCCGCTATATCTACTGCATGATCAAATGGTTGCAGTGTGGCCAAACCTAGCTGCTTTTTTCGATCTGCTGCTAGTTCATTGAGTAGCGGTACGATTTCCTCTTTGATCGCTACATGAAAGGTAAAACAATCCCCTGGAGTGTAATCAAAACGATTCATGGATACAAAAGCATAATCTCTAAAATTCTTGAAACCAGCATTTATGGCCAATTGATGGCGTTGTTGAATCAACTTTGAGTAGAGTGCATTCAGTGCATCTTTATCTTGTAACCTCCGTTGGCATACCTTATCATATACCTCTTGTCGAAAAACCCTATCTGTAGATTCTAAATGGGGTGCAGCTTGCTGCAACGTGCAAGTTTTTCCAGCTATCTCTACCATCATCGCACCTGAAATCACACCAAATTGCGTTGTATTAAGCTGAATCTCGGCCTGAATGGGTATATTTTCCACTCTGTAACAACGCAATTGATTTTCAATCTTTCGAAAAAAGATGTCATATTGGGTTTCCTGACGCAATAGATCAACCCCTTCTGCACCTAAAACTTTTTGATGCAATTGATCTGTAACAGCTGCTACATGAGGCGCTATGGCAGTAATATAGTATTCATAACGACTTTTAGCAGTCAAATCAGTAGTATCGCAAGAAGTATGAATGTAACGCCATCCAGCATCTTCTTCTAGCACCCCCTCTAATTCGCTTCAATCGGCTAAAAACTGCTTGAGCCCATCCAATGAAGCAAGGGTTCTAGCAAGCAAATCACTATAAAAAGGTTGAATAGAAGCCCAATCTGTTATAGCATAATCTACTGGTAAAAAAGTACGAATATATTTTTGAATCATTGTATAAAATTTATAGATTATATTTTTTAATAATTATTTTATTTGTAAATAACAAACTAAATCCTTCAATATGCTGTATAGTATCCTTTTAATTTTTATTCTTTCCTGTAGTCAATCAAGTTATATTATATGTATCACATGGTTCCTTGGCTAAGATCTATTACCAAGCCTACAAAAAAAAATTATGCGCATGATGCGCAACCCTCAAATTATCCGGACAACTATCCTATACAAGGAGAGTCATCTTATCCATTACATACTGCAGTCTCTCAAAATGAGCTTATTAAGGTTCAGATCATACTAAATGAAGATAAACTTAAATATAAAAATACAGATAGACCCTGCATAAGGGTTAACCAAACAGACAACGAAGGTTATCTTCCTATACATTGGGCACTGAACAAAAAATTCTCATATAAAACTGGAAGGGCAGCTGATAACAACTTAAAGATACTGAAGTTACTGTTAAAATATCCTAACAGCAGCCAAGGGGATAAGCAGAAGATGACGGTCCTCCATTGGGCAACAAAAAATAACCTTCCAAATTCAGTAGCGCTAATATTGGAGCAATATAGAAACAAACTTCCAGATTTTATCAATCAAAAAGATCAAGACGGGCTTACTGCGCTACATTATGCAGTAGACAAGGATGAAAAAGAAGAATATAGAAAAAAACGGATCCAAATATTGAATACACTATTAAATGATCCTAAGGTTCAGATCACAAAAATAGATAAAGATGGCAAGACTGCTTTGCACCAGGCAGTCATAAACAATAATCTAGAAGCTGTAGAAGCAATATTGGAATATTGTAGAAACAAACCTGAAGACCGCACCAATCAAAAAGATCAAGAAGGCTTTACTCCGCTACATTATGCAGTGGATAAGGATCAACAAGGGGCAATATAGCCAAGCACATCTCCAAATATTGAATACACTATTAAATGGTCCTAAAGTTGATAGCATGGAAACAGATAAAGATGGCAAGACTGCTTTGCATTGGGCAGTGGCAAACAATAGCCTAGAAGCTGTAAAAGCAATATTGCAATATGCTAAATCAAATTTGCAATCATATAAAAATTTATCAACCTGAAAACGCATATAGACACAGAAAAGGGTGAAGGCGGTTGTGCTGCTATATATTGGACAACAGGTCCAGCATGTTCAGCAGAAGACGAGTAGTCTTCTCGAACAATAAGTTTAGAAATATTCAAGTTATTACTGCCTGAATGGAAAATGGGTGAGCAAGATAGCCAGGGGAATACCATTGCGCATTGGATCGTTGCGCGAGGCCGCAATGATATGCTTAAGGTGCTCATTGAGTATAAAGTTGACCTGAATATAGAGGGTAAAAAAGGGGAAACTATTTTGCATGCCATGATAACAGCAATGGACTATGCCATAACCAAAGGGGATTCTCTGCTGATGCAATACCTATACTACAAAAAAGATAGTATACTGAATCAGCTATTAAGCTTACCACCATCTAGGATAGATTTCAATAAAGAAGATCAATTCGAATATACCCCCCTAGCATTAGCACTGAAGCTTAACCTTTACAAAGAAATTATTGAAAAATTAAAAGAAAAAGAGGAAGAGGGCTTACCTTTTAAAAAAAGGAAGAAATTTAAAAGCGCTCATGAAAGCTAAAAAGGATAACAATTCAGAAAGACTTGCTAAAACCATTTGAATAATCCTTTCGTTATCCTATATTTGTACGTATTTATAAAGCATATAGAAGCATGGCAAGAATTTGTGATATAACAGGGAAAAAGCCCATTGTAGGGAATAATGTATCGCATGCAAATAATAAAACCAAGAGATGGTTTTATCCAAATTTGCAAAAGAAGCGTTTTTATATTCCAGAAGAGGGTATTTGGATTCCATTGAAGGTTTCTACTTTTATTATCCGTACCATTAATAAAAAGGGAATTCATGCGGTGTTAAAAGAGGCCAAGCAGAAGGGGACGCTGTCCAAGAAATACCACTGGTTGGTCTAAATGGCAATCACTTGAAATCTCATAAAAAGTAGTAAAGCAAAATGGCAAAGAAAAAAGGCGGTAGGGTTCAAGTAATCTTAGAGTGTACAGAGCACAAAAGCAGCGGAATACCGGGTATGTCGCGCTACTGTACGGAAAAGAACAGAACGACTACTACTGCACGAATGGAACTCAAAAAGTATAATCCTATACTCAAACGACATACCCTTCATAAGGAAATTAAATAATCATTAACTATGGCAAAGAAAGTAGTAGCAATCCTTTCTAAAGGAGATACGGTTAAGTTGACCAAGCTGATTCAAGTAAAAAGATCAGCAAAAACAGGAGCTTACACTTTTCGCAGCAGAATTGTACCCTCTGAAGCAATAAAAGAGATTCTATCTAGCAGGGCATAGCCATGCGTATTTTTTAGCTATAGACCGCTTTCAAAACCTATTTGTGATCAGCAGTTTTTAGGAGAAGCACAGTCGAGCACCGCAGAATACTAGATGTATTTGAGGAGCATAGACAAGCTTCGACGCCAAGATTGCCATTAGAAATAGCGTTTTGAAAGGGGTCTTATCCTATTTGTTTATTGCCTAGCATGACCATTGGCTAAGCAGACTAGTTACTTGCTATGGGTATTTTTGATTTTTTTTCTAAGCGGGCGGCCTCTAAAACGCATTTAGTGGAAGAGCTGTCCAAGACACGTCAGTCTTTTTGGAGTAAGTTTTCTAAAATTATTGCTGGCAAGTCTACGGTTGATAGTGAGGTATTAGATAGGTTAGAGGAATTGCTGATTGGTTCAGATGTGGGCGTATCTACCACGCTTAAGATTATAGCTGCTATAGAACAACGTGTAGCACGGGATAAATACCTTACCACAAATGAGCTAGATCAAATTTTACAGTCTGAGACTGAGCAGCTTTTACATATTGCGCCCAGCACCCCGCAGGATCCTATTGCACCCACTCATCCGCATATCATACTGGTAGTAGGGGTAAATGGTGTAGGTAAAACTACCACTATTGGCAAACTGGCTGCACAGTTTATAGGTCAAGGAAAAAAAGTGACGCTGGGTGCTGCAGATACCTTCCGTGCAGCAGCAGTAGAACAGCTTACCATTTGGGGCAATCGTGTAGGGGCAGAGGTGGTAGCACGAGCGATGCAGTCAGACCCTTCTTCTGTTGCACATGAAACGGTACAACAAAGCATACGGAATAATACAGATGTGGCCATTATAGATACAGCCGGCCGATTGCATACCAAAGTACATCTTATCAATGAACTCGCTAAAATTAAGCGAACCATCCAAAAGTGCCTTCCTGGTGCGCCACAAGAGGTATTACTGGTACTGGATGGTACAAATGGGCAAAATGCCTTTCTTCAAGCGGAAGCTTTTACAGCTGCTGTAGCCGTAACCGGAATCGTTGTAACCAAACTAGATGGAACCTCTAAAGGAGGTATGGTGCTGGGCATAGCAGATCAGTTTGCTATTCCAATTAAATATATCGGTGTAGGCGAAAAAATCGAAGACTTAAGGCCTTTTGATCCCCATACATTTATTAGTTCTTTATTTCAGAAATGGTAAATTGAGCTAAGGGGTTACCTCTTGCTCACTATATTTACTGGTTAAACTAACATCTCCAGATTGTTTACGAACGAGATCATAAGTTACGTAAGCAGTTAGAACTGACTTTCCAGAAAAAGCAATACCGCATCCTATTACTTCTTTTACATGGGGATATTGTAATAACTCCGTATGATAGGCTTGTTCTTCTATTTGCGCTAAGGCAAGTTTAGAGGCATTTTCTAGTTCTTCTTCTTTCCGAACTTGCTTAAATTCTAATAGCAGCGCTTTTAAACCTTCTTGTTTAGGGATTAATAGCAGATCATATCTTCCAAAGCCACTTTCTCGATTCGACCGTATATAATGGGTTCTACCCAAGCTGGCTAGCATAGCCAAAACAAAGCCATGATAGAAACCCTCTGATTTTCTTGCAACATGGGTATCAAAACAACTAACACTTTGCAATAAAAAGCATCTTAATGCTTGTGTAAAACAAGGTACATTACCAGTTATCAAGTGATCTAAAAAAGATTCATATTCATCTACTTCATCAAATTGATTACTGAGCCATTCTCTAAAAAAACGATTATAAAGCGTATGTACTTCTTTATTAGGAATCAACAGTTGACAATCATGTAATCCATTATATTCATTAAAGGCAACAGTCTCAAACTTTAAATAGCCAGCAAATAAGAGTAAGCTCCATAAAGCGTTATCATCTCTTCCTAGTAAATCAAAAGATAGGTGTTTATCTATCGGTACAGAAAATGATGCTCCTTGCATCAATCGCTCAAACTTAGACTTAATTCCTGATCCAGAACGAAACAATAGTTCCTTAACTAAATCATTATTACCCGTGTTTACCCAGTAAACATCAAAACGACCGGATCTATTGATGCAAGAAATAATAGACCAGGGATTATACATGACTAAACCACCTACCTTATAGCCATTATACCAATTTCTTACTGCTTCCATAGAAGTACCAAGATCTTTTGCCTTAAATAAAGATTCAACTTCTACTTCTCTAAAACCAAAATGGCTACTATATGCGTCATCCAAAATAGTATAGGTCTCTAGATTATTCAAACCAGAAAGCATACTATCTTTGGAAACACGTAATATACCGGTTAAAATACCTTTCTCTAGTGCAGTATTGTCTTTTAAAGCAGCGCTAAATAGATTACGCATCAATGCCACCATAGCATCCAAGTATGCCTTATTGCCATAAGCTTTATTAAGTGGCGTATCATATTCATCTATTAGCATATAAACCTTCTGACCATGGTGTTGGTAAAGGCATTGACTTAATAGTTTTAAAGCATTTTCTAATACTTGTTGATTGGCTTGCCTATTGCGAATCACATAGAGTTGCTCTAATTGTAACGCATTGATTTTATCACTTGTAAATAGATAGAGATGGAAGCTATAAAGTTCGAGTATCAATTCATAGACCGCATTATAAGCCCCTTGAAAATCAGCTGCGTTCACATCTTTAAAACTGATCATAATAACCGGATGCTTGCCTTGATGTTCCCTAACATACTTACCACCTTCTAACTTGCCAATGGCTAAATCATCAAATAAACCTGCTGTAGTGATACCATTCAATTCTGATGCAAAAAAATGTTGCAGCATAGACATATTGAGTGTCTTACCCCAACGACGAGGACGCGTAATTAAGGTAACCTCATCACCGCTTTTGAGTAAATCAGCAATCATGGCTGTCTTATCACAAAACAGGTAATCATTAGATAGTAACTTATGAAAGTTACTGACACCAATGGGTAATTTTTTCATGATTAGAAATTTTAAGGTTTATTGGAAATGGATGGCATATCCTGCTTTTTTTAATTTAGGAAATGTATAATCGTATTGCACATTACAAGGTAGTAATGCTTAACCAATAGCCTATAACCCAAAGCTACAACATGGCCTCTAGATAGCCTTCTGGAAGCTGTATGGTAACCTTTTTTTGCATTTCATCCACATGAATCAAAAATGGCTTACAATAAGGAATCAATAATTCTTTCGCAAGGTAGTTAACGGCCATCATATATTGATCCCGCATACAATATATGGCTTCTATTTTACCCAATTGGCCCAATACAACTTCTTCTACGAGGCCATCTACTAAACTATAAGGCAGCGTAGCTTGCACCCATTTGGGTTTCAGGGTGATTGGAAGGAATAAAGGTAGATTGCGGAGTGCATAAGCTGCTGTTTTGGATTGAATAAGATTTAGGTGTACAATCGTTTTTTGCTCCGTAGAGATAATATTTTTAATGGAATAAGGCACTTTTATAGCATCTATCTCTACAAAAAGTGCGGGTAGCTTGACCAATTCAGTATGGTTGAATGGATATAGAAATGAAGCAACTAGACCGCCGTCTATTCCAATTGGTTTTTTAAATGAACCAATTTGAAAGTATTGCTCATTTTGAATGGAGTCGTAAAAAAGTGCTATGGGATATAAGGACATGTTTCAAAGGAAACTGTTTTTCTATTCATCTGTAAGCTGCACTTTCTGATCGCAACTTTTTCCAAGGGCGCGTTTTTTAAAACGTCACTTAGTCGGTATCTGTTCAAACCAGTGGTAAAAAGGCATTTATATCACATTTTTTCTTGATCACCAGGATGATTATGCCTACCACTTTTTGCTTGATCAAAAAGTGGACAAAAAATCAAGCCCTGTGCAAAAAGTTGCTAAAAGCAGCGCTTAGAGCTGGAAAAACAGAACTCGCCCGCTATGCGGGCTCAGACATGCTGTTTTTCTATTCAGCTCTAAGCGCTGCTTTCTAAACGTAACTTTTTACAATGGGCGTTTTTCTTTTTTTGGAGTATAACATTGCCAGATGGCTGAATGGATACCGCACACAAACTGATTACCTTGAATGGAATGGATTATAGGCTACTTCATAATGACTTTATTACAGCCCTGCCCCTACTATTAAGGGCAAACCTACGTCATCATAGCCTTTTCAAGGCATACTTTTTTTTCATAATGTGGAGCTGGAGGGAATCGAACCCTCGTCCGAACAAGAAAACCGCAACGCTTTCTACATGCTTAGTCGCTGTTTATTGTCGGCGCAACCAAGGTCAGCAACAGACCTAATGTTGCACTTATACGCGGTTATGCTTTATGCCACCATCACGTACCTGGTGACACTAGTTCCATGCATCGATGCCCCTATGCTGATCCCATAGAACAAAAACCAGCGGGACATATCCTTCTTAATCTATCGATTAAGCAGCCAAACGCAATGCGTCAGCGCCTTCTTCCTCTTCTTCTTCTCGTTTTCTTCTTAGACTTAAAGTAAGAGTCCAGGCCTTAGGAAGGATAATAGGCAGACCATCGTTGCCATTTATGCACTGTGTAAGTTTGATATGAGAGGTAATACTTACAACACCTCGCATGCTTACATTGGATTTAACCTTCCCGTCAATTCCAGTCAACCCCAATGTGTTGTACACCTATTATTGATATAATCACCTAAGGTTATATCAATTTAATATTTTTTATTGGCTTCACAAAATCTTTAGCAAAAAAAAGGAGGCCTTGGCAAGGTAGGGATCTAGATCAAATCTCTCTAGATCGTTCTAAATCTCTTTCTTTAATAGCCTGACGCTTATCATATAGTTTTTTACCACGTGCTAGGGCAATGGCTAGCTTAGCAAACCCGCGTGGGCTGATAAACAATTCTATAGGAATAATGGTAAGCCCTTTTGCTTGGTTTTTAAGTAGTTTTTGCAGTTCTTTTTTCTGTAACAACAACTGACGGTCACGTTTTTCTTCATGATTATAGATGTTACCATGGCTATAGGGGGCAATATGCATCCCCTTGATCCAAAGGGCCCCTCGATTGAAATAACAATAGGCCTCCTGAAGCGATGCTTTGCCCATTCGAATGGACTTTATCTCTGTACCTTGTAAAATAAGGCCAGCAGTATACCGATCTAAAAAGGTATAGGAAAAATGGGCTTGCCTATTCTTAATGCAAACTTGTAATGGGGTCTTCTTACCTGACATAGGTTTAATAAAGAAAATAGTCTGTATGGTCTTATATAGATGGTCCAAATCTAAAAAATAAAATTGTAAAAGACGCGATACACAAGACCTTCTGCAAAACCTATTTGTGATCAGCAGTTTTTAGGAGAAGCGCAGTCGAGCACCGCAGAATACTAAATGTATTTGAGGAGCATAGACAAGCTTCGACACCAAAATTGCCATTAGAAATAGGTTTTCCAGAAGGTCTACAATAGACTACTACAAGCCAAGTGCTTATGATCATATCACCTGGCCAAATCAGTAAATTTTAAATGGGCAGTATCGCATTCTATAAAATTATACTATATTGCAATAGTTTCTAAAAAACACTAAAATAGTTTTTATATACTGCCATGATACAAAGACCTTGGGTGCAGCATTATCCCGCTTCAATCCCAGATACAATTGATACTTCTAGGTATAGCTCACTCGTCCATTTCATGGAAGAAATTTTTGAGCAATATAAAGACCTGCCAATGTGTGAAAACATGGGCAAAGTGCTGAGTTTCCATGCAGTAGATAAGTTATCTAAATCTTTTGCAGCTTATATTCAGCAGCATACCAATCTATCAGTAGGATCACATGTAGCCATTCAGCTACCCAATCTATTGCAATATCCGATTGCTGTATTGGGCATGTTGCGTGCTGGGTTAGTAGTAGTCAATATCAATCCGCAGTATACCCCTTCTGAAATGGCCTACCAGCTGAAAGATGCTGGTGTACGCGCGATCGTTGTACTGGAAAACTTTGCCCACAAGCTGGCTGAAATCTTGCCAGATACATCTATTCAAACCATTATCGTTACCAAAGTGGGTGATATGCTTGGCTCGATAAAAGGGAAATTACTCAACTTTGCCATCAAACATATTAAAAAACTGATTCCTGCTTACCACCTGCCACAAGCCATCTCTTTTAAGGAGGTGTTAGCAAAAGGGAAAGAGACTATTTTTCACCCTGTTGCCTTAAAATCTTCCGATACTGCTTTTTTACAATATACAGGTGGAACCACAGGGGTATCAAAAGGAGCCATGCTATCGCATGGGAACCTTACCGCTAATTTCCAACAATTAGAACCTGTCATGCGCCTTTTCTTAAAGGAAAAAGAAGAGCGGACAATGATTCCACTGCCGCTTTATCATATTTTAGGATTAGGCAGCCTATTTGCAATGGCTAAGCTAGGCGCAAAATGTTCACTGATTACAAATCCTAGAGACATCCCAAAGTTTATAAAAGAATTGCGGAAACGTAAGCCTACTTGTTTAATAGGCATTAATACATTATTTGAAAAGCTACTGGCACATAAAAATTTTAAAAAACTAAAGCTTACTGCTTTAAAGCTTACCATAGCAGGTGGCATGAAAACGCAAGACAAGGTTAAAAACCAGTGGGAACACCAAACCGGAAGCAAGCTGATGGAAGGGTATGGACTAACGGAATGTTCGCCTGGTGTCTCCACCGATATGATCAATGGCATCCACCATATGCCGCTACCTGGCACATTTGTAATCATAGCGGACGAAACAGGTAAAGAGGTGCCCTATGGAACAGCTGGAGAACTACTCATTAAAGGCCCCCAACTGACGCAAGCCTATTGGCAAAAACCGATAGAAACAGCAAGCGCTTTTGTGAATGGATGGTTTAAAACAGGCGATATAGCCACTATGGATGAAAATGGATTTGTATCTATTGTAGACCGCAAAAAAGATATGATCAATATTTCTGGCTTTAACGTATACCCCAATGAAATAGAACAAACCCTCATAGGGCATCCAAAAGTATTAGAGGTAGGTGCTATTGGCATAACTGATGTCACACTAAAAGAAGCCATTAAGGTTTTTATTGTGAAAAAAGATGCAACGCTTACCGCTGAGGAAATCATAGCCTATTGTAAAGCCAAAATGACCCGCTATAAGGTGCCTAAATATGTGGAATTTTGTAATAGCTTACCCAAATCGCCTATAGGTAAAATACTCAGGAGGTTGTTAAAGGGATAGATCAAAGGGTTTATATGCTATACTATTTATTCAAGTATCTACATGCTGCCTTTCAATGGCCCGGAACAGGTCTATTTAAGTATATCTCTTTTCGAGCGGCTATGGCTACGCTTAGCTCTTTTACCATCATTTTTCTAGTAGGACAGCGCTTTATAGGCTACTTAAGCAAAAGAAAGATAACGGAATCCAATCGAGCATTGGGATTTAATGAAGCCACAAAGAAAATCAACACCCCTACTATGGGGGGGGACTTATTATACTGGCAACCGTGGTGCCCACCTTGCTTTTTTCAAAATTGCATAATGTATATATAGTCCTACTATTAATAACTACTATTTGGATGGGATTAGTTGGCTTTTTGGACGACTACATCAAAGTATTTAAAAAGCAAAAAAATGGGCTCAATGGATGGATTAAACTATTAGGCCAAATAGTCTTAGGCCTTATTGTAAGTACTACGCTTTATCTGCATAAAGACGTAGTGATACGTGAGCTACCTACAATAGCACAGGAGCTATCTATTGGTGTAGCCACTCAAGCGACTCCCTCTGGATATAACGATATAAAATCCACCAAAACAACCATCCCTTTTTTAAAAGGCAATGAGCTGGATTATGCACAAATAACAGCCTGGTTGCTGGGCAATGCAAATTATACATGGATCGTTTATATGGCCATTGTAGCTTTTATTATTTCTGCTGTATCAAATGGCTCCAATCTAACAGATGGCCTTGATGGATTAACGGCTAGCACCTCTGTAATCGTTGGTACTACACTAGCCGTCCTTGCTTACTTATCTGGCCACATTATATTTGCCAAATATCTAAATATCATGTATATCCCAAATTTGGGAGAGCTTACTATATTTTGTTGTGCATTTGTGGATCATGTATGGGCTTTCTTTGGTACAATGCTTATCCTGCACAAGTCTTTATGGGTGATACAGGCAGCCTAACGATTGGCGCCATTATTGCCGTAGTAGCCATTTGTATTCGAAAGGAACTGCTGATTCCCATGCTATGTGGTATCTTTCTGATGGAAAACCTATCAGTGATATTGCAAACCAGCTATTTTAAATTTACCAAAAAGCGTTACGGAGTGGGTAGAAGAATTTTTAAAATGGCACCACTCCACCACCACTATCAGAAGTTAGGATGGCATGAATCAAAGATTGTAACGCGGTTTTTAATCCTTAGCATTTTATTGGCTATTGCTACCTTGGTAACCCTAAAAATCAGGTAAAAATTAGCATCTATTCAAGTCAGTATGGAATCTTTCTCTTACTTTTTGCTTGATCAAAAAGTAAGCAAAAAATCAAGCGCCCTTTGGAAAAAGTTCCTGAAAGTGCAACTTTCTGATCATAACTTTTTCCAAGGGCGCGGTTTTACTTGTTTTGGGGATAGTAGTGCTAAAAGAAAGCAAGTGGCTAATACAAACAACAGCTATCATGTGGGCATCTGACAGCAATCACCGATTAGGCCTAAATCAATTGGGTTAAAGTTTTGCTTACAGAGCGGACAGGAAGGTTTATTGAATTGGTAGAAATATTTTAGGCAGAGGGATCGGCACCATTTGCATAGGGAAGGAAGACAAGGAGAAGGAATCTCATGAGCAACCCATGCCCTGATACATTCATCATGAAAGACATGCGCAGGATGACATGGAAGAACTATCAAACTACCTTTCAGGCGAGATAAGCATATAGGACATTCGTTTGCCTGTTGTTTGATCTCCTCCTTTAACAACTCTTTCTGCGCTGTATTTAATTGTGCAATTAAACGCTTCAGTATTTCTACAGGATTCACTCGAAAATTGTGCGATTGATCTAGACAAGCAAGCATATAAGAAAAAAACTGTACAAACTGTCTAGGGACAATTTGAGCAGCTTGCAATTCGGATACAAAAACAAGCGCATCAGAAAAACACTTTACAAACTGGATAAGAACACTTGAGGCAGTTTGTAATTTGGCTATAGCATTAAAAGCAACAGAAACAAACTGAAACATACAATCGCTCATACATGCTTGTTTCTGTTTCATTTTTTGTTCCGTCAACGCTCCGCTCATGTAAGCAGTTCTAATATAATTAGCTAGATCATCCTGTAGCTTATTTAGAATTTTACAAAAATTAATGATCAGCTTGCGCATCAGCTCGCGTTGATCATCTGATAGATCTACCTGATCATAGGTAGTACTACGCATTGCTTGAAGACGAAAGCTATCTTCTTTTTCAGATGAGCTGCACGCTTCCTTTTCAGACCAACCAGATGACTCACTGCCACTAGAATAGACAGCTCGAACCGTTTTCAAACAACAGCCTCCATTAAAAATGATGCAACCCAACAGCGCTACAATGGTAAAAAGTTGCCTTGAGTATGTTCTATGTTGCATATAGCCTATTGACTTATACCTTAATTGGTTTGGCTTGCCTATCTGTTAAGCAGATTAGGTTACCTCTTGAATGCTAAAAAAGTTGAACAGTTGCTCAAAGCAACGCCTACTAATTAAAAACAGTTAATTTTTTGTATTTAAAAAAATATTTTGATATAACCAAATTAAGCTTAAAAAGCTGGGCCGTCTATTCCAATACAATAGACCTTCTTCAAAACCTGTTTGTGATCAGCAGTTTTTAGGAGAAGCGCAGTCGCCAGAATACTAAATGTATTTGAGGAGCATAGACCACAAAATTGCCATTTAGCAATAGGTTTTGCAGAAGGTCTAATTAAAATACAAGCTTCCCTTATACAGGATCCGATTTATCCAGGCAGCTATCACATGCTCCTCCCCCATTATAATCCTGTTGAGCCAACGTCTCCACTTCCTCTTCATCATCCTCTTCCTCTAAACCATTCTCTTCCAGAGGTTCAAGTATCTCTTTTTCTAACACTCCTTCCTTATTATCCTTATTATCCTCCTGTTCCTCTGCATCATTCGTCAAAGGATCAAGTGAATCTTCTACTAATCCTAGCGTGCCTCCCTCATCATCCTCTTGTTCAGCCACCGTCACTACCTCTTCTGAATCATTCTGTGCAACAGGTTGAACAGGTATTTGTTTCGTTTCTGTATTCACCTCCTATCTACATTCGATACTTCTTTACCTAGCCCTTGCCCAGACTTTTTCTGATCCAGCTCCTGCGGCATCGGATTTGGCATTTCTGGAGCCGATTTTTTGTTCGGATTTATATGTATAAATTCCTCATATACAACCACAAAAGATGAACACAGATCTGTATCAGTTGCTTGTAATACCTTGATAGAATCATCTAATGGGAGTTCCCGATCCACTTCCACCGATGGACTGGATGGCGGCGGTGGTGCATAACCACCACTCCCCCTCTCTGCCCTTTATCACATTTCGCTCCTGCATCTACATCCAAAACCTTCTGAACTGGATCTGAGGATGTATTACTATCTTTGTTTTTAGCTGGCGTATACTCAGAGAGATGCGCTTTCCCAGCGCTACTATCTAGATTATCTTTAGGTGGCCAAAATTTGTCTTGAAATCTTTCGAAACAACTCTTTCCGCTTAAAACGAGCAAACCAAACAACACTAGCGTGTAAACAATATGTCTGGAATAGGTTTTATATTGCATATAGATTTTGATTTATAATTTTGAGACATCTTGCCTAACTGCTTCAAATTAAAAAGCAGCGCCTTCACTGCAAAAAATACCAGTTATTACTAGACCTTCTGCAAAACCTATTTGTGATCAGCAGTTTTTAGGAGAAGCGCAGTCGAGCACCGCAGCATACTAAATGTATTTGAGGAGCATAGACAAGCTTCGACACCAAAATTGCCATTTAGCAATAGGTTTTCCAGAAGGTCTAATGAAATTATAAACGAGTTATCCTAGCTATAATTCTAATCATAAAATTCCACCTTAACAAATAAGTTTTAAAAAGCAACCATCCACTTAAAAAAGTAAAAGCTAGCCTTGAAAAAAAAATATTTTTAAACGTAGTATTTCACTGGAATGGTTGTATACATAAAGAACTAATGGTTGAGCAGCTATTGTGAATCATCTCATGATCCTGTAAATTAGCAGCTGTCGTAGTTCCAAATGGAAAGCTACCTTTCACCCATTCGCAAATCGCAAAAGTAGATGGCCCTATTACCCAGTCTTGTAAAAGGCATGCGCGACTACAGCACCCTTCAGGTTCAGCGGCGCAATTATATGCTTTCTGTTATTCAGTCTATTTATGAATGCTATGGCTTTGAGCCACTAGAAACCCCTGCACTGGAAAGCCGTGCAACCCTTATTGGAAAGTATGGCCAGGAAGGGGAGCAGTTGATGTTTAACATACTCAAATCTGGTAATTTCCTAGAAGGAATAGAAACAAGCGCTACAGATTACAAAAAATTGAAACCGCTCATCAGCGATAAAGGGCTACGCTACGATCTAACGGTGCCCTTAATGCGTTATATTGCAACGCATCAACATGCATTATGTTTCCCATTTAGACGCTATCAAATACAACCTGTATGGCGCGCAGATAGGCCCCAGAAAGGCCGCTATAGAGAGTTTTTACAGTGTGATGCGGATATTATCGGGAGTAACGCTTTATTATGTGAAGCAGAAATCTTAAAATTAATCTACGATGTATGCACCAAACTGGGCATACGAGATTTTTGCATCAAAATCAACCATAGAGGTGTGCTATCGGCTATTGCTGATCCAGAAAAAGAAAAAGTATTTTGTACCATTGTAGATAAATTAGACAAAATTGGTTGCAAAGAAGTTATTGCTGCCTTAGCAGCAGCAGGCTTTAGTAGCGCAACAGTTGCATCACTTACGCTATTGCAAAAATTTAAAGGGAACAATAATGAGCTATTGGCACAGCTGGCAACAACTATTGGCCATACAGATGCAGGAGCAAAAGCCATAGAGGCATTAAAAAGCATACAAACGCAAGCGCATGCGCTTGGCCTACCAGATGGCATCTGTTGTATTGAACCAACCTTAGCAAGAGGGTTGGCTTATTACACTGGACTCGTGATGGAACTAACCGTGGCTGGTACACCACTAGGAAGTCTAGGTGGAGGGGGAAGGTATGAAAACCTTGGAGATCTATTTGGGACAACTGGATTGGTTGGTGTAGGATTCTCTTTTGGAATCGATAGGCTATATGACCTGATGGAGGCACAAAACCTCTTTGAGCCGATTGCCACCTACACAATAGAGGTGCTGCTGGTCAACATCGAAGCAAAAGTCGAGCCACAACTGCTCTACCTATTGAATCAGTTGCGTCTAGATGGGTTTAAGGCAGCGCTATATCCTGAACGGGTAAAAATAAAAAAACAACTAGCTTATGCCGATAAAAAAAATATCCCTTTTGTGATAATACTAGGAGAAACAGAATCCGCTATGAACCACTACACGCTAAAAAATATGGAAACAGGGGTACAAGCACATTATAGCTGGCCTGAACTCTGTGCCGCATTAAGAAGCGCCTTAACATGTTAGCTATGGATGCACTTTGGACCATTATTATTGCTGCACTGGCTGGTATCAATTGTGCTTTAGTAGGCACCTATTTGGTCTTGAGAAAAATAGCCATGATGGGAGATGCCATTGCCCATTCCACACTACCAGGTATTGTATTGGCCCTTCTGATAACTGGCTCTAAAAATTCGCCTATATTAATCGCTGGAGCAGGTATAACAGGCGTACTGGTGACCTTTTTGATCGCATTTTTAGAAAAAAAAATAAAGATACAGGCAGACGTTGCCATAGGCA
Organism: Cardinium endosymbiont of Dermatophagoides farinae; assembly: GCF_007559345.1. Taxonomy (NCBI): domain Bacteria; kingdom Pseudomonadati; phylum Bacteroidota; class Cytophagia; order Cytophagales; family Amoebophilaceae; genus Candidatus Cardinium; species Cardinium endosymbiont of Dermatophagoides farinae. The sequence goes on from NZ_VMBH01000001.1 coordinate 70,364, forward strand.
TCAATTTTACTTTTCTCTTTGCTTTAGGTGTTATTCTCATCTCCTTTTTTAGCAGAAAAATAGACTTAGACCCAGAGTGCAGCCTATATGGAGAACTGGCAACCGTTCCATTAGATGTTTGGCGAACCGCTAGTGGTGTAAACCTAGGCCCCAAAGCATTTTATATTCTGTCAGCCGCTTTAATGGTCAATTTAACCTTTCTGATCATAGGGTATAAACAGCTATTTGTAAGCACCTTTGATCCACAATTTGCCCAGAGCATTGGCATACACACGACCCGTTGGCACTACTGCTTAATGGGGATAACCTCGTTGACAACCGTTGCTGCCTTTGAAGTAGCAGGAGCGATTTTAGTGGTTGCCCTTTTAATTGTTCCAGCTGCAAGCATATATTTGGTTACAAAATCTCTTAAACGTTTATTACTTTATAATGTATTCTTTGCTATATTAACCGCCATTAGCGGCTATTATATCAGCTTCTGGTTGAATAGCTCTATGTCTGCTACAATGGTTACCATAACAGGATTGTTATGCTTAGTTGCTTTTGTATTTTCCAAAAATAATTAAGATAATCACGAGTAGGCCAGGTAAGGAAGCGATCTGGATCATCCAGTTTTGAGGAAGTATTATTTTTATTTCATTAAACCATTAAACCAATATATACCATGCATATAACCGGAAGATTATTTGAAATTAATCCACCACAACAAGTATCTGAATCATTTAAAAAAAGAAGTTTTGTGGTAGAATATGTAGAGAATCCGCAATATCCAGAATACATCTCCTTTGAATTGATTCAGGACAAATGTGACCTATTAGATGGCTTTACAGAGAAAGACGAAATAACGGTTCATTTTAATCTACGGGGCAGAAAATGGACCAATCCAGAGGGTGTTGTGAAATACTTTAATGCTTTGCAGGTATGGCGTTTAGAAAAAGCTAATAAATCAAATGAAACGCCTCATCCATCTCCTACCGATGTAGAGGATGATTTGCCGTTCTAAACATAAGGAATTGTTATTTTTACTTTTTTCTTGATAAAAAGATTTGTGTCTTACCTTTTGCGTGATCAAAAAGTAAGCAAAAAATCAAGCGCCCTTGGAAAAAGTTGCTGAAAGCACAGCTTACAGATGGAAAAACAAGAGCCGTCCTGCAGCCCTCCCTGCAAACTGTTTTTCTATTCATCTGTAAGCTGTGCTTTCTGATCGTAACTTTTTCCAAGGGCGCGTTTTTGCTTGTTTTTCGGATAGTAGTGCTAAAAGATTGAATGGCTACGATACTAGAGGGTCATAAGCGGAGGCACACTAAGAGTCTATAACATAGTTGCAGTAATGGATGGTATGCGCAGCTTTCAGCGTAAACTTTACCAATGCTTTTTAGTAATAATGGCGCTCAGATCAATGGATAGCATATGGATACCATTATGATAAACTGATATTTTTTCTTATTTAAATTTATAGTATTTATTAGAAGATTTATTAAAAAAAAGTATAAATTTGCAGTGTAAGGGATGGTCCCATCTAGGCTTCTAAATAAAAATAGGGATTAGAAGCAGTAGCCGGCTCATTCTATTTTTTAATTGTATATTACATATACCGTGCACTTAATAGGAACAAGGGCCCCTATCTTTAGGGCGCCTGCTGTGATAGATGGTGACAAAGTCATAAATGACTTTTCACTGGAGCAGTTTTTAGGAAAAAAAGAAGTACTCTTTTTCTTTTACCCAAAGGATTTCACTTTTGTCTGTCCTACTGAATTATTGTCCTTCCAGCAACATTTACCCCAATTTATAGAACGCAATGTAGCACTGGTTGGTTGCTCTACCGACACAGAAGAGACCCACGCTGCTTGGTTAGACACACCCAAAACAAAAGGAGGCATCACCGGCGTAACCTATCCATTGGTTGCCGATACGAGTAAGACCATTGCTTCTAACTATGGTGTTTTAGGGGGGGACTGGAGCTACAATGAGCACAATCAATTGATTTTCACAGGAATTCCTGTAGCTTATCGTGGAACTTTTTTAATCGATAAAGAAGGCATCATACGTTATATGGCCATCAATGATTTGCCACTAGGCAGAAATATTAGTGAAATACTACGTATTATTGATATGTGGCAACATGTCATTCAGTTTGGAGAGGTTTGTCCAGCGAACTGGGCAAAAGGCAATATGGCCATCCAAGCTACCACTGAGAGTGTATCCAACTATCTAACCCTAAACACAGAACTATGAAAAAACATGATCAACAGCCTATAAAAACATTTTACAACACCATAAAGTATCTGACCAGTTTTAATTTTATACTTTATATTCTAACTAAATAAAAAATACAATGAGCACGAAAAAAGAATTTGGCAACATGCGTGGAATGATATTTCCCATTCACAAAAGTGAGTTACGTAAGTTTTTGCCAATGGCCTTTATATTTATCCTCATATCTTTCTGTTATGCGCTTACACGCTCCCTTAAAGATATGAATATCCTCAAGGAAATGAATGCTACAGCCATTTACTGGCTAAAAGCAGTAGCCATTACGCCTAGTATGATTTTCTTTACCGTTCTTTATGGAAAAGTGAGTCGCTCTACAGGTAGGGATGGGAGGTTCAATGCAGTTATGATTTACTTCCTTGCTTTTTTTACCCTTTCACTGGTTTTTTTACTTCCACAAAAAGAGCTATTGCAACTCAATACACTCTCTAAACTGCTTGAAGCAAAGTTTCCGAGTCTTATAGGGCTTTGGGGAGCCATTTGCCATTGGCCTATTTCCCTCTTTTATATTCATGCTGAGGCTTGGGGACTTTTGCATTAAGTGTAGTGTTTTGGACCTTTGTAAATGAGATTACTGCTGTAAATCAAGCTAAAAGATTTTATAGCTTTTTAAGCATGTTTGCTGCTGTTGGGAGCATTCTGGCTGGATTTATTCTTAAGCTGGATAATGTGCGTACCAATTTCGATCAAGGTTTAAAGTTTGTGATTATAGCGATTATTTTGATTCTAGTAGTATACAACTACTTTACTTCAGATATAAAAGCCAATCCAGCTTACTATCAGATTGAACAAAAGCCTAAAAAAGTCAAGGTAAAAATGTCTTTTATAGACTCTATGAAGTTCCTAGCTCGTTCTAGGTACCTGATGCTGCTTTCTATATTGGTGATTGGTTACGGATTAGTGATTGCGCTTTTTGAAGCAGTACAAAAAGCACAAATCCAGCAATATGTAAAAATTACTGGAGACAATACCATTTATGCAGGTATCTATTCAGACCAACAAATTGCAGTAGGGGTGCTATCTATTTTAGTAACGCTTTTCCTGGCTACGCCTATACTAAAAAGGGGATGGCGCTTTGCGGCATCTGCTACACCGGTTACAGCATTGGTGATGACGGCTTTGTTTTTTACCTTTCTTCGATTTGGTGATGCTTTGGATGGTTTTTTAAAGAGCTTTAACGTGACTGCTTTACATCTTTCGGTTCAAGTAGGGCTCTACAATGTGGTTTTGATCAAGTCGGTTAAATATGTTCTTTTTGATCCAACCAAAGAAGCAGTCTATATTCCATTGGATGAAGAAACTAAGGTACGTGGCAAAGCAGCTGTAGATGGTGTAGGCTCTCGTTTGGGAAAGAGCTTAGCATCTGTATTGGTTACTACTATGGCTACGCTACTTGGTGGTGGTGATATCGCCAATATTCGTACGCCTATTGTGCTGATGATTATAGCTGTGATTGTATGTTGGCTTATAGCAGTTCGAACCCTAGGAAGGCTAAAAACAGCAGCTGAAGAGAAACATGAAGTAGAGGTTACAGGTGCCAAAACGGTACAAGTAAGTAAATAATTTCTACTTATTGCTTGATCAAAAAATAAGCAATACATTAAGCCCCTTGGAAAAAGTTGCAAAAAGCATGGCTTACAGCAACGCTTTCCAAGGGGAATTTTTTATGCTTACCTTTTTCTTGATAAAAAAGTAACAAAAAATCAAGCGCTGATGGACAAAGTTCCTGAAAGTGCAGCTTACAGATGGAAAAACAGAACGCGCCGCGCTACGCGCGGCTTCAAAGGAATCTGTTTTTCTATTCATCTGTGCTGCACTTTCTGATTATATCTTCCAAGTAGTTTCTATATCCTTGATCTGACCTAATACCTTCAGTTATATCTAATCTATCTAATGTTTGATTGAGATAGTAGGCCCTGAATTATTATGTATTTATTTGTTAATGAGTATAAAAATGGTCATGTTTACATATATAAAGTAACCAAATTATGCTTAATTTTAAGTTGTCCAACCATTTCTTTACTCTAGGACTCATGCCTTTAGCATATAGAGATAAGATCTTATCATCTAGACCAGGAATTCTTGTTTGGCGCTTGGGCAATAAAATAGGTTCAAAAGTGGATGCTCTATATCTCTGGGAACCTCAACTGATATAACCCCATTATCAGTGATAACTTCCTTGGTAGATAAGCCATTACGTGCATTTTCTGAATCACTACGAGCATATTTATTATAACCTAAATGGGAATCCATTTCTGATTCTAACGCTTTTTCTACAAGACGCTTGCTTAACTGTTTGAGTAAACTTCCTTGATCAAAAAGGGTCGATAGGTCTACGCCTGAGTCTAGCAATACATCTATTGCTTTGCTGATGACATCTTTGGCTCTCTCTTTTCTTTTCATTGTTGTAAGTGCTTAGTTTACGTAAATATACAACCTCAAAAATATTTACATACTTAAAACTAAAGACTCCACAGCTCCGATTTTAAAAGGCTAATTTCTCTTTGAAGTAGGCTAATTTCTGATCTTAAGCAACTAACTAACGATCTAATAAACTCCATCTAATGCATAGATATAGACAAACGATAGCTAAACCTAGCAATTTAGCCAAACTTTAACAACTGCCTATGACCACTACCGTGAACGGAAACAGCAATCATTTTGATTTATAAATTTTTTACAATACACTTGCAAATCGGGTTAAGTTTTATCATTTGTATTTTAAAACTTAAACCTATTTTTTTTAAATTAAAAGTTAAATTTACTATTATGAGTACTATTATATTAAAAAAGCTATCCTTAGATAGAATTTTCTATACAATATTATTGACCTTATTGCATATAGGTTTTTCAAATTGCAATATATCAAAATCGCGTATGGACCAAGATAAAGGGTCATCAAATAACAGTCCTTCAACTATTTCAAATGATCAACCAAGTACAACAAACAAGAAAAATAGTTTAATATGTATCAATATTGATTCTTTTCTTATTGATTTTTTTTCCCTGGGTCCTAATGGGAAGAGATAAAAAAACAAAAGCGTCTTGCTAATATAATCTCACGCAAGGGTAAGCCCAATTTTTATGTTTATATGAATGACACTCTCCCGCCTCGTTATGAGCAATACAAAAATAAAGATTATGACCAAAAAGCTGTAATAGGAACAACCGAAAATTTATTCGGCGACAAAAAGATTAGGTTTCGAGACGAGAATGGTCTAAAGCAATTTATTAATAAATTATTAAACGAAGGACATAAAATTGCCATTACCACTTTTTGCGGATTTCCTCATGCAATAATTAGTATGTCTAGAAAAATTGGGATTATCTAAAGATCAGATAGCAAACATACCTATAATAGGAGGATTTAAGGGATCGAATGAAATAACACGATTCGGTGAAAGTCATTCAAATTTAAATGCACACTTACGCGAAGCTTGGAGGGTATTATTTCCTAATGAACGCATATGTCAAGCTAATATTGTGCTAATAAGTAACAACATAGATAATTTTAGTGTGACTAATGGTGAATACCGGTGTATCCACATATGCGACGAAGAATCAGCTATCAAGGCTTGTTCGGGAAAAACGTCTTCTTTTTCTAATTCTATAGAAAATGGATTTTGGGATAAAGTACATGATCTAATAAAAAATAAAAATTAGCAAGGTACCATAACGAAATTTTCTCCTAAAATATTTTTCATAAAAAACGCATAAGATGCGTTTTTTATGAAAAAACATAAGAAAAATTTACATGTTAAATTAAAAACTGAAAATCAATTAAATAGTATTCCAATACATTCCTTAAGTTGACGCCATTGAGTGAACGCATACTACAGAGGGCGCGTTTTTGCTTGTTTTCCGGATAGTATGGCCATTGGTATATAAATCCCTGATGATTTAGATTTACTAACGGTTAAATCTTACGTTTCATTAAATGAAATTATCCACCTACACAAACGCATGGTTTTTGCGCTTACTGTTTGTAGCATCTATGCTTATATGGTTTAGCAGGCTATATCTATCGAATAAAGCAGCTGTAGTTTACCAAGTAACGCCATTAGATGGTGCAGACTCCAGGGCGCTAATGGATGCAGCCACTTTAGGGAACAAAAAACAGGTAGCGGCGCTGCTTAAGAAAGGGCTACCTATCAATACAAAGGATCAACAAGGAAATACTGCATTGATCTATGCAGCCCAAAAGGGGCACGAAAAAAGCGTACAACTATTAATCGATCAGGGGGCCCTGACCGATCATAAGCTAAAATTCTGGTTACATCAAAAAATATTATTATGGGTATATTCCATACGAAACAAAGCTAGAAAATTACGCTAGCTGGCATGCTGGATGTCTAGCTGAGACATGGTCATTGAGTATTTCCGACCTTCAAAAGGTCCTCTATACAGGAACGAGATAAACCAGTAAGAAGCATAATATCTTCTATAGGATAACACTTTTTAAGCATAGCTTTAGCTATCTCTATCTTACCCTCTATCCTACCTTCTATCTTTCCCTTTTGAAGGCCCATTTGTTCTCCTTCTTGTCTTAATGTTTCGGCTACTGACATTGCAATTTTCTTTAATTTTGGGTTAGATTGCTTGATCGTTTCTAGTAAATCTGGGTTATTATCCAATTTTAACATATATAAAAAACTGCATCAGCATAGCTAATATAATCTTTTTCTAAAAAATCGACAATTAAATTTATTCGATCAGCAAACCATTGATTAAACGAACGGTAGATGCCCTGTTTAAGCACCATCGCTGCAAAAGCAGCCTTTTTATAGTTAAGCAGATCATTTTCAGATGTACTATACAAATCAACCAAATGAAAACGGTCAAACATATACGATTGAGCTAATTCAGGATCTGAAAACATTGATAATAGACTATTTGAACCTTTATATACTTTATCGCCATTATAGATGCATACATTTAAGATAACTGGAAGGGCCATATTTCCATTTTCTTTTAGGTGTTGACGTATTAACCGAACATTGTATTCTAGAAATTTTAGTGGCATATAGAGGTCCTCAGTCGATTGATGTTCGCATAAAAATATAAATAACCTTTTTGACCATTTATATTGGTTCTGAATACTAAATCAGATTCCCCTCTTCTACCAACTGGATGATCAACAAAGCTTTTATCCGTTAAATGCAACGCTTCCTGATCTATTTTACTAAGTAGGTCAGAAGATATATTAGCAGATAGAAAATCTAACATAGCTTCTTTATTACAGAAGGTGTTCTTAAAGACCCTATCATGGGGCTGATGCACCGAATCTTTCTTATCCTTTTTCTTGTCTTTTTGCTTACTCATGTGATCAATATTTTACAAAAAATTAGTAGAATTAAAAATAATGCTATTTCTGAAAAATAAAATAATACTTCGAGCACGTTTTTTTCTTAAAAAGCCATATGGCTCAAAAGTTTATTGAAAAATTAGACCTTCTGCAAAACCTATTTGTGATCAGCAGTTTTTAGGAGAAGTGCAGTCGCCAGAATACTAAATGTATTTGAGGAGCATAGACCACAAAATTGCCATTTAGCAATAGGTTTTGCAGAAGGTCTAGTGTAGATTCAGAGGTAAGATGGACAAAAAAGCATCTTTATTTTACTTTTTCTTGGCAAGAAAGTAAGCAAAAAATCAAGCGCTGATAAAAGCACAGCTTACAGATGGAAAAACAGGAGCCGTATACTACGAACGCTTTGTTGAATGGTATTTTTGTTTAAGCCCCACCATAATCAAAGAACCAATGGTAAGCAATAAGTTGGTTAGCAGCAAGGGCTTATCAGCAGTCATGGCAGCATAAAGGCTCCAGCTAACGGAGGAAACAGTTAGATTCAAGAGCATCAACATGGAGACGTCATGAACAGATTTAGTTCTATAGGACTGGATAATCTGAGGAAGAAGTGACATAACTGCTGTAGATGAACCTATAAAGGCCACAGTATCTAAAAAGGAAATAGCACAAAAATTCATCGATACAACAAGAAGAATTAGCATCTATTTTGTACCAGGAGCGGGGATCGAACCCGCATGGCCTAAGGCCACAAGATTTTAAGTCTTGCGTGTATACCAATTCCACCATCCTGGCGAAAACGCCTGCCACTTTTTGTTTGATCAAAAAGTGGACAAAAAGTCCAGCCTTGTATTAAAAAGAACACGCATTAGACCTTTTTCAAAACTTAATTTATAATGGTAATTTTGTGACCTATGCTTCTCAAATACATCTAGTATTTTCTAACTGCACTTCTTCTAAAAATTGCGCACCACAAATAGGCTTTAAAAGAGGTCTAGCTTAAAAAGTTAAGACGAGCGAGAAACGGGACTCGAACCCGCGACCCCGACCTTGGCAAGGTCGTGCTCTACCAACTGAGCTATTCTCGCTTATAGGCTACACAATAGGTCGAATTTAGGTAAAGATTCTTTGTTTTCAAAATAGCTGCCCATTTTTAGGACTAGTTTTTAATGCTTTTAACCATATTTTTAAGTTCATTCAATTTTAATAAGGCTTCTACTGGAGCAAGGGTATTGATATCAATAGCATCTAAAAAGGCTTTAAACTCGGTTAGATCTTCGTTTGGACCAAATAGTTTGAGCTGATAGTGCGCTTTTGGGATCTTTTCTACAGGCATTTTGCCACCTACCACCGATAGGTGTGCCAATACTTCCCTGGCCCTTTCCACAATAACAGCGGGCATACCGGCCATTTGAGCAACATGAATGCCAAAGCTATGGGCACTGCCCCCAGCTACTAGTTTATGTAGAAATAGAATCTTCTGATCTATTTCTTGTACCGCTACATTAAAATTCTTAACCCTAGGAAGCGCTTTTGCAAGCTCATTTAACTCATGGTAATGGGTAGCAAAAATGGTTTTAGCCCTATAATCAGGATGATTATGTAAATATTCTACCAATGCCCAGGCAATAGAAATGCCATCATAGGTACTGGTACCACGTCCTATCTCATCCATTAATACCAAGCTACGATGGCTAAGGTTGTGCATAATACTGGCTGCTTCAGTCATCTCCATCATAAAGGTAGATTCCCCTTGGGCCAAGTTATCTGAGGCACCTACTCTTGTAAAGATTTTATCTACTATGCCAATGTGTGCCCAAGCTACTGGCACAAAAGAACCGATTTGGGCCATTAATACGGTTAGGGCAACCTGACGCAATAGGGCTGATTTACCAGCCATATTAGGCCCTGTAATGACTATGATTTGTTGTGCGGATGGATCTAAGCTAATATCATTAGGCGTATAGGTTTTATCTACTGGTAGCCGCTGCTCAATAACAGGATGTCGGCTTCCTTTAAGATGCAGTAGGGTGCCATCATCTATAATAGGCTTGGTATATTGGTGCTGAACGGCTTGCCTGGCAAAGGAAAGATAGCCATCCAATTGCGCAATATACTTTGCATTGGACTGAATCTGTGGAATATATGCTACTGCTTCCGCTACTAAGGCTTGATAGAGCTGCTGCTCCAACAGCTGTGCCGCTTCTCCTGCATGTAGGATCTGTTCTTCATACTGTTTTAACCCTTCGGTGATGTAGCGTTCGGCACCTGCTAGGGTTTGTTTGCGCATCCAGTCTGCCGGTACTTTATTTTTATGGGCATTGGGCACTTCAAGGTAGTAGCCAAATACACGGTTATAAGAAACCTTCAGCGAAGGAATATGGGTCCGCTGGCTCTCCTTTTGTTGCAGCTGAACCAAATAATCTTTACCCTCGTAAATGATTGTATTAAAGGCATCCAACTGATCGTTGACATGTGGCCGAATGAGTCCGCCTTGATGGGTGAGTATAGGTGGATCATCTTGAAGGGTATGGCCGATGCTTTCCACCAAAGCAGCACATCCATGGAGTTGTTCATTTAGTTTTTGCAATAAAGGAGATTCGGTAGCTTGTAACGTGGTTTGTATGCATTGCACTTGTTCCAATGCCCTTTTTAGGGCTACCATTTCCCGTGGATTCACTCTACCCACTGCTACTTTGGAGATAAGCCGTTCTAGGTCACCTATTTGCTTGAGATGGGTGACCAATAATGCTGCCAACTCGGTATCCTGTACAAGGTATGCTACTATATCCAACCGTTTTTGAATAAGCGCCACCTCTTTAAGCGGAAACAGCAACCATTTTTTAAGCAATCGCGCCCCCATAGGGGTAACCGTTTTATCTAGTATTTCAATGAGCGAGGTCCCCCCTACCTGCTGCGGCACCATTAGTTCCAGCGCTTTAACGGTAAATGGATCCATCCAAACATAATGATGTTCCTCTAGGCGGACAATTGAACGAATGTGTTTGATTTCTTTATGTTCCGTTTCCGATAGATAGTGTAAAATAACCCCAGCCGCTACAATAGCCACCGGGTAATCTGCGATGCCAAACCCTTTCAAAGAGTGGGTTCCAAAATGGCTATTCAGCAACCCATAGGCATAATCAAACTGAAACACCCAATCTTCCAGCGCAAAGGTATGCAAATCACCTTTGGCAAAATCATTCCATGGTCGCTGCTGTTTTTTATTAAAAACAACTTCAGATGGCGCCAAGTGGTGCAATACCTTCTGCATATAATCCGTCTCACCTTGCGTTACAAAAAATTCCCCCGTAGAAAGATCTAAGAAGGCCATACCCAGCACTGCTTTGTCAAAAAAAATAGATGCTAGGTAATGATTCGCCCTTTTATCCAGCACCGCGTCACTAAGAGAAAGCCCAGGCGTCACCAATTCCGTAACCCCTCTTTGCACAATACCCTTGGCTTGTTTAGGATCCTCTAATTGATCACAAACCGCTACACGGTAGCCAGCTTTTACCAATTTAGGCAGATAAAGATCTAAGGAATGATGCGGAAAACCAGCCAATTCCACACTAGCAGCCGACCCATTTGCCCGCTTGGTAAGCGTAATACCTAAAACTTTACTAGCCGTAACCGCATCTTCCAAAAAAGTCTCGTAAAAATCACCGACCCGAAAGAGCAATAATGCCCCAGGATATTTTTCTTTAATGGCAAAATATTGCCGCATTAATGGCGTTGGCGCAACTGGTTTTGACATAGAAATGTAAAAATATAGTTTAAAACTAAATTAAAGTGTAGTAACTTTGGCATAGACGCAAGGATCCAAAGACCTTCTGCAAAACCTATTTGTGATCAGCAGTTTTTAGGAGAAGCACAGTCGAGCACCGCAGAATACTAAATGTATTTGAGGAGCATAGACAAGCTTCGACACCAAAATTGCCATTAGAAATAGGTTTTGCAGAAGGTCTCAAGTTTACAACCGCAATCTAACTTAAAATTGTAAAACATTCAGCTGTAATTTAGTTTTTTTAGCCTGAATTCCTTATAATGCAGTAAAAGGCTTCTCGTCAGTTTAAATACAGGGGGGCGTGTGATCTATTAAAAAAATTCAATCAAAAAAAATTATGAAAGGGTTTAATATAAAGAGTAGATGGTCTGGTTTTTTGGCAAAGGGGATAAAGGCTTTATTGCTATTGCTTGTGTTGCAAGCTGACTGTTGTGGCCTTAAGTGGGGGCAAGGTGGAATAGCAGCTCATACAGTAAACAAGATGAGTGATGAACAGTTTAAAGACACAGTGGGGAATATTGAGGATGTTAGTTATTGGATGGATGACAAAAAACGGCTCATGTTTTATGCTGCGGCAAAGTACGGTAAGCATATTAAATTACAAGAAATACTAAAAAAGTATATCCAAAAGGTAAAAGACTTCGGGTATAAACATAAAAATGAAGAATTTATTAACACACCTGACTTAACAACAAAAAAAACAGCTATTGAGGAAGCTATAAGAGAAGGACATATCGACGTAGTTAAAGTTTTTATCAAATTCGCTGGAGATGCATACAAAAACTTTATTCATATTGATATTAATAAAGTCGGCAAGGGTGGAACTACATCCTTGGTAGCGCTTCAAAATAAACAGGCTAAAATAGCTAAAATTTTGTTAGAACAGCCTGATATTGACATCAAGACGATAGATTCAACTTCAGGTGACACAGCCTTGCATTTAGCCATTAAAAACAAGGACAAGTACAAGGACATAGCAAAAAAACTGATTACTCGCTTTAAGGAAGAGGCCCCAGACTTATTATTTGCACAAAATAAAGATGGAGACGCACCGTTGCATTTAACGATGCAATATAAACTACGAGATCAACAATCAAATATGCAACCAGATAAGGAAAGTGTATCATTTATATTAATTAATGCAATTCCTAAGGAAAAACTTTGGATAAAAAATAACCAAGGTAAGACTGCTTTAGTTCTAGGGATCGAACATGAACACAAGGATACGGCACTGTTGATCCATGAGATGTCATCTTTAAACGAAATATTTAAACTACTGGATAAAATTGCTAATCCAGCTAAGGCAGCTTTTTTTATTGCAGCACTTTATCGAATAGGGCAACTAAAAAATGCAGATTCATCTAACGTAGTGCAGAAAGTGAACAATTTTTTGAAAGAAATAGTTACATCGAAGAAGCCTATCTATGTATCCAACATGGGTTCAGAGCCCACCTCTAATAAGGAAATTAGAATTGCAATGTTTGCGTGTGCTATAAAATTTCTAAATAACAACCTAGGAAAAGAGGAATTAAAGCCTATTTTGGAGACTATTTTAAATGATATTAATAAACGAGAGGTTACACGTAGGGTACAAGGCGGAATCAGTAAGAAATATGCTGATAAATTGCGCAATATAGTCAATTCAAAAGGTTCTTCAACACCAAGCCAGGATACCATAAAATCAATAGAAAGTCCTGCTATACCTATAGCAATGCCTGCATAAATCCAACACTACTTTCAATAAATAAAACCAGCCTTCCAATTTTTCTATCACCTAGAAAAACTGGAGGATTCAACTGAAAAACCACGTTATAGGTTTATATGTGCGGTTTCAACAGAGGCGGTACAAGAAATAATTTATACAATTATAAAGGTAGCGCTTGCTTATAAAAGATAAACCTTTAGCGTTATTATTCCTTTCCATTATGGGTTCCTTGGCTGCATCCGGCTGGTCTCCAATCCACAGGAGAGGCAACGAGATGGTTCTGGATTTTAAAGCCCAGAACTGCCTACAAAAGATGTAAGCCTTGTATAGGCTAAGAAGAGATCGAAAAACTTAATGACCTAGTTAAGGCTTGCATAGAGAAAAGAAAGCTGGCCCAACAATTGGGCAGCAACCGGGGTAGACCTTATAAATATTCAAGAGACCTTCTGCAAAACCTATTGCTAAATGGCAATTTTGGCATTTGTCTATGCTCCTCAAATACATTTAGTATGCTGCGGTGCTCGACTGCGCTTCTCCTAAAAACTGCTGATCACAAATAGGTTTTTGCAGAAGGTCTATATTATAAGCAGGCATAGAGAATAAGGCGAATAATTAGTTGAAAAAATCATTTTAAAAGACTATATTTGGCACCTAGTGCTAGGTCCTTTGCACCATACATATTAAGTTGCCCCTGGGCAAAGGGCAATTTAGCATACAAAACAGTAACTAAATAGGTTACATCTAAAAGATTTAAGCTAACTTGTGCGACACTTAGTGCTGCTTTCGATTCAGTAAATAACCAAACCACCTATGACTATGCAACATAACACACTTCTATATCGCTTTTTTTTTGACCCGCTTGCACATGGTATTGCCTGTATGGTAGTGGCCTACCTAGTTGCACCTGCTCAATTTGTAAAAGTAGTCTATCAAGAAACAGGCCAAAGCTATTCTGCTATTATTACAAATTGTATACGTGCTAAAAATTTTAAATTCTTCTTTTCTGGAGCACATATTTATGCACTGCGACAGTTTATAGCGGCTTTAGCTTTTGGGGTCTCACAATGGCTTTTTCTTTGCTCTACTGACTATTATCCGATAACCAATTTTACGCTATTGGTGATCTGGGAGTGCTTCTTAGCTGGAATGGTAGAAACGGTTGTGACCATATATAGCGAAACAAAGGAAATTGCTGCTAACAAAGGGGCTTTAATGAAACGAAAAGAAAAGGTTATGGATGTCTTAACCCCAATCCTATTAAGGAATATATTAAGTGCCTCGGCATGTATATTGGCCTATGAATTTACAAAGGATATACATGGAATATGGATGAATATGGTGGTTAGTACTTTGTTGGGTATAGCTGTATCTGCTTTAACGATGCCATTTGACTTGATCGCTACACAGAACTGCGGATCAGAAGTGCCTATGACTTGGATCGGTCGATTAAAACATAACATTACAGTAGAAAAAAATTTTCTTGCAATCTTTAATGGGCTAACCATGCGCATTGTGCAAATCGTTCCCTATTCTGTTGCCCATAGCCTTGTGATGCTTTTCTTGGGACAATCATAAGAAGGGGTGTGTATGCTTTTTTCCTGAGCAAAAGAATAGACCTTCTGGAAAACCTATTGCTAAATGGCAATTTTGTGGTCTATGCTCCTCAAATACATTTAGTATGCTGCGGTGCTCGACTGCGCTTCTCCTAAAAACTGCTGATCACAAATAGGTTTTGCAGAAGGTCTAATAGCGATGCATGCGGGAACCATTTAATAAATTAAAAATCAATATGAAACAAGTAAGTGCCCTACTAAAAAAATGGCATCCTACCCACTGGCGCATTAAAGGTAATGGGCTGCAAAAGTTTTTTTGTATGGCGATCTTAATGTTTCTGATCTTACTGAACCAAAACTTAATTCGTGGCATAAAAGATAGCCTTGTGGTTACCTTAATAGGGGCGGAAGTATTGAGCTTTATTAAGCTATTTGTTGAAATGCCCGCAGGTATTTTATTTGTAGTCATCTATACCATCTTATGTAATAAGATGACTACAGAAAATATCTTTAGGGGCATTATCCTTTTCTTTCTCTTTTTTTTTATGCTATTCGGCTTTTTTTTGTTCCCTTATCAAGAGCTATTGCACCCTGATCCTTGTATGGTAGATGATTGCATTAGCCTTTACCCCCACTTTAAATGGTTTTTTGTTATGTGGGGCAAATGGACATTGGTACTCTTCTATATGATAGGTGAACTTTGGCCTATGATCGTTTTTACGCTGCTCTATTGGCAACTGGCCAATAAAATAACCAAAACGGAAGAAGCGGGTCGATTTTATTTCTTTTGTAACTTGGTTGGACAAGCCAATCTGCTGATCTCTGGTAGTATCATGGTCTATTTTTCTAGTAGCGATCATTTTTTATTGCCTTTCCTAGGTGTAGATAAAACGGAAACAGCACTGAAAATAGCTGCGCTTATGGTAATCGTTGTACTCTTGTGCCTCTTTATCCTATTTTTACACAGATATATTGAAAAACATATCGTCTATGGGCAAACCATACAAGCCAAGAGACCTACTACCCTACAACTGGGGCTATATAAAAGTTTTAAGATGATTTCCAGGTCTAAATACCTTGGATTGATCTGTGTATTGATGATCTCTTACTCCATGGTTATTCATTTAATAGAAGGACTTTGGTTCCACGAAACGAGTCTTTTATATAAGAAGGATCCTACAAGTTTTATTACCTATCAAGGCAAGGTCTTATTCTGGACGGGTATTTGTACGCTTATTTGTTCTTGCCTAGGTAGTGCGATTATTCGGAAGCTCAGTTGGTTAGGTGCTGCACTGGTTACACCTATTGTAACGCTTGTAGTGGGGAGCTGTTTTTTTCTTTTTATAATCGCAGCCCATTTTAACTTTATATCAGATGCTATAATGGGTATATCAACTTTAGCTGCTATCGTAGCGATTGGTGGCCTACAAAATGTATTGGCTAAAGGAACAAAATATTGTTTTTTTGATGTCACCAAAGAGGTGGTCTATATCCCTTTAGATCGTGAAATGGGCACAAAAGGAAAAGCAGCAGTGGATATATTAGGTGGGAAAATAGGAAAATCTGCCGGGGCCGCTTTGCCAGTGATCTGTTATACTATTTTTCCTGGTGCAAAACCAAATGAGTTAGCGCCATTTTTAATGGTAATGTTTTTTGTAATTTGTATCATTTGGATTACAGCAGTTGGCATGCTCTCAAAAAAATACCATAGCTTGATAAGAAAGACAGACTGCCTGATGCTCAGCCAAGATTAGATAAATTATATCAAGCCACAAAGTAATCTACATTTAAGCCTATCATCATGCCTAAGCAACAGAGCAGCATGAATGACCTTGACCATTAGCCTTTGAACAAAAAAATCAAATCTTGTATCTTAAGGCTACAACTGGCACACTAAACTTAACTGACAACTATAAAGCCTGAGGCGATTGCAATAAACATTAATTATTATAAACCTAACATCTTCTCATCATGAAAAAATTACCAATTGGGGTTAGTAACTTTCAAGAGTTGGTACAAGGAGATTATCTTTTTTGCGATAAGACAGCTATGCTTTCTGAATTTCTGAGCAAAGGAGATAAGGTTACCTTAATTACGCGTCCCCGTCGTTGGGGAAAGACACTAAATATGTCTATGCTGCAACATTTTTTTTCTTCACAAGTGGATGGGATAGGTACAGCAGGTTTATTTGATAACTTAGCTATTGGCAAGATAGAAAAGGGTAAATACCTCGAGCAATATCAAGGTAAGCATCCGGTTATTATGCTAAGTTTTAAGGATATCCATACAGATAATTTTCAAGGAGCCTATAACAAAATAAGCAAACAGATCGCTTTTCTATTTAGCTCATTTGAATACCTACTAAAGAGTACAAAACTCAATACGGTAGCGTTAAGAACTTTTCAAGCTATTATCAATCAATCTGCCGACCAGGAGGATCTAGAGGATGCGCTCAAACTATTAAGCCAATGCCTCTACCAACACCATCGTAAAAAGGTCTATATGCTAATAGATGAATACGATACACCACTCAATAAAGCTTATGGTAATGCGGCATACTTGGAGGCTATGGTCGCATTTATGCGCAACCTATTTAGCGCTGCTTTAAAAGACAATAATGCACTAGAAAAAGGGGTATTAACGGGAATATTACGTGTCTCTAAGGATAGCATGCTATCTGGATTGAATAACCTAGAGACCTATACCTTACTAGATGAAGCCTATAGTTCCCATTTTGGTTTTAGTGAAACAGAAGTTTCCGCTTTGTTTAAAGCAAAAGATTTGCCTACCTCTATGGAAGCAATAAGAAATTGGTACAATGGGTATAGGGTAGGGAACTTGGTGATGTATAATCCTTGGTCTATTATTTCTTGTATCAATAGATCAGGTTGTTTTGATGTTTATTGGGTGAATACGGGTAACAATAACTTAATCGAACAAAAGGTACTTTCTGCTCATTATGAGATAAAAGCGAAATTTGAACAATTGATGCGAGGGGAGTCTTTAGTTGTATCTATCAACAGACATATTGCTTTTGATATTTTAGATAAAGATGATACATCTTTTTGGAGTCTTTTATTATTTGCTGGCTATTTAACCTTTGAAACAAGTAATTTAAGCGCCTATACGAGTCTATATGACTGTACAGTCAAGGTTCCTAATTATGAAATATGGCGGCTCTATAGCACATTTTTTCAAGAATGGTTCGTCAATCAGTTTGAGAGAAGGAGTCAATATGATTCTTTTTTGAAACATTTGGTAGCTGGTGAAGTTGCTGCTTTTGTAGCACAACTGAGCTATTTCTTACGAAGCAGTGTGAGCTATTTTGATACCAAGCAAAGTAAAACATCAGAAAGTTTTTATCATGGTTTTGTCTTAGCAATGCTGGCCAGTTTAGGTAGAACCCATTATATACGCTCCAATAGAGAAAGTGGCTTGGGAAGATATGATGTATTAATCATTCCTAAAGAGGATACCAAGGCGCTGCTATTGGAATTTAAGCAGGTACGTAAAGAAGAAGAATTGGAACCTGCAGCTAAACTTGCCTTATCTCAAATACAAACACAAGCCTATTATACGGAATTATTGCAGTATCCTTATGTACAAAAAGTCATAGCATGCGGTATTGCTTTTTCTGGGAAGTCAGTTGTAGCTGCTTACGCGAATTATGATTTGGCTGGTAAACAAGCTGGTGATGTTATTTTAACGGATAGATAAGGAATTTTTATCCTTACTTTTTGCTTGATCAAAAAGTAACAAAAAATCAAGCGCCCTTGGAAAAAGTTGCGATCAGAAAGCACACCTTACAGATGGAAAAACAGGAGCCATGCTGCAGCCCTCCCTGCAAACTGTTTTTCTATTCATCTGTAAGCTGCACTTTCTGATCGCAACTTTTTCCAAGGGCGCGTTTTTCCTGCTTTTAAGCAGTGTTGCCATCTGGATGAATGGATACGCCTGGTTTAGTGAACATTACAGATTCGGCTCCTAAGGTAACTGAGCCCCAAGCTCTGGATGGTCCTTATTGGTAAATTGCGGAAACTATTGTGTAGATTCAACCAAAATCATTGAAAAATCTTTTTCTACCTTGCTACTTACATGTTCCGGAACTGCTTCCTTAAACGTCTCGAACATATTTTCGAACTTAGACTGTTGCTGTTCTAGTTTGCCGATAACACACTCTAGCTTTTGAGGGGATAACTCCGCACGGCATATCTCCTGAAAACTTTTTATGAATTCCTCAATTTTCGGCATAAAACCCATAATTAAGGTATCGACGGAGTTTTGCTGGATCGACTCCAGTAATCCCATAAATGCTTCAGGTAGTTTTTCTTTCATACCTTCTTTAGATAGTTGTTCGTTCATACCCTTGGTCATAGACTGTTTTATATACTGGATTATACTATTTTTCAATTTGCCTTGCGATACTGC
Source organism: Cardinium endosymbiont of Dermatophagoides farinae (assembly GCF_007559345.1). NCBI lineage: Bacteria > Pseudomonadati > Bacteroidota > Cytophagia > Cytophagales > Amoebophilaceae > Candidatus Cardinium > Cardinium endosymbiont of Dermatophagoides farinae. The sequence goes on from NZ_VMBH01000001.1 coordinate 89,413, forward strand.
TTCGAGCCTTTGACTCAGTGTTTGCGGTTTCTTCTTTCCACAACTGCCACTCATACATACTACCGCAGACAAAGAAAATAAAACTGTTGTATATCTACTGTTATAGGAATATTTCATATTGGGATCTATTTATTTTAGGTTTTTTTAAAAAAAATTGATTAAATGGCCACACCTCCTGGTCTATAAAAGAAAAGCACAAATTTAATAAAAATAAATATGAAAGCCTAGATTGGCTAGTTAAACACTAGATCTATAGCCTTTCTTGTATTTTTGCTACACCAACTTGAGCGGTGGTATAGATTTTATAAACTTATATCTTAATAAATTAGCATAAGGTTTCTGCTAAGTTTTCCCTGATAGATGCTAGCCGCATAATGATCTATAGATTCGCCTATGAAGCTTCTGATTAAAGACAAATTAAAAGGAGATCCCATCATATGGGGCATTGCATTTCTGTTGTCTAGCCTAAGTATTCTAACCGTCTACAGTGCGTCTAGTTCTTTGGCCTTTAGACAAATGCACCACAACACGGAATACTATTTGCTAAGGCAAACCTTGCTGATAGGTGCTGGATTGGGTGCGATGTGGGTAAGCCATCGGATGGATTACCGCTACTATGCTGCAATTGCTAAAATGGCGCTTTGGATGTCGATTCCGCTGTTACTAGTAACTTGGCAGTATGGTGTAAAGCTCAATGAAGCTTCCCGCTGGCTAAACATTCCTTTTATCAATAAATCTTTCCAACCATCAGACCTAGCGCAACTTGCGCTTATCATACGAATCGCCCATATGCTGGCCAAACAACAAAAAAATATTACTTGCTTTCGATCTGCTTGTTTGCCTATGTTAACCTGGTCTGGCCTGATCAGTGGCTTAATTGCTTTGACCAATTTCTCTAGCGCAATCCTACTATTTGGTACTTGTTTGGTGCTGATGTTTATTGGAAGAATCCCTATTAAATATTTACTGATTATTGTATGCGCCGGCACCCTAGTTGGAGGCGGCGCATTGGTCTGGGGACAACGTGGGGGCACAGCCATCAAACGAATCGAAAATTTTCTTCAAGGGAACCTCTCCTTTCAAGCTGAACAAGCTTACATCGCTATTGCAACAGGTGGACTTACTGGTAAAGGGCCCGGTAATAGCACCCAACGTAACTTTTTACCCCATCCCTACTCCGACTTTATTTATGCCATCTTAATCGAAGAATATGGCCTTATAGGAGGTATATTCGTGATGATGCTCTACCTGGTTTTGCTCTATAGAGCCATTGCTTTGCTGCCTACAGCAACGAGCTATTATGGAGGCATCTTAGCTGCAGGTATAAGCTTGCTGCTTGTCTTTCAAGCTTTATTAAATATGGCCATCGCAGTAGGCCTTGGTCCCGTTACAGGACTGCCACTACCACTTGTAAGTATGGGTGGTACCTCGCTTGTATTTACAGGCGTCGCACTAGGCATACTGTTAAGCATCAGCCAAGGAGAAATTGATACAGAACTACGGATTTTAAAAAAAGAAGTCGCTGGGATTCGCTATAATAAATACAAAAAAATCCCAAATGATAAGATAGCGGAGGATTAAAAATGTTTTAGAGCTATTTTTTTTGTATATTGTCAGGATTCCAATCTTACTGCTGTAAACTGGAATCATTCTAAAAAGAATAATTTTATTTTTCTTTATTTTGCCTTTTTGTGCGTATTTTATTTTTAATACGTGCTTATGTTTTAGTGATCAATGGATAGTAATAAGTTAGTAGAGTCATTTGCGGAATTTGCCAAATCTAAAAATATTGATAGGCCCACGGTCATACGTATTTTAGAAGACGTATTTCGTGCGGTTATGATAGGAAAGTTTGGAAATAGTGATAATTTCGATATCATTATCAATCTTGATAAAGGAGATTTGCAGATTTGGCGTTTTCGTGAAGTTATAGCCGATGATGCAGCAGACGCAGGTGCGCCTAACAAAATACCGCTTTCGGAAGCTCGAAAGATAGAAGCCGATTTTGAAATAGGAGAAGAACTGTCTGAGGAAATTAAAATTTCTGACTTTGGTAGAAGGCTCATCGTCACTGCTAAGCAAATGCTGATACAAAAGATTCGAGAACTCGAGAAAGAGGCGCTTTATAATAAATATGAACAGCTGGTGGGTTGTTTGGTTTCAGCTGAGGTAAACCAAATTTTAAGTAAAGAAATCATCTTACTAGATGATGAAAACAATGAACTTTTTTTACCAAATTCAGAGCAAATACCTAAGGATCAGTTTAAAAAAGGAGAACACATCCGCGCGGTGATTTGCAGGATCACATTTAATAATGGCATTCCTCGCGTGATTCTTTCTAGGACATCGCCGCTTTTCTTAGAAAGGCTATTTGAAAATGAGATTCCAGAAATCCAGGATGGGCTTATTGCCATCAAAAAAATTGTAAGGGATCCAGGGGCACGTGCTAAAGTAGCGGTTGAGACTTTTGATGATAGAATTGACCCGGTTGGGGCTTGTGTAGGCATCAAGGGTTCCCGTATACATGGCATTACCAAAGAGCTCCAATATGAAAACATTGATATTATTAATTATACAGACAACTTAGAATTGTATATTGCGCGTGCGCTAAACCCTGCATGTATCAATCGAGTCGAACAAAATGATGACAGGGTCTCCGTCTACTTGGACCCTGATCAAGTGGCACTAGCGATTGGGAAAGGAGGCCAAAATATTAAACTAGCAGGCTTGCTCATTGGTAAAGAAATAGATGTCTATAGAGATATTCCCACGCATTTAGAACAGCATGATATTTTGCTTACTGAGTTTAGCGATACCATTGAGCCTTGGATTTTGGAGGAATTGCATAAAGTTGGGTTGGACTCAGCTAGAAGTGTTTTAGCCTTACCCAAGGCAACCCTTGAGGAACGTGTTGATTTGGAAGAGGAAACAATAGATGAAATCTATGCTATATTAGATCAGGCGCTGAATAGTTAACCTAAATATTGCCTTCTAGGTAGAGAAAGATAGCCCATGAATGAAGAAAAAAACATGCGACTTAGCCAAGTGGCTCGAAGGTTAAATGTAGGAACAGAGACGATTGCTTCTTTTTTAGCCCAAAAAGGGTTTGTAGTAGACAATAAGCCTAATGCTAAAATAACGGCTGAACAATTTAATCTACTGGCTACTGAATTTATTTCAGCTGGCGTGGATAAACAAGAAGCTGCGCATGTAACCATCGGGAAAACTTACCCAACGCTTTCTGCACCAGCTGGTAAGCACAATAATGTAAAAAGCAAAGAACAGGGTAAGAAAAAGACAGAAACGCAAGCAAAAATCCAAAGAGGTCCAGAAGGGCATACTGCCCAACCTGCTCATTATGAAGCTTCTATTCCTGTTTTGCCTGGTTTAAAAACGATTGGCAAGATTGATTTGGCTGCTGAAAAAATCAAAGCTGAAACGCAGCCTGCTGCGCCTGACGACGTGGCAGAACTGCGGGCAGTAGCCTCCGATGCGCCATCGCCTTCCAGTCATTCGGACCAAACAACGGAACAAGCCCCTGCTAAACCAGATAAAATAAGCTTTTCAGAGCCACTTAAAAGACCTACTATAGTAGACAAAATGACGCTACCTGAAACTACGTTAAGAAGGCACCACCATAGCCGCGGAACGCCATCACAAAAGCTGAATGGCTCCATAAAAAGTGCTAAAATAGGAACCACAAGGCTACAAATTAGGCCAAAAAGTTCGGTAGAGACGGCCCATACACCCAAACCGATAGGTGGTAAAAAAATAGGATCATTTAAATCTAACGCAAGCGCTGATGCCTTGCGTAGAGAGAAAGCGCAAAAACTAGGTCTAAAAGAGCAAGAAGGCGTGTCTTCTCAAGAAATAGAAAGCCAAATAAAAAAGACCTTAGCCAAATTGAATCAAGGCACTGGTGATGGGGCACGCTCCAAATATAAAAGAGATAGGCGCAGTGCCCACCTAGAAGCTGAAGAAAAGCGCCAACGCCAGGAAACAGAAAAAGTTTTAAAAATAACGGAGTTTATTTCAGCCAATGAGCTCGCTTCTTTTATGGACATTACGGTAAATGAGGTGCTTTCTACTTGTATGTCTTTAGGTATGATTATATCTATCAACCAGCGTCTGGATGCAGAAGCCATTACCGTTGTTGCGGATGAGTTCGGCTATAGCGTAGAATTTGTTGATCTACATGAAGAAGAAACAGCTAAAGATATAGAAGAGTCCAGTGGTGAGCTGGTAGAACGTCCGCCTATTGTAACCATTATGGGCCACGTAGACCACGGAAAAACTTCATTACTGGATTATATTCGTACGACAAAAGTAGCTTCAAAAGAAGCTGGTGGCATTACCCAGCACATTGGTGCCTATGATATTCTTACCGATCAAAACAAAAGGATTGTCTTTTTAGATACACCCGGCCATGAGGCTTTTACAGCTATGCGTACCAGGGGCGCACAGGTAACCGATATTATTGTGATTGTAATAGCGGCAGATGATAGCATTATGACGCAGACCAAAGAGTCGATTAGCCATGCCCAAGTAGCGGGTTGCCCTATTATCATTGCCATTAACAAAATGGATAAACCGCAGGCCAATGCAGAAAAGGTTAAAGAGGATTTAGCCAATTTAAATATCTTAGTGGAAGACTGGGGAGGGAAATACCAATGCCAAGAGATTTCAGCCAAAACAGGGCAAGGGGTCAATGAGCTTTTAGAAAAAATTCTTCTGGAAGCCTCTCTATTAGATTTGCAAGCAACGCCTTCTAGAAAGGCTAAAGGTACGATTATTGAGTCTTTCCTAGATCCTGGTAGAGGCTATGTATCAACTGGAATTGTACAAGATGGCACCCTACGCGTGGGTGATATTGTACTAGCTGGTGTCTATTATGGCAAGGTAAAAGCAATGTTAAACCATCAAAACATCGCGCGCAAAACAGCTCCCCCTGCAACACCTGTTCAGGTCTTAGGGCTAAATGGTGCTCCCAGAGCAGGCGATACCTTTCGTGTGATGAGTAGTATAAAAGAGGTAGGCGAGTTGGCCCAAAAGAAGCAGCAGTTGTTGCGCGAGCAAGCATTGCGTACCAAATCCCACCTTACCCTAGATGAAATTGGGCGCCGCTTGGCTGTAGGAAACTTTAAAGAGCTGAATATTATCATCAAAGGGGATATGGATGGCTCTATTGAGGCACTAGCGGATGCCCTGCTGAGGCTATCACATGAGGAAGTAGAGGTGAATATCCTACATAAATGTGTAGGCGCTGTTTCAGAGTCTGATGTACTTCTTGCTGCTGCTGCTGATGCGCTTATTATCGCCTTTCATATTAAACCATCTGCACAAGCTAAAAAATTAGCCGAAAGAGAAGGAGTGGCCATCAAACAATACTCTATTATTTATAGTGCAATCGATGATATACGTGGTGCCGTACAGGGACTTTTAGCGCCTACTATAGAAGAAATTCCTACCGGTCGAGCAGAGATTAAAAAGATCTTTACCTTTTCAAAAATTGGCAATATTGCAGGATGTCAAGTAAAAACAGGCTTTATCAAACAATCCAATCCGGTACGCGTCATCCGGAAAGATGAGGTAGTATTTACCGGTTCCATCCATACCATAAAGCATGGATTAGAGGAGATTAAACAGGTAAAATCTGTTTCTGAATGTGGTATACATATTAAAGGCTTTGATGAAATTGAGGTGGGCGATATTATAGAAGGATTTGAACGAAAGGAAATCAAGAGAGAGCTTTAGATTTGCTACTTTTTGCTTGATAAAATGGATTTGTATGATACTTTTTGCTTGAGACCTTAGGGTGCTAGCTGCCTCCGATAAAAGCCTTTATCGGAGGAAACTAGCAAAGCGCACACTACAATAGAAATTGTTTTATAGTCTTAAATTATGGGATTTTTTATATGCAAATCTGACGTAGAGGTTAAAGTTATTTCAATTTTAATCTTTTGGGGCATTCGGTGGGTATATAAGCAACTCGCTGATTCAGATGGTTCAACGGTCCATAAGGAGCTAGATGAAGATGAAATAGAATATGAATATGAAGATGAAGATAAACCAAAGGCTATTCCTCCTATTGCAACCATGCCAATCGCTAAAAAAGTGGCGCATCATACACCTCAAGCCACATCTTTGGTAGTAGTTGAAAAGCCCCGACGATCCCAATCAGCGGCAATAAAGGAACGCAAATCTTCCTTTGGCAACAAACGAAAGTTATTTAGAAATGCATTGCTTATGAATGCACTGATGCATCGAAAAGATTTTATAACCTAAACTATTAGCCATTGAGTGTATAATGTACCCCCACTGAACCCATTATTACAGATGAAAGCCCCACCTGAACCATCCTTTACAGAACATCTGGTTACCGTTACAAAGGAACATGGTAGCCTTCGTATAGACAAATTTTTATCAGAGGTTCTACAAATCAGCCGCAATAAAATTCAAGAAGCTATTGCTGGTCAAGGGGTTTGCGTTAATAACCTGCCGATTAAGTCCAATTATCTGGTGCAACCTGAAGACGAAATAGTAGCCCATATACCCAAACCCATTGACCTAGCAACCCTTACACCAGAAGCCATTCCATTAGACATTGTATATGAAGATGACCACCTACTGGTTGTACATAAACCTGCCCAGATGGCTGTACATCCAGATCCAGCCCATCAAACCGGCACACTAGCCCATGCCCTACTATACCGCTATAACCACCTGCCTTTAAAAGACAATATGGCTACCAGGCCTGGCTTGGTACATCGGATTGATAAAAATACATCCGGTCTATTGGTAGTAGCCAAAACAGAAGCAAGCTTGGCAGCTCTGGCCCGTCAATTCTATAACCATACCGTAACAAGAAGCTACTATACATTGGTCTGGGGTAATCCTAAAAATGAGCAGGGTACCATTGCTATCCATATAGGCAAAGACAGCCACAACCATCAAAATATAGCCGCTTTCCCAGATAACCAACAAGGCAAAAAAGCGGTTACCCATTATCAAGTCATCAAGCGGCTACACCATGTTGCCCTTGTAGCCTGTCAGTTAGAAACCGGACGTATCCATCAGATTCGCGTGCATATGAAACATATAGGCCACCCTGTCTTTGGAGATCCTCAATATGGCGGCGATGTAATCGCTAGTGGCCAACGCTATGCCTCCTATAAGGCGTTTGTGCAAAACTGTTTTAAAATCATGCCCCACCAAGCACTCCATGCAGCTGTTCTTGGCTTTAACCACCCTGTAACAGCCACACCCATCTCCTTTGAAGCCCCTTTACCAGAAAATTTTGTTAAGTTATTAGCAAAATGGGAACGATATATAGCATCGCATCATGTTGCACAAACTAAAACATCAGATCAAAATAAGCCTTCCATTTTTCTAATAGAGAAAGCAACGGCTTACTAGCCATTATTGTACTGATGCTACTTTTAATCATTGCACCTAATGTATATATATATAAATTATACTACAAGTGTTCAAGTAAACCATTAGACCACAATGCCAACATTGCACTGTTGGAAAAAAACCTAACCCTATTGCAAGAAAATGCCCGTAGGGTAACCCTGATTGACATCAACACAGCTACTGCAGCACAGCTGCAAACAATAGCAGGCATTACCCAACAACTTGCCTGTAGAATCCTACGGTATAGAGACAAATTAGGCGGATTTGTTTCATCCCAGCAATATAAAGAGGTATATGGTCTATCGCACCTGCTTCAAGTAAGATTAATCCAATGCACCACTATACACGCACCATATAGCCCTAAAAAATTATCCTTAAACCAAGCCACCTTTAAAGCCTTGGTTGCTCATCCTTATATTGCAGCCCCTATGGCAAAAGCTATTATAGATTATAGAAAAAAGCAAGGAACCTTTACCACGCTGCGTGCCATTCAAAGGCTACCAGGGTACGATGCCGATTGGGAAAATAAAATACGGCCTTACCTCACCCTTTAAGCCGCCCCCTATTTAACTAATTTTCTATCCATAGACCTTCTGCAAAACCTATTTGTGATCAGCAGTTTTTAGGAGAAGTGCAGTCGAGCACCGCAGAATACTAAATATATTTGAGGAGCATAGACAAGCTGCGACACCAAAATTGCCATTAGAAATAGGTTTTCCAGAAGGTCTCATCTTTAGGAGGCATTTTGATTTTTAACTAAAAATACTTACCATAACAATTATTTGATACACCAGCTAACCATTTTTCAATAGACCTTCTGCAAAACCTATTTGTGATCAGCAGTTTTTAGGAGAAGCGCAGTCGCCAGAATACTAAATGTATTTGAGGAGCATAGACCACAAAATTGCCATTTAGCAATAGGTTTTGCAGAGAGTCTAATCTTATTTTAACAACTTTCTTTATGATATGCTTTAATATACCACTATATATAGTGGCAGCTTTTTTAGTATTAACTTTAGTGGTAGGTCTCTACTTTAGTAGAAAAAAAACCACCTTTCAAGAATATGCAGTAGGCAATAAACAGTTTGCTACTGCTACTTTAGTAGCTACCGTATTAGCTACTGCTTTTGGAGGAGGAAGCCTGGTGCGTGAGGTACAGGCTACCCATGAACTTGGCGCATGGTGGATTACCCTTTCACTGCTAGAGGTTCTTGGTCTTTGGACTATTAGTAGGTTAGCATTGCGTATGGGTCCATTTATGGGGCACCTATCTATGGCAGAAACGCTAGGTAGTATCTATGGTAAGTATCCAAGAATTATAGCTGCTGTGGTTGGTATTTGTACTTCAGTCGTTATAATTACTGGACAAATTACTGTAATGTCCAAAGCCATTAGCATCTGTATCAGCTTGGTAAACCCTTTTGTAATTCCCACTCTAGCTACCTTGCTCCTTATTTTCTATTCCACCTTTGGAGGTATCCGCGCCATTACCTTTACAGATGTCTTACAGTTTCTAACCTTCTCCGTTATTATTCCTCTTTTAGCTTGGTTTATGTTTGTAAAAGTAGGTAAACCAGTTGCAGAAATTGTTCCTATACTACAAGGTCACACTAAATTTCAATTTAGTAACGTATTCCATTTTAATACGCAACTAGCGTCTATGATTCTACTACTTCTATCTTTGGTAGCGTTTTATATAACCCCCCTATATATACAACGCTTGTACATGGCCTCTAGCCCTGTTCAAGCTCAAAAAGTTTTTTCATATGCTAGTGTTTTTCAATTTGTTATCATATCGTTTATAACACTCATCGGTCTATTTATTTTTGTAGATGCACCAGATTTACCGAAAGAAGCGGTTTGGAGCTATCTAATAACTCATATTCCGACTTTTTTTAAAGGATTTGTTTCCATTAGTTTGCTCGCTATGGCCATGTCTACAGCTGATTCTTGCTTAAATTCCTGTGCGGTTATGGTAAGCCATGATATCTTAGAAAGTATGCAAAGGGAAACAAAAGCCGCTGATACACATCAACTTAAAATAGCAAGATGGACCACGCTAGTGGTTGGGCTATTATCTATGCTGCTAGCCTTTCGTTGTCAAGATCTGTTGGAATTAATGTATTGGGGTCTTGATTGTGCTGTACCTATAATTGTTGCTCCTTTTATCTTAGCTATCTTTGGCTTTCGAGGAACTTCCTGCACCGCTTTGATCGGTATGGCTACAGGTGTATTCACTATCTTATCTTGGAACAAATGGATTCAACCTGCAACAGAGATGGATGGTTCCTTTCTGGCTGCAGTAGCCAATGGCCTGGCTATGATGGCTGCTCATTATCTACTCAAACAACCAGAAGGTGCAGGCTGGGTTGGCCCGGATCACCAGTTTAAACAAATACAACAAGAAAATGCCCGTAAGCGTGCAGAACGCAAAGAAACCATCAAAAACAGTTGGGCCAATAGAAAAGCTACTTTGACTAAATTGGTACCCAGTGATCGCACTTTGCGTTTAACAGGCCTCTATATCATCACTACTGCTATTCTGCGTTATTGGTTTATTAAGCCAGATCGCATCTGCTGTGCTATATATCAAGTCCTTGTGGGTGCACTTTTCACATCTTCTAAAACCTTCTTTAGCAAAGTAACTCCGGCCTGGTTTATCAGCCTAGGTTGGCTAATAGGGCTAGCCATTTACCTTCCTTTTAACTTGATTTGGGGTTGGTTCCATTCCATAAACCCGATTTTTACCGCATGCTTATCTTTGACGCATTGTGCTGTAATCCTATGGGTACTGCCCCTCTACCTGGCTATAGGTGTTGTAGCAATCGCATTATTAGGCTCCATTTATCCTATTGCCACAGGATTCCCTTTTCCAGTATTATCCTCTCTATTTCCGCTATTTATAGCGGCTCTATTGCTATTTGCCATTATCATTTGCCTTAAAGTCAAAATACGTAGCTATACAAGCCAAATTCTTTACCTAAAAGATCAAGAAAAGGTTAGAGAAACCCAAAAGCTAAAAGCATCTCTTTACGATTCCGCTATGGTGCCTGCTGCGGTTGGTAAGACCAAAGGCTATGGCTCTATTTTAGCGCAAGTCATTCGTAAAATTGAAGACTCTATCTCATTCTTAGATGGCAGCACACCTCTTTATAAGCAAGACTTTCAAAGTATTATCAATAAATTCTATGATTGGGTGGACTATTTTAATAGAAGAGAAAAGGCAAAAGAACACGCACTACTACAACCTACTAAAATTAGTTTGAATAAGCTGATGCGTAAGGTAGAATTGGCTTTATCTCAGGAGGTAACCAATCCGCCTAGGTTACTGATGGAAAAGATAAGAGGCCCTAATAAGGAGCCCTGCGATTATATCATATGCGATATCAACCAAGTAACCTATTTATTGGCTCAGGCTGTTTTACAGGTTGGTAAGCTAGAAAGCGCTCCAGTTGTCCGCATACAATTGCATCCCACTACTTTACAATTTAAACAAGTCGATCCTATTGACAGCAGCAATCATATTTCCATAATTTTTCAAGCCACTGCTCTAGTAATAAGCCAAGCTACTACCGAAACCCTTCCTAAGGTTAAAGACCGCTATAGCGATGAAATAGATGCGATAGGACCTCAAAGTAAACAATCAGCCTCCTCATTCATAGATCTGCAACAGGAAACCATATCCAGTATTGTTGCAGCCCACTATGGCTACTTGGAAGCGCCTGTTCATCAACAACCACCCACTATGCTGCTGGTACTGCCTAATGACATCACTGAAATTCTAAGTAAGATAACAGCCAAGCTGCCTATAGATTGCTTAACCTTAGAAACCTCTGTTACGCCTAAGGAACAAGCTGATTCCATGATGGCACTCATGCAGTTCCATGACTATGTCTGCAAATCTTCTTATAATAAAGACCCTATTGACCTAAAAACGATTTCAGGATTGCTTTTATTGTTGCGACAGCATTTTGGTTTTAAGCGACATGCTTCGGGTCAATTGTTTTATGTTCGCGCGGTAGGCATTGCGGAATTAGTAGTAGAATGGGTTTTTCATTCTCCTAAAGTAATTTATGCCGCTTTGCTCTATGAGTTGGTGCGCCATACCTGTTTGCCCCTTTCTTATGTCAAGGAACATTATAATTTAGGCGTCTATGCTTTTGTATTGAATGTGGTCAGTATAGACAAGCGCCAAGCATTAGACCATCCTTCGCTGCTCTATGTACAGAATCGTTTAAAAGAAGCAATTAAAGAAGAACATATACAGCTTTCTGTTCTTTTCATCAAACTGGCCGAACGGCTCTATGACTTACGTCATGCAGCAGGCTACATCCATCTAACAGAAGTGCACCATATGGCGCAAGAAACACTCGCCATAGATGTGCAGTTGGCCCATACATACTTAGATCCAGAAATAGGAAATGCATTAGAAAAAGCAGCTAAAGAGGCGCTAGAGGTCTGTAAGCAGACAGCCAAAGATCAAGACTTGAATAGGCCGCTTGCACAACCTATCTCTAGTGAATGAAAAAGTTGATCACATAGATCCATGCTATTGTTCCCTAGACCTTCTGCAAAACCTATTGCTAAATGGCAATTTTGTGGTCTATGCTCCTCAAATACATTTAGTATTCTGGCGACTGCACTTCTCCTAAAAACTGCTGATCACAAATAGGTTTTGCAGAAGGTCTCCTAATATTTTCCCTAAGTTCACACCATAATCTAAAGAGGTAGGCTCCTTTTTAGAGCGGTTTGATTATATTGCAACTAATCAACCACTCAAATCAATCATTATGGTTCAAAAAGAACAAGTCATAGAAGCCATTAAACAAGTTTATGACCCAGAGATACCGGTAGATATCTATGAACTAGGGCTTATTTACGACATTACCATTTTACCGCTTAATAATATTGAAGTCTTAATGACGCTTACGTCTCCTAACTGTCCAGCGGCAGATATTATACCTAGTCAAGTAGAAGAAAAAATTAAAGCGATAGAGGGGGTACACGAAGTAAAGGTTCACCTTACCTTTGAACCGCCTTATACGACAGACCGAATGTCTGAAGTAGCCAAATTAGAATTGGGATTTGCTTAATTTTGCCCTGCTGGATCTAGCCTATATCTTTTATTTTTCTTTTGTTTATTGAATGGCTCAAAATAATTATAAAATTCAACCAGATGCACCGAAAAAAAAGGCTGCATCAAACCGGTCTATAGTAGACCAACGCATCAAAATAACCATTGGGTTTTTTCTACAGGGGATTAGTATTTTTCTAGCATGCGCCTTCTTTTCTCATCCGATGCATGGCGCTAAAGACCAGCATATTATTGAATCTATCCAAACATTAGGCATCAAAGCATCTAGTCTGGCCATTTGTAACTGGTTGGGCCTTACCGGTGCCTTTGTAAGCTATTATTGCATGCATGTATGGTGGGGCATTACTGCGTTTATCTTTTTACCTTTCCTATTTTTAATGGGCATAAAAATGGTCACACAAAAGATTTGGCCCAACCTTTCTTTATTGAAAGTGATGATGGCTTCCATTTTTCTTGTCTTATGGTTCAATATTTTATTAGGGTATCTATACACACTCTACCCAACTGCTACCCTACTGGCTGACCATCTAGGAGGGGTTGCCTATGAGCTTGGCACCTTGTTTAAAGGATTGTTAGGCTATGGTACTTTTATCTTTCTTTTTATTACTTTGATTATCTTTTCGGTACTATGCTTTAATATAACCTCTTTACCAAGGCCATTCAAAAAGGCAAGAAAAGAGGATGGATGGTTGCTAGATCAGGAAGATAATAGGTCAAACGATCCATCAGAGAATGGGTCACTACCTAGTAAAAAAAAAACGAATAATATAGAAAGCCCAACTACCGACTCAGATGATAGAAGCGACGAAAGTGATCTAGCAAGTAGTGCCAAAAGCAATGTAGATTTTGAAGTAGTGGCGCCACAGCCAGCCGCTAAAAGCTTGCTGAAACCATCGCCATCTGCTGCACCCACCACACTCCCTTTAAAGCAGCTTACAAGTGAAAACTACGACCCTACCTTAGATCTATCTAACTATAAATATCCCTCTTTAGATCTATTAGAGCGGTATGAACAAGCACAGCTATCTGTTACACAAGAAGAACTGGCTATCAATAAAAACAATATTGTACAAACCTTACAGAACTTTAAAATCAATATAGCTAAAATAAAAGCTACCATTGGCCCAACCGTTACGCTCTATGAAATTGTACCCGAAGCAGGGGTAAAAATCTCCAAGATAAAAAATCTTGAAGATGATATCGCATTGAACCTAGCTGCGTTGGGCATTCGCATCATTGCCCCGATACCAGGGAAAGGCACCATTGGCATTGAAGTACCCAATAAAAATAGAGAAATCGTACCACTTCAGGAGATGCTTGCTTCTGAAAAGTTTTTAAAAGGGAAGATGGATTTACCCATTGTATTGGGTAAAAGTATTTCGAACGAATTGTTTATTGCAGATTTGGGCCGCATGCCCCATCTACTGATTGCAGGTGCCACTGGCCAAGGCAAATCTGTAGGGCTGAATGTGTTACTCACCTCTTTGATTTATAAAAAGCATCCTTCGCAATTAAAATTGGTCTTGGTAGACCCTAAAAAGGTAGAACTTTCTTTATACAATCGACTAGAGCGTCACTTTCTAGCCAAATTACCGATCAGCGAGGAGCCGATTATCACAGAAACCAAAAAAGTAATCCATACCCTGAATTCTTTATGCATTGAAATGGACCACCGCTACGAGCTATTAAAGGAAGCAGGCACCCGAAATATTAAAGAATACAATGAAAAATTTATAAAAAGGATACTGAACCCTCAAGAAGGCCATCGGTTTTTACCCTATATCGTATTGGTTATAGATGAGTTTGCAGATATGATGATGACAGCAGGCAAGGAAATAGAAGTACCCATTGCCCGGTTGACCCAATTGGCACGTGCCATTGGCATCCATCTGGTCTTGGCTACACAAAGACCCTCTGTAAATGTAATTACCGGTATTATCAAGGCGAACTTTCCCGTGCGGGTCTCCTATAAGGTAAGTTCACGGATTGATTCTAGAACCATTTTAGATGCCAGTGGTGCAGAACAGTTGGTAGGCAATGGTGATATGTTGCTCTCTATGAATTCCGATATCATCCGATTACAAGCCCCCTTTTTAGATACGGCAGAAGTAGAACGTGTCTGTAGTTATATTGGTGGGCAACCAGGCTACCCATCTGCCTATCTATTACCCACTTATGATGAGGAAGATAAAGAGGATAGTCTAGACTTACAAGAGACAGATCCTTTATTTGAAGAAGCCGCACGGCTGATTGTATTGCATCAACAAGGAAGCACTTCCTTGATTCAACGGAAGCTAAAACTAGGCTATAACCGCTCTGGAAGACTAATAGACCAATTAGAAGCAGCAGGCATTGTAGGCCCCTTTGAAGGGAGTAAGGCTAGAGAGGTTTTGGTAACAGACGAAGCAAGCTTAAATGATATCTTAGCTAGGTTGCCGCAGAAAGCATAAACTCATAAGCAACAGATCTTCTGCAAAACCTATTTGTGATCAGCAGTTTTTAGGAGAAGCGTAGTCGAGCACCGCAGAATACTAAATGTATTTGAGGAGCATAGACAAGCTTCGACACCAAAATTGCCATTAGAAATAGATTTTGCAGAAGGTCTAACGCCCTATTATTCTGATTGGCGTGGCACCATTTTGTTAGCATTTGATCCATATATTTTTTATAATAGATTTATAGAACAAGTTCAGTCTTATCATTAAGGTTTAAAACTTTTTTCAATAATTAAATTTATTATTATGGGCGCTATTATATATTAATAAAGGTTGTTTATGCCATCCTATTGTCCTTATTGCATATAGGTTTTTCCAATTGCAGCATCTCAAAATCGGGCATGGGAAACTGCTTTTCTAATGAATTATAAGCTGGAAATTCAAATACTGAAACGCAAACATCAGAAGATAAAACGACTGTTAATATGTATTTATGATTCAGCTATAATGCATGGCCCTATACGCGATATTATAAAAGATGGGCTACGAAACAACAATATTCAGAGTATAGAAAAAGAATCTGATATATATCAAGGCAAGCAAGTGTTACTAAACTCAGATACTAACGCTATCCCTATATTCCAATACCCTAACCCTAACAAAGAAAACGAAACTGCAATTAATACAGTTAAACTTTTATTCAAGAATCATAAACTAGAAATGAATGATCGAGTTGGAGCAAAAAACTTTATTACTTGCTTATTAGCGCAAGAACATCAAATTGCCATTATCACGCTTTGTCCATCATTTCTTCATACAACAATAGCACTCCTAGAAGAATTGGGATTGACTGAAAATCAGATAAAAAATATGATTATAATGCGCCCTAATTCGAGAAACCATCGATACAGTATCGAAGAACTTCAGCGGTTAACTAATACAAAGAGTAACAATGTTAAAATAGTACATAGTAACTTCAACGGATTCCTAGCAGGAAACGGCTATACAACTTTCAACAAGCTTAACGCTTCGTTAACTTGGGGTAAGATACTCAAAAAATTAAATAAAGCTAATGCAAAAAAAAATGATTTTACAGCTAGCCATATAGATAGCAAGCGCCAATCGAATCCTAACCAAGCATCAGGTGACCTAACAACAGGCAAATCTACTTTAAGTAATTTTTCAACTATTGGAGATCATAGAGCCAATACGCTAGAGGATAAAAAACGGTTAGTATGCCTTAATATTGATACAATTATGCCAAATAAGGAACATAACTTTTTACATAATGGCCTAAAGCATCTAAACCTTCCTTCCTACATGAAAGATGACAGCCTTTGGGTTACAATCAACGGTAGGACACGCCCATTAGATGTTATATCTACGGCCTATGCAAACTATAATAAAGACTATAGTAAAAAAGAGGTAGAAGATCAAACTAGATGGTTACTACAAAAGTTTGATATAAAATCGAACGACTATATCGAATTTAGAAATCTTGTCAATGGCCTATTACAGGCAGGACATAAACTTGCCATTATCACTTTTAACGATTACCCTGATTCAATACCAATATTATTACAAAAACTTGGCTTGACAGAAGATCAGATAAACAGGATACTTATAATAATAGGAGGCTATGCTCAAAGGAGTGATAATTATGCTAAGGGTAACATGGACCATATAGCAAAAGCTAAGGAGTTAACTGAAACTGATACAAGAGGTAATGCCAATGTTATACTAATAGATATAATAGTCGACATAATATTGAGGTAGTAAAAGAGCGTGGTATTAAAATTTTCCATGTGGACTCTACCTCCGGTCGCCTGCCTACAATAGAAGATTTAGGAAAGTTAATGTCTCAATAGATATGATTAGCAGCACTATAATCAAAAAAAGCCCCTGTAATGTAAAAAGTTGGGATAAGGAGCCGCCCTGCAGCCCTCCTTGCAAACTGTTTTTTCTTTTTATCTATAAGGTGCCACTTTCTGATCGTATTGCGGGGTAGTAGTGCCACAACATTGAACGCACACGTTTAATGAACATTTCCAACGGATGGACATGTATTGAATAGATGGACATATCCCAGAAAAAGTCTACATAAGCTCGTGAATCTGAGAACGAGATAAACCAGTAAGGAGAATAATATCTTCTAACGGATAGCGTTTTTCAAGCATAGACCTAGCGATAGTAATGGCTTTTTCCTTTTCTCCCTCTAGCTTACCTTTTTCCTGCCCTATTTGGATACCCTCGTCCCTATATTTTTGTGCTATAGTTCTCATAATATCTTCTTTATCTTCCTTAGGAATGTGTTCCCTGATAATCTTTTCTAATTCTGGATACTTATCTTCAGTCAACTGACTATCAGTATACCATAAAAAATTCCTTATGTAAATATAACCTTTTTCCTTATCTAGTAGAATACATGATTTAAAGTTTTCTAGAAACTCACTTCACAATTTAAGTATATCACGGGCATGTACATACTTCATAAAATATTCCATCATGCCGAGATGCGCCTTTTTTTTAATTTCATCATCTGGCATAGCATACAAATCTACTAATTGATAATCACCGCCCATAAACTCTTTAGCAATACTAGGTTCACTAAACAACTCCCATAAACTCCTTGGGGCACTAAAAGACTGATTTCCATGATACACAACCATCGGAATGATTAGTGGAAGTTCTGATTTCTTTTTCGTCTTATGTCTTTCAAGTAAAAGAAACATATATTTCCATAACTTAAAAGCTATCCAATAATTAGGACTAACTTCGGCTTCAATCAGGACATAAATGAAAGCTTTTTTATTATTTTTCGTTTTGATAGAGCATACTAAATCACTAAATTTTTGCTTTAAATTATCCTCTACATACGATTCTTTTTCTATTTTAAGCGTGTTCATATCCAATAAATCTTTGCAAGGTTCTGGTAAATAGTGGCTTAGAAACTCCTGTGAAGCTATTGGATCAGCAAGGATTTTTTTGGCAAGTCCATCATGGTGTAACCTTTTTGTCATAAATATAACTTACTAAAAAGTATGTAATAGTATTGCACTAAATAACAATTCTTCTAACTATTATTTTCTTTTTTCTTAGTGTTAATAAGCGCTAATGCTTGTTTAGCTGCTTTTTCTAATGCTTTTCTTATCGCTGGGTCTAAGTATGTATGGGCCAATTGCACATCTATGGCCAGTGTTTCTTGGGCCATATGGTGTACCTCTGTTAGATGGATATAGCCTGCTGCATGACGTAAGTCATAGAGCCGCTCGGCGAGTTTGATGAAAAGAACAGAAAGCTGTATGTGGTCTTCCTTAAGCGCTTCTTTCAATCGGTTCTGTACATACAGCAAAGAAGGATGGTCTAAGGCTTGGTGCTTGTCTATACCTACTAATACCTACTACATTCAATACAAAGGCATAAACCCCTAGGTTATAATGTTTCTTGATATATGAAAGGGGCAAACAGGTATGGCGCACCAACTCATAGAGCAAAGCGGCATAAATTACTTTAGGAGAATGAAAAACCCAGTCTACCACTAATTCGGCAATGCCTACCGCGCGAACATAAAACAATTGACCCGAAGCATGTCGCTTAAAGCCAAAGTGCTGCCGCAATAATAAAAGCAAACTTGAAATCGTCTTTACACCAATAGGATCCTCTTCACACAAAGACTTGCAAACATAGTCATGGAATTTCATTAAGATTACCATAGATCGGCTTGCTCTTTTGGGGTGATCAGCGTTTCTACCGTCAAGCAATCTATAGGTAGTTTTGCGGTCATCTTATCGCGAATGGCAACATCATTAGGCAATACCAATAACATGGCCTTAGCATCAACAGGAGGCTTGAAATAGCCATAATGGGCAGTTACAATACTGGATAGGGTTTCCCGTTGAAGATCTATCAATGGTGGCGCCTCTTGTTTCCCTTGAGGGGCATGTATTTACATCAGCATAGCACGCATCCACCTTGGGAAGGCCATCAGCAGCAGTACTAGCTTGGCTTACTATCAAAGCTGTAGCTTCAAAATCGATAAAGATAGGAGCGCTATGGTCAATGGCGTCAGCTTGCGTAAATTTCAAAGTAGTGCCATGGAGTTGTATGCGCACAACTGGAGTGCTTTCTGGCTTACCAACTCGTAAAATAGCCTGAACCAATAAATAGACTATTTGATTGATATCACATACAATATGAGTAGCTAACCTCCTGCTCGGATGATGCATGCTTTCTACCAGTAGCCTAGGCGGATTAGATACCTCTTGGGACAAAGCCACTTCTACCTTACGGATCAGCTTATCAAAGGTAATTTCAGTAGGCTGGAGCAAGGCATGTTTTTTTGCCTTTTCCCTTCTATTGAAATAGAGTACCCAATCATATAGCTTATTAAAAATACTCTGAAAGTCCTGTTTATAAAGAGGAATGTTGTCATCTAAAAAGGAAATAGATTCCTCAATTTTATGCATTACCTGCGCTAAAATAGTGCCATAGCCTTTGTCCTTACCAACCGCAACAGTAGCAGGAACCATAGCCAAGTCATAAAGCGATGCTTTTAGCTTGCGGGATTGTCTAATCGATTCTTGATCTTTTAGATAAAGAATTTGGCTGGTACAACTACCTATTTTTACCTTAGAGCAAATAATAATGACAAACAGCAATAAACTGGCTATAAATAGCGGAATAAAGAAGATAATAGTGCGAAAGACAATCCAATAGCAATAGGGTATAGCACCACTAATAATGTGGTGGCTACCACCATTACACCCAAATAGAGCGGAAACAGCCATAAGATTAAGGCACAATGGGTCAAAGATAGGGATAGACTAAAAATCGGATCTACCAGATACCACCAGTGGCTGGTCAGATTTAAAGGAAGATAAATCGCCAAACCCATGAACCAACATAGACCAATCAACCAACTTGGAATGGACCTGATACCTTTAGCAATATCATAGAAAAATGGATAACCCAAACAACACGCTGCTCCAAAGAGTTGCAATATAAGCCAACAGCCATGATTGCTGCTAGGCGCTATAAAATAAGCCAGCAAGCTGGTAATGGCAAGATAAAATCCCATACATACCATTGTAGTATGGCTGGGTACTAACTTGATTAAGGTAAATTTTTTATTGTCCCAACCATTTTTAATGGCTTCTTTCTGTGCTGGTCTTTGGCGTGCACCTGCTTGTTGCATCTGCTTAAACTCATTATCTGGTTTCACCCAACCGCTATTTTCTGGCTGCTTGAAGAGATAGTGAGCAGCCATCATCGCCAAGCCATTGGCTACCATAGCAAGGAAAGAGCCATCCATACCTGTAGAAGGTTCTACCCACTTATTCCAAGCCAAAATGGTCAGCACACCTACAGTCATGCCGATTAGGGCAGTACGGGCACTGCCTCGAAACCCAAAAATGGCTAAAATAAAAGGGGCAATTACTATGGGAACATAGCAGTTAAGCGCCCAATACATGAGTATCAATAAATCACTGCAGTAAAAAGCTAACGCCATTGACGATAAGCCTATCACCAATGTGGCCCACTTAGCCAATCGAAGTTGATTCACCTGCGCAAGTTTTTTAGAACCCCGTAGCTGCTCTAAGATATCATGGATGGACATAACAGCAGAGGCGTTTAAATTAGAATCAGCTGTAGACATAGCCATAGCCAGTAAACTAATCGCAAGAAAAGCTTTAAAGATAGGAGGAATGCTATTGACTATATAGGCCCAAATTTCTGTACCTACTAAATCCGGTGTGGCTACAAAAGCGAATATACCTATCAATATTATAAAGCTCCATATAACCGCACTACAAATGGTAACATAAGTAAACACGCTTCGAGCTTGGAGTGGACCAGAAGCCATATAGACCCGTTGTATGATAGATGGATACATACGACCTACCAGAAAAGATAACATCAATAATAGCATACGCATTAGCCCCGTACTGGAATAAAACAAGCTATTAAATTGAAATTTAGTATGTCCCTGTAGCAGGGAAATAATTTCTACAGTGGACTTACCTGTTTTAAGAAATATAAACCAAGCAAGCAGCGGAATAATGACCGCAAAGGTTATAAACTGTAATACATCAGTAAAGGTAACGGCACGAACGCCTCCAAAAGTGGAATAAAAAACAAGCACTAAGGTAGAAATAATCGCAGCTATTCTAGGGTCAACTGTATCTATACACATGGTAATAGCCTTGGACATTGCAGTAATCTGCATCGTAACTGCAATGACAGCGTCACAGACACTAACCAAAGCGACCATAACCCTTGGATACTTACCATAAATACTACCTATCGTTTCTGCTATAGAGAGATGCTTCATAAATGGCCCCATACGTAAGGCTAGCTTACCAATCAGATATGCATCCAAACAGGTTAACAAGGTAACGGCTATCCACCAGAGGCCAAGATTATAAACAGATTCTACAGTACGCAACAACCCGCCTCCACTATAAGCAGTAGCCAATACGGTGGCTACCAAAGTAGCTGTAGCAAATTGCTTATTCCCCACAGCATGCTCCCGAAAGGTGGTTTTTTGCCTACTAAAGTAGATACCTACCACCAAGGTTAACAACAAAAAAGCCCCTATAAGGAGAATAGAGATATCAAAGCAGATCATATAACAAACAAATTAAGAAGATTGATAAAGAACATTAGATCAGCATCTATAATATAATGATACCATTTTTTTGTATCAATCAAAAAAAAAGAAGCCGTATGCTTACGCATGGGTTAACCCGATTGGCCTTGACGCAGTTGTAAAAGTGCTTCAGCTGCTACAGCTTCAGGCTGACTTAAACGAATGGGAATGGGTAAAATGGGTGACAACAGCTTGTTTCCCTGTTTATCATCAGAAAAAGACATACGACTTACTTCTTCGCGCGTAGGGGATACAGGACGAAATTCATATGGCGCAGGTGATTCAGCTTGCTTATCTCCATTTGTTTGCTCTAGACCATTAAAGATGTGCACAATTACTGGAGACTGGAGGCTATAGCTATGATTAGGATTGGAACTATGTTTAAGTTTCAACAATTTATTAGCCTTTGAATAAACGAGCGTTTTACCTCTCTTTATATTACTTTTTTTAATTAGTTTTTCTTTGCTGAGGCCCATAGATGATTGATGATGGTACATATAACTAGGGCATTCTATTTTATTTATTACACCCAGTTAGTTCCACTGTACAAAAACATAGCAGCGCTATAAATGGACTGATTGGCATGTTTCTTTATAAGCAATGCATGTACTACTTTTTACTTGATAAAGGAGTATACAAAAAAATAAAGCCCTGTACAAAAAGCTGCAACTTTTTATACAGAGCTGTTGCCGGTCGGCTAACTGGTCAATATGCTTTCATTATGAGAGGTTTCTAAACCAGACCCATACCCTTCGTCTGGTTCGCTATCACCATTGTCTTTGCTAACATCTTGATATATTTTGCTACCATATCGGTTCTTGATATAAGAGACGAGTTTCTTGCGTTGAGCTACATAGTCTCTAACGTCTTTTGAATCGCTACCATATTTCTCCTCGATATAGGAAAGATGTCTTATATAGGCCACGTACTGAATAACTTTATCTGAATCTATAGGATATTGCTTCTTGATATAACTCCAGACTATACCACGCAGTTCAGCACCATACTGCTTGCTAATTATATAGCCATCTTGTATGTCATCAATTTCCCGCACAATGGTGTTAAGCTGTTCAAGATCTAAGCGAACAGGTAAAGCATCTAAAATAGTTTTAAACATTTTGCTACCTTGAACAAATACGGTTGAGATTTGGACCTTACTATTATTCAATAACTCTGCAAAATCACTATGCTTACGTAAATAAGCACACGAAAATACAGAACCTCTCTTACAAGTTTTAAACAACTCGGCAATTGCCCGATCTGCATCCAACTTATCTATTATTCGAGCAAATACTATTCTAAACATTTTTGGACTCTTGTAACGAGCAGTCAAATGCATTGGTGTTCTACACTTCTTATCTTTCATAAGTAACCCCTTTAAAGGAAGCTTTTCTGCTAAGAACCTTAGGGCATTAATATCACCACGTTTAATGAGTAGATGCAGTACGGTGCTTCCCGTTTCATCCTGCATATATAAATCCTCTAGCGCAGGCGTATGTTCCTTCAATAGGAAATGAACTATTTTTTCATGCTTATACCTAAATGATAGCGTATCCTTATGCTTCAGTGCCAACATTAAAGCCTTGACCACTTCCTTAGAGGTAATGGATGGATACTCCTGTATTAAAGATTTAACCAATAGAAAATTACATTTTTTTACAGCCTCGAAAAAAGCATTTTGCCCATTGAAGTCAGGCGATTCTTCTGAAAGTATTTTACGTGTTTTTTTCTGCAGCTCCTCCAACTTAACACTATCTAATACCTTACCTTGGGATGCAGGTAATTGATGCCAGTAACCATAACAGGGCTTGCCAAGAGCAGTCACTCCCTGCCCCTTATTACTTACACAAGATGTAGTTTGTACAGCAACTAAAAGTGACAAAGCCGCAATCTTTTTTGAGGCGCATCCGCAGGACTTAGGATGATCCATTTTTTTGCAATATTTATCCATTGTTTTGTTTTTTTTTAATGATAGGATACTACTCCCCCCGCTGCACTTACCCAACAGATCCGGTTATATAGACACGCCAAAATGGTACGAATAGACCAATCAAGGCAGAGGAATCACCGTAACGAATAAGCAGCAGCCGTTTGGCAGTAGTATGCTTTTGAACTTAATTGAACTTGTTTGAACTTGGGTTATGAAGACCCTAGACCTTCTGCAAAACCTATTGCTAAATGGCAATTTTGTGGTCTATGCTCCTCAAATACATTTAGTATTCTGACGACTGCGCTTCTCCTAAAAACTGCTGATCACAAATAGGTTTTCCAGAAGGTCTAATACCACTCAAACCATAGTGTAGTATACTATAATTTATGTTATAATCAAAACCTGAAATGGTTGTCCGTCGTACGTTCAGCACTGTGACAGAAAACGCGTTTTTTCTAGTTTTTTACTAAAAATTTAGGGCAAAAAAATTAGGCGTTTATGATAAAAATTTGTCCTAAAATCATGTATGTGTTCAATATTATAGCCATAGTAGGAAAATGCCCCTGTAAAAAGTTGCGATTAGAAAGCAGAGCCGTAATACTAGCCGCAAATAAGGAAAAACGCGCCCTTGAAAAAAGTTACGATCAGAAAGTGCAGCTTACAGATGATTAGGAAAAACAGATTCCTTTCAAGCCCGCGCAGCGGGCGGTTCCTGTTTTTCCATCTGTAAGCTGCACTTTCAGCAACTTTTTTCAAGGGCGCTTGATTTTTTGGCTACTTTTTTATCAAGCAAAAAGTAGCATACAAATTCCATCCCTTCCCTACTTCCCTACAATAACATATACATCTTCTTTTTCTCGCTTCATATAATATTTTTCACGCGCAAGCTGTTCTAAGAAATCAATATTATGCACCAATTCTTTTTTGTCTTTTTTGATTTGCTGAATCTGAACAGTATAATCGACTACATCTGTTTGCAATTTTTGCCAGCGTCTGTACAACCTACATTGTTCAAATACATTTTGATCATCAAAAAAGAGCATCCATAGCGCAAATAAGATGGTTGAAACAAAATAAGGATCTAATACTATTTTTTTAATGGGCTGAATTGTATTTTTATAGCGCATAACAAGCCAAAAAGGTAAGGATAGATGGAGAACAAATCGCTTTAACCTACACTACCTTCTAAGGTAAGTGCCAGTAGTTTTTGGGCCTCTACAGCAAACTCCATGGGCAACTGGTTGAGTACTTCTTTGCAGTAGCCATTGACAATAAGTGCAATGGCGTTTTCATGATCAATGCCACGTTGGTTACAATAAAAAAGCTGGTCTTCGCTAATTTTAGAGGTAGTGGCTTCATGCGCTACCTTCCCGGTTGGGTTTTTTACCTCTATATAAGGGAAGGTATGGGCACCACAACTATTGCCAATCAATAAAGAGTCGCACTGAGAAAAATTAGTAGCATGGGTTGCGCCAGCTGCAAGCTTGACCAACCCTCTATAGCTATTGCTGGACTGGTCAGCTGCAATGCCTTTGGCTACAATGCGACTCTTGGTATGCTTACCTAAGTGAATCATCTTTGTTCCTGTATCTGCTTGCTGTTTGTTCTTGGTGACTGCTACAGAGTAAAATTCACCGACTGAATGGTCGCCCTTTAAAATGCAACTAGGATACTTCCAGGTAATGGCTGAGCCTGTTTCTACTTGTGTCCAGGAAATTTTAGCATGCGCACCGGCACAAAGACCTCTTTTGGTTACAAAATTATAGACTCCGCCTACACCATCTTTATCGCCTGGATACCAGTTTTGCACAGTAGCATATTTTACATGGGCGCATTTTTCAGCATAAATCTCTACTACAGCGGCATGTAACTGGTGCTCATCCCGCATAGGGGCGGTGCATCCTTCTAAGTAGCTAACATAGGCATCGTCTTCCGCTACAATTAAAGTGCGCTCAAATTGACCGGTATTGGTGGCATTGATCCGAAAATAGGTAGAAAGCTCCATAGGACAATGGACGCCCTTGGGAATGTAACAAAAGGAACCATCACTAAATACAGCAGTGTTAAGGGCAGCAAAGTAATTGTCAGTCATGGGGACTACCTTGCCTAGGTATTTTTGAACCAAATCGGGATGGTTTTGAACCGCTTCAGTAAAGGAACAAAAAATAATGCCTAGCCTGTTTAAGGTGTCTTTAAAGGTAGTTGCAACGGAAACACTATCCAATACCACATCCATGGCTACACCGGTTAGCCTTTTTTGCTCCTCTAAGGAAATCCCTAAGCGCTTAAAAGTGGCCAAAAGCGCTGGATCAGCCTCTTCTAAGCTGTTTAACTGCATTTTCTGCTTAGGTGCTGCATAATAAATAATATTTTGGTAATCTATAGGCGGATAGCTAACCTTTGCCCAGGTAGGTTCTTTTAATGTGGATAGATGATAAAAAGCTTGCAAACGCCGCTTTAGCAACCAGTCTGGTTCATTTTTTTTCTCGGCAATCAAACGAATGGTCGCTTCTGTTAAACCCTTTGGAATGGCATCTACAGGAATATTGCTCTCAAAGCCATATGGGTAATCAGATGAATGAATAATAGTTCGTATATCTTGTTCTTCTTTTGCCATAATATATCTAAATAAATGCCTATTCCCTTAGACCTCCTGCGAAACCTATTGCTAAATGGCAATTTTGGCGCTTGTCTATGCTCCTCAAATCCAGCTAAGTATTCTGCGGCGCTCGACTACGCTTCTCCTAAAAATTTCTCACCACAAATAGGTTTCGCAGAAAGGTTTTTTTATTCTGCTGTTGCCTGTTCTGTATATTGCAAGGCTTGCTGGGCAGCCATTTGTTCGGCACATTTTTTGGTTCTACCCGTTCCTTCTCCCATCACTTTTTCATCTATAATCACCTGAGCAGTAAATTCTTTATAGTGCTCATACTGTTTCTCCTCAAGAATCCTAAAAATTACTTGAAGGTGATGTTTATGTGCCCACTGAATAATCCTGTTCTTAAAGTTGGTATCATGTTCTATCAGCTCTTTTAGGCTTATATAATTGACGATAAGCCGCTCAATAACAAATTTCTGACAGCGTTCATACCCATGATCTAAATAAACCGCACCAATCAAGGCTTCTAATGCATTGCCATAAATAAATTTATGGCCACTTCGTTTTACAAGATTGCTATCGTAATGCAATAGCTTGTCTAAATGAATCTTGCGTGCGAGCCCATTTAAGGAATCCCTATTGACGAGCCTTGACCGTATATCTGTTAAAAAGCCCTCTTCTTTTAAAGGATATTTCTTGAAGAGATAGTCTGCAATAATTGCAGATAATATAGCATCTCCTAGAAACTCGAGCCGTTCATTGGAGGTATGCCCCTCCTCTATAGAGCTATGCTGAAGGGCTACCTTATATAAGGCTAGATTTAAAGGAGTCATTCCAGTAGTAGCTCTTACAAAAGAGACCAACTGTTGCGTAGCAGGATCTTTCTTTATAAAAAAGTAATGGAGTAAACTTAGGAGTCTTCCCATCTTTTAAAGATTATAGAAACGTTATGTCCACCAAAACCAAATGCATTGTTTTGCGCAAATAAGATGGATCTTTTTTCTGCTTGATGTAAAGTTAAATTGATCTGTGGATCAATGGCTTCATCTAATACTTTATGGTTAATGGTTGGCGGTACTACTTGATGCGATAATGCTAAAACAGTGGCAATAGACTCTATGGCGCCGGCTGCACCTAGCAAGTGGCCGGTCATCGACTTGGTCGAGCTAATGTTAAGCTTATAGGCATGGGCACCAAATACATGCTGAATGGCCTCTATCTCATTGACATCACCCAATGGGGTACTGGTTCCATGGGCATTAATGTAGTCTATAGCCTCTGGTGAAAGACCAGCACTGGCTAATGCACGTTGCAATGCTAAAATTACACCTCCCATATCTGGTGCAGTAATATGATGGGCGTCTGCAGACATCCCTACGCCGACTACTTCGGCGTAAATTTTAGCGTTTCTTTTTTGGGCATGGGCGTACGACTCAAGGACTAAAGCACCTGCTCCTTCTCCCATCACAAAACCATCTCTTGTCTTATCAAAGGGACGTGAAGCGGTTAAGTAGTCTTCATTGCGCGTAGAGAGGGCTTTTAATGCATTGAATCCAGCAACGCCTAATTGAATAATAGGCGCTTCTGAGCCACCTGCTACTACTACATCTGCATCGCCTAATTTAATCAATTGAAAAGCAGTTACTATAGCGTTTACTGCAGAGGCACATGCAGCTACTGTGGCAAAGTTGGGCCCCTTAAATCCATACTTAATGGACAAGTGGCCAGAAGGAATATCTGGTATAATCTTGGGAATAAAAAAAGGATTAATCCTGGGATCCATACCATTCCGGAAAAATTCTAAAATGGTTGTTTCTATCGTACCTAAACCACCTATACCAGAGCCCCAAACGACCCCTACACGTTCTTTATCTACTAAAGGGGTGATGAGCCCGGCATCGTGTATGGCTTCATCTCCAGCTACCATAGCATACTGGGCAAATGGATCCATCCGCCTCACATCTTTTGCATCAAGGTAGTTATGAGGGTCATACTCTTTTAAGATACAAGCAAACTTGGTTTTATGCTTAGCAGTATCAAAGCTAGTGATGGGCGCTGCACCACTTTGACCAGAAACCAGACCATTCCAATATGCCTCAACATTGCTGCCAATTGGTGTGAGGGCACCTAATCCTGTAATAACTACGCTTGTGGGTAACATAAAAAAGGTAAGCTAAGTCTTGCGTTGCGCTAAGGTCTTTTCTAAATAATCTACCACACTACCCACGGTTTGTAGCTTGGCAGCTTCATCATCTTTAATGTGTACATCAAACGCTCTCTCAAGCTCCATAACCAATTCAACTTGGTCTAGAGAATCGGCACCTAGGTCATTTGCAAAATGGGCCGTAAGCACAACCTCTTGAGGCGAAACATTTAGCTTGTCAACAACAACGGCTACTACTGTAGCCATAATATCTTCCCTATTCATTTAAATTTAATTAACTAATTTTATTTTTTTTACCCGCTCTGCCTTCCAACTAGCAAATTTTTCATCCGCCCGCGCTTGGGTAATGGCTCCTTTTATAACACCTACTTGAAGATGCTTTTTTAACATTACACCTTGCTTAGACAAAAGACTCCTAACCGTATCAGTTGGTTGTGCACCCTGAAAAAGCCATTTCAATGCGCTTGCCTCATCAAGCTTAACCGTTGCAGGGGCTGTGTTTGGATTATAATTCCCAATTTTTTCTATAAAACGACCATCTCGTGGTGAGCGTGCATCAGCTATAACGATGTCATACTCTGCCAGATGCCTTCTTCCGCATCTAGCTAATCTAATTTTTACAGCCATATCGTATTATTACCTTTCTAGCGAATTTCGCTTGCAAATAAGTTCATGTGATTAGACCTTCTGTAAAACCTATTTCTAATGGCAATTTTGGTGCCGAAGCTTGTCTATGCTCCTCAAATACATTTAGTATTCTGGTGACTGCGCTTCTCCTAAAAACTGCTGATCACAAATAGGTTTTGAAGAAGGTCTCTAGTTTTTGCACCTGTACAGGAGCAAGTGTGAAGCAATAATGGACTACACCGCATCTACTGAAACAATAGACCGCATGTCTTTCTTCTTTTTAAAGACAACTACCCCATTGATTACGGCAAATAAAGTATGATCCCTACCTAAGCCAACATTTTTACCAGGATAATAACGGGTACCTCTTTGCCTGACAATAATATGACCAGCCATTACAGCTTCTCCACCATATTTTTTTATACCGAGCCGCTTACTTTCTGAATCTCTTCCGTTACGGGAACTACCAGCTCCCTTCTTATGTGCCATGTTATTATATTAGTTTACAGCAGACCTTTTTCGAAACCTATTTGTTCAGCAATCGAGTTACGAAAGAGGGCTAATATCGTCAATAAGAATCCGCGTATGCTCTTGACGATGCCCCCGCTTTACTTTATATCCATTTCGTCTTTTTTTCTTAAAAACGATAATTTTGTCTGCTTTGGTATGCTCCAATACCTTGGCTTGAACCGTTACCCCCTGCAAAATAGGTGTACCAACGGCTACCTTTCCTGCTGCATCATCTAAAAGTAAAACTTTATCAAAAGTGAGCAGCGTACCCACTTCACCTTGCAATTTAGGGGTGTATAGCCACTGTTTTTTGGATACTTTAAATTGTTTCCCAGCTATTTCTACAATTGCATACATATATTTCTATAAGCTAAAGAATAATAATCCTTCTACAATTAGGAAGGACAAACTTTAACAAAGTTAAGCTTTTTTCTATAAAATAAAAAAAATGGCTAGCTGATATTATCTTTCGTGTTGTTTTTTACGGCATGTTCCGATTGGATAGGCTTAAATGAGCCAACGCGCTTTTTAGTTTGTGCAATTTGTGGTGTGGTCAGTAAATGGTGTGCAATAAGCATAGCCAGGCCATTCATCAACATACAAGGAATATGGGCACTACTCGTTCCAACTATAGGAGCGATCCATTGCTCCCAACCAAGTACAGAGAGTAAGCCGGTAGCCATTCCTATTAAAGCAACCTGAGCAGTGGTACGGAAGCCAATAACCGCTAAAATAAATGGGGCCATTATTACTGGGACATAGAAACGGTCATACCATAAAAGGATTTGGACCAGAATGGAAATAGGAAAGTTGCAAGCCAATACCACAGTGAGTAGCGCCACAGCAAGCAGTGCGATACGCACCACGCGAAACTGGTAGAGGTGAACAAGCCTCTTGAGCAAATGTATGCTTTTGGGTATATCATAAGCAAGCATTATACTAGTGACATGCAATCTAGAATCAACTGTAGACATCGCAAAAGATAATATAATGATACAAACTACTCCCTTTAAGACAGGGGAAGTATTAGAGAGGAAATGGTTCCAAATAGCTGCAGATGGCACATGTGGGAAACAGACAAAAACAAATAAACCAACTAACGTTATACATATTATAATAACAGTAGAAAAAGCACCAGCATATAGGAATGCTTTTCTTGTCTGAGCAAGGCTGGAACACATATATACATGCTGCACAAGATAGGGACTGGTGGCAGTGAACATATAAGAAAGGTATCGCAGTATATTGACTACTTTACCACCAGGGGGCATTATATTATTTAATTCGAATTTTTTTTGAGTTTGTAAAAAGCCAATGGTTTCGATAATTGGCCTACCTGTCTTTTTAAGCAGCAACCAAGCCAGTACTACAATAAGGGTAGAAAAAATGATAGATTGCCATACATCTGTAAAGGTAATCGCGCGCATACCACCAAACATAGCATAAATAACCAAAACTAGCGTGATGAGTAGCGTAATAGCCAATGGACTAACTGAGGTTATAAATAGGCTGGCTGTATCAGCTATCAGACGAATTTGTAAAGCAACCATAATAATAGAATGGCAAAATCCAAATAAAGCAGTAATAAGCCGTGCATAACTGCCATATGCCCTAGCCATGCTCCCTGGCATCGATAGGTCATACATAAACTTGGGCATACGCCCGGCTAACCAACTTAGCGTCAATAATGGTAAAAACGCCACAGTTATTCTATGCGATATAGGCCAGAGCCCTATAGAAGCCTCTGTTATACTAGCCTTGAGCAGCCCCCCTGGGTAATAAGATGCTACGATAGTAGCTACTAAAGCAG
This sequence comes from Cardinium endosymbiont of Dermatophagoides farinae, assembly GCF_007559345.1. NCBI lineage: Bacteria > Pseudomonadati > Bacteroidota > Cytophagia > Cytophagales > Amoebophilaceae > Candidatus Cardinium > Cardinium endosymbiont of Dermatophagoides farinae. The sequence goes on from NZ_VMBH01000001.1 coordinate 120,648, forward strand.
CTGTAGGAAATTGTCTATGCCCAACGGCATGCTCCCGAAAGTTGGTAACCTTTTTATTTAAAGAACAAAAAAACATTACCAATGTAAATAACAGAAAAGCTACAAGTAACAGTAATGAAATATCCAGCGACATAATTAAAACGATCTATTAATATTAATTTAAGTTAAATGACCAAAGTTGATACAACTTAACCTATAATTTGGCATTACAAGCGTTGTAAATGATATATAAATTATAGAAGACTAAATACGCCAATTTAAAAGTACAAAGGAGCTTTTTTACACTTTTTTATCTAACTAATACCAACTTCACATTATTATTAGACGGCGGAAATGTGCACCCATTAGATGGAGCAATAGGTGAGAAAAACTCTCCTAGTGGACTTATCGACTCCATTGTGATTCTTAGCGCCGTATAAAGGTTCGGTAATGCACACCTATGTTCTTTTGCAAGTTCTACAATGTCACTTTTAAATAGCAGGTCTATTAATTTTTGTTTGAGTCGATCTGAAAGATCAGATAGTCTAATTTTTTCAAGGATATGCAATAAAAAGCCTGTAAGGTATTCTACAATATACTTGTCTGCTTCTTCTAATAAATTCTTATCCAATGCTGTACGCAGGAGCGTGTAATCACGAGAGCCATAAGGGTACTTTTTGGTAAAAACTTCTAAACAATCAACAGGTCCTAGCACGCTAACTATTGTATGAAGCAATAAGTCCAATCGTTCAAATTTGTTATTATGCACTGCCTGAAATAGGTAAAAGAGTTTCTTTTTACTGCTTAACATGGCGCCTATTACTTTCTCAGAATGACATTTAGCCATGCCCAAAAAATGCATGTAGGTGAAAGTGGCAGAGCGGGCACTGCAATTGAATAATTCATTTATTAAACAAACCAGTTTTCGATTATCTTTTTGTCCTAGCGCTATGTCTAAAAGATCGTTCTTGTCCTCATCTATATGATCAGCAGGGTTCAGTCCAACGCACCTATGGGTATATGCTAACAAAAGCTTCACCATATCTACACTCCCTCTTTTCATGGCTGCCAATAGAGATGTTTCTTGGTGCGCATTCCTTGAAAGGAGTAGACTATTATTATAACCTTGACTTTCTAGATAGATTAAGTAATCTTTCATGTTATTTTCATTCCAAAAAGAACTACCTTGTACGAAGTATCGTATCTTATTATCTTTTTCGTAAAGAAGACTTTCACGCCCCTCTTTTCTTAATAGTAAAGGTAGCATCTTACCCAATAAGCGCTTCATGTCATCTACCGCATTATTTCCGGTATTTTCTGCTTTTATATGTAGAGATGTGCACATATCTGCTTTAACCCAATCATCCTCTGGATGCGTCAATGGTTGCTTCTGATAGTTTAGACTACTACTGCTATACGCTTTATTATCCTTCGTATCAATATTAGGGTACCCGTGTACCTAACCTCTAGCTTATTACAAGCACCCAGCAAAAAACAAACTATAACAATGGGCACCATAAAGCTGAAATGCTTAGTATAGGTATAAAGTTCTATAGACCTTCTGCAAAACCTATTGCTAAATGGCAATTTTGTGGTCTATGCTCCTCAAATACATTTAGTATGCTGGCGACTGCGCTTCTCCTAAAAACTGCTGATCACAAATAGGTTTTGAAGAAGGTCTTATTTTACATAGATAAGCTGAAATTTTTTTTATTCAAAATAAGATGATTAAATTTTAGGTAAGATAAGGGCGAGCAGATAAAAAAGAGATTTATTCTACTTGTTTGAGTAGTGAAAAGTCAAAGCTATCTAAGTATTGTGTGGTAAAGTGGCCTGCCTGAAAGGCTTGATCTTCTAGTAGCGCACGATGAAAGGGCAGATTGGTTTGGATGCCCTCTATAACAAACTCTTCTAATGCGTGCTTCATCTTGGCAATGGCCTCTGTTCTAGTATTTGCATGTACAATAAGCTTTGCAATCATGGAGTCATAGTTGGGGGGAATAACATAACCAGCATAAATATGGCTTGCAATGGTTATACCAAGGCCACCGGGAAAATGCATATGGTTAATTTTTCCAGGAGATGGCCGAAAGTCATGAAAGGGATTTTCTGCATTAATACGGACCTCTATGGCGTGGCCTTTCGGATATAGATTGGGTAGGTCGAGTAGCTTTCCGGCTGCCATTTCAATTTGTGCCTTTAGCAGATTAAAACCGGTAACGGCTTCTGTAACGAGATATTCTACTTGAATCCGAGTATTCATCTCCATAAAGTAGAAGTTTTGGTATTTATCCACTAAAAACTCCATGGTCCCAACGCCTTCGTACCCTATAGCAGAGACGCCTTTTACCGCTGCTTCTGTTATCTTTGCGCGTAAGGCCGCTGTGACAAAGGGAGAGGGAGATTCTTCTACCAATTTTTGGTGTCTACGCTGGATGGAACAATCTCGCTCAGATAGATGGATGACTTTACCATACTGATCTGCCACAATTTGTATTTCAATATGGCGTGGTTCTTCTATATATTTTTCCAAATAAAGGCCATCTTTACCAAAGGAGGCAATGGCCTCTTGACGGGCTTCTGCCCATTTTTGCTGGAATACCTCTGGGTTATCTACCAATTTGATGCCTTTTCCCCCACCTCCTGCAGTTGCTTTAAGCAATACAGGAAAGCCTATCTCATGGGCCAAACGGATGCCTTCTTCAACCGATGTGAGCAGCCCATTGGAACCAGGAACAGTGGGCACACCAGCAGCCTGCATGGTTGCCTTTGCAGTAGACTTATCACCCATCTTGCTGATGGCGGCAGCGGAAGGGCCTATAAACTTAATACCATATTCTGCACAAATACTTGCAAGGGTAGCATTTTCAGCTAAAAATCCATAACCTGGATGAATGGCATGGGCATTGGTTACTTCGGCAGCAGCAATAATGGATGGAATAGATAGATAAGACAAATGGCTAGCAGGGGGGCCAATACAGACGGATTCATCTGCAAAACGGACATGCAAACTATCCCTATCTGCCGTAGAATGTACCGCAACGGTTTTAATACCCATTTCTTTGCAAACCCGAATGATGCTTAAAGCAATTTCTCCACGATTGGCAATCAATATTTTTTGAAACATAGTAGCTGAAAAGATAGCGGTACGATTTATCCGGAAATTGGTTCTACTATAAAAAGGGGTTGATCATACTCTACAGGCGAAACATCATCAACCAAGATTTGTACGATCTTGCCGGTAACTTCTGACTCTATTTCATTATAGAGCTTCATGGCTTCTATAATACAGAGCTTTGTGCCTTTTACAATGGCATCTCCTTCTTTTACAAAGGGAGCTTCTTCAGGATGAGGTGATCTGTAAAAGGTACCAATCATTGGGGACTTAATGGTTATATGATTGGGGTTATTTGCTCCAGCTTCTGGAGCTATTTGAGCAGGTGGAACAAATGGGTTGGGCGGTAATGATGCCACATGTCCGGGAATAGGTATACTCCTTTTCACATGGATTTTAATGGCTTCTGTCTCAATATGTACTTCTTCTAACCCTGACTTGGTAATAAAGTCAATCAGCTCCTGGATTTCTTTGGTTTTCATACTTACTTTTTCTGCTCATTTACGCGCTCTATATAGAGACCAGTACGGGTATCTATCTTTATAAGATCTTCATTATTAATAAATAGCGGAACTTTAACGGCTACGCCTGTTTCTAGGGTGGCTGGCTTTAAGGTTTTGGTAGCAGTGTCGCCTCTAAGGCCGGGTTCTGTATAGGTAATCCGCAATAGCACAGATGGGGGCAATTCACATTTTAATACTACATTTTCATCATCGTGGTAGACGACTTCTACATGTTGCCCTTCTTTTAGGAATTGGGGGGTAGCAATCAGTGATGGTTCAATGGTCAGCTGTTCAAAGGTCTCTGTATGCATAAAGGTGTAGCCTGCACTATCCTTATAAAGAAACTGGTAGGGTCTGCGTTCAATGCGTGCGATATGGATTTTCGCGCCCGCATTAAAAGTATGGTCAATTTGCCTTTCCTTGGTTAAACTTTTTAGTTTGGTTCTAACAAAAGCTGCGCCTTTGCCTGGCTTGACGTGTTGAAATTCCACGACAGTATAAATATCATTATTCAATAAGATACAAAGGCCATTTTTAATATCACTTGTATTTGCCATAATACTTTGATTTTATTGCTATTACCTTAATTTTTGCCTTTTAATTATCACACGCTTTAAACGGCTTTACCACCATCATACCCCCAGACCATATACATAGCCCCCCAAGTAAACCCGCCTCCAAAAACGGTTACAATTAATTTATCACCTTTTTTAAGTTTTTGCTCATAATCCCACAAACAGAGTGGAATGGTTGCAGCGGTTGTATTGCCATACTTATTAATGTTCAACATAACCTTTTCCATAGGTATGGCTGCACGATCGGCTACAAGTTTCAAGATGCGCCTATTGGCTTGATGGGGCACTAAATAGGCAATATCTGCTGGGGTAAGCTGATTACCAGCCATAATTTCCATCACTACCTCTGACATAGCAGTAACCGCTGCCTTAAAGACGTTTTGGCCATCTTGGTAAATGTAATGTGCTTTGGCATCGACTGTTTTATGTGAAGCAGGCAACCTACTACCTCCTGCTTTTTGGTAGAGCAAGTTTTGCCCTGCACCATCTGCTTTGCAGATGGTATCTACAATACCGCAACCACTATCTGGGTCATCGGCTGTTACCAGTACAGCACCTGCACCATCTCCAAAAAGAATACAGGTAGCCCGATCGCTATAATTGGTAATAGCAGACATCTTATCCGCGCCTACTACAACCACCTTTTTTGCCCTACCCGAAGCAATAAACTGAGCGGCTGTATCTAGTCCATAAAGAAAGCCAGAGCAAGCAGCTTGTAAGTCGTAGCTAAAAGCATGGGTAGCACCCACCGCATGGGCAACGATATTAGCGGTAGCAGGGGTGATTCTATCTGGGGTAATGGTGGCACATATCAGCAGATCTATGGCAGCAGGATCGGTAGCTGTTTTTTGCAGCAAATCTTTTACGGCTTCTATAGCCATTACAGAGGTGCCCATCTCTTCTCCCTTTAGGATTCTCCGCTCTTGAATACCAGTTCTGGTAGTGATCCAGCCATCATTGGTATCTACCATCTGCTCCAATTCGCTATTGGTCAGCACATAGCCCGGAACATATCCAGTTACACCTGTAATAACGGCACGTTTGACTAACTTCATCTATTGTTGCGTATCTGTTCTATGCATCACCACCCTACCTTTGTAATACATTTTATCTTCATGCCAAAATGCACGATGGGGCATATGCATTACACCGGTAACGGGGCAGATGACAAGCGCAGGCATGGCAAGCTTAACATGCGTTCTTCTTTTATCTCTTCTGGAAGCAGAGGATCTTTTCTTTGGATGTGCCATGTTTCTATTTATCTATTTAAAAACTACGAATACAGCTCCCCATTCAATTTAGCGCTGTTGAGGGGTAACAAATAACCAAATTTACAAATAATTTTACCAGGTAAAAAATTTATGATATAAGCTTTGTGATCAAAACTTTTTATATCAACGCTTGAATTTTTATTTACTTTTTGATCAAAACAATAGGTAGCGCTTTTATTTTGTTCATAGCTGGTATGGTTTTTAGCTTGTAGAAAGCCGCCCGGATCAGTATCTAAATTTTGCTCAATTCCTCCTGATATTTTTTTAATTTTTTCTGATCTTCCTTTTGTTTTTGCTCAAATTCTTCTTTTCTTTTGTTTTGCTCTGTGATTAATTGAAAGAAGTATGCAGATGCGTTTTTCTTGTTTTGTTTAATCTCATCCAGGGATAGGGGCTTGTCTTTATTCCCAAGTACCTTATTAGCTAATTTAGCAGATAATTCTTTTACCCGCTCCCAATAATTCTGTTCTCCTTTCTTTTGTTCCTGTGTGCGCTCCTGTTCTGTCCAGTATAATATAATTTTTTGAACTTGTTCTTTTCTCTCATTAAATTCGTTCTCTTGTTCTGTAAATTTGCTCTGATTTTTTATAAAAGTCTTATTAATTTTATTAATTTCATTGGTTAATTTATCTATTTTCTTCTTATTTAGAGTCTTCAATAGCCTGCCCCTTATTTAAATCGTTTAAATCAGAGCATTGAATATTACATACGTCTTTGTTTTCATCTTTATTACTTTCATCACTGCTATTTGGATTAGTTTGCTTAGTACCCGAGCCTAGCGTGCTCCCATGTCCCCTAGAAAGATCTTTCCGATTTTTCTTGCAATTAGCATCCGGTTTATCGTCACGCTTACCCCGTTCTTCACCCGGGCAACCTGCAGTGAACACAAACACTAAACATATAAAACTACATAAAATAGACTTTAGCATAGCTCTTTGTACCCGCATGCTTTATTTTTTAGATATTTTGGATGAATAGTTAAACAATTTTGCCCACGCTAAGGTAGGAGTAGCCTATAGCCTCTGCAGCAATGGAACTTGCTTATATCTTACATTTATAGTTTGATCGTTGTTGCTAGTATGGTGCATCTAGAATAAGGGGGTTTTTAAAGAACCCTAACTTTGCAAGTTTACGTAAAAGATAAGAGGGCTACAATTTTTGTGTAGATTTTCTGTTTGAAACGTCTTTTTACATATATTTCCGCTGCGGAATCGATTAGGAAAGTCTATTGGATGCAACTCTCTTTATACCCTCCACATGATACTAGAATATAATCTTGACCACAGTTTTGATATGTTTGTGGTGGCTGTTCAGAATCTTTTTCTTTCGATTTTTTCCTCGTGAGCATTTCCAATGCAGATCTAGCAAAACCTTTTTTTTTGACTTTGTGTACGCCTCTTTGGAAGCGATTCGCTGTTTCTTTGTTATACCCTCCATTTTTCTTTTCCTCTTGATTATTATTGGTATTATGACTTGGTGAGTTACTTTCTGTTGTTTTATTATTGCTTAGATTTTCATTAAAGTTGTTATTTGACAGGGTGTCTACTGACTCACTGTCAAGACTTACATTGATCTCGCCATTGTTATTAGAATTTTGATTTGGCAGGTTAGGTGTTGGGTAATCCATCTTTTTATAATCGGTATCGAGTTTAGAACTATCGGCTTCTTTACGCTTTACAGTATAAGTATTCGATCTACAAAGAGTGGAATTGGATTCAGGCCTATCGGATTCTTTATGCGCTACAGTATAAGTGTCCGATCTACGGCGAGGGGGACCTAATATCTCTGATAAAGTCGCTCCATCGCTGCTATCTGTAGTACTATCCGAATCTACTCCATCACTACAAGGGACTGCAATCTTAGGATTCTTATTCTCTTTATTACCCCCACCACGCTCATCCTGGTCCGCCTCTTGATCAGGATCAGGTATTTCTAAGTCTGGTTCAACATCTTCCGAACTACTAGCAGGACTACTTCCAGCAGTAGACTCTGTTGTAGCTTGAGCACCTCCCTGATTAGAATGATTTTTCGAATTGGTCTTGGACTTGGGATTATTTTTGTTACACTCTATAAAAAATGCACTTAACACAAACGCTAACAATAGAAAACTAAGCTTTTGAATAAACCTTGGAATAGCTATTTGTACCTTCATCTTTTGTTTTTTCTATACATATCAATCAACAGACCTTCTGCAAGACCTATTTGTGATCAGCAGTTTTTAGGAGAAACGCAGTCGAGCACCGCAGCATACTAAATGTATTTGAGGAGCATAGACAAGCTTCGACACCAAAATTGCCATTTAGCAATAGGTTTTGCAGAAGGTCTAATACTTGCCCATCTTACAGCAGGAGTAGGCTATAGCATTCCCAGTAATGTGACCTTGCTTAACCTTACATCAATGGATTAGTCTTTATTGCTCGTATGCTAGCATAAGGGGGTGTTCTTTTAAGCACAACATTCTGCAGTTTTACATAAAAAATAAGAGGCTTACAATTTTTGTGTAGATCTTTTTTGCCAAAAGATAGTCTGATATTTAGAAACCATTTGTATGCCTATATGATACAGTATCAGTCTGACAGGCTAAACTTAACGGATAGATGGCGTCTAAATGTATAGTGGCTATAAGGTAAAATCTTGACTTCTACAATTTTGCCACACTATTTGTTATTCTTCACTTGAATCCTTCGGTTGCTTTTCACGCATTTTTATTTTATTGAACATCCATGAGAACAGGTCTCTTTCTTTTGTGTGTTTTACAATTCCGTGAAAAGCTCCTTTGTTTTTCTTCTGACCTTTGTCAGTTTCACCAACTGGGAAATTATAAAGACTTTGAGTACCGGATCCGATCTTAGATTTATCTTCATCAGGTAATGGTGATGGCAATCGCATAGACTGAGAACCAGACCAAAATCTATTGAAATTAGAATTAGAATTCGGGTTTAATAGGTTTGTCGAATTTGCTTGATTATTATTATAATCGGAAGCTTTTAGGGTATTTAGTGGTCCCTCGCAACTTTTTGAGTTGTTGCATGAAAAATCATGTTCTGACTTATTTTTAGATGGCAATAATGGATCAGTATACAATCTATCACGTGGGAGTAATGGCAGGAAGGAGTTCTCCTGCCCATTCCCTGGCGTAAAGCTGCCATCTAAGCTTGGTTCATTTTGCGTTTGTTCTATATTGCTATTATTTGGATAAATTTCCTTAGTACCTAAGTTCACTGGTGTGGTACTAGTAGAAGTTACACCATTAGCATTCCCCCTATCATTATTGTCTGTATTGCTTTCATAATTATTATTGTGATCTATTTTTGATTGATTTTCATCTAGTTTTACATCTTGTTTCGATTCAGACCCTTCCGGACTATTAGAAATAGGGCTGTCAGTCACAGACGCTGCTGTATTTTGAAGGAGCTCCTGATTGCTATCATTTTCTTCTTCTTCAGGAGGCTGCGACTCCAGACCAGAGCTAGACTTGGACTTAGGATTGTTTTTATTACACTTCATGAAGCATGCACTTAACACAAACATTAACAATAGAAAACTAAGCTTTTGAATAAACCTTGGAATAGCTATTTGTATCTTCATCTTTTGTTTTTTCTATACATATCAATCAATAGACCTTCTTCAAAACCTATTTGTGATCAGCAGTTTTTAGGAGAAGCGCAGTCGAGCACCGCAGCATACTAAATGTATTTGAGGAGCATAGACAAGCTTCGACACCAAAATTGCCATTTAGCAATAGGTTTTGCAGAAGGTCTAATATTTGCCCATCCTACAGCAGGGATAGGCTATAGCATTCCCAGTAATGTGACCTTGCTTAACCTTACATCAATGGATTAGTCTTTATTGCTCGTATGCTAGCATAAGGGGGTGTTCTTTTAAGCACAACATTCTGTAATTTTACATAAAAAATAAAAGGGCCGAAACTTTTTTAGCAGAATTTCTGCTTGAAATATATTTTTATATATTTGCGCTACAAAACTTATGAGGAAGGTCTGTTGCACACAGCACTCCCTATTCAGTTGTGCGATTTTTTTGTAAATTAGCGGCATTCTCTATCTGAATAGGTGTCCTATAGTGTAATCAACAAAACGACACATAAAAGACCTTTATACTACAAGATCTAGTGGATTCACTCAAAAATAACGTATACAATGCCGCATTATCTGGTCTCTGATCAATCTAATAGCTATGTTTTATGGCTCGACCGTATTAGACTAAAGCTTTTTCCCAAACAATTTTTTAAGGCTTATGTGCTGCTTTTAGTAGCCTTGAGCAGCAGTTTGTTTTACCTATCTTGGTGTTCTTGTTGGTTCGGTTTTTTGTTATGCATAGCGATTGTACCTATGCTAGCTATCATGAAACTGCTTACCACAACCCCTGAAAAAAAAATCTTTTGCTGGACTGCGATTCTTTTAACCCTATTGCTTTGGAATACCTTAACCGTTTGGTGGATTTATAAAGCGGCTTTTGAGGGGTTTCTATTTGCAGCATGTTACAATACGGTTTGCCTTGCTTTGCCTTGGTTTTTTTATTATTACATCCGGAAATGGAGCGGCCTATATCTAGGCTATCTGGGGCTGGTAACCAGTTGGCTGACCTTAGAGCATGCACACCTCTCCTGGACCTATTGGGAACTTACTTTTCCTTGGCTTAACCTAGGCAATGGCCTGGCGGCATTGCCGCAATGGATTCAATGGTATGAATATACAGGCATACTCGGCGGATCCCTTTGGATTTTGATTACCAATATCCTGCTCTATCACCTGCTGTTTGAAAAAGCAAGTTTCGCACTATTAAAGGGATTTTTAGCTACTTTGCTACTGCCAATAACCACCAGCTTCATGATCTATTACGCCTATCAAGAAAAAGGAATGGATGTAGAAGCAGTAGTGGTCCAACCCAACTTTGATAGCTATACCGAAAAAAATAGTACCGATCCATCGTTTGTCCCCTATTCCGACCAAATCAATCGATTATTGACCCTTTCTAAAGAGCAGCTTACACCAGCAACCGCTTTAGTGGTTTGGCCTGAATCAGCTATTGATGGCTGCTGGTTAGAAGAAAAATGGACACATGCTTATCTATTGATGCAGCCGATATTCCAATTTCTAGAGCGCTATGCCTCTTTACACCTTATAACCGGCGTCAGCTCAATATGTATTTATGGCCCAAATAAGGCTACACAAACTGCTGAACGAATAGATGGTAGCTATATTGACACTTTCAATAGTGTTTTTTACCTAAAAGCTGGAGGTAAAACAGCCATATACCATAAAGTAAAAAGATTACCAGGTGGAGAATATATCCCCTACTTCCATCTTTTATCAGACAAGGCATTGTCTTGGCTCAAACAAAGATTCCTTGATATTGGGGGTATAATTCCTACGCTTGGTAAGGGAGATGGCGCTAAGGTGTTTGAAATAGATGCGCATATTAAGGTGGCACCGATTATTTGTTATGAATTGCTCTATGGGGCTTTTGTAGGTAGTAGCGTCCAACAAGGTGCCAATCTTCTTGCGGTAACAACCAATGATGGCTGGTGGGGCAATACGCCTATATACCATCAGTTTTTTCAATATAGCCGTTTGATAGCCATCGCACACCGAAGGAGTGTAATGCGTGCAGCCAATACCGGTATTTCTGGCTTTATAGACCAACGTGGAGCAGTAATAGCCGCAACCAATCGACTAGAAGCCGCTGCAATGCGCGCAACAGTACGCGCCAATAATCAAATGACTTTTTACAGCTTATATGGTGATTACATTGGCCATATCGCTTCATGGGCTTGTTTGCTGCTGTTTTGTATCATGCGTATGATGCGGTGGCGGCAAAAAAAAAGAAAGCCTATTTTGGCTACTGCTTAAAGTAGAATCTTTTATTAAAAGAGTCTTGTGCTTCCTCTATTTTTAGAGTAGATTTGTGGTGGGATATCAAGAACCCATTTTAATTACAAAATTTAAGAAGTGTATGATTCTTGTAGAAGTAAAAGACAACGAAGGGCTAGATAGGGCGCTAAAAAGATTTAAAAAGAAGGTTGAACGTGTGGGGGTACTCAAACAGGCCAGGCAGCGTATGGCCTATACCAAACCAACTGTGAGCAGAAAAGCGCAAAAGTTAAAGGCAATGTATAAGTATCGGATGCTACATGGCAACAACGGGTAGGAATCGTTATTCTACTTTTTGCTGGGTATAAAAAGTAAGGCACCATTTCCTTTATGGAGAACCAATCGCTTATTGCGCTGTTTGAGGCCTATTTAACGGAAGAAAAAAGAGTCAGCCGCCATACCGTTGTAGCATACAAAACAGACTTAAATCAGTTTGTAGCCTATCTATCTGGGCTCAACCTAGTTGTTACGGAGGTCAAGGCGCAGGATTTGCGTGGCTGGATCATGTCTTTGGCCAAAGAAGGGCTTGCGCATCGTTCTATCAATAGAAAAATGGCTGCCTTGCGTATCTTTTATGCTTTTTTAGAAAAAAAAGGGCGCATCGCCACGCGTCCTACGGATGCACTGAAAAGTCTAAAAGGAAAAAAAAGGTTGCCGGTCTTCTTTCAAGAAAAAGAGCTTTTGGCCTACTTAGACCAATGCCTATTTCCGGTTCATTTTGCTAGGTTGCGCGATCAGTTAATTTTAGAGCTTTTATATGGGACAGGTATCCGCTTGGCTGAATTGATCGCCCTTTGCCAAACAGATATCAACCTCGCAGAAGGAACCATTCAAGTGGTAGGTAAACGTGATAAAGCGCGTATCATTCCTTTCCCACGACCACTAGACCAATTAATAGCCGTTTATTTGGCCCAAAAAGAAAAACTGGGGTATCATTGTACGCCGCAGCTGATCCTAACCGATTCTGGGCAGCCCTCCTACCCTATGTTTATTTATCGCGTGGTCAAAAAGTATCTGGCACCCACTACCCGTGCCAGTCAGCATAGCCCTCATATATTGCGCCATACTTTTGCCACCCATTTATTAGATAGAGGCGCTGACTTACAGGCTATTAAAGAACTATTGGGTCATGCAAGTTTGGCTGCTACCCAAGTCTATACCCATAACTCCTTAACAAGGTTAAAAGAAATATTCCAAAAAGCCCATCCTAGAGCAGAAGAAAAATAGACCTTCTGCAAAACCTATTTGTGATCAGCAGTTTTTAGGGGAAGCGCAGTCGAGCACCGCAGAATACTAAATGTATTTGAGGAGCATAGACAAGCTTCGACACCAAAATTGCCATTAGAAATAGGTTTTGCAGAAGGTCTAATGATGGCATCATAAATTTATGATAAGGATTCCTCCAATCGGTTTTATTTATATGCATAAGCAGTTAAGTTATTTGTCTATTTTTGTATTAAATTTAATCAGCTGTTGTATAGACCTTCTGCAAAACCTATTTGTGATCAGCAGTTTTTAAGAGGAGCGCAGTCGAGCACCGCAGAATACTAAATGTATTTGAGGAGCATAGACAAGCTTCGACACCAAAATTGCCATTAGAAATAGGTTTTGCAGAAGGTCTTATTACTGGATTAATAGAAGCTTATGCTTATCTTGTATGCTTTAAGAGAGGCCTATCAAAGCCTTAAAACCCATATGTATAGGGCCCTGGCTATGGGTTTTGGCGTTTCGTGGGCTATTTTTGTGCTGGTATTGCTATTAGGTATTGGCAATGGCTTTCACAATGGTATTTCCCAGGCATTTGCAAAATATGGCGTAAAAACCATGATCATTTGGGGAGGTAAAAGCGCTGGAAGTAATCATCCTATTCCACTAGAAATGGCTGCAAACTTATCTAAGCCATTTGGTACCATTCAGCATGCTAGCCCTATACTTTGGCATGATAGCCCTGTAAGGTATGGAACAAAACAGGTGGCCGTATGGGCTTTAGGGTGTGATCCTTGCTATGCTTCGTTGGCTAATCTGTCCATGCAGGAAGGGCGTTTCTTTACACCGCGTGATCAAGTGGCCCTACATCATGTTTGTGTTATGGGTATATGCATTAAAAAAAAATTATTTGGAGCAGCCTCTGCTATTGGGCAATATATCTTTTTGGGTGACACCGCCCTACAGGTAGTGGGTGTGCTCGATCCGTTAGATACTAGCCTTTATAGTGAAGCGCATGCTATATTGCTTACAGATGGTTTATTTAAAAAGATATTTTCTAAGCATAGCCATTATACAGGTGCTATTCGGCTTACATTGGTGCCAACTGCGCGCGAAGAAGTAGTAGAAACACAATTCCGTACTTACTTTGCACGCCATTTGAATTTTGACGTTAAAGATACAAAAGCGCTTGGTCTATTTAGTATAGCCAAACATGCCGATAAATTTAATAGGTTTTTTAAAAATATCTCTATTTTCAATACCATTATAGGTATATTTCTGCTTATAATAGGTATTGTAGGTATCAGCAATATGATGCTGGTGACCATTCAAGAAAGAAGACAAGAGATCGCTATTCGAAAGGTACTAGGCGGCCGTTCTATAGAAATCGTAGCGATGATTTTATCTGAAGTAGTTATCGTAACCCTTATAGCTGGTATAATCGGCTTTGCGGCAGGCTGTGCTCTTATGCAGTTGCTCAATAAATGGGTAGTCCCATTATGTAAAGCCTATTACCTATCTACTTTAACTTGCCCTCCTTCGTTTGTCCTTGGTGGGTTGGGATTGACTGCTTTAACCAGCTGTTTGGCTGGTATGCTACCAACTATAAGGGCTGTACGCATAAAGCCTGTAGAGGCATTGGGTGGTAAGTAAAAAGGATGTTATGCTACTTTTTGCGGCGAGTTGCTTGGTCTTACTTTGTTAGGGGGCCTGCTTGCCCGCTGAACAGCTATTTATATTATGTTTGGATATCACTGGTTTATAGAGGTGTGCTGTAGCCTAAAAGCCCATAAAATAAGAACCGTGTTTACGGGATTTGGGGTGATGTGGGCCATGCTTATCTTAGTGGTTTTACAAGGTGCAAGTGCTGGACTTTATAATGGTACGATTAAAAAATTTCATAGGTATAGCAACTGTACACTCTCCATTCGTCCAGGTTACAGTTCAGCTGATGGCATGCACTTAACAGAAGCGTTAACAAGCGATCTTGCCGATAACTTGAATAATGTTTTTGAACAAATTATGCCTATATTTCGAACCAAACGTTCTGTTGCTTGTGCACAAGCCATGCATGAAACTAGTATACTAGGTGTGGGTGTTGGATATGAAAAAATCAACCACTTGGCGCTTACAGAGGGGCGATTTTTTACTGAACGTGATATCACGCAAAGGCTTCCCGTTTGTATACTAAGTTTGAAAATAAAAACGACTCTTTTTGACACTAAAGCAGCAGTTGGGCAGTTCGTCACAATAGATAGCACGGTTCTTTATGTGATTGGTGTGTTAGAAGCTATTGCTGGGGTAGATAATGATCAAATCATTATTCCAAGTAGCTTATTTAAAGGATTATTTCCTCTAAATGTTGAAAGTATTGATTGCATTATGTGCGCTTTAATGCCCAAACAAAATCCTGTACAAGTAGAAGAAAAGATTCGGGCTTATTTAGCCGGGCGGCTCAATTTTGAAGCGCAAGACAAACAGGTACTACATATAAATAATTTATTTAAACGCGCTAGATCTTTTCAAATGCTATTTATAGCGATACAGGGGTTTATTTGGTTGGTAAGCCTTTGCTTTTTAGTCAGTGGTGTGGTCGGTGTAAGTAATATGATGCATGTTGTTGTGAAAGAGCGTACCCAAGAGCTTGCTATTCGCAAGGTGATCGGTGCCAAGTCAAGCGATATTATCGGTTTAATTTTGCTGGAATCAATTGTTATTAACTTAATTGCTGGCATCTTGGGTCTGGGAACCGGTATGTCCATGCTCCAATGGATAAATCGCTATTTGGTTCCTATTTTAGAAAAACATGGCATTGCTCGTTTTGAATTTCAATTTTCTATGGTTTTATTTGCTTTAGGCGCTTTGGTGCTCTCTGGTTGTTTAGCTGGCATGATCCCTGCAAAAAGAGCATCGTACATTAAACCAGTAGATGCTTTAAATAATGAATAAAAATGCGTACAATAACCAAACTTATTTTAACCACTAGTATAATAGCTGGAGGGGTTTTTGCTTACCAAAAGGCATATAAAGGTCAATGGAGCAAGCTAGATCAAATAGCCTTTTGGCGTAAGCTAGATCAGCCAACCTTTCAAACCATCAACCCCACGCGTAGAACCATTGTTCGAAAAAAAGTTTTTACTGGCAGCCTAATGCCCCATAAAGAAGTGAAGGTAACGACACATGTTACAGGCATAGTAGAAAAACTATTCGTGCGTGTAGGTGATGCTGTGCAACAAGGTGCTGCTATTGCGCGTATTAAAATACAACCTAATCCAAAAGAGGTTGCGGCTGCAGAAAGCAAACTGCGTTTGGCCACTATTGACTGTGGTCAAGCTAGGGCAAAATACCTAAGAAGCAAACAACTTTTTAGTAAAAAGATGCTGGCTAAAGAAGCCTATGAAGCTGCTTTGGCCAGCTGGAGCAAACTAAAGAAAAATTTGCCGCTGCCCAAAAAGAGCTGGAAATCACGCAACGTGGCTATGCTACAGGAAAAGGAGCAGGTTCCAACATCATTAAAGCCACTACAAAAGGGACTATTTTAGACTTACCCGTTAAAGAGGGCAGTATGGTGCAAGCAGTCAGTAAACAAGGTGCTGGCACCACAGTAGCCCTTATTGGAGATATGGACTGTTTTTTGTTTTCAGCTAAGGTTAGTGAGCTAGATGTGGTCCATCTCACCAAAGGGATGACCTTTACGGCCTCATTAAATGCTTTTAATAAGGAAAAATTACAAGTTACTTTAACTAAAATTGCACCAAAAGCCAGTGAAGAAGAATTTAAAAAAGGAGAGATTAAATTTGAAATCGAAGGAATCATACAAAAACCAAAAAAATCAAAAATTACCTTACGCGCAGGTTATTTAGCCCTTGCAGAGGTCATTTTAGAGCAGGTAAAGAATGTCCTTGCCATTCCAGAAAGCACCATTCACATGGAAGGGTCAACCTATTGTGTAAAATGTTTGCATGCAGGTAAAGTGGTTACAAAAAATGTAATATTAGGGCTATCAGATGGGCTTCATGTCGAAGTAAAAGAAGGCCTTACAGACGCCGACCACGTAATTGTAGAAACGTAGCATGATTCAGATTCAGGACTTATATAAATCCTATCAAAACGGAACCGTCACTAGAACGGTGCTGAGTGGCATAAATTTTCAACTTGAAAAAGGGACCTTGTTGCTTTAATGGGGCAATCCGGTGCTGGAAAGTCTACATTATTGAATATTATTGGCATATTAGATGATTATGACCGTGGGGATTACCATCTTAATGGTGTGCACATAAAAAATCTCTCTAGTCAACAATCGAGTAGCTATAGGAGTCAGTTAATTGGGTTTATCTTTCAGCGATTTCATTTAATTCCTTTCAAGACTGCTTTAGAGAATGTAGCACTGCCCTCTATTACCAGGGTATAGAAAAAGAAGAGCGCTACAAGCGTGCATGGGCCATGCTCGATAGAGTTGGGTTAGCTGCGTATGCCCATCATAAGCCAAATGCACTTTCAGGCGGCCAACAACAAAGGGTAGCGATTGCACGTGCGTTGGTAACCGCTCCGCCTTTAATCTTAGCAGATGAACCAACCGGCTCTTTAGATAGCAGTACTGCGCATGAGATCATGGCCGTACTTAAAGAAATGAATAGAGAAGGAAATACGATTCTTATTGCAACTCATTCTGTGCAGGTAGCACGCCAATGTAATAGTATTCAAGAAATTGTAGATGGAAAAATTGTCTAATAAAAATTTTACTCAAGATGTTGGTAACTAAAAAATTGGTTGTATGTTTAAGCATGATCTGCAGCATAACGCTTTTAACCCATGGTACAACAGAAGCAAAAAACAAACCGATCAGCTTGCAAGAGGCCATACACATCGCCTTAAAAGATAATCTTACCATTCAAATGGCTGAAAATACCAAAAAGCAAGCCATTCTTTCCAATAAAATAGATACTTTTGGCATATGGGCGCCTCAGGCTACCTTTATGCTTGCCTATGAAAGCATGCGCGCATCACACCCTACAACAGCTCAAAATAGCACAAGACCAGATATTACCATTGCACATAAGCTTCGATCTACACCTGTTTTTACATTACAATGGACGCTCCCCTCATTATTTGATAAAATTTTCCAGACTAAAATTCATTATCAAAATAATCGTCTATATAAGCTGGTTGCGAAAAAATCAGTAGAAAAAGAATTACAGCAAGTAGTCACCGCTTATTATGAACTCGCATTGGCACAAAAAAAATGGGCGTTATCCAATAACTTAATCAAACTTGCCACAACTAGGTTAAAAGTAGAGGAAGAAAAGCTAAAGGTAGGACGCATCTCCAAAATAGATTGTTTGGACGCGCAGCTGGCGCTCAAACAGGTAAAATTAAACTTATTAGAGCGGCAAGAAGCATTGAAAAGGAAACGCCGAAGCCTAAATTTAATACTAGGCAAACCCTTAAATGAAGAAACAGTAGTACAATCAGCTATTTCTGTGCAACCTATATGGAACATTAAAGCGGTTACAAAAGAAAAAGTAATTGATTTAGAAGCAAACATACACCAACAACAGCTAGCCATAGCCACAACCGAGTTAAAGAGGGCTAAAGCCTATCCGCTTTCTTGCTTGAGCCTATCGGGTAGTTTTCGATCGAACGGCTATCTATATAATTTAGAAAAAGAAGGGTGGTATCTTGACAATAAGCCTACCCAATGGTTGGGGAGCATTGGGATTACTATTGATATAGCGACGTTGCTATTAACGCCTGCAAAGGTTAAAAAAGCACGGATCCTATTCAATAATGCAAAGTTTGCTTTACAACAACAAAAGTTAGCGGTAGAAGATAGCTTAGAAGATAAAAAATGGAAATACCGTCATGCCTTAGATGCATATAAAGTAGCAGAGGAGCAACTGAAAATAAGCAAGCAAAAGTTGGTATTTGTAAGAGAAAAGTATCGTTTAAAGCAGATCAAATTACTTGAATTACATGAAGCAGAAGAAGCTACTGAAAAGGTAGAAATCGGTTTAATAGAACAAGCCTTTAAGGTAAAACAGGCAGAATTCGACCTATACCGACTGGTTGGTATGTTTCACCAATAGCTTATTGATACCCCGGCCATTTCTTGAGTGCGCATCGAGCACTTTTGGATTTCTTTGAGAATAGTTGTAGATTTACTGTGTGGTTGTTTAATTTAGTTATAGCTCGGTATTAATTTTTTTGTCTATGATCTCATTTAAAACTGTTTTTGCAACTGGAATATCATTATTGTTTCTACCATTCTTTTTGCATTTTATGTCATTGGTTTTTATATTAAAGCTTGCCATATTGCCATGTGTGATTGCAATGAATTATTTATTGTTTCATTACATAAAAAATAGGGCAGCAAGTAAGCAAATGGGTAAAAATCTAATAGAGGCGTTGTATCCTATTTTAAGCAAAAGGAGAGCCACATCCATCCATCAGTTGGCACTTAAAAAACACCGCTTGGCACGAGCTGCTTTTGTCTTAGAGGGGAAAAAAAGTATTCAAGCATTGCTTGCTGCTGATTACGCTATACAATGTATAGTAGGCACCCCCTCTTTTTTTGTAGAAAATCAGGATATAGTTGCTTCCCTTCCTAAGGGAACAGAAATATTTGAAGTGAAGCAAGCCTTGCTTTCTGGGCTAGGTTCTTTTGTGCACAACCATGAAGTACTAGCAGTAGCTGCTATACCCAAACCCACTCAACCAGATCCATCACCTGCCGGCATTACACTTGCATTGGATGGCATCCAGGACCCTGGCAATTTCGGCACCATTATCCGCATAGCAGATTGGTATGGCATAACCACCATATTATGCTCGCGCACCACTGTAGATCTATACAACCCAAAGGTATTACAAGCCAGTATGGGTTCTTTTGTAAAAGTCAATGTACATTATGTAGATTTGCCACTTTATTTACAAAGTTGCAATCTACCTATTTTAGGTGCTATGTTGGATGGCAAACCTGTACACGATTTTTTATTCCCAGCCCATGGGATATTGGTCATTGGCAATGAATCACATGGGATTCAACCTGCTGTACAGCAAACCTTTACAGCGGCTATTGCCATTCCTAGATATGGCCATGCCAACTCCCTGAATGCAGCCACCGCTACAGCTGTTTTATGTGACAATTGGAAAAGGATAAGGAGTGAATAGGCGCACTTTTCCATTTTTGGATACAACATTACCAGATGGTTGAATGGATATTTAGCTTTTTGTATAAAACAATAGATATGCTGTTTTAGATTTGTCTGTTGCTTCTTCTAGACTAATTTCTGTTATAACACTATCATCTGCTTTATACCATTTTCCTTTACGTTTTACATAGGCAACATAATGGCCATCAGTGGTTCCATCTCCGCGGTGTACAATAAATCCATTTAAATCAAACGAAACGGTAGCATCCTGATTAGGGTCTGATTGAATTTTAATATGCATGGCTTCACGAACTGAATCAGATATTTTAGATTGATTAGGATTTCTATCTAATTTTATATACAATCTATCGGATAGGTTAAGTATTGTCTGCTTAATATAATCTTTTTTAAAGCCTTTATTAGAGCCATACATAACAGGATCTATCTCGTTTTGATTTTTGTCTACAAAAAGAGGCAAGCTCTTTTCTTCGCAAAGGGATATTTTTTTCCAATCTATATCTACACCTTCCTCTCCTCGTACGAATTGTTCTTGATAGTGTTTAATCATTTGGTTAAGATTACAACCTTGCACTATAGGTATAGTCAACATGTGAGAGGCTGAACTTTTTCGCTTATATTTGCAAATACATTCCTTATGTTCTTGTTTATGTTTAACTTTTAAAAATAAACTTTCAGTACAAATAATAGGATATATAATATATCCATCACTTAAGCATAGAAAATGTTCCTTGATATGTTCTATAAACTCATCAGGATCATGTTGTCGACCTGAGGTTGCCATGCTTTTCGCAGCTTCTGGTAAGCCTTCTATAAATTTATTTATATCGCTAGGATCTAATGCGTGATGCGTATCGTTGATTTTATTGATCCACCCTTCTAGGCAACGATTTTGTGCTTCATCTACATACAAAGCTGCAATAATTTGAAGGACTGCATTCATATAACAAGTATTACGCACATTAGGGAGCCCAGCAAAAGGGTAGGCAAAGAAGCGTTCGACGTTTCTGACGAACTACTACTAGAGGAATTATCCCCACTATCGTATCCCGAGTCAGAGTTACTAGAACCCCCTGAAGAAGCGCCAATCCCTGGGATATCACTTAGATCATCTGTAAAGTCACTTAAGTTGCCTAGATTACCATCTTCTGAAGAAGAAAGAGAAGATGACTTATGCAACGACTTTCTATTCCTTTTTTCGCACCTACCTTTGCAACTACCTACCATTGCATAGGTTGTGACGAGTATCATCAACCAGTTCCTTGGATGGAATATAAAATTTTTAAACATTATATCTTTTTTAATTTTAGAAAATTAGTTTTCTAATGTTACGGTTGCTATACCCTTACACTAGAGCGGTGTAGATGGGGTGATTATTCCTAGACCTTTTGCAAAACCTATTGCTAAATGGCAATTTTGGCACTTGTCTATGCTCCTCAAATACATTAGTATGCTGGCTGACTGCGCTTCTCCTAAAAACTGCTAATCACAAATAGGTTTTCCAGAAGGTCTCCTCAATCCTCTGGCCATAAAAAGTAAATTTTGTACCATCCATTCAACCATACCGCCACACTACTCTAAAACAAAAAAAGACTTATAAAATAAGTGGAACCAGAAAGCGAACGTAGAGATGAACAAAAAAGGCTTGTATCACACACAGAGGGTAGTTTTTTTCTTAACTACATAACAATTAAATGATATAATGCTTCGATAACCTATTTGCAATTCTACTAAAAAATCTTGAATAATAAAATCGTTTAACTTTTTAACGATCCATTAGCTTAAAAAAGTGCGCATCCATTCAGTAATACAAAAAACTGGATTACAAATCATATAACTTGATTATCAATATTAAAAACAAAACATGCTTCTATATAAGTTAATCAATTACCATGAATATTTTTTTACCTATTTTTAAATTTGTTTTTTTGCCAACAAAATCTTTTTTTTAACACAAAATTAATCCAAAACAGATTGCTGATCATACCAACTTACCGGTTTTTATACCTTTATTTTATATAAATTATTTTGATTATAAATCTAAAAACTATTTAATCGATGCCATTTAACCTACTAGATCTTGAGCGTTGGGACATTAGTTTTACATTTGTGGTTGATATTGTACTACTTGGTTGTTTGGTTTATTGGGTATATAGATTGGTTAAGGGTAGCATAGCTGTAAAGAGTATTTGGGGTTTCTTGATCGTATATCTTTTTTACTGGATTGTTCAAGCGCTGCATTTAAAATTCCTACAATCTATTTTAAGCTTATTTATAAGTCCTATGGTGCCGATTATTCTCTTTCAAAGGGAGATCCGCCACTTTTTGTTTAGTATAGGCAACAACCTTGTGGGCAGTAAAGCAATGATTATACAAATGATTCCTTGGCTGGCTGATAAAAAGAGTGAGATTGATGTTACACCAGTGGTAAAAGCGGTGCAAACACTAGGGGTAGCAATACAGGTGCGCTTATCGTTTTTACCAAGGATGTAGACCTGCGCTATTATGAAGAATCCGGGGACTTACTTAATGCGGTAGTCTCTGCGCGATTGTTGATTGCTATATTCAATAAATATAGCCCATTGCATGATGGTGCAGTTATCATTCACAGCAACAAAATTGTAGCGGCAAGGTGTATCCTGCCTGTAACGGAGAATCCAAATATTGCTGCTCGTTTTGGATTGCGTCATAAAGCAGCTGTTGGGCTTACCGAGATAACAGATGCATTGGTTTTAATTGTTTCAGAAGAATCTGGTCAAATATCTATAGCTAGAAAGGGAACGCTGGAAAGCAACCTATCTGCTCAAGAGATTAGAAGTGCATTAAAGGATTATCTGAGTAATGATTAGACCGCTCTCAAAACCTATTTGTGGTGCGAAATTTTTGAAAAAGGTCTATTGCAATCTGGCGTTTAGAGATAGGCTGTTTTTTCTTGATGTGTCTTATCTTTGACGGGACTGATCTTAATTTTAATTAAAATACTAGGAGATGCGGACCATACAATTTAGAGAAGCATTGCGGGAAGCAATGGTCGAGGAAATGCAAAAAGATGAAATGATCTTTTTAATGGGTGAAGAGGTAGCTGCATACAATGGTGCCTATAAGGTAAGCCAAGGTATGCTGGAGCTTTTTGGCCCAAAAGGGTTATAGATACGCCTATTAGCGAGTCGGGGTTTACTGGACTGGGTGTGGGCGCTGCTATGAATGGCTTACGCCCCATTATAGAGTTTATGACTTTTAATTTTTCTCTAGTAGCTATAGATCAAATTGTAAACGGAGCTGCCAAAATGTATGCGATGTCTGGTGGCCAATACCATGTGCCGATTGTATTTAGAGGACCAACTGGTAATGCGGGTATGTTAAGTGTCCAGCATTCTCAAAATTTTGAGAATTGGTATGCGAATTGTCCAGGGCTAAAAGTAATCGTGCCTTCTAACCCCTATGATGCGAAGGGATTGCTTAAAAGTGCGATTAGAGATGATGATCCTGTAATATTTATGGAATCAGAGTTAATGTATGGCGACCTGGGAGCGGTGCCTACGGAAACCTATTTACTGCCAATAGGCAAAGCCCATCTGATGCAAGAGGGCACTGATGTAACCTTGGTATCTTTTGGTAAAATGGTTAAAGTGGCAAATGAAGCGGCACAAGTAATGCAAAAAGAAGGAGTTGCAGTAGAATTAATTGATTTGCGTACCATTCGCCCATTGGATCTCTCGACGATTATTCAATCGGTAAAAAAAACCAATCGCTTGGTAATTGTAGAAGAGGCCTGGCCACTCGCTTCTATTGCTTCTGAAATAACCTACCAGGTGCAAAAACATGCTTTTGACTATTTAGATGCGCCCATTCAAAAAGTAAATAGCTTGGATGTGCCGCTTCCTTATGCACCTACTTTAATAGAGGTTGTGCTACCCAATGTAGCCAAAACAGTGGCTGCACTTAAAAGGGTTTTATACCTAACCTAATAATAGGCAACAGATGAAAAAAAAATACCTAATCGCGAATTGGAAAATGTACAAAACAGTACAAGAGGCCACCCACTTTATGGAAGCGTTATTGCCGCAATTAAAAGCTATAGATGGACCCGAACTGGTACTAGGTATTGCGCCTTCTTTTGTCCATTTGCCAACTATAGGAGCTTTAATAGGCGATAAAAAATCTATTAGCCCTCTTTCAAATAGTATTCAACTAGTGGCTCAAAACTGCCACCATGAAGCAGCAGGCGCTTTTACGGGAGAAGTATCTGCTGGGATACTGGCATCTATAGGTGTAGGTGGGGTACTGATTGGGCATAGTGAACGCAGAAGCTATCAAAAAGAAGACAACCTGCTTTTAGCTAAAAAAATCAAAAGGGTATTGGAAAATGGCATGCAGCCTTTCCTTTGTTGTGGGGAAAGTCTGGAAGCGCGCAAGAGTGGTAGCCATCAAGCTGTTGTTCAGCAACAATTACAAGAAAGTCTAGCTGGTCTCACCTCAAAGGAGATAGAAAAATTAGCGATTGCTTATGAACCTGTTTGGGCAATTGGAACGGGACAAGTAGCTGGTTTAGACGTAATTACAGAAATGCACACCTTTATAAGGAAGTTCTTATCGGACCAATGTGTAAGCGAAAAGGTTCCTATCTTATATGGAGGAAGCTGTAATCCACAAAATGTAAAAGCTATATTTAACTGTCCCAATGTAGCGGGTGGACTGATTGGCAGCGCTTCATTACAAGTGGACCAGTTTATGAAGATTGTTATGGCATTACTAGAATAGACTGCTTTCGAAACGCGCTTATAATAAAGAAGTCTAGTAAAACAATGGTACAGATGACCAATCCTATTAAAATAGCGCAAACTGCTAAGATGATCCAAAAAGAGTTGGGCACACTTTTCTTAACGGAAACAGCTAGGTGGTTTGGCAATGCTTTTATATCGGTTACAGCGGTTGACTTAAGTAGTGATGTAAGCCTGGCAAAGGTCTATCTAAGTTTTACCCTTCATGACAACCAGGAAATATTATTGCAACAGATTAATGGCCATAAAAATACCATAAAGCGGTTACTAGGCAAAAGAGTGGCGGGTAAAATGCATAAAGTACCAAATTTAAAGTTTATAGTAGATCGTTCGGTTGTACAAGGTGCACGTGTGACCACTTTGATTGATCAATTAGATCTATAGACCTTCTGTAAAACCTATTTGTGATCAGCAGTTTTTAGGAGAAGCGCAGTCGCCAGAATACTAAATGTATTTGAGGAGCATAGACAAGCTTCGACACCAAAATTGCCACTAGAAATAGGTTTTGCAGCAGGTCTAAGGTAAAGTATAAAAAGGCAGATCTATAATATGAATACAACGCTAGAAATTGCTATTTTCCTTTCGATGAATGGCAGGGCACAAGAGGCGATAAGTTTCTATAAAAAACATTTTAATGCAAAAGAATTATTACTTGTGACTTACAAGGATATGTCAAAAAGAGATCCCTCGATGGAAATTACTAATAAAAACAAAAATTATATTACCCATTCTGTTCTATCTATTGGAAACACCAAAGTAATGATTGCAGAAAACATAATGGATATGAATGAAAAATATAAAGTTGGTAACAACATATCATTATGTATTTAGAGTGCTGACTTACAAGAAATTGAGTCTTTTTACAAAAGTTTAATTACCGATAATAGGGTTAGGATTATAGCCCCATTATCTAAAAATGTGTTTAGCGAGGCTTATGGAATTATTGAAGACCCTTTTGATATTCAAATTCAACTAATGTATGACAATAGACTAAAGATCGAGTAGAACCCATAAATAATATAATCAAAGCAGTTTGCAAGGTAGTAATGGAAGAAAAAAAGAAATTCAGGACGATAAAATAATGCGTAAGATAAATGCGTTGCCTATTGGGTACTCAGATGTTAAATCAGTGATTGAAACAGGCTACTACATAGATAAAACAAGGTATGCACAAGCGTTAATAGAAAATAAAAATCCTATTTTCATAGCTAGGCCCAGGAGATTTGGGAAATCACTATTTATTGATACAATAGCTACTATTTGTAACGGAACGCAAGAAGTGTTTACAGATTATCATATAGGCAAATCAGAAAATGGATATCAATGGAAGAAATATCCTATAATGAACATAGATTTTTCAGGTATAAACCACAACCCGAACTGTTTGGAAAACAGCTTAAAAAGCAAACTAGATAGAATTGCTTGCTCATATGGTGTAACCATCCAGATCCCAGATATACAAAGTGGATTAGAAAATCTAGTGGAAGCATTTTCAAAACTTAGCAATGGTTATGAACCTAATCTAGTAGTGCTTATAGACGAGTATGATGCTCCAGTGATTAACTTAACTAAAGGATCAGACCTAGAACAAGCCAATATCAAGGTCATGAAAGATTTCTTTATGACTTTAAAATCCCTTAACAAATATTTTCAACTCACCTTTATCACTGGCGTAAGCAAATTCAGTTTATCCGATGTATTCTCCGGGGCTAATCATTTAAAAGACATTACCATTGATGCATCTGCTGATGCTATGTTTGGTTATACCTGGCAAGAAATCACAACCATATTCTCAAAAAAACTAGAAGATATTGCTGAAAAATGGAGTAAAAAAGTAAATAAAAAAACAACTGAATCAGAAGTAATGGAACGCATGGCAACCTATTACAATGGTTATAAATTCCATTCCTGATAGGTTTGACTTTGACATGGCTAACCTCCAAATAGAAGCTACTAGAGATGACCTCATGTATACAGAAAGTAGAAATGAGATTAGTTTAAAATCTCTGATGTTTCAAACCGGATATCTAACCATTCATAAGTATGATGAATCGACTGGTTTATATACTTTAAAGTTTCCCAACAAAGAAATAGAAGCTTCTTTTCAGAAAAGTATATAGTCCAGTCTAGAAAAGAGCGTAAAAGATTACTTTATACAAGAGCGAGATAAAATTAGAAGTGCACTGGCTGGTAAAAAAATCAGATCATTTATAGATAGCATTAATACTGCTTTTGCCACGCTTCCCTACTAGGGGTCTCCTTGGATATGGGAAATTATTGTACGTTAAGGCTGTTTTTGTATTTTTCTATGTTAGCCGGTCGTAGAGGTCGGAACTTACTTAATGTTTTTTACGCTTTCTTGTCCAGATATAATCTCCTGTCAAATTGATATGCTCCCATCCTAATGGAGATAGATGTGATAACAATTGATCATTGATTTTTATTCCCTGTTTTTTCAGAGAGTCTACAGCTCTTTCGATGTAGACCGTGTTCCATAGCGTGATGGCAGCTGTGAGCAGTGTTAGTCCACTGGCACGGTAGCTCTGATTTTCCAGGTTTCTGTCCCTGATTTCCCCAACCTGTGCATAAATACCGCACGGGCAAGGGCATTACGGGCTTCTCCTTTATTAAGCCCTTTTTGTACACGTCGACGCAATGCTGGATCTCGAAACCAGTTCAGCATGAATAATGTTCTTTCTATTCTCCCGATTTCTCTGAGAGCTTTTGCCAGACCGTTCTGTTTTGGATAACTGGCCAACTTCTTGAGCATTAGGGATGCAGTAACTGTCCCCTGGCTGATCGAGGTGGCTAGACGAAGCACGTCAGCCCAGTTTGATTTGATATCTTTCAGATTCAGGCTGTTCGAAGGTATAATAGACTGAAGTCCAGGGTATTGTTGGGCTTTTCCTTGAATAAAAAGTCGTTTGTCATGTAGATCTCGAATTCTTGGGCAGAATTCAAAACCAAGTAGGTGCATCATGGCAAATACATGATCGGTGAAACCAGATGTATCGGTATAGTGTTCCCGGATTTCTAGATCACTTTCGTGATACAGCAAGCCATCGAGTACATGAGTTGAATCTCTTACCCGGCTGATAACCCTGGTATAAAATGGACTGTATTGATCAGAGATATTCGTATAAAACTGAATACCAGGATCCTGTCCATATTTAGGATTGACTTGTCCAGCGTAGCGTCCAAGGCTTCCGACTCTGAAGTTCTGACCGTCTGAAGACGATGTAGTACCGTCACCCCAGTATATCGCCATAGGTTGCTTTCCCTGCGCATTAACTAATTCAGCAAGAGCAGCTGAATACGTTTCATCTCGTATATACCACGCCTGAATACTTTCCAGTGAAGATCTAGTAACTCCAGGACAGGCCTCTACCATTTTACCTAGCCCAAGGTTAATTCCATCAGCCAGGATAGTGGTTAGGAGGAGCCGAGTATCAGGGCGGATGACCTCATTTTTGAGATGAGAAAAATGGTCAGTAAACGCTGTCCAGTCGTTTACTTCATCCAGTATCTCTGTAATTTTAGGATGAGGTAACATACTATAAACCAGGGCTGTCAGCGGTGAAACCTCTGCAGGAACACTATTATCCAATGGCGTGACCTTTACTCTTTTATTAGATATTTCAACATTAGGTAAATCACCTATAAGGGCCATTTTGTTTACCTCTTCGAGTCGTGATTTCAATAATGTTAGGCGACTTCCAATATATTGACTGTAATCAAAAGGGACAGAAAGTGGTAACTGATGATTCTGAATCAACTTATTAAACTCCTTTTTAGGAATGAGGTAATCGTCAAAATTTTTATATCGGCGAGAACCTTTTACCCAGATATCCCCTGAACGAAGCGCGTCTTTCAGTTCGTTAAGAGCGAAAAATTCATAGTACTGTCGATTTATTCCGGTGGGTGCAATAACCACTTTCCTCCAGCTTTCAGGAATAAAATCCAACGGTTCCATTGGTGGGACCTTTCGTAACTGTTTATGATACATTTCTCTGATGACTGTCAGAGCCTCGGCTAGTGACTGTGCAGCTGGCGTGGCATTCAGTTCCAACGCAGACAACATTCTTGGAGCGTATTTACGTAACGTACTATATTTCTCAATAATAATATGCAGTGGATCAAAATTACTTTTTTTGGTCAAAAAACGGGTTTCTTCTAGACTTATAATAAATTTTTGCCATGGCATAACATGTTCAATAGCAGTCCATGGATCTTCTCCGGATTCACGGGCTTCAGTTAATGCTTGACCAATAGCAATATACTGGTACAGTTTAGACTGGATAAGTTTACCTGTTTGCTGGAGTCGCTCCGCCTGAGTCCTTTTAGCCCGGCTGAACATACTGTTCAAGATACGCTCATGCAAATCGATGATCTCATCTGTAAGTGTAGCTCTGGCTTCTTCAATCACACATATTAGAATAGCGTATCGTCTGCTTGATGAGAACTTAGTCAAATCTCGGCTGCTCATATTCCGACCCTCACGGGCCAGTTTCAGTAACCGATTCTGATGAACTAAACGTCCGATCCCTACCGGTAAGCCTATTGCCATGATCGTATTCAAGCGTTCAATGTGCTGTAATACATTTTTTCCGTTAATTTTACCAGGAGGTTGAAGAATCCAAGATAGACGTGAAAGATGATTATTTAATGCAATCAGAAGGCTGTCTAGATTGACCTTATACTCTGATATAAGTTGAGTATTCAGTTCCGAGAATACTATTTTATCACCAGCAGCCATGGCCTTTGAGCACGTTCGCTCCAGTACATCAATAGTGGGAATAATCACGCAATTCCGCTGCATATACTTTAGAAGTTCTTGTGCAAGAAGAATACCCTTGTCAGTGCGTTTTGCAAGTGGAATTAAATACGAAATGCAATCATTTTGAATCTGTTTTGTAAATTTTTTTAGTCCTAGATAGTGGTATAGTTCTATTAAATGTTCCCTGCGAGTGGTGTCTCGTCCTGATGCATAATCTTTCCAAAGTTCATTTGATAAATTAAGTCTGCTAGCGATATGCTTGAGTAAAAAATCGGAAAGTAGTGATTTTTTATCTGGGATCATCCCTATGTTCTTCAGGTAACAAAGCAAGACAGAAAAACCGAACCTATTGGCTGGCTTGCGGTGCGTATTAATATTTGTCTCCTAGGCATATAGTTTGCATTGATAATTATTTTGTAGATTAATTTTCGTTTAAATTTTTATCGCATAATGGTACACCTCAATGAAATATCTTAAAAATTATTAAATTGAATCAATGAAATAACCTATATGCAATAGATTCAATGACATAACCTAAATACGATAAATTCGTTAGAATATGTTCATCAGAGCTTATTTGAGAGCTTCAATAGAAGATCAGTTTGCAGATCGAGCAAAAGAAATGCTCGAGCAGTTTGTTCAGGAGAGAGGACACAAAATCGCTAGCTACTACCGAGAAAATATCAGCGGAACAAAACTGGAAAGACCAGAACTGGGACGATTACTAATGGATAGTCACCGAAATGATATTCTACTAGTAGAACAAATAGATCGGCTGACCAGACTTAGTAACAGTGACTGGCTAACACTCAAAAAGCAGATTGAACATCATGAATTGAGAATTGTAAGTCTGGACATCCCAACTTCATGGCAGGTTTTGTCTGACAAAGAACCATCACAAAATGATCCAATAACTCGTGCTGTGATTTCTGCCATCAATAATATGCTCATGGATCTAATGGCCGCAATGTCGTATAAGGATTGGTTGAGCCGTCAGCAACGGCAAAAACAGGGAATCGAAAGAGCACGTCAAGAGGGTAAATATCGTGGAAAACAGGCTGATCATGAGCGTCACCAGAAGGTAATATATTATCGAAGTGTTAAAAAACTAAGCATTCAAGATACCGCACAAGCTACCGGGTACAGCGCTTCGCAGGTATGTCGTATTCAGAAATTGTACTTTGTAAACAATGAAAAAAGCGATGCTAAGCACTTTTAATAAATTGCTGGAAAGTGGGAAAAGTAATGTCTGAAACATGTTGCTAATCAGGTAAATTTATACAATAACCTGGAAGAAAAAGAAGAACATCTTTAGTACAGAAAACAGCCTTAACGTACAATAATTTCCTATATCCAAGGAGACCCCTACTACAAAACTTTGGGATAAAGCAGTAAGTTAGCATCTCATTAATATCCATTTGCTTATACTTATCATCCTTATTCTTAAGCATACCCCATACAGATGCTATTTCATCCTTAGTTATGCTTACCACCCTATTACCTTTGTAGTTTACTAAAAAATCATCTTTAGGTTCGTTTATTTTTTCTATAATACTTTTTAGCGTATTATCCTGTATATATTTTTCGTTACCAAGAAACAAAGCTGCAAATATTTGTAGTAATACCTCAATATAACAAGAATTACGCATCATTTTAATTTCATATTTATTTTCCTCTCCTATAACCTTAGCTTTGCCATCATATGTAATTCCAATACCAAAAAGGCTACCAGCCCCACTAGCACTTCCATGAGATGCTGCTGCATCAGAAGCATTATTGATTGCATCAGAATTTCCAGTTGATTGACTCACTACTGCATCATTAGTATTTTTCGGTATCAATTCCCAAATAGCATGTAAAACTTCGTTGTCTGTAACATTACTATCATTATTGCTTTTTTTAGCTTGTTGCAAGTTGTCCTGAATTTCAATCAATACCTCATCAGTAATACTGTCAATGTAATTTTTCATTGCCTCTTTTTCATCTTTTTTATAAAAATCACTTTCTTTTAGAATTTTTAGAATACGGTTTCTTAGCGTATTATTTCTAGAAATATTTTCAATGCTATTATTACTACTACTGGCGCCAGCTAGATCACTACCACTACTGCCTATGCCACCGCTGCTACCATCACCACTACTGCCTATTCCACCACCACTACCACCCCCTGCTGCACCACTACCACTACCACTATCACTACCACCACCGCTATTGCCTATTTCACCACCACTACCATTGCTACCGCTACTACTAGAACCACCTATACTACTATGCTCATTGATAACCTGCTTGCTAGTATTATTGTTAGGCACTGCTGTAGAAGCAGTCGTCTCCTTTTTTTTAGAAGCAGTCGTCTCCTTTTTTTTAGAAGCAGTCGTCTCCTTTTTTTTATCGGAGTTACCGGGGCAATTGCTATTGCTAAAAAGCATACCAAGAAACCAGACAAAAAGTACAACAAATGGTTTCCTATCATTTAATAGCTTCATTTTTTTAGAGATTTACATGCCGAAGGGTCACTATATCTATTCAAGCGGATGACGTCTACAATTGGGGCAAGACATAGCAGTATTTAACCATTTCGCTATACAGTTTACATGAAAGTAGTGGCCACATGGTAACCAATGTGTAGCCTTTTCAAAACATATGCTGCAAGTACCCTCTTGTGGCACTGTTGGGTTATGCTGGGCTTCAGGTTTCCTTGCCTCCATTTTCGCTAGTATCTGCTCTATTTGTGCCCCACGTGTTGGAATCGACTGCTTCTTATTAAACCCAAACCAAAGCACCAATGCCAGTATAAAAAGATAGCATAAAGCAACCACTAACCTACTTTTAATTTTAAATATCATAGTATTTTAGGTATGATTCGCATAATAATTTAAAACTTGATCACGACGTTCCAAAATAGCATTCAAGTAAGCATTTGTTACAAAGTCTACCTCTTTTTCTTCAATTGCAACGGAAAAAATCTCTTCTAACTGGTTTAAATTCAATTTTTCCAATGCCTCTTTTGTTTCTTTAGGACAGTCTTTTGCACATGGCCAAGCTGTATAACGGCCATCTTGGAGCCAGATTGCATTGTGGTAAACCACATAACGCAATCGTTTCCATTTTTTTATGCTGCTATAGAACTGTTCTGAAAAGAGGGATCCAAACTTGTCCTTTAATGCTTTCGATGGGTTATCTTTGATCTCTACAGCTTGGTTAAAAGGAAAAGGCTTATCCCAATCATTGGTATGTAGCCGGTTACTACGTGCCCTTCGTGTAAAGGGAAGTGCGCCATATTGTGCATGTTGCATATACCTAATGGATTCGTTGTTAATGGCTATAAGCGAAGTTTTTCCTTGATATTTGGTAATCAATAGATTACCAGGACAAACATCACAGTGCCCAAAGACAAAGTAAAAGATTCCAAGATTGGCCAAATCTTCAGGAGCAACTTCTTTTATGGCCTGGCTATAGGCGCCTGGTGCCAATGGATCTATGGGAGTTTCTATAAAAAGTTGTAAAGCACCTTTTGCATAGCCAATGGTACGCATAATAGTAGGGGGAATATATGGGAAACCCAATGTAAGCGCAGCTTGATAGGCTGCTACCTCTGCACAAGCACCCCAAACAGGCTTAAAAACAGCTTTTAAACCATTATCTAGTGTCACCAAAAGGACTGCACTAGAAAAATCTTTTTTCTTGCCTTGACAATCCAATACCGCTCCCATAGGTTCCTTCTTTATGACTTTACCCATTTCCAATAATGCAACTATTTTTTGATGTTGCTGCTGTGTATGGGGAATTACTGCATGATTCGGCATAGCATAAAGATGCAATGCGAACATAGAGCAAACAATACTATGCAATAGGTGCTTGATATAGAACATGAATGTAAAGGCTGGTTAGGATAAAAATTAAAGAAAAAAAATTATTACTACAAACTATATGAGACCTTCTTCAAAACCTATTTGTGATCAGCAGTTTTTAGGAGAAGCGCAGTCGCCAGAATACTAAATGTATTTGAGGAGCATAGACCACAAAATTGCCATTTAGCAATAGGTTTTGCAGAAGGTCTATGGTTTAAATCGTTTCGTTATATTAGCAGATATCCCACAAACTATTCCGGAAGAAATCCACCGGCTTGCCGCTCCCAGAGTTTTGAAAAATGGCCTTTTTTAGCTAAAAGGTTGGATACCGTTCCATCTTCAATAATTGCTCCTTTGTCAAAAACTAAAATCCGATCCATATAATTTAAGGTAGACAAACGGTGCGCAATAACCAAGGTAGTTGCATGCTGCATCACTCTTTTTAAATTATTTTGAATAAATTTTTCTGTAATGGAATCTAACGCAGAAGTAGCTTCATCCATAATTAGAATGGGTGCATTCTTTAAAATGGCACGTGCAATGGCAATACGTTGCCGCTGCCCTCCTGAGAGCTTGATGCC
Organism: Cardinium endosymbiont of Dermatophagoides farinae; assembly: GCF_007559345.1. Classification (NCBI taxonomy): domain Bacteria; kingdom Pseudomonadati; phylum Bacteroidota; class Cytophagia; order Cytophagales; family Amoebophilaceae; genus Candidatus Cardinium; species Cardinium endosymbiont of Dermatophagoides farinae. The sequence continues at coordinate 154,347 of NZ_VMBH01000001.1, forward strand.
ACGTTCTCCAACCATCGTTTGAAATCCTTTTTCTAAATGATCTATAAAGCCCATACAATGGGCCAATCTTGCTGCTTCGACTACTTCTGCTGCTGTTGCATCTAAACGACCATATTGAATATTTTCAAAAATCGTACGGTGAAACAGCATGGGATCCTGCGGAATCATGGCAATTTGCGCATGCAAAGATGCTTGGGTTACCTTTGAAATATCCTGGTTGTCGATTAATATGCTTCCACTGTTCAGGTCATACAAACGCAATATTAAATGGACAAAGGTAGTTTTTCCTGAACCAGAGTACCCCACCAAACCAACCTTTTGTCCTGCTTTAATCTGAACAGAAATTTGGCTAAATAGATGCGCTTTCGGCTTATAATAAAAGGTAGCGCTATCCAAACAAATAGCGCCTCCCCGAACCAGTAAAGGGGTGGCATTAGGGTGATTCTTAATCTCGTGTGGCACACTTAAAAGGGAAAGGGCAGCTTTAGAAACACCCACTTCTTTGGCAATCTGAGTGATATGAAAAGAACTATGCCAGATCAATCCCATTAGGTTAAAAAAGGTCATGGTCACCAGCGAGCAATCCCCTATGGTAATCCAATTGTTATTCCATGCATAAACCAATGTTAAAAATGTAATAATCAGAAAGACAAAAGTAAGCAGGCCTTTAAAAAAGCTAGCTTTTTCAATAGCCCAAGAGGCCTTTTGTGCCTTTTGTATTTCATCAGTCTGGTACCTATTCAGATACTTTAGTTCGTAGGAGGCGCGTGCAAATAAACGTACGGCCAACATACAACTAAGACTATCCACGATCTGGCCATCTAATTCAGAGATAGCCTCTGCATGGATTTTAGCAGTGTGGTTTATATTGCCAATATTTAAAATGGTCAGCCCAACAAAAAAGGCTACAAAAAAAAATAAGATTAGACCAAAAACAACACTTACCTGAAAGACTACCCCCAGTGAAATAGAAAAGGTAAGCATGGTACAGAAAAAATTACCAATTAAAATATCTAAAATGTGTTCACACGCACGGGGCAATTCTGCAATTTTATTGGCCAGTCCACCTGTAAAATGTTCAGAAAAGTAACTATGGGATTGATGTTGTGTATAGGAAAGGATGCTTTCTCGAATATCTTTTCGAAATCTAGGCCAAACATAAATAGATAGCATCCCATACAACCTAATCGAAATTTCCATAAGCAGCCAAGATGTTAACAAACCGATTAAAGGCAAGGCTAGCAAACGAAAGGGGGCATCTATACCCGGTGTAAGGTCTACCAGCCTATTGATGAGTATCTTAACAAAGTAAGGCGATAACGATTCATTCAACGGCCAAAATATTATGGTAAAAAACATAAAACCAAAATCGACTGACTGCCGCTTTACAAAATAAAGGATAAAAGTAAAAAGGGTTCGGGGCAAAGCGTTGATTTCTTTAGGCATTGTAATGAGTTTACGGTTTCCTAACAAAATAAAAGGAATGGTTATATTACCTTTTTTAATAAAAAAATAGGTACAAGATGTGCATACCGCTTAAAATGAATTATCTTATTTTTTAATATGCTATATGTTGCAACAGCGACTAGACCTTCTTCAAAACCTATTTGTGATCAGCAGTTTTTAGGAGAAGCGCAGTCGCCAGAATACTAAATGTATTTGAGGAGCATAGACAAGCTTCGACACCAAAATTGCCATTTAGCAATAGGTTTTACAGAAGGTCTGCTGATATTTTTTTACTTAAGTTAACCTATGTAATACATACTGTTTTTTATTGATTTGATATATTTATGCTAATTGAATATCGTTAAAAACAATTATGGAAGCAAGACAGATGATCCATTCAAAACAAGAAAAAAGTTTCTTGAAGTGCATTACGATTAGCAGATAGCACTTTCCGCAACTTTTTTTATCAGCGCTTGATTTTTAATTACTTTTTAATCCAGCAAAAAGTAAAATCAAAATACTTTTGTACATATACGCTTATTTTAGGCTCAGTTTTTCTGTAATGCTGATCCATTTTGCACCAATTTAATTTATATTTTATAAAAAAATATTGCCTATGCGTTCTTGTAAAGAACAAAAAAAATAATTAAATTTAAAGTCTGTTTGCTAAGATGCCTGTTTTAATACAACCATTCAAAAGTATCTTCCATGATGTCTTTACAAAGGATACTATATGTTGCGAGTGAAATATCTCCTTTTTTGGAGACCTCTCTTGTATCAAATTGTGTACGCAAGCTGCCTGAAGCCATGCAAAGCAAGGAGATTGACGTACGGATTCTGGTGCCTAAATTTGGTACGATTAATGACCGTATGAATAGGCTACATGAGGTGCTACGTCTGTCAGGGTCTATTGTTTCGATAGATGATGTAGATCATTCGATTTCTGTCAAGGTAAGCACGATACCGAGTACACGGTTACAAGTTTACTTTGTAGATAACAATGACTTGTTTGGAAGCAGAAGAGCGGTTTTTGAGGATCAAAATAATAATTTTTTTGAGGATAATGACTTGCGTATGATTTTTTTCTGCACAGGTGTAATAGAGACGCTCAAAAAATTGGAATGGGAGGCAGACATTGTACATTGTCATGATTGGATAACGGCGCTTATACCTATCTTTTGGAGGAAGCTCTACCACGACCATCCACTTTTTACAAAGGCCAAGCTTATTTTTACTGTCTACAACAATACTTTTTCGCACCATTTTCCTTGTCTGGCGGAAAAACTAGCAAAGGTAGGGATTGGGCAAGAAGATGCACCATGGTTGACCCCTGGTGGTTTTCGGGACATCATTCAACTTGCGGTGCACTATTCTGATCTGGTATTGCGTGGAGAGCCACTTGATGCAGTTGAATTTGAAGATTTATTTAAGGAAAAAGAGCTGCCTTGGGTGCAAAACGATGAGCAATATAATGAGGGTTATTTTGCAGTCTACAAAAGCCTATTATCGCGTGGATGATTAAACCAAAATGGTGCGATACACCTGTTTGACAATGTTATAAAAAAAATAGCGCGTATGAAAAATGGGGATCAGGAACTGCTCCTTACAGATGCAAAAACAGTATATTTGAAGCCATTTAGCAAATAAGTGCGTTGCGCCAGCTGTAAGGGGTGCTTTGAACAGTTTTTTGCTTGATTTTCTTTCTTTTAATCAAGAAAAAAGTAGCATATACCATTCTTCTTTATGCACTTATTCCATTATTTAGGTTTATTGCTATTCTTTTGCTTTTTCCCGCTTCTTGCCTGTAGTGATGATAGCCCGCCGTCTATGCTGCCGAGCAGTTTATCTGCGAAGCTGTTATGCAAGATACGTGGAGAAAGTTTTATAGACAATACAGAGTATTTCAATAAAATCCTGGAAGGAGAAACCATTTTTGGATTTCATTTTTTGCCCAGCTTAACGCTCTTAATAGCCAAAGATATGGGGCTTAACTTGGGGTTGATTTGGGAAAAACATTTTGGCCACAGGAAGCCATGGGACGGCATAAAGCCTGCACTATCGATCTATTATAGCGCTCAAAAAAGTAGTTTTATAATAGGTATCTTTAGCTTGCAGGACCATGCATTACTAGAACCACTCTACCTGTCGCGTAAGCCTTTTATAGAGGGTTTGTATTTTAAGCTAGCAAACGATAAAAGCTATCTATCTGGTTGGCTGAATTGGCTTACCTTGCTATCCAAAAAAGAGAACCAACCAGAAACCTTTACATTCCATTTGGATGGAGCATACTACGATTCAAACAATAGGATAAAGTATACCATACCTTTTCAACTGGCTATTTATCACCTAGGTGGGCAGGGTATATCGGTCAAAGACTATAGCTTATGGTCTGGTGCAAGTGGCCTTTCCTTATGCTTTCCTGGTAGTTTTCCGATTCATGGAAGTAGCTATCTATTATTCAATAGCTATGTAAAAGAGATAGAACGTCCTTTTAAAAAGGGATGGGCGCAGCTCCATATTTTGGATTGGCAGATGGCCTTTCTGGGCGTATCTCTAAGCTATTGGTATGGGCATAATTTTTCTTCCGAAAATATAGGCCATCCGCTTTACCAGTCTATTCGTATAGCGGATCATAAAGTAGTCCACTATGAAGCGATAAGAAGTCTTTTATTTTTGTCGATATATAAAAATTGGATGCCCCGCCCAGGTATAACGATACAAGCTGTTTATAGACCCTATTACGATTTTAAAAATCGATTATTAGAGTATAGCTTTGCATGTAAATTAGTCTATACTGTTACTATTGGTTGCCCTAAACGATTCCAATAGCAAAAGACCTTCTGCAAAACCTATTGCTAAATGGCAATTTTGTGGTCTATGCTCCTCAAATACATTTAGTATTCTGGCGACTGCGTTTCTCCTAAAAACTGCTGATCACAAATAGGTTTTGAAGAAGGTCTACAGCTAAAAAAGTAGGATAAAAACCCATCTGATGTTATGGCCAAATTGCTTATCTACCGTGCTTCTGCAGGTTCTGGTAAAACCCATATATTGGTAACCCGTTATATTGAATGGGCGCTACGTTATCCAGATGCTTTTAAACATATTCTAGCAGTAACCTTTACCAATCGTGCAACGCAGGAGATGAAAGAGCGGATTCTAGCCTACTTATATCGGCTATCTATTGGAGCAGAAACGGGGGAAACGCTATGCCAAACAGGGCAACTACAGCTGCGCAGCAAAGAGGTATTATCGATGATGATCTATCAATATGGTGACTTTGCAGTTACCACAATCGATAGTTTCTTCTATAAGCTCATTCAATCTTTTGCCAAATCACTTGGATTACCCCACCATTTTTCTATTGAAATGGATGAGCTACTGGCTTTAAAAGAAACGATAGAGGAACTGTTTACCTTAGACACATCAGACCTCTTTCGAAACGCTATTTCTAATGGTAATTTTGAGGCTGGTTTACGCTCCTCAGATACATCTGAGTATGCTAGCGACTGCGCTTCTCCTAAAAATTCCTCACCAGAAATAGCTTTCGAAAAAGGTCTATTACTCCAACAATGGATGGTGGACTTTGCACTTGCCAAACTACTAACTGGTAAAAGCTGGAATATCAAAAGCAACATTCAGGAATTGGGCACCTCACTTTTTAATGAATCCTTTAAGCTCCATGAAAAAGCATTGTTAAAGGCTTTTCAGGAAGAAGAAAGATGGCCTAATTTTGTACCAGCTACACAAGCATGTTTGCAATCCTTTGAACAAAGGATGCAAGCAATAGGTCAAAATGCGCTGGATATACTCAAGCAAAAGGGACTTACACCAGAAGATTTTACCTATGGCAGGAAAGGTGTAATCGGCTATTTTTTAAAATTAGCCAGCAAAACAGCATTCAAGCCAACCAAACGAGCGGTTATAGGCAGTAATGACTTAACCAGCTGGTACCATAAGCTAAAAACCAACCAAAGCGCACATATTGCAAGCGTAGTAGAAGCTTTACTCCATCCTTTACTGATGGAGGCGATCAACTTATATGAAGAAGAGGGCTTAGCCCATAGAACCGCAGTAGTAGGTGCTCGATTTACCTATGCCTTTGGTATGATAGGTGCATTGCTTATAGGGTTAGATCGGTATAGATCTAAGAACAATCTTTTGTTTATGTCAGATATTGCTGCCCTGCTTTACCAAACGATTCAGGCAAACGATATTCCTTTTTTATATAAAAAAATAGGCAATCAATTTCATCATTTTCTTATAGATGAATTTCAAGATCTTTCTCTTTGTCAATGGATGAATATCAAGCCATTATTGCGCAATAGTCTGGAACAAGGATATGCTAGTTTATTAGTAGGAGATGTCAAACAATCTATTTACCGTTGGCGTGGCAGCAATTGGAAACTCTTGAATCATGAAGTAGAGGCAGAATTTAAGGAAAGTACCATTTATGGTTTAACTACAAATAGGCGCAGCTGTGAGGCGATTGTATTGTTTAACAATCATTTCTTTAAAAGGGCAGCAGGACAATTGGTGGACCATTTAGCATCCATCTTACCTTCTATTGATCTATTATCCTATGAACTAGCCCAAATCCGACGGGCTTATGATGACGTTGCACAAGAAACAAACCCTAAAAAAGGAGGCTATGTAGAGCTTTTTTTGCTTCGGTCTAGCCAAATAGAAAATAATGCTATTGCTGCAGATGCGCAGCAAGCATTTATAGCCTTGATAGAAAGGTTGCAAAAAGAGGGTATTCCTGCAAAGGATATCGTTGTATTGGTTCGGAATAATGGTGAAGCAGCTTTGCTCACCCGCCTGCTCAACGACATCACTGGCTCCTATAAGATACGATCGGATCATGCCCATGCCCATGCCTTATGGAACCATATCGCCATAAAAGTATTGATACATGCATTGTATTACCTGCAAAATGAAGATGATTTAATCAATAACGTTGCCTGGATAGCGGCCTATTCTAGTTGTATGGGTAATCCATTGGACCACCATGATCAATGCTATATAGCAGCAAATGGCGATATGGAAAAGTTATTGCCTCCATCATTTTGGGCACAAAAAGACTTTTTAAAGAAAATATCCATTTATAGCTGTGTGCAGATATTGATCAACCACCTATTTACAGCGCCTCATGACTTTGGTGATGTATTGGCTTTTTTTCAGAGCATTGTTTTAAATTTTTTTCTTACAACATCTCCTTCTATAGAAGCATTTTTAGCCTGGTGGGAAAAAAAAGGCCGAACTATAAAACTACCTGCCAGCCAGGATGAAAATAGTATCAAGGCCATGACGATCCATCAGTCGAAAGGGTTGGCGTTTAAAGTAGTGATTATGCCTTTTTGTAATTGGGGTTTGGACCACCCACCACAACATGGACCTATACTATGGAGCACCAACCATCCACAACTTCCTTACTTTCCTATATGGCCCATCGGCTATGGTGCAGATTTAAAAGAAACCAATTATGCGAAAGACTATTACCTAGAACAGATGCAAATCTATCTAGATAACCTCAACCTGCTCTACGTAGCGTTTACAAGAGCAGAAAGCCAACTCTATGTTATGGCCCCCTTTCCAGAACAAATAGAAGGTATGGCTACGATTGCTGATTTGCTTTACCAATCCTTGGTAAAGGACCAAGTAGAGGATGCATCAGCAGTTGATATAGAAGAAACAGCTGTAGGTACTAAGTTCTGTTTTAGATGAAAGGAATTTTTCTCTTACTTTTTCCCTATAAAAAAGTAAGCAAAAAATCAAGTGCTAATGGAAAAAGTTTCTGAAAGTGCACATTACAGATGGAATTTTTATCCTTACTTTTTGCTTGATCAAAAAGTAAGGATAAAATCAAGCGCTGATGGAAAAAGTCCCTGAAAGTCCAGCTTACAGATGGAAAAACAGAAGTCGCCGCGCGAAGCGCGGCTTCAAAGGAATCTGTTTTTCTATTCATCTGTAAGCTGGACTTTCTGATCGTAACTTTTTCCAAGGGCGCGTTTGGCTCGCTTTTAGGTAGTTTTACTAAAAGGCAGTTTCATCGAAATTACGTCTTTTGTTCCAAGGCAGTTCAAACCCGCTCTTTTTTCTTTTAAGCGGATTCTCCTTTTTATCAGATTTTGGTTCTGTAGACCCATCAGTCCTCAAGACGTTACACACAGACTCAGTACTGCGCAGCCAATCATTATAAGACTCACTATTTTACTGTTCGCGGATCAAGCATGATAGAGCTATTCCGTAGAAAATCATCAATCTCTTTTGGTGGTTCATCTAACTTGTCAAGACGTATTTGTATTAGATTTTTTATACCACTTAGTAACTCCTGCGGTTTCGTATCCATATCCAACGCTTGTGCATCACATTTGCAAATTTCTCTGCAAAGAATTTCGTAAGCTTTGTACAAAATTTTATTTGTTTTCTGATAGTCTATTGTAGGTTTCTGATGTACTTCATTTTCCTCTGTTTTTTTCTTTGTTTTTTTATTTACTTTCTGACAGTCTATTGTAAGTTTCTCAACTACTTTATAAAAAATCTTAAATACTTTGTACAAAATGTTAATTTCTTTGATTGCCGATTCCTTGTTTTTTTTGCAAATGACAGCCAGTCTTTACAAGCTTATAAAGTTTCTAAAGATTAGACTGAAGGTTACCGCTTGGCCGATATGCATTTGAACTTACTATATCAACCCCGTAGTATGCTTCATAAAAACCCTTTCTGAGCAGATCTAGCTCTCTTATTACAGAATCAGTATTGTCATTTACTGAATTCATCTGATTTACAACGTCACAAAACTTTTTAAGCAAAATTTTTAATAAATCTTCTTCTTTTTCGAGTATTCGGAACTTCCACTGTTTTTTTAGCTTTTTTATACCATTTATTAATTGTTTTGGTTCTTTAATTTCTTTAATTACATCTAGGACTGCTGCATCATCTCCATATATTTTTTCATAAAGAAGCTCGTAGACATTATATAGCTTGGTGGTTACAGATTGTTGTAATAGTTCTATACCAAGTTTATTAAAAGAATTACCATGATTGTTTTCTTGGTAACAAGTAAGAGGTTCACTTTTTGTAAACTTATTACTAACCTGGTGTGCATTACACCCAAGCAAATGGATAAACAAACCATTAGATAAAGTCAATGCTACTGGAAATCTCTTTTTTAAAAAGATCAAACTCTTGCGGATTGGTTTATTTTTGTTTATAATCATATAATGTAATTGGCTTCAATTATAGTTTAGTTTCACCCTATGTATTGAGAAACGATACCAATAGGCGCGTAACATGCACCTAAAGGTAAAAAGACCACTTGATCTAGTATCCATTCAGCCATCTGGCAATGTTATACTCCAAAAAAAGAAAAACGCCCATTGTAAAAAGTTACGTTTAGAAAGCAGCGGTTAGAGCTGAATAGAAAAACAGCTTGTTTGAAGCCCGCGGTAGCGGGCGAGTTCTGTTTTTCCAGCTCTAACCGCTGCTTTTAGCAACTTTTTGCACAGGGCTTGATTTTTTTGTCCACTTTTTGATCAAGCAAAAAGTGGTAGGCATCATCATCCTGGTGATCAATAAAGAATGTGATATAAACGCCTTATTAGCCATTGACTTGAACAGATACCTTGATCTATGGGTTTTATCATGGCCATATAGCTTCTACAAAGATAAGCTTTAATAAGGATACTATATCGCTGTTTACCTTTTTAAGACGCATTCCAACAGTGCGTAAGCGGGTCTGGTATGGCCTAAAAGCTATTGCTAGGATATCAGGTGCACTCCAGGTTAGTCGTATGGCTAGAGATATAATGCGAGCAGATATGTTATGGAAATTTTACAAAAATCCAGTAAACATTCCACTCACCAATAACCTGGCCGAAAGGCAAATCAGGCATTATGTGCTCTATCGTAAAAACTCATATTTTACGCAATCGGAAAGAGGGAATAGGTTCTTAGAACGACTCATCTCTTTATACCTAACTTAGAGGCAACAAAAGCTAAATCCTTTCCAACAGTTGAAGAATATAGTCTCTTAAAAACCACTGCGGTGAATAGATACCTTCACGCAATCGGAACGAGGTAATAGATGCTTAGAACGTATCATCTCTTTATACCTAACTTGCAAACAACAAAACTTAAACCCTTTTAAACAGTTGCAAAACATAATCGCCTAAAAACCACAGTGGTGAATAGATACGCCAAATTTATTTATCGGAGGCTACAATACCCCTTAATATCTTAATTTAATTGAATATCAAATTACGATTAGAGTCATTTCGATAAAACAATGGCTCAAGACCCACCATTACCAATTTAGCCAATGGTAAATACCTGAGTTCAAGATTTATTTATCTGATTTACAGCTACTAAAAACAGGTTGTTTAACTAATATTTTTACTAAAAGGCAAGCTAGTTTAGCTACTTTTATCTGCTAATTATATTATAATAACCTGATAATCAAAATAATTTACATATAATCTGTTTTATAGAATTATGTCTAATAATAAATTTTATTAAATTTTTTATAATTGATTATCAGGCTAAAAAACCTAATCCCGAACTCAGGTGTAAATGCATTTTACCACAAAGCTCCTTGTTGTCGCTACTGAAGAGATTCTTGAATTTTTTTAGCTTATCTAGGATATTTCTTTATTATCTTTTATACTATCTCTTATGCTATGTTCTATTCGCTTATCTAGCTTATCTAGGAAATCTTTTTTATTATCTAAGTCAAGTAAGGGAGGTACGCCAGGTAAGTCAAAGTCAAAAGCTTCTTCGTCCTCGAAAATTGGCATTTTTGGATTAAAACGTTCATCAATCACTATGTCTTTCAGTATTGGTTCAAAAATTTTTTTCTTTTCATCGTCTCCACTGAAACATATGATTGAACAAAACAAGTGTTGCAAATCAATCTTTGGGTGCTCCTTAAACATCCTGATTACATTTGGATCTGGATTAAGTTTTTGTATTTCTGTAACATAATATCGACCATCCTTAGGGTCAAAATCTTCGCGTTTCAGTAACGATTCGAGCATATCCCGATGATTCTTTAGAGTTTTAATATTCAATATCCTCCTCGTACAAGGTTTGCTTTCTATTAATAAGAAAATGAAGCAGAGTACGAGAATGCGTAGCATCATATTTTTTATTAAGGTAAACAGGTAGACCTGATTCCAGTAATATTTTAAATAGAACTTTATTACCGCACCCTGCTAATCGGAGCAATAGATCAACTTTACCACCCCAATAGAGTTTGTCAACGTCAATACCCTTATGCTTTATTAATGCTTTAAATATCCCTTGAACGAATTGTGTTGGCTTTGCTTCAATAAGTAAATCAAACATAGAAGCAATATTGTCTTTATAATCAAAAACGAAATAATCAGCCAATTTTTTAATAAAAAACGCGTTTGCAGTAGGCCTAGAAGGGGAGCAACATGAAAACTCGTTAATGTCTTCAACATTTTTAATCATATAAGGAAAAAGCTGCTTATCTTCAGATAGACCAAGGTGTTTCCTGGCAAATACACCGGCAGCCTTACTACTAAGATTAAGATCGAGTGGATTTTTCAAGGCATTATTTTGACCATCCGCCATAATATTAGACTGACCTAGCCTATTACTATTACAGGATATCATAAGTGGTAAAAAAACTAAATACTTTCTCATTGTGAATAAAATTAAACTTTAGATAAAAATAATATTTAAGACCTGCTTGATACAGAAAAACCATTTGCAGGTTTAAAAAAAATTTTAGAAAAAAGCAAATAAATACCATTTAACCCCACTACCCACCATAACCACTCAATCCCTCTCCATTGAGGATATATGCTCCCTTACTTCTTTATTAAGAATAATTATCTTTATTTATTTGCCTTTATCTAATTTATTTAGTAATAAAATTTTATTATTAACAAAACAATCCAATGTTCTTAATATAAAAAAGGTTGATTATGATAAGCAATATCCTGTTTTTATTATCATTCATCACATCTTGTAATGGGTTAAGCAGGTCTACGTGCTATAATATGAATGGTCAAGGATTATGTAAAGAGGGGGAATACCCTTATACGTACGTTTTTAATGAAGATGAATACAAAGATAAAGACATTTTTAACGCAACAGCCTTGAAAGAATTCCAATTATGGTATAGCCGTTTGATGTTTAATGTTAAAAATCCTGAAATAGTAATTTTAGATCTCTATAATTGTATCGACCAGTATCGTAAGCTGCCTTTAGTTGGTCCGATTGGAGCGTTAGCTGCGCACAAAACACTAGAACCTTGGAAGCAAGGCAAGTAAATTATTGGAAAGGAAAGAGAAATATTTAACAAGGACCCATACAGTTTCACCCTAGTTCGTGCAAGTTTAAGGAAAATTCCTGAAAATCCTGGGGCATACAAACAAAATTGTTTGAACATGATCTTGGGGCTGGTAGATGTACTATTCCAAAACAAACCCGAAAAGTATGGAAGGTTAACTAAAAGATTAACCGAACTTGAAGCATCTTTTAACAAAGAGATTAAGAAAGATAATCCGAACTATAGTGAAGAGATGGCTTACCTAAAAAAATTATTTATGAAGCATTTCAATACCATTGAGGAAGATACATTTTACTCGGATGCCTATGCAGATAACACAGCTTATTTGCAATATATTCACGTTCTATTGCGCCTTGCAGTTTGCTCAGGATCTGATGCTATAGTAAGCGACTTTTTAAGCTTTCTTAAAAAGAAAGGTAGAACAATAAATCTGAATCCTCATACTGACAAAAACGATAAACATACCTAGCTAAGGTTTCTTAGACCTTAGTAATCGAAACATGAATAGGCGTCCCCAATGGCACCTTACTGCCTAGTGCGGGTTTTTGGCTTATAATCGTGCCAACGCTTGTTTTTTTACTTTTAACATAATCCGATACCTCTATTCGCATACCTTGTTCTAATAATAGTAGTTTAGCCTCCTCTATATCCATATCTATTAGATTTGGTACTTCAATGATTCGGTTGCCTAATCCAGCGCTAACGACTAAATCAATAATGGACCCTTTATGAATCGGTTTTCCAGCAGCTATAGGATGACCATTATGCCACTGTTCTAAAACAGCATGTTCTGTAACATCAGGGACATATTTAATGTTACCTAATTTTAACCCTTTGTTCTTTAGCAGTAGCCCCGCGTGCCTAACGGAACGTTCAATAAGGCTGGGCATAGAGACAAGTGGAGGATTTTCTGCATTTAGGGTCAAATAGATCTTTCTGTTTTCTTTAACCCAAGCACCTGCCGCAGGAAATTGTTGTAAAACTGTAAAGGGAGGCAGCTGTGCGGAATAGCCACTGCTATCGGTTATAACGTAATGCAAATGGTCTTTGCTCAGCTTTTCGTCCAATGCATCTAAATGTATGCCTGTTAGGTCAGGTACTTGAACAATTTTACCTTGATGGGTAATATAAGGTAATACTATATAGAAAAAGAGATATAAGATCGTTACACTCAAACAAGCCATGTAAACGAGGTGCTTGAATAGCTTTTTTAACTTTTCTTTATTCATCTATCTAAGGTTAGCGCTGGTACAGCAACTGCAAAATTTCTTTTGGTCCACCCATATTGAATAATGGCATCTATAAAATCAAATGGCGTATAGCCATTTAAAGCGCATTGGTGAAAAATACAGGTAGCTGGTGTCATAGCAGGTAGGGCATTGATTTCAATGACCCAAACTTCTACTTTTTGATGGGCATAAATTTTTACAAAGGCATCTATTCTGGCATAGCCTTGTAAATTTAAAACTGCTGCTATGGTGCGCAGTTGCTTTTTGACACTTTTGCAAATGGCTTCAGCTGCTTTGGTATCGTTATGAAAGCGTGCAGGGGTAATATTATGCCCCTCCCCTGCTAAAAACTTTTCTTCTAATGAAAGTACGGCATCTGCTGCTACTGTTTCTGAAGGCTCAAATACCTCATATAAGGTTTTGCCATTGGGATCTATATGGGTCAATAAGCCTGTTGTGGTCTCTAAACAATCAAGGGTTTCTTGATCTTTTTGGATGAGTGTTTCTAATAGAAAACGTGCTTGCCTAGGAATATAGTCTGCTGCTTGCAAGGCTAATGCTTCGATCAGATCAACAGCAATAAGTGATTCATCTCTAAAACTGGCAGCTGCATAAGCGACTAACATGGCGCTATCGGTGATCCGCATTACCCCTGCACTACAGCCATCATCAACTGGTTTGGCAATAATAGGATAGGTAAACGCTTCCTCTATAGCATGGATAACTTTATCCTGATGGGCGCTCCAATCTTTTTTTGTGACCACAAACTGCTGTGCAACATGAAATCCTTTTTGGGCTAAAAATTGATTGGTTGCATACTTATCAATGGTTAAAGCGGTAGTGGCTATACCAGATCCATTATAGGGTATATCATGGGCCTCTAATAGCTTTTGTAAGGTCCCATCTTCCCCAGGTCTACCATGCAAGGCTATAAAAATAAAATCTATTCTTTCTTTTAAGGCAGAAAAGGTAAGCTCTTCCGGTGTAAAAATAACATCCTTTGCATAATGCTTTGTGATGGAGGCCGCTTCTTTTCTAATAGCGGTTAATAATGCTTCTGATCTACTAAACCTAGTTGGATGGAGGAGCACATCATGGATATCATCTGCATTATCTTTAAGCAAAAGGGCAGCAGGTAATGTAAAAATACGATAGGCTTCCCTAGAGCCAGATAGAAACAGTGGAAGGGGTGCATATTTAGTCGAGGCAAGCAATTTACTATAAACATTCCGCCCACTTTCTAATGATATATGTCGCTCGGGTGTAAACCCGCCCATTAACACACCTATTTTGGGGTTCACCACTTTTTATTGCTTAAACTTGCTCTCCATCACAAGGCTCCGTTTCTTCCATATCACCGGATTGTTCTTCACTTGGTGACGCTTGAGCGGCATCTTCAACAGAGACCTCTTTCGTTTCTTTAGCAAACCGTTTGCCTATTAAACGCTCTAAATCTGATTTAAATATTGTTTCTCTTACCAATAACGCTTCGGCCAAAAGGGTGAGCTTATCGATCTTTTCTTTGAGTAACCCTTTCACACGCGCATACGCGCCATCTATAATGGCTTTTACTTCTTCATCTATGGTATAGGCAGTTGTTTCTGAGTAAGGTTTTGTAAACGTATAGTCTGCTTGCTTAGAGTTATGGAAAGAAAGATGGCCTACTTTAGGGTTCATGCCATAGACGGTAACCATGCTATAAGCCAATTTAGTAGTACGCTCCAAATCATTTAAGGCACCAGTAGAAATCTTTCCAAAAATAAGCTCCTCAGCGGCTCTTCCTCCCAACGCCATGGCTAGCTCATCGAGCAATTGATTTTCTTGATAGATGAATTGCTCTTTAAGCAAATACTGTGCATAACCCAATGCGGCTATACCACGTGGTATAATACTTACCTTCACTAGTGGGTGTGCATGCTCTAAAAACCACCCAGCAATCGCATGGCCTGCTTCGTGGTAGGCTACTATTTTTTTCTCTTCTGGAGAAATAATTTTGTTTTTCTTCTCTAATCCACCAATAATGCGATCAATAGCGGCATGAAAGTCGGTCATGGTTACAAACTTTCTGTTTTTTCTGGCTGCTATTAAAGCTGCTTCATTACACATATTAGATAGATCGGCTCCAGAGAACCCTGGTGTTTGCTCTGCCAGTTGCTTAATGCGTATATGTTTTTCTAGCTTTAGCTTTTTGCTATGGCAGCGTATAATCGCCTCTCTATCCACTACATCTGGGTTATCTATGGTGATCTGTCTATCAAACCTTCCTGGGCGCAACAGTGCAGGGTCCAATACCTCTGATCTATTGGTAGCACCTATCACAATCACACCAGAATTGGTTGAAAAGCCATCCATTTCTACCAACAGAGAATTCAAAGTATTTTCACGTTCATCATTCACCCCAGGCATATTGGCCTTACCCCGTGTTCTACCCACTGCGTCTATTTCATCAATAAAAATAATACAAGGCGCCTTTTCTTTTGCTTTTTTAAAGAGGTCACGGACACGAGCGGCACCTATACCTACAAACATTTCTACAAAGTCTGATCCAGAAAGACAAATAACAGGCACACCTGCTTCCCCAGCTACTGCTTTGGCCAGTAGTGTCTTGCCTGTTCCTGGCGGACCTACCAACAATACCCCCTTAGGAATCTTTCCGCCAAGCAGGGTGAATTTTTCAGGCGTCTTTAAAAAGTCTACCACCTCTTTTACCTCTTCCTTGGCCTCTTTCATCCCAGCTACATCTTGAAAGGTAACCTTCAATTGATTATCCTTATCAAAGATGGTCGCTTTTAATGTATTCATATTGAAAAGCTGCGTGCCAGGACCTGCCATGCCATTACCTGGCTTACGAATAAAGAACCAATAAATCAGAAATAACGTGAGCAAAAAAGACCAGTTGATAAAGCTAGCAGGCTCTGAACGTTCCTCGCAAGTGTAGCCTATTCTGGCTTCAGGTGCTATGTTTGCTTCTATTGCTGCAAACTTTTTATCAAAAATATCAAAATTGGGTATGCGTAAAGTGTAGACCAACCCGCTGGCACTCTTCCAGGTGGCTCTTGCTGCTAGCTCTTTTTGATAATGCGCTTTTTTTAATGCATCCTCCTTGAGCACCACTTCGACTAGATGTTGATTGGTGATTAAAGTAACAGACTTAACCTCCTGATTGAGCATCATTGTTTCAAAACGCTTCTCAGAGATAGCAATCGTATTTTTTTCTTTGCTGTAATAAAAAAGCAATCCCAATATGACTAATATGGCTAATACAAAAATGGACTGAGGAGCGTTGTGTTGCACAAACTTTTTTTCTCTTTGTTTCATATCTTGGCTTAAATTAAAGAGCTATTTTTTTTAAGTGAAGAGGCAAATTTACAAAAAAGCATTGGAAAACACTATAAAAAAGCCTTACATAATTTCTTATACCAAAAAGAATACTTTACGTAGGCTTGCCTCTATACTTTTATTTATGGTTGGTGTTATGGAGGTTTTTATTGTACCGCCCTCATGTATCTACGCTCAACTTCTTCCCAGTGAATGATTTTCCAAAAAGCCTCTATATAGGCTGGGCGCTTATTCTGGTAAAGAAGGTAATAGGCATGTTCCCACAAATCCAGCCCTAAAATAGGTAAACCTTGCTCTTGAACAGGCGTGGTATTCATAAGCGGATTATCTTGATTATTAGTTGTAGAAATAAATAAACTGCCATCTTTTTTGGCTACAGATAACCAGGCCCATCCAGAACCAAAGTGTCCAGCAGCTGCTGCTGTAAAGGTTTCTTTAAATTTTTCAAAGCTGCCAAATGAATTTTCTAATACACGCAATAAAGCTGCTCCAGGGGCTTGGACACTATTAGGGATGAGGCTATTCCAAAAAAAGGAATGGTTAAAGTGGCCACCAGCATTGTTGCGCACAGCAGTATGGTAAGCGCTTATATCCTTTAAGAGATGGGCCAAGACCGATGGTTCCGTTCCTTGTGCGGTTGCTATTGCTGTACCCGCTAGCGCCTGATTGAGTTTATCCACATAGGTTTGGTGGTGTTTGGTATGATGGATCTCCATAGTTTGGGCATCTATGTAGGGTACTAGCCCGTTATAGGCATAAGGCAAAGCGGGAAGTGTAAAAATCATAGGCGTCTAAAGTTTTAAAATCAACATAGAACTAGTTTGTTCTGCTACAATATAGTGTTTCTTAACTTTTTAAAAAAACAAATCAGCAATTGGTTGCTTTCTTTAGCTAAAACATCCTGTTGAACTGCCGTACGTGGGTGGAGGGTAAGGTTAGCGTGGGTTTGGTAGCCTCTTTTGGGGTCACTAGCGCCAAAAACAAGCCGCTTTACTTGCGACCAGTAAAGCGCGCCACTACACATAATACAGGGTTCTAGGGTAACATATAGGGTACAATTAGGAAGATATTTGCTGTTAAAATAATTGGCAGCAGCGGTTATGGCCAATAGCTCTGCATGAGCAGTTGGATCCCTAAGCTGCTCGACTTGGTTATGGGCACGTGCAATAATCTTATGATCGGCTACTATAACAGCTCCAACCGGCACCTCCCCCACTTCAGCAGCACGCGCTGCCTCTTTTAACGCCGCTTCCATAAAAAAAGCATCATCATGAACGGGGTGCATATGGCTTATGGAATAGATCCCTTGCTGCATGGTACATATTTTTGCAAGTCTGTTGATTTTAGTAAAGTTTACAGAACATTTACATAAAATATATTGGAATTGGCAATATGTTTTCGTAAAATTGCACCAGACATTAGGCCCATTTTAGATTATGCTACAATAGCAGGGATAAATATAGTAAAACCCATGCATCAAGTAATGGCTTAACCAATAAGTGGATAGTACCCACTTTTATAGGGCAGCTTTTTTCCCTTAATGCATGGGCCTACGTTACACTAAACTAAACCATAATTGAAAATCAACTACGAAATGAATGTAAACAAAAATAAATCAATAAGCAAGGGCTTTATCTTTTCAAAAACAATATCCCCAACAGTGGGTGCATTGTTGCTGGCTACCCAAATGACCGGGTGTACTGGGATGTCTGGTAGACTTGGTCTGGGTGAAGATTCATCGAATTGCAGTAGAAAAACAACTAGTTCAGATGAATGGATAAAGGGTATACTCAATCCACAATATCAACCAATTGAAAACACAAATGAGAAGAAACACTCATCTATTTTAAATAAGAAGCATAATAATAAGCTTAACACAAGAGACAATCGTAACCATGATGCTTCTAATACACAGTCAAAACAATTAAATAGTGATACTCCTATAGTAAGTCCACCATGCAAGTCTAATCACCCCAAAAATAAAGCTACAAAACAAATGAACAACAAAAAGGCGCCGAACGCAAACAATCTTTTTATCTCAACAAATATTTTTAATGATAGAACAACTCAGCCAACTAAGGGAAATAAGCAAACAACGATGCAAAAGATAAGAAACAAAATTAATTTAAAGTCGTCTAACAACGAGTACTACTTCTAACAAGTATGGTTGTAATGCTTGATGTAATATAGCAAAAGTGTCATAATCTTTAGAAACGGTTACTACGGTAACCGCTTCTGTCAACTTTATGGGTAGTTCAACCTGTAACTATGCTATATTACGAAAAAAAACTAAAAAATATCCATTGTAAATAATTGTGAGTAGAAATGTATAGCCCCAATGAGGGACAGAAATTATATATTGTAGCATATAGGTACAAAAATCTTTTTATGGATGGTTACGCATACCTCTGGCGCTTATGATCCTCGATAAGTGAATTTGGCGCACAGCAAAACCAATGAAACGCTTTGTTTTACTGAAAAATGCCAAATTTCTTTACCGACAGCTACAATACCCCTTCTAGTAACCCTTCCTAAAAGGAAGAAAAAACGCGCCCTTGGAAAAAATTGCATACAAATGGCTTGAACATGCGTTCAGCATTACTATTTCTTTTTCCCTTATCTTACTCATACTTATTCGTTAACATAACGTCACCAGCTTGTTTACCAGTCAAATCATAAGTTGCGTACGCGGATAAAACCGATTTGCCGGAAAACGCAATGCCGCATTCCACCACCTCCTGAACATAAGGATACTGCAATAGCTCCGTATGATAGGCCTGGGCCTGTATTTGACCCAAGGCAAGTTTAGCTACACTTTCCAGTTCTTCTTCTTTCCCAGCCTGCTTAAATTCTAATAACAGTGCTTTTGAACCCTCTTTTTTAGGGATTAATAGCAGATCATAACGACCTAAACCGCTTTCTCGATTGGAGCGTATATAGTGGGTTATACCCACACTTGATAACATCCCTAATACAAAACCATGATAAAACCCTTCTGATGTTTTGCTTTGTTTGGTATCAAAATAGCTCACACTGCTTCGTAAAAGGTAGCTAAATTGTGCTACAAAAGCAGCAACCTCACCAGCTACCAAATGTTTCAAAAAAGAGTCATATTGACTCCTTCTCTCAAACTGATTAACGAACCATGCTTGAAAAAATGTACTATAGAGTCGCCATATTTCATAGTTAGGAACCTTAACTTTACAGTCATATACATTCGTATAGGCGCTTAAATTACTCGTTTCAAAGGTTAAATAACCAGCAAATAATAAAAAACTCCAAAAAGATGTATCATCTTTATCTAAAATATCAAAAGCAAGATGCTTATTGATAGATATAACTAAGGATTCCCCTCGCATCAATTGTTCAAATTGCGCTTTGATCTCAGAATGAGCAGAAAGTACCTTTTGTTCGATTAAGTTATTATTGCCTGTATTTACCCAATAGACATCAAAATGACCTGATCTATTGATACAAGAAATAATAGACCATGGATTATACATTACCAAGTTCCCTACCTTATAACCATTGTACCAATTTCTTACTTCTTCCATAGAAGTATTTAAATCTGTTGCTTTAAACAAAGCGGAAACTTCCGTTTCACTAAAGCCAAAATGGGAACTATATGCTTCATCTAGTAAGGTATAGGTTTCTAAATTATTCAACCCAGAAAGCATACTATCTTTAGAAACACGTAATATACCGGTTAAAACACCTCGTTTTAGTGTAGTATTCCCTTTTAATGCAGCACTAAATAGGTTGCGCATAAATGCGACCATAGCGTCCAAGTATGCCGCATTACCATAAGCTTTATTGAGTGGCGTATCATATTCATCTATAAAAATATAAACCTTCTGACCATGGTGTTGGTAAAGGCATTGACTAAGAAGTTCTAGAGAAGATTCTAATTCTTGTTGATTAGCTTCCTTACCCAGGATAGTATGTAATTGTTTTAATTGTATTTCATTAATTTTATCGCTTTTCAACAAATAAGCATATCCACTATAAACCTTTAAGATCAATGCATACACCGCATTATAAGCCCCTTGAAAATTATCTGCGTTCACATCCTTAAAACTGATCATAATAACCGGATGCTTACCTTGATGTTCTCGAATGTACCTACCACCTGCTAACTTGCCAATAACCAAATCATCAAACAAACCGGCTGTAGGTACCCCATTGACTTCTGATGCAAAAAAATACTGCAACATAGAGATATTTAGCGTCTTTCCCCAACGACGAGGACGGGTAATTAAAGTAACTTTATCTCCTTTGCTTAGGAACTCAGCAATCATATTGGTCTTATCGCAAAAAAGATAATCTCCTTGTACCAACTCTTCAAAGTTATCAACCCCAATCGGTAATTTCTTGATCATACTATTAAATTTATGATTGCTATTTGATTTACAATAATATTATTATAGTAAGCAGACCTACTATCAAATAGGCTGTGCAAAAAAAACTGCGTTTCAAAATGATAAGCCTGCTCCTTACAACAAATATAGATAAGATCTACACTAGGTTGACTATATTTGTAAAGTTTAAACATTAGACCTTCTTCAAAACCTATTTGTGATCAGCAGTTTTTAGGAGAAGTGCAGTCGCCAGCATACTAAATGTATTTGAGGAGCATAGACAAGCTTCGACACCAAAATTGCCATTAGAAATAGGTTTTCCAGAAGGTCTAGTGGTGTTTATTAAGGGATTTACCCTAATAACCCTTGCTAAACAATCTCTACACACAGCTGAAATAAAGTTATATTTCCTTGCAGTTGATGCCATTGCATGTTGACTATTTTAGCTGGTACAAAGGATAATCTTATATAGATGAAAAGAAAACTTTTAACCAAACCACAGCTATCGATCGTAATCGCCAATGCGCTGATTCATTTTGATAATGCTTTATATGGTTATCTGGTGCCGATTATTGCACCGCTTTTTTTTCCAAAAAAAGAACCAGTGGTCCAGCTGATATGGGGCTATAGTCCATTGATCATCTCCTTTATAGCCAAACCTTTTGGGCTGCTTTTTTTTAGCAAAATGGCTCAAACTAAAAAAGAAACGACCGCATTGCGCTATACGCTTTTGGGTGTAGGGATGGGTGTAATGGCCATGGGCTGCTTGCCCATCTATAAAGAGGGATCACTATGGAGCATTATTTTATTACTGATGGCCAGAATGTGCTCAGAATCATGTTCAGCAGGAGAACATAATATTGCCAAAATATACCTATTGAAGGGTTTAGCTACGCAACCGGCTAAAAAACTTGCCGCATGGTATGAAGTTTCTACTATGGTGGGTATTTTATCTGCTGGCGCTGTAGGCAGCTGCTTGGCATGGATCAAGGATCCCCTACCCTACTGGCGGTTGCCTTTTTTAATCGCAGCACTAGCTACGCTATTAAATGTTCTTTTACTCAGATTAGCCCTCTTTCAAAACTCGATTGCTAAATGGCAATTTTCTGGTCTACACGCCTCAAGTACAGTTGAGTATGCTGCTCCTAAAAATTGCAGATCACAAATCGCTTTCGAAAAAGGTTTATTCAACGCAACAGAAACGAAACAAGAGGTTAGCCCTCAAAAAGGCGCTTTACAACTTTGGAAAGACTACCAACCGATTATGCGCATTGCTATAGTGGCCGGGTTTGGTTATGTGATCTATACCATTCCTTTTCTATTTATGAATAGTTTTGTACCTATGGTAACTGCTATTAGCTATTCCACTATGATGCAATATCTGCCTATTTTTATGGTATTAGATATACTATTAATCGGTTGGATCGCTAAAGTTGGTCAGCAGTATGACCACAATAACCTGATGGCAGTAGCCAGTGGATTGGTTGCTTTATCGATTATTCCCCTTTTTGCAGGACTACCAGGGGCTTCTATCTTTTATGTAACAGCCGTACGTTGTTGGCTTATCTTTTTGGGCGTGGTCTTTAGCTGTTTTGTAACCATTTGGTCCAAAGAGCAAACAGCAACACCCTATACGACCATAGGATTGGCTACTGTTTTAGGGAGCAGTTTGTTTGGAAAACCTGCTGCGGCTATCTGTTTTTACCTTTTTCATAGGTATCATAGCGCTATAACGCCTGCTTGTTATATAGCACTGTTGGCTTTTGGGGCTACATTGATTATGGCTGACTCTGCATCATCAGAATAAAAGGCTTCTTTCGAAACGCTACTTCTGCTGGTAATTTGCTCATCGATCCGGTGCTCAAATCCTCACGTACATCTAGTACGCTCCGGTTTTCCGCGCCGTCTCTCCTACAAATTCCTGAGCATAAGCGCATTTCGCAAGAAGCCTAGTATGCCATTATCAAAGCCTATTTTTTGAAAATTTTATTTTTTTTGGTTAGATTTGGAAATCGGGTGTTTGATTAGCCCAATGGCTATCTAAACCTGGTTTTTATGGTGAATGTAGCTCAGCTGGTTAGAGCATTGGTTTGTGGTACCAAGGGTCGCGGGTTCGAATCCCGTCTTTCACCCGCTTTTTGATAACCTACTGCTGCTTAAAACCATTCCTTTTTCTTACAGAAAGGAATCTATATGATGCTTTTTGCTTGATCAAAAATTATCATATAAACGCCTTGAACCATGCATAACTTTTGCCATTTACATTGCCATACAGAATATTCCCTGTTGGATGGTGCTGCTAAGGTACAGCGTTTAGTAGCAGCTACTAAACAGTTGGGCATGGATGCATTGGCCATTACAGACCATGGCAATATGTTCGGTGTACCGCATTTCGTAGCTGCAGCAGCCAAGGAAGGGGTAAAACCAATTATAGGGTGCGAATTCTATATGGCACCTGATCGGCATAACCATAAAGACAAAACGCGTTACCACCAGTTGCTCCTCGCCAAAAATGCCATAGGCTATCAAAATATTGCCAAATTATCTTCCCTAGGTTTTTTAGAAGGTTATTATTACAAGCCGCACATCGATAAAGCACTACTGAAACAGTACAAAGAGGGTTTAATAGCTACTACCTGCTGCTTAGGTGCAGAGATTCCTAAAGCCATTATTGGCCATGGTGAAGCAGCTGCAGAAAAGCTTTTTGTAGAATGGTTGGAGCTATTTGGCCAAGATTACTATATAGAACTGCAAAGACATGGCATCAAAGAGCAAGAAATTTGTAATGCAGTATTGCTGGGCTGGGCAAAAAAATACAATGTAAAGGTTATTGCTACCAACGATGTCCATTACATCACGCAAGAGGACAGCATTGCTCAAGATGTATTGCTTTGTTTACAAACTGGAAAGGATTATCATGATCCCAACCGGATGCGTTTTAGCAATGATCAATTCTTTTTAAAGTCCCAGAAGAGATGGCGCTGCTTTTTGCAGATGCCCCAACGGCTATTACCAATACCTTGGAGTTGGTAGCAAAAATAGAAACGCCCTCCCTGGTGCGTGATGTACTATTGCCTATTTTTCAATTGCCAAGTGGATTTTCAGACCCCAATCTCTATCTAACCCATTTGGCTTTTTCTGGTGCCCGCGCCAAGTATGGAACCATTGCTGCGGAAGTAGAAAGTAGGCTCAATTATGAATTGGCTATTATTGCCCAAACCGGGTTTGCCGGTTATTTTTTAATTGTACAAGATTTTATTGAAGCTGCTGTGCAATTAAATGTTATCGTAGGGCCAGGAAGGGGCTCTGTAGCAGGTTCGCTAGTGGCTTTTTGTATAGGGATTACCAAAATAGATCCGCTGCGCTATAATCTGCTTTTTGAACGCTTTTTGAACCCTGAACGAGTCTCCATGCCCGATATAGATGTAGACTTTGATGATGAGGGTCGTAAAAAGGTCATTGATTATGTGATTCAAAAATATGGTAGAAACCAAGTAGCCTCAATTATTACCTTTGGTAGCATGGCGGCTAAATCGGCCATACGTGATGTAGCACGTGTGCTGGGCGTTCCGCTGGCACGGGCCAACTATATGACCAAGCTGATACCAGATAAACTAGGCATTACGCTATCAGAGGCTTTTGAGGAGGTCAAAGCGCTGGCTGAAATCAAAAAAGAAATAACCACCCCAGAGGGTAAAGTGCTCGACTTGGCTGAAAGACTAGAAGGATTGGTCCGTCACACAGGTATTCATGCAGCAGGCATCATCATCGCACCCAATAATATCACAGAATATATTCCGGTAAAAACAGATAAAAACTCTGACCTACTGGTGACCCAATATGATGGGTCGGTACTGGAAGGGCTGGGCATGTTGAAAATGGATTTTTTGGGGCTAAAGACACTCAGTATTATTAAAGATGCGCTGCTATTGATCGAGCAAAACAGCGCCATCACTATAGATATAGATTGCATCCCACTAGATGACCCTATTACCTTTAAACTATACCAATCGGGTAATACCAAAGGAACCTTTCAATTTGAGTCAGAAGGCATGCGCCAATGGCTGATTAAACTGCAACCCACTACAATGGAGGAGCTGATTGCGATGAATGCCCTCTATAGACCAGGCCCGATGCAGTTTATTCCTAATTTTATTGCCCGTAAACATGGTAAAGAAGCTATTGAATATCCCCACCCACTTCTGGAAGCCATTCTAAAGCCTACCTATGGCATTATGATCTACCAAGAGCAAATCATACAAACCGCACAAACCATGGCAGGTTATACCCTGGGTGGTGCAGATTTGCTCCGTAAGGCTATGGGTAAAAAAAATGCAACAGAAATGGCCAAGCAGCGTGACATATTTGTAACAGGAGCAGCCCAAAAGCATCAAATTCCTAAAGAAAAAGCACTGGCCATTTTTGAGATTATGGAAAAATTTGCGCAGTATGGTTTCAATCGCTCCCATGCAGCAGCTTATTCCCTGATTGCCTACCAAACTGCTTATTTAAAAGCCCATTATCCTACCGAATATATGGCTGCTGTGCTCACCCATAATCAAGGTGATATTGAAAAAATTGCTTTCTTTATGGAAGAAAGCCGCCAGCAAGGGCTCGCTGTATTAGGCCCTGATGTCAATCAAAGTCAAGTTAATTTTAGTGCCGGTCTGCATAAAGAAATCAGGTTTGGGCTAGGTGCCATTAAAGGAGCTGGCGAGGCTGCCGTTACAGCCATTATAGAGGCAAGAAGGCAAAGAGGTACTTTCAAAGACATTTTTGATTTCGTGGAGTCCATTCAGCCCAAAAGCATCAATAAGAAAACCATGGAATCGCTTGCTTTATCTGGTGCTTTTGATACCTTTAAAGGGGTACACAGAAGACAGTATGTCTATGAAGCATCCGGTAGCAGCTTTATAGAAAAAGTGATACAATATCGGAATCGCATGCAAAAAGAGCGGATGGAAGCGCTTCAATCGCTCTTTGCAGCCAGTGGCTATAGCCAAATTAAAAAGCCAGAACCAGTTGATTGTGCGCCTTATGAGCCATTGGAGCAGTTGCGTATAGAGAAAGAACTGGTTGGTTTTTATATTTCTGGTCACCCACTAGATCCATTTAAAGTAGATATAGCAAGCTTCTGCAATGTAACCACACAAAATATATTAACTGCAAATCGAAAAGCAGTAACCATAGCCGGTATACTCACCGCCTCTACAATTAAACAAAACGGCAAAGGCAATGCCTTTGCTTTACTCACATTAGACGATTACCATGGCGCACTCAACTTTGCACTTTTTGGGGAAGATTACTTAAAACACAAACATCTATTAGAAGTCGGCAAATTACTCTTCTTAACAGGCCATGTAGCCCCACGCTACGGGAACCAAGAAATACAAACCTTTAAGCCTCAAGCCATTCACCTACTGGAGGAGATGCGGGAAAGAATGGCCAAAGGAGTCCATTTAAAGCTGATACAACACCATATTGACCAAGTATTGGTTGATGCATTAGAATCTTATATCAAACAGCATCCAGGTAAATCTTTTATAAAAATATCGATTATAGATGATGAAGACCAAATCACCATTCCCACCCTTTCTACCCAATACCGTGTCGCACTCAACAATGAACTATTTGGACTATTCAACGCACTCTCTATAGATTTTCATCTATATGCTTAACGGTTCTATCCATAGAGCCATATGGCCACGCTACCCCAAAACAAAAAAATGCCCTTTTAACACCAGCCTGCATCAATACCCCTACCATAAATACCCCACTCATATTGTTTAAGTGAATTATTTTTAGTATAATAAGCAAGTTAAAATAACATTCAAAACATAAAAGTTTTCAATTTTTAATAAAAAAGCGAACGATTGCTTTTGTTCATTTTAAGTTTATATACTACGTTAAGTATAATGGGGTATTATGGCCTGCAATCATTCCCACTCCTATAAAGCCTATTCTGGCAATAATAGGGCCAATCTAACTTTCACTACTCTGATCTATTCTTTAGTACAAAAGCTTCTATCTAGTAGCTGTTTCATGCTATTATGGGGCAATTGTTTCCTATGCACTGTAGGGTTCAGGTGTAACCCAAAGAATAGCGATCCGCAAAATGCAACTTATGCTGCAGTTTCCCCAAATAGTGTGAGCCGATGTATAGGGACTATCACTACTTTGGTCATGGTTGACGCGATGGAAGGCTACATGATGGTAAATCTTGATCTGCTTTATGAAAAAAACAAATGGAAGCAAATCCTATATAAGGTAAGGCTATTGCATGATAAGGAACCAATTCAAAATATTCTGCATATAATAACTTATGATGGCCATAGCAGCGTTCGTTTTAAACGGATAGATGCCCATGCTAATTTAACAGACCATGTAGCAGCGACGGATTCTATTGATGAGGCGATACCCAATTGGACAGATTATGGCATAACCTCCTCTATGCGTTACAAACGATCAAGCTTTGGCGATAAGCAGCATACTTTTTCTTTGGATTTGAATGGTGTTACATTCCAGAATGGAGACCAATTGGGTTTTATTTTAATGCAAAACAATAACTCGCCAGTTGATTTGATTAAATACAAATACCTGGTAAAAAAAGAGATACCATGGCCCGATGAACCCGATACCTATACACATATACAAGATGGTTTAATTTTACCTGGCACAATTTTACCTGGCACAATCGGGAACCCTATATTGCAGTCTGCAGCTGTTTTTAATGCAACGATAGACTTAACCAGCTATACAACTATTTACTGTTACATAAAAAGGGGCATCACTATTGCCTTGTTCCACTAGATCTCTTGCAAAACTCAACTGAGAAATGGCAATCTTGTGGTAGAGCTAAGGACACTGGAACTGCTCCTAAAAACTGCGCATCACAAACCGCTCTTCTTCCATGCACTGCAAAAAGTATAGCAACCAATGAACCACCCTTAAAGGAAAATAATAGCTTAGCACAAGAAATGGACAACGTAGCAACAAGCAAAATGCCGCAATCACCAAAAAGTAATACAAAAACTGAGAAACCAGTAACCCCATCAGACGCAAGGTTTTATATGTTAAATCAAAAAATGAAGGAAGAAGAAAGATATCAAAAAACTTTACCAGACACATTAAAACTTATAAGAACATTCAAAAACAACCAAAAAAATATAACAAGCTCAATAAGCTTAATGAAAATAATAGCATCAAATGATCCAGTAAAAAACACAATAAGGCTAGGCTCAGTAAATGAAATAGAATCAGCATGCAGTTCAGCATCAAAAGCGATACAAGCATTGCAGCTAGCATTAAAGCTAGAAAAAGCATACCAGCTAGGAATAGCATATAGTAGACCTACTAACGTTAAAAATAAACGCATAGCAGTAATAAACGCATTAGAAAATTTAGAAAAAGCTGTATATGAGGAATATAGAGAGGTTAAATCTGTAGCAAACTCACTAGCCCTATTAATAAAACATTTAGAAGCGATATACGGCAGATTATTCAATGTATTCAGAATAGATGAAATAGATAATATCCTAGATGAAATAGATAACATGAGGAAAAATGTAAAACAATTGTTCATTGGGGATGATATGCAATTAAAAAAATCGAAAACAATAATAGTACAGCTAGAGCAGATTGTATCTGATCAACGGAATGTAGTACGAAGTTTTATAAAAAAAGCATCAGAAATGGAAGAGCCATTAGAATCCATACAGAAAAAAGATTTAGTAACCTTAATACGTTCTTTAGAAAGAATAAGAGAAAGAATAAGAATAAGAATAAGAATAAGAGAAAGAGAAAAAAACTTACTAGAGTTAAAAACTAGGCTTAATTTAGCGTCAAATATTATAGAAGGGAAGGTAAAAAATCTCAAATGCCTAAACGATATAATAACAGACTTAGAATTGGGAGAAAATGATATAAATGATATAAAAGAAATATTGAATAGCATAGATTTAAAGACCAAAAAAGCAGAAATAGCAAAAAAAATAGAAAACGTAGTAAACAACATCTCCAAACTAGAAAAGGAATTTAAAATAGAGATGGAGTCAAAATCAAAGGAAATGGTCACTCAGATAACAGTACTCGAAGAGCCGTTGCTAAAAATGGAGGAAATGTATGATGAACTGTGTCAAAACGACATTTTTACTAAACCCAACAGGCTTCATAGAATTTATTAGAAAGGCCTTAGTGATACTAGATCTATTGATTTGCCTTTTAATATTTAAAGCCTTAGATTTAGGGGTACATTTTTAACCCAATTTTTGGACATCTCATGCAAACTTGACTTGCATCAAGAGACCTTCTTCAAAACCTATTTGTGATCAGCAGTTTTTAGGAGAAGCGCAGTCGAGCACCGCAGAATACTAAATGTATTTGAGGAGCATAGACCACAAAATTGCCATTTAGCAATAGGTTTTGCAGAAGGTCTAAGTAGGCAGTAGATGGCCGATATAAAACTATGAATATGCAGACCAACCACCCAAACAATTTTTCATTTACGCTATTAGATGGCACTCCGTTTCATATTTGTAATGGGCAAGTTGTTTTAGTGGTCAATACTGCTTCACGCTGTGGCTTTGCCCGCCAGTTTGATGCATTACAAAAACTACATGATCGTTACCATGCCGATGGCTTTACTGTGCTTGGTGTCTCCTCCCAAAGCTTTGGCAAGCAAGAATTTGACAAGGCTTACGATATAGCAGCTGCTATAAAAAATAAATGTAGCACCGTAACCTTTCCCATTACGGAATTAACAGCGGTTCGTGGAAAAGCCATTCATCCATTTTATGCATGGGCTGCTGCGCAAGTCTCTTTATTGGGTCGCCCAAAATGGAATTTTCATAAGTACTTGATAGGTAAAAATGGTGCATGCATCACATGGTTTTCCTCTGCAACAGATCCTTTAGCCCCAAAGGTAATAGAAGCAGTAGAGGCAGCACTAGCTAACTAGGGACCTACCTATCCCTTCATCTAAAATCACAAGGTTAATAGGTTCGCTTTTGAAGCCATAGCCATCTTTCAATCAGCTCTTTTTGCTATACTTTTAAGTTCAAAAATCAACCATTTTATAGTTACAAAGTCGTAATAATTTGGAATTTTAAATAAAACAATGTATGATTTAAGAACAAGGATGACCTTGTTTTTGTAAGTTCAGACGCTCACTAGACCTCTTTTAAAACCTATTTATGGTGAGTAGTTTTTAGGAGAAGCACAGTC
Organism: Cardinium endosymbiont of Dermatophagoides farinae; assembly: GCF_007559345.1. NCBI lineage: Bacteria > Pseudomonadati > Bacteroidota > Cytophagia > Cytophagales > Amoebophilaceae > Candidatus Cardinium > Cardinium endosymbiont of Dermatophagoides farinae. Next base: position 184,265 of record NZ_VMBH01000001.1, read on the forward strand.
CCCAGCATACTCAGCTGTATTGCAGAAGGTCTAAGCTTCGATACCAAAATTGCTATTTAGCAATAGGGGGTTTGCAGGAGGTCTACTAAAATGGAATATATGACCTCTAATTTTATACGTCACGCTATAAAACCCATCCAGGCAACAACAAGCTCAATATAGTTTTCACGATTGCTGGCTATTCCTTGCTTCAAAAGCTTCTATCTGCAGTTTTCTTAATTATAGTATGTCGCACCTATCTACTATTCATTATAGGATTGGGATGTAAGCTAAACCATAACACTCCGTCCAAAGCAGATGCTTGTACAGGTTCTGGGTTACCGAATCATGCGAACCGATGTGTAGGCACCGTAACTATTTTGGGTATGGGTAATAGGATTGGCTACATTAGCCTAAATCGTGATCGATCAAAGCGTCTACATGCCAGGCATCCTATTGATGAGGATATACCCAATTGGGACAGCTATGGAATAACGCCCTTTATGCTTTGTCAAAAAGGAGGTTCTGGCTATAGGCATACTTTTTCTTTAGCTTTGGATGGCGCTAAATTTCAAAACGGTGAAGCATTGGGTTTTATTTTGGTAAAAAATAATCGCCCTCCAGCTCATTTGGTAAAACATTTGATAAAAAAACATATACCGTGGCCCAGTCAGCCATGTGTATACATGCGTATAAAAGGTTGCTTGATACTCCCTGGCATAATCGAACAAGATGCATTGCAATATGCGCACCACTTCGATCCACTTATAGATTTAAATAGATATGCGCATATCTATTGCTATATAAAAAAAGGACGTTACTATTGCTTTGTTCCATTAAATTTGATTTCATTAAAAAATAACGTTACTCAAGCTAATAATGCTACTCAAGATAATAACACTACTCAAGATAGCACGACTAATTCATCACCTATGCCATTGCCCAAAGAGATGCCAAACATAGAATCAGAAATAGATCAAGCATCACTAGACAGTGGTATAGATGTTCGATCAGAAAGCCCATTATCCTTAGAAACAGACGAGCTATTAGATGCATTACCTATTAGTAATGATAATAGATGAACTTCAAGAAGCAGCCAAGCTTAGCAGATGAGCTAATAGCTGCCAGGTTATGATCCACCTTGTAGTGAGATGGGTAATAATAGCTCCTTATTAATAGCATCTCAAAATGCAGCAACAGTCCAAATGCAGGAAAAAGCCTTAGAGATAATAGATAAAAATCTAAAAACATTCGAAATGAATTACAAATATATAATAGAATTAATAAACCAAATCAAAATAGTGACATTAAATGGTGCAACAAAAATTGAAATAAACCTAAATTGGGGAAACAAAATACAATCAGCATTAAGTCTAGCATTGGAAGCGATAAAAAAATTGCAGTCATCATTAGTGTTAGAAAAAGCGTATCAGCTTAGGAATAGAAGACAATAGAGCTACTAATCTTAGCGATCAACGCATAGCAGTAATAGATGCATTAGAAAGCTTGGAAGCAGCTGTATGTGAGGAATATGCAGAGGTACTATCTGAAGAAATATTACTAAATCAAGTAATAGAATCTATGGAAAAGATATATGATCTACTATTCGATATCCGACAATTACACATACCATATGAAACAGACCTTATGAGCTGGAGGAATATAAAACAATTATCCATTAAAATAATGATACACAATTAAAAATGGTACCAGTAGAACAGCTGGAAGAAACGCAAGATAAGCAATTAAATATGATCCGTCTGTTTAGAAACAAAGTATTAGAAATACAAGAGACATTAGTAGCTATACTAAAAGATTTAGTAACCTTAATACGTAATCCGTTAGAAGAAGTAGTAATCGATAAAATAAACGTATCAGATTTAAAACGTGTGCTTAAGCTAGAAGTAAACATTATAGAAGGAAAGGCACAAAACCTCAAACACATACAAGATATAATAATGGATTTAGAAACAGAAACGGAGGCGATAGAGGAGATACAAGACAAATGGAATAGCGCAAATCTAAAAACCAAAAAAACAAAAATGGCAAAAAAAATAGCAGAAGCAGTAAACGAAGCACTAGATCTAGGAGAGAAAATTAAAATAGAGATACCATCAAAAGTAAAAGAAATGATCAATCAGACAAAAAATCTAATAGATTCATACCCTGATGGAAATGTTCAATTAACTGTGTCAGAGGGTCTTTAGTTTTAAGTGTGTAAATGTTTTTCAGGTTGTATATTTACACACTTAACTGGACAGACCCGACAGGCCCCCTATATCCTCTGTTTCTTGAAAATAGCCAATGGAATTAACCGCAAAGTTTTTACGTGGCATCACCTGAAAAGTATGTTGTTCATCGTATTGATGTACTTCAATAGCTGCTTCTGTAATATTAAGTCTTACAGGATCATATTTTAAGCCTACGCATACTTTTTTATAGCATGTGTTGAAGGTCATGCTGTAATCTTTATCGTAGATTTGCTGCAAAGCTTCTGAAACTGACTTGCCTACTTTTAACTCAAAAATGTAAGCAGTTTGGTGTAGTTTATCCTCTAGCGCAATATCCAAACGGCCTGACCCACTAGCTAGCTCAGCATTCACTTGCATGCCTTGCGTGGTATGAAAAACACCGTTTAAAAAGGAATATAAAGCACCCTGAAAACTCCTTTCTGTTTTATCTAGAAAATGGTAGCCTGCTTTAGCTAAGCAAGCTCCCTTAATAAGATTTAAAAAGCCACACCACTTTTCATTTCTTAATGCATCTAAAATAGAAGTGCTATATGCTATTCCTGTTTCTTGTTGTTTTTGAATTATAAACCTGGATAATGTTAACTTTAATGAGGATTGAACTTCCTGATTAGGAAACTTTAAATAGTAGTCCATTGGATTTTTATCTGCTCGTGTGTCTTCTTTAAATCCATTAGGATCTAGGGTAAGATAACCTGTTTGGTACATTAATGGGAATAAGGCTATTTCGGAAATAGCGCCTGCTAAGCTTTCAAAGTCTAGCTGATTGATCGAAAAGCTGGATTGATCCCAAGGGATCGTAAATCTATCGATATTGTTTTTTATTTGTTGTAGTAAGATAGCAGGATGACCAGAGTTGGACCAATAGTTACCAAATGATCTATCTCTAAAGAATTTTAATATAGAGTCTGGATTATACATCCGCCTTACACGCTTATTGCGACTGAAACAATAGCCATTATAATAACCTTTTAGCTCTTGTTTTAATTGTTCATCTGTATAGCTTTCTTTTTTATCCCAATTTTCTTTTAGACTGGTTACAACTTCATTAATATAGATCTGTTTATCTTTAAAAAATAGTTTATCTATATCCTCTTCTGTATAACCCAACATCTCTGCATAATCTTCATGCAATGATATGTCATTGGCAGAATTCGCCCCGATGTAAGTCCAGATAAATGAAATTTAGTTACGCCTGTTACAAAAATAAATTTACAATCCTTCTGACTGCCTTTTAAAACTTTAAAAAACGAACTAAGAACAGAAAGTATCCCTTCATACTGATCTTTTTCACAAGATATTAATGGACTGTCATATTCATCGATTAAGATCATAGGTTGAGATGCATAATTACTACCTAATTTTTGCAGTGCTCTAATCAAGTCACTCAGTGTGTCGTTCACGGTTGGTGGCCCAATGATAGGTTGCATTTTAGATTTATCTATATCATAATCATCGGCAATGTCGTATAATTTTTTTACTAAACTAGCCTCCAGTGATGAGCCTGTTTTAGCACTTAACTTTGAGAAATTCAACCAAATGACCGGATATTTTTTCCACTTATATTTTTTATCTCTATAAATAGCACATGTTTTAAATAACTTTTTATTTCCTTTTGCTATTTGGTCTATGGTATCTAGGAGTAGAGATTTACCAAACCTACGTGGCCTTGTAAAGAAGTAGTAAGTTCCCTCATCTTCGAATAGTTTAGAAATATAATCAGTTTTGTCTGCATAAAAGCCAGTCTCTATCATCTGTTTGGTACTGGATTTTCCAATAGGAATGCGTACACCTCTAGTAGCAATTCCTTGTTGCTCCTCATTGCTTAACCCTTTATCTTTTTTTTTATATTCCATATCCTATTTCTTTTATTTAGAGGTATATAATCGTAGACCTTCTGCAAAACCTATTGCTAAATGGCAATTTTGGTGTCGAAGCTTGTCTATGCTCCTCAAATACATTTAGTATGCTGACGACTGCGCTTCTCCTAAAAACTGCTGATCACAAATAGGTTTTGAAGAAGGTCTCGTGTTGCCCACTACAAGGTAGATAGTTTTTATAGCATTTAATCGACCTGTTTTAGCTGTTCTATTAGCTGTTCTACTTGTTTAAGAGATCAACCAGTAAGCGTAACGATATCATCTAGATAATGCCCGTTAAGTATTTAACATTTTGATTATATTTTATATTATATAAAAAATACAAAATGTCAAGTTATACACTATAATTTAAGTTTAAAAGATAAGATGTCTAAAATTTTGGCTTATTTACGTGCTTCAACAGATAAACAAGATGTGGCGCACCAAAAATATGAAATACTGGAATATACTCGGAAGAATAGACCTTCTGCAAAACCTATTTCTAATGGCAATTTTGGTGTCGAAGCTTGTCTATGCTGCTCAAATACATCTAGTATTCTGGCGACTGCGCTTCTCCTAAAAACTGCTGATCACAAATAGGTTTTGAAGAAGGTCTAATCTAGTTATTTGATTTGTATCTATGAGCACTTTTAACACGCCCCTCTTGATGGTAATCGCCTTTTTGCTATTAACCGTGGGTATTGGGATTTGCTTTACCAGAATTTCAACTTCATTTCGGGAATATGCCTTAGGGGACCAAGAATTGCATACAGCTCCGTTGATAGGTACGCTACTAACGCTTATCTATGGAGGGGGAAGGCTAATGATTGGCGTAGAACAAATCCATCATTTTGGGCTTTCTTGGATATTTTTCATATTGCTGAATAGTTTTTTACCTTACTGGATAATCAGTTGGTTGGCGCTACGTATGACTCCATTTATGAGTAACCTGTCTATGTCAGAGAGTATAGGTCGCGTCTATGGTAAGTACCCTCGGATTATTATGGGTTATCTAATATTTTTTTTACCATTGCTACGATTGCCATTCAAGTTAATGTGATGTCCCGATCGATCAGTATGTGCCTAGATTCGGTTCATCCCAACATCATCACTGGCTTTGTGATCTTAGTCCTGTTTTGCTATGCCCGTATTGGGGGTATGCGAATCGTTACCTTTACAGATGTAGCACATACCTTTGTTTTTTTCTGATTATTCCCTTTCTAGCCTTCTCGATATTTGAGGCAACTGGCAAACCTGAAATATGCTCTTTTTTAGGAACGCAAGAAAATTTTCAGCTTGATCAATTGTTTCAATTTGAACCCAAACAGTTGACTATTTTTACACTCTTCCTCTCCAGTATGGTCTCGAGTATAAACCCGCCAATTATACAGAAAGTCTATATGTCTGCCGATTGCTTTCAAGCTGGTATGGTTTTCTTTTTTACTAGTTTTCTGAGTCTCTTTATAGCTTTTTTTATCATACTATTGGGCCTATATACTTTTGTAGCTGCACCAGATCTATTGGTTACAGAAGTGTGGCATTATATAATGGGCAATATTTCTCCTATCTGTCAAGGATTTGTTATCATCAGTTTACTGGCTATGGCTATGTCTACAGCTGATGCGTACTTAAATAGTTGTTCGGTTATGTTTAGCAATGATATAGTAAGCAGTATAATGGATAAAAAGTCTATTTCTTATGACCGCCAGCTTCGACTGGCTAAAGCAACAGCCCTTTTTATAGGTATTATTACCATCATACTCAGTTTTTATTGTAGCGATTTATTTTGTTTAGTGCAATTGCGCTTTGATTGCTTTATACCCATCGTAACGGCGCCTTTTATCTTAGCTGTTTTGGGTTTTAGAGGTGGCACTCGTCCTGCTTTGGTTGGCATGGCTACAGGGGTATTGACGATTTTGGCTTGGAATAAATGGATTGAACCAGCTACAGCTATGAATGGCGCTTTTATAGCTATGGTGGCCAATGGGTTGGCTATGATGGTTACGCATTATGTAACGCCTAAAAAAAATAAAGAAATCTGTATGCTACAGTGCATACTGTTTGCCAATCATTAACATATAGTTAAATGCTTCTTGGTATTCATTCTTAATTTTACCCTCTAATATAGCCTCTTTAATGGCTTCTTTAATAAGACCGACCTGAGCGGATGGTTTTAGTGCAAATGTTTCCATAATCACTGCACCGGTAATAACGGGTTGAAAATTCCTGATTTTATCACGTGTTTCTACCGCTAATACCCTCTTTTTAACTTTATCAAAGTTGGCCAAATATTGCTGCACTTTTACCTCATTTTTAGAGGTAATATCCGCTCTGCATAACAAAAATAAATCTTCTAAATCATCTCCAGCCTCATATAAAAGACGGCGTATAGCAGTATCGGTGACCTCTTTGGCTAAGGCTATAGGACGTAAATGCAACCGAACCAATTTTTGTACATATCCAAGGACTTCCTTGCTGATAGGAAAACGCATTCTCTTAAAGAGCTTAGGGAGCATCCTAGCACCCAGGTCTTCATGACCGTGAAAGGAAAAACCATGTATCGGATCAAATTTTTTAGTCAATGGCTTGGCAATGTCATGGAAAATAGCTGCCCAACGAAGCCATAACTTAGAAGAATGGTTGACCAAATTATCCAATACTTCAAGTGTATGGAGGAAATTGTCTTTATGGGAATGGCACCCAATTTGCTCCTTCCCTGAAAGCTTTTGTAATTCTGGTAATACGATGGACAACAGGTTGGTATCAAACAAAAGTTTAAATCCATAAGAAGGTCTATCGGTAGCCATCAGTTTATGTAGCTCTTCCGAAATACGTTCCTGTGCTACAATGCCCAATCGGTCACCAGCAGCTGTCATGGCCAGCAATGTTTCTGGTGTGATGCTAAAATGCAGCTGAGCAGCCAATCGTATGGCACGCATGATGCGCAATGGATCATCAGAAAAAGTTCTACCTGGATCACAAGGGGTTTTAATCACCCGATCTGCCAAGTCTTTCTGGCCATTAAATGGATCTAATAACCGTCCATAATCTTTTTTATTTAAAGAAATGGCCATTGCATTAATGGTAAAGTCCCGGCGCATTTGATCATCAGAGAGTGTACCAATCGATACATTTGGATTACGAGAATGGAGTTGATACGATTCTTTTCTAGCGCTTACAAACTCTATCTCCCACCCATCCCACTGCAACATAGCTGTACCAAAACTTTTAAATAGGCTAACGGGAACTTCTTTGTATTTGGCTACAGCCTCTGCAAGTACCATGCCATCCCCTACACAAACAATATCGATATCTTTGGAAGTACGTCCTAAAAATAAATCACGCACAAACCCGCCTACTACATAGGTCTCCAACTGAAACGCATCGGCAATCTCCCCTATTTGACGTAAGATAGGATGATGCATAACCCCATCCTGCTGTACCATAGTTTCCTTCTGCACCATAGCCTCCTTACTATTTACCTTTTCCAAGGTTCTATTTTTTAATATACTGCTTAAGTACTCGCAGCTAAGCAGCAGATGCAATTTCTGCCTTTTTATCTACAACTTCTTCTTCTTGCTGCTCGTAAAAGGTTTCTTCTATAGCCTTCACTACCTCTTGTATCACTGCCTGATTATTAAGTTCAGAAAGCCCACGTTTTACAGTAATACCTACTTTATTACCATGACAGGCGCCATCTACTGTTATGCGTTTAAAGTTTTTAGTAACCAACCCCTCTGCATGTTGCGTAGCAACAGGAAGCAACATATCATGCTTGCAATTTGGATCACCTCCAATCAGTTCTGCATAAGTAGCATTGAGCTTATCCAATGCTTGTTTACTGATAGAGGATGGAAATGGGTCAAAAAGCTTAGAGAAATCAGTTAAAACACCTGCAATAGCAGTAATAGGCACATCAACCTCCTTAAGATTTGAGGCAACATACTCAGAAATAAACTTACTTTTTGGCTCCAAATCTGCAGCTCCTGGGCAGTTTTTTTTCATGAAGTATGGGACTGCTATTTCATACAAGCTAGGCCATGCTTTTGCAAATCCAGGATTAAATCTAAAAAAATATTTGATTACAGCCTTATCATAATTTTTTTCTATGGCATTTAAAGTAGCTTCGATCTCCTTAAATCGTTGCTGAAACTTCTTAACCTCTTTGATATGCTCCATTACTGGCGCTCCGTTCCAAGGTGTACCTATAGTAATCAACCCATCTATAGTAATCACATATTCTCTTTTTAAGCGGAGCCCATATTTTTTAGCAAGCGTAAAACCCCGTAACCCCCTTGGCTATTGCCTACTAATATAACACGGCTATCGCGAGTAAGGGTTTTTTTGATCTCTTCATAAGCTAATCTAGCTTGCTCTTTGATCGAAAATTTTAGAGTGGGGGAAGGGGAAAAAGAACCTTTTTTATTAGGATCTTTATCGACACATGTTAAGGCGAATATAGTGGCATGTGGAAATTTTTCTTGCAAAACTTCCTTCATCTTTTTAAAATCCCAGGACAATCTATGCAGTCCATGCAACAATGCAATCACTTGCTTATCCTCTGGTACTTTAGCTACCCGCTTCATTTTTTTTATAGGAGGCTCCGCATCATCTAAGGCTTGAGGATCCAATAGGGTTTGCTGATCTGGCTGAGGCGTTTTTTTGCGATTATCAGAGGAAGGTCCACTGTCACACCCCACACCTAGGATACAATAAAAAATCAAACCAAATCGGTAAATACAAACAAGGGCCTGGCGAATGCCTATGATAGGGTACATGCAATCAACTTCCGTAAAGTCCGTAAAGATAGTGGATAAAGTAAATGGCTTAATGGGTGACTAACTTGGTAAATATAGCACTTTTGATTGATTATATAAAGATATGCATGATAAGAATGGTATCAAGAAATCCTTGCTTGCCCTTTATCGAACTATTTATTAAATTGCTTCTCTACACTTTTTCATAAAAGAGATAATCCTATTGCAGATTTTAGCATCATAAAAAACATAATCAAACATAAAAGTAAAAATGGTCATCACAATGGAACCAGCTATGCAGCCAGCCTATCTTACTGGCCTTAATGAGATGCAAAAGAAGGCGGTGATCCATACTGAAGGCCCATCAATCGTCGTGGCAGGTGCTGGTTCAGGCAAAACTAAGGTATTAACGGCTAGAATAGCCCATCTCTTGAAAGAAAAAAAAGCAGCGTCTGGTCAGATTCTTGCCTTGACCTTTACCAATAAAGCGGCTGCTGAAATGCGCCACCGGATAACCGGAATAGTGGGCAATGAGGCTAAGGGAATATGGCTGGGAACCTTTCATAGTGTCTTTATGAAACTACTGCGTCAGGAAGCCAATAACTTGGGTTACCCCGCTCATTTTAGTGTTTATAATACAGAAGATAGCAAATCACTGATCAAACAAATCACTAAGGCACTGGGGCTTGATGATAAAGTATACAAACCAGGGGTTATATTGGGACGTATTTCCCATGCTAAAAATAGATTGATTGCGCCAGAAGTTTACGCTGCAGACCCAACCTACCAAAAAGAGGATGCCTATATGCGTATGCCTAGATTCAGTGAAATCTTTCTAAGGTATACTGGCCACTGCTTGCAAGCTGGTGCAATGGATTTTGATGACTTACTGGTACAGACCCATAAATTGTTGTATAATAATCCTATGCTAAGTGCAAAGTACCAACAACAATTTCACTATCTATTGATTGATGAGTTTCAAGATACCAATCTCATTCAATACAGTATTGCCAAAAAACTGGCTGCCTCTCACCAAAATATTTGCGTAGTGGGGATGATGCACAAAGTATTTATGCATTTAGAGGTGCTGATATTCACAATATTTTGCATTTTACCCATGACTACCCCAATCACCAAATGATCAAGCTTGAGCAAAATTACCGTTCTACAAGGCATATTGTGGATACAGCCAACCAGATCATTAGCTACAATGAAGGGCAGTTAAAGAAAAAAGTTTGGACCGATAATCCCCTTGGGGAACCCATTGAGGTGCTTAGAACGATGTCAGATATGGAAGAAAGCTGGTTGGTAGTAGATAAGATACAAGCAGAAAAGTTGAACGGCAGGCTACCTTATCGCGATTTTGCTATTTTATACCGTACCAATAATCAATCGCGAAATTTTGAGGAAGCATTGCGTAAAAAAAATATTCCTTACCGCATCATAGGTGGGCTCTCTTTTTACCAACGCAGAGAGGTAAAAGATCTTTTAGCCTATCTGCGTTTTGTTGTAAACCACAATGATAGAGAAGCCTTCAGAAGGATTATTAATTTCCCTAGACGAGGCATTGGACCCACTACTATTGATAAAATATTTTCTATTTCAGCCGAAAAAGCTATATCCCTCTGGGAAACACTCTCTAACCTGAATGACTTTTTAGGTGGAGCTACTGCAGCAGCTGTTTCCCGTTTTGTCACATTGATTGATGATGCTGCCCTAAAACTAGAAAAAGAAAATGCATACACGATAGCAGCCTATATGGCTAAAACATCTGGTCTACTCAAGGAACTACATGAAGATAAAACAGTAGAAGGTGTAACCCGCTATGAGCATATTCAAGAGCTGCTTAATAGCATCCAACAATTTGTAGACCACCCTGAAAACAATGAGCCAAGCCTAGGCAGTTTTCTACAAGAAATAGCACTGATTACCAGCGCAGATAAGGAAGATTCAAATGAAGATGCGGTGACATTAATGACCATTCATGCTGCTAAGGGGTTAGAATTCAAGTACGTATATCTGGTAGGGATGGAAGAAGAGCTCTTTCCTTCTGCTATGATGTTGGGCAGCAAAGCAGACTTAGAAGAAGAAAGGCGCCTTTTCTACGTAGCGGTTACCCGTGCACAGCTGAAGTTAACCCTAGCGCATGCTTTAAGCAGGTACCGGTTTGGTAAATTAACCAATGTCCAACCCAGTCGTTTTTTAAAAGAGATAGATGCAACGGCTAAAATAGCAGCTAAATCGCACCTAGCGACTGCTAAACCTACACCAAAGCACAAACTGAGTGGCTCCGTTAGAAAAATAACGACATCCGCACTAGCTCCACCTATAGCTGATCCAGCTGCTTTACAGGTTGGACAAATGGTACATCACCTCCATTTTGGTATAGGAAAGGTTATGCGGCTGGTAGAATCTGCAGGCATGCCTAAAGCTGTTGTTCTTTTTCATAAATTTGGAGAAAAGACCCTCTTGTTAAACTATGCAAAACTAGAAATACTGCCTGCAACATAGAAGCCCTATTTAACCTATTATTTATTTAACCTAATAACCCACAATGTACGACTATAATACAACTCGATCGCCTTTAATGCTTAAAGAATATGGTAGAAACATACAGAAACTTATGGAGCAAATTGCAACCATCGAGGACAAAACTGTTCGCACACAAAAAGCCCATGGTATTGTAAAACTAATGGAAATGGTCAATCCTAATGCAGAATCACCACAAAAACGATGGGATGATCTTTTTATACTATCAGATTACAAATTAGATATTGATAGCCCTAATCCCAAGCCTATTAAAAGGGAAAATAGCCAACACTATTATGCCCATATGCCCTTTATGCAGCTGATCAGATATAAATATTATGGGCGGCATATAGAATCGCTGGTAAAAAAAACCACTACCCTACCCACGCTTAAAGAGCAAGAACAGATGCTTATAGCAGTTGGGAAGCTCATGCGTCGTTTTAGTAGCACATGGAACAACGATTATATCAATAATGAAAGAATTATTCAGGATATCAAACGAATGCTTCCAGATGGCACGACGCTTGATGTAGAAATCATACGGACCCTACCAGATGAGGGGGCAAATGGTCAAAAACCTAGAAGTAAACATTACGTAAAATCCAATGCTGCTAAAAAGTAGTCCAACCAATAGGTAAACTTACTATATTATAAAAAATCTAATTTGGGGAAATGAGTAGATTTATTGTCAATGGGGGGCATCAATTATCTGGCACCATTAGGCCACAAGGTTCAAAAAATGAAGCACTGCAAGTGATGTGTGCCACCTTATTGACTGATGAAGTAGTAATGCTACATAATATTCCGGACATTGCAGATGTCCAAAGTGTGGTGCAACTACTGGCCCTTTTGGGAGTTCAGATTACCCCATTGGGTAAGGGAAAGTATCAGTTTTGTGCCAGCCATCTTGAAAAAGATGCCATGGTTACAGCGGCATTCCGATCAGCATACACTAAAGTAAGGGGCTCTATTATGTTACTGGCCCCGCTGATCATCCGTTTTAAAAAAGTAGTTATCGCGCAGCCTGGGGGAGATAGGATTGGACGCAGGGGGCTGCATGCTCATTTTGAAGGGCTCGCGGGGCTGGGTATTGTTTTCCATGCTGCTCAGGAGACTTGGATCGCCCAATGCAACCTACTGCAGGGAGCCGATGTGCTGATGCCAGAAGCATCGGTAACAGGCACCGCCAATCTGATTATGGCCGCGAGCATGGCCAAAGGCAAAACGACTATTTACCCGGCAGCTTGTGAACCGCATATACAACAACTCTGCCATATGCTGGTAGCCATGGGCGCTAGAATTACCGGTATTGGCACCAACCTATTAACCATAGAGGGCGTACCAGCATTAAAAGGCACCACGCATACCATTCTACCAGATATGTTGGAAATTGGTAGCTTTATTGGGTTAGCGGCAGCCACCCAATCTGCACTAACCATTACAGATGTGCCCATTAAACTCTTTGCACCCGTTTGGTATTGCTTTAAAAAGTTGGGTATTATGCTAGAAAAACAGGATGATACATTGCATATTCCAGCTCAATCCTGCTATCATATTAAAAGAGAAATGGATGGGAATCTCGTAACGCTTTATGATGCGGTTTGGCCAGGGATACCGGCTGATTTAATTAGTATTGCAGTGGTAGCTGCTGTACATGCACAAGGCCACATCTTAATACATCAGAAAATGTTTGAAAGCAGGCTTTTTTTTGTAGACCATTTGATTGAAATGGGGCACGACTGGTATTGTGCGATCCGCATAGGGTACATATCGTAGGCCTAGGCAACAGCCATAAGCTACATGGCATCCATATGAGCTCAAGTGATATTAGAGCAGGCATTGCTTTGTTAATTGCAGCACTGGCAGCAGAAGGAACCAGTATTATTGAAAACATTCACCAAATCGATCGAGGATATGAAGCTATTGACCAACGCCTCAACAGCTTAGGTGCATCAATTGAAAGGGTGTAACTGAACCTGAGCCTATAATTTTAAACCATCTGCTTGTAATGTACAATTACAATAATTTGTATTAAATTTAGGCCCTTAATTCATCTATAAAACCAGTAACCCATGCAAGTTGATTTAGTTATTATAGGCCTATTCTTAGCCTTAAACATCCTCATTGGGCTCTATCATGCTAAAGGGGTGAAAACATTTAGGGATTATGTCCTGGGGAAGTAGTTGTCTACATTCGTGATTGTTTGTTCCTTAGTGGCTAGCGCGATGCATATAGGTACGCTAGGTTTCATATCTGACTCCTATTTTCTTGGCTTTAAAGCGCTTATAGCCGCCTTAATCTTTTTCTTAACGACCTATTTTGGATCAAGGGTATTAACAGCACGTATGGCTGAGTTTTTGGGAGATTTTTCTTAGCAGAGTCTATTGGTAAGCTTTATGGTCCGGTGGCACGTAAAATCACAGCGGCTACTGTAATACTGGTGATGTTAGGTTTAGTGGTAGCACAGCTTAAAGTTATCCTACAAATCGTTCATTTTGCACTTCCAGATATGACACAGGGTCTTGTCTACTGGATTCCTATTGCTACTGGATTTGTCGTTATTCTATATTCAACATTTGGTGGGGCCAGGTCGATTGCAATGACTGATGTTTTTCAATTTCTCTGTTTTGGGTGTACTTTTCCTTTAATTGCTTTCCTGCTATTACGCTATGCCAACCCATCCATTGCAGAAGGATGGACACGTTTAAAACAACACGCACAATTTGTAGACGCTGCCGATATATTTTCTCCCAAGTTCCTACATGTATATATTTTCTATGGGATTCGAGTATTATTAGTGACGCTTGCGCCGCTTTATATACAAAGACTCTATATGGCCAAATCTATTCAACAGGCTAAAAAAGTGCTTCCTAAGGGTGCCGTAGCTGTTTTTTGTATACGTCTATTGGCATTTTGTATAGCGATTGCATTGCATCTAGGAGGACATACATTGACACGCAAACATGATGTGATCCATTTTCTGATTAACCTAACGCAGATTCCAGGTATAAAGGCGACTATAATGATTACGGTGCTTTCACTACTGATGTCTACGATTGACTCTGCTTTGCATTTGTTATCAGTTGTTTTTGTGCATGATTTATTACCATTATCATTTTTTCAAGGGTAAATGGATCCATCAAAAAATTAAAAGCAGTTAGAATAACGATTTTACTAATTGGCATACTAGCCTTATACAGTGCATTAACCTACAAAGGCAATATTTATAAACTTATCGCAAAGGGAACGGAAAGCTACATACCTGTTGTAAGCATTCCATGGGCAATGGCCATTCTAGGATTTAGGCCCCGTAGCGCAGTTGTACTGATCACTATGGCCACTTCTGGAGTCTTTGCAGTATATTCAAGGTTCTTCCAGTCTTATACACACCACCAGGGCAATGTAAACCTAGCCATTGCCATAGTGATTAGCATCTGCACGCTTATCTTTGGCCACTATCTCCTCCCAAAGCAGCCCAATACTGGACGGGTGGGAATTAAAGACCGCAGCCCGTTGGATCTGCAAAACCAAGAAACCAAACGCTGGTGGCTAAGATGCTTACGCCAATTTAAAGCTTTAGCCACTAAAAAATATTGGGAAAGCCTCTTCCCAAAAAATGCAACTACTTTTATACTACTGGGTATTTACTTCATTAGCAGTATGCTTATAGCCCTATGGTTTATGCAAAAAGCATACTTTTTCCCTTATATATATTGGTATATATTCGTAATGGCTATTGGAACCCTCTTAGCAATTTATCCAGCTTTTCACACCTATAAAAAAGGAGGTAATCCCATACTCCATGGCGTATGGCCTGTGCTGTTGTTTGTATTGCTTTTCCTTTCCACTATACAATTTGCCAAGTTAGGCCATTTTAGTCCCATGGTTTGTGCATTGGTTGTCACTAACATAGGGTTAGGTATCGTCCTTTTATCCTTAAAAGTAGCAATAGGCATGCTAGGTGTAGCGACGATTTTAGATCAATGCATACCGCCTAGCCTTCCCTTTTGGAGTCTATTTTGGGCTGGTTATAATGAAATTTCTATAGAACTCATTTTCGCTGTAACCATTGGGGTAGCCACCCTAATAGGTTTTAGCTTCTATAAATATTTATGTAATAAAGCTACTATTACACTCAATGTGATAGAACTAGCCCGCAGTTACGAACGTAGAGCCGCGCTAGAATCTATCTATACCCAAGTGAACTGGTCTAGGTTAGACCCTACTTATGGCAGTGAAATGTTAGAAGCAATGAGCGAAATGCTCAAAGCACCTTGCGAATATCTCTACACACAGGGCCAGAAAAAGCTTGGAGAAGATGTCAATAGCTTTATAAAAAAATTGCGTAAGTTTAGCCGTCTATTGCTGCAAAGTGCTAAAGAAGCACATAGCCTAGGGCTTAATAAAAAAAGCGATTCAGTCCGTAGCGATTGAACCTATTATTCTAAAAGTACACAGTATGATTCACGCATTAGGGGAACCTATGCAGCTGCTCTTGCGCAACCAAACAAAGACAAAACAGTTGATAGCAGATCTGGATCTCTTTGAGCGTTTTTTAATTATAAACTTATTGGCAATCAGTAATAGTGAACAAGCTATAGACCATATAGTTACCCTAACCATTGCCGATACCACGCTACGTTACAATGATACAAAGGCTACTCAAACCAATAAGGAAGCTACCACCCTACCCGCATTGGCCTTTTTTATCAGCACAGATACTACTGTACAAAGTACACTACCAGTATACGATATCACAGACGAAATAAGATTTGTTTACCTTCCCAAAACGGAAGAACAACTCTATCAAGCAGAAAGTAGGCAAATTGTACAAGCACATGGTGGGTATGTTGAAATAATAGAAACTAAAGAAAACTTAACATGCCTCTATGTGTTGCCTGTAGCTGGAGAAAAAGTAATGCACTTTAAAACCTATAACCCTGCTGACTTAACTGATCAAATCGCTACAACAGCTGAAAGCTTGACATAAAACAAAATAGCTTTCGCTCAACCGGAGTCTTTAGTTTTAAGTGTGTAAATATTTTTCAGGTTGTATATTTACACACTTAAATGGGCAGCCCCCTCAACCGCCTGCCATTCCATCAAGAGATACGAATATCCCACAGATAAACCTTTAACCTGCCCTACCCACAGTAAATAAGCCATACTAAGGCAACCATTATTCTTGCATAATTAAAACTTATTTACTTCATTTTTATAATACAAAAAAATTAAAAAAAATAACATGAACATTGATTTAGTTATTATAGTACTATTCTTAGTGATAACGCTCACGGTTGGGTTTTATTGTGGTAAAGGTGTTACAACCTTCCAAGATTATGCAATTGGGAATAGAAAAATGGACAGCTTTATCATTGCTGTTTCCATAATAGCCACGATTTATGGAGGTAGAAGCTTGCTTGCATTGGATGCTTTCTATCAAGAAAGTTTTTATAAAACTTTTGATTTAATCTATTTTGTTATGCTATTTTTGGGCTCAAGGTTTATAATCTTAAGAATGAAGGAATGCACAGGTCATCTTTCTATAGCTGAGTCAATGGGAAGCCTTTACGGTCCAACGACCCGGATGATAACAGGTATTTTCGGCATCATGCTATCTATTGTTATGTTAACACCTCAGTTTAAGGTTGGCCTGTCTATTACAGAGACGCTATGGCCTGAGATAGAGCAGTTTTCAGCCTACTCAGGTATAATTTTAGCACTACTTGTTATAAGCTATACAGCATTTGGAGGTGCTAGAGCTGTAGCCATAACAGACCTATATCAATTTTTTCTTTTTGGCGTTTGTTTCCCCATCATGATTTTTATTTGCATATGCTATGCAAAAAAGCCGCTAGCTAGTTGGCAACAGCTTACTGAAATTCCACAACTCACTACCAAGGAAGTTTTCCAGTCAACTAAACTCCTACAAGATACCCTGAATGCATTTGTATATGGTTTATGTCATCCATTTTTTCCTGCATGGATCCAACGTTTTTATATGTCATCTTCTATCCAACAAGCATCAAAAGGATTTTATAAAAGTACTTGTATTCAGCTTATATTTACCATAGTTTGTTTAACCATTGTGATGGTTTTACATTTAGGGAACCATGATATCAAAAACAATCAGCATATCATAGACTACTTGGTTAAGCTTGCCCGCTTTCCTGGAATACGTGGGATTATAGTAACTGCCATTATGGCTTTATTGATGTCCACTGCCGATTCTTATTTGCATATTGCTTCGGATTTGCAAATGATGTATTACCTGTAATATTTGGTTTAACCAAACGAATCAATACATGCAGACTCAGGATTGCACGTATCGTTTCTATTTTAATAGGAATAGCCAGTAGCTTTATGATGATCAATATCAACTATTTTATTCAGTTGCGTGCTTACGTAGTGAGCTGTTACCCTATTATAATCGTCCCTTTCATCATGGCTATGTTTGGTTTTAGGCCACGTTCGACTGCTGTTTTATTAACTATCGGGGTCAATATAGCCATAATGGCATATCATTTTTTTGATACAATAGATTTATCAACAGCCTTTCATAAATCTTTTTATTTTAGTACGATTACCTTACTTGCCATCCATTATCTCTTTCCTAAAAGTCCCAATACCGGCTGGGTAGGCATTAAAGATCTTAGTCCGCTCAATTTGCAAAATCAAGAAACCAAACGTTGGTGGTTAAGAAGGCTACAAAATTGGAAACTAACCTTTACAGGGGCATACTGGAAAAATTTTTTTCCAAAAAGGGAAAGTACTTTTATACTATTGGGTATCTATTTAATCATGAATACCTTTATAGCCCTCCATTTTATACAAAAAGATTACCTTTCGCGCTATATGTATTGGTATATTTTGGTAATCGCTTTGGGAACAATTTTAATGATTTATCCATCTTTCCAGGGTTACAAACCAGAAACCCGTCCAATACTCGGCTGGGTATGGCCCATGCTTTTATTCATATTGCTTTTTGTTTCGAGTATACAGTTTGCAAAATTAGGCCATTTTCACCCTATGGTTTCTACACTATTGATCTCTAGCCTAGCCTTAGGCACCGTTCTTTTTTCCTTAAAAGTAGGTATCATCATGTTGGGTATAGCCATGATGCTACATACATTTATACCACCTAGCATTGACTTTTGGAATCTATTTTGGACCAGTCATAGCAAAGCTTCTCTAGAATTTGTTTTGGCTACAGCCCTTGTCGCAGCTGCTCTAGTAAGTGGTAGCATTTATAAGTATCTACGGGACAAAATAGAAATCAAACTTAAAATCATAGCATTAGCTAGACACTTTGAGCGCAGCGCAGCTCTAGAAGCGCTCTACAACCAAGTAAATTGGTTTAGGCTTCATCCCATCTATAGCAACAAAATGTTACAAGAAATGAGCGCAACGTTGCAAATGCCCTGTCACTATCTCTACACAAATGGTCAACCAAAACTAGGAGGAGAAATAAACCTCTTTATGAAACAGTTACGCAAGTTTAGCAAAGTACTACTAAAAAGGGTTAAATGAAGAGCACACGCTAACGCTAAACAAAAAAGCAGTGCAACGCGTAGCCATCGATTCGGCCATCTCACAAGCACATAGCATAGCACTGGCATTAGGGGAGCCTATAGCATTGCTTGTACGGAACGAAACGAAAGTAACAGATTTGATAGCAGATCCAGCACTTTTTGAACGTCTTTTAACTATAAACCTATTCGGGATCAGCAAAAGTGAGCAAGCTGTAGATCATATGGTCACCTTAACCATTGCGAGCACTATGCTACGTTACGACTATAACAGTACGATACAAGCTGGCAAAACACCACTTACCTTGCCGGCACTAGCCTTCTGTATCAATACCGATTCAAGCATGCAAAATGTACCACCTATATATGATATCACAGATGAGACATTCTATACCCATCTACCTAAATCAGAAGATCAGCTTTATGAAGCAGAAAGCAGACAAATTGTACAAGCACATGGTGGGTATGCCACAATACTAGCTACCAAAAAGGTGCTAACCTATTGCTATGTATTACCTGTAGCTGGTCAAAAGGTGATGCGTTTTAAAACCTACGATCCGAGTGTTTTAAACAGTAAAATAAGCCAAACAGCTGAAAGCCTAGCGCAAGAAAAAGAATTGGTAGCACTGCTTACCACGGAAACCGCCCTGACCAAAGAAATGGTAGAAAAAACCATTCATTTCATTAAAAATGCACATGGGCTTGTAACGCGTAAATCTGGCGCACCCTATTATACGCACCCTATGGCAGTTGCTAAAATACTATTAGAGGTCACCAAAGATCCTACAACCATTCTAGCTGGCCTGTTGCATGATGTAGTAGAAGATACACCGATACCACTGACCCAAGTAGAACTGATGTATGGCGCTGAAGTGGCCTATTATATTGTAGACATGGTTACACATTACAATACAAATGGTTATCGATGGAAGTTAGATGATAAAGAAAATAAAAACCTGCTGGACCAATGTAAAGATATTCGTGTAGTACAGGTTAAACTAGCCGATAGGCTCCATAACATCAGAACCTTACATTTTCGTAAACTAGTAGACCAAAAACGAATTGCAAAAGAAACCATCACGTTTTATATCCCATGGGGCAAAAAAAATAAAATTTCCAATTGGATATTGGAAATGAGCAATATTTGCCAGGAAATTTTAAATAAAAAAGGAATGTATATATGATACTTTTCTTTTTTACTCAAGCCCTATGTTGGTATCTATATACCAACCAATGCACTAAGAATCTATTCTATGGATAGCAGTTTGTTTTTGATGAGCCTAACGACGGATAAAGTTTGTAGATATTCAACAAAGGGAAGCATATGGAGTTTTTCTACTACCATGGCTTGGTAACTAGGTAGATGTTTGGTATGCACGATTAAAATAAAATCAAATGCACCTATTACTTGATAGCAAGCTGTGACCATTGCTATTTTATCAACCGTAAGTTTAAATAATTTGATGTGTTCAGCTGTGGTTTTTTGAAGGCGAACGCCAACCATTAGATGTACCAAGAAACCTAGCTTTGCATAATCAACTTGCGCAACATAATTTGTAATGATTTCATGCTGTTCTAACTTTTTTACCCGTTCAAGCGTAGCTGCAGGAGATAGGTTGATTTGCTGCGCAAGCGCAGCATTTGTGATCTTTGAATCAACTTGAAGAATATTTAAAATAAGTTTATCTATTTTGTCTAGTTCCATAAACGAAAGAATTTATGTTGCACTTTTTGCTTTTTTTGGCAGTAGCAGTGCCATATGGCTGAATGAATACATTTTTAGAGATGGTTCTAAAAGCTATACCTAACGTTGTAATAAATAGGCTTTTATAAATCCATCGAGATCTCCATCTAAAACATTTTCTACATCTTTGCGTTCATGGCCTGTTCGGTTGTCTTTAATAATCTTATAAGGATGTAATACATAACTCCTAATTTGAGAACCAAATTCAATCTTTTTTTTGCTTCGCTCTATTTCTTGCTGTTTGGCTCGTTTCTTTTCTAATTCTTGTTGGTAGAGCTTAGATTTAAGCAATTGCAAAGCTTTATCTCTGTTTTGTAGTTGAGAACGTTCTTGTTGACACTCTACTATAGTGCCAGAAGGAACATGCTTGACACGAACAGCGGTCTCTACTTTATTGACATTTTGCCCTCCTGCTCCACCAGACCGAAAGGTATCCCAGCTTAGATCTGCAGGATTTATTTCAATCTTTATAGAATCATCAATAACAGGGGCTGCATATACAGAAGCAAAAGAAGTATGGCGTTTACCTGCAGCATCAAAAGGAGAAAGACGTACCAGCCTATGAATGCCCACCTCTGCTTTTATATACCCATAAGCATAGGAACCAATCAACTCCAGTGTAACAGCCTTTATGCCTGCACTATCCCCTGGTTGATGGTTAATTGTTTTAACAGTATACCCCCTTTTGGCTGCCCATATCATATACATACGTACCAACATATAAGCCCAATCTTGGCTTTCTGTACCACCTGCACCGGGCTTTATATCTATAATTGCATTTAAATGATCCTCTTGGCCATCTAACATTTTTTTTAATTCAACCTCCTCTAGCAATCTAGAAAAAGAGGATGCTACAATATCCAACTCTTCTTGCGCCACCGCATCTTCTATAAATAAAGCCTCTAATAAAAGCAGCTCTTCCCATTGAGCCTGTAGCGCATTGAATTGATCAACAGATTCTTTTAAGGTTTTAATTTTCTGGATGGTTTGCCCGGCTTCCGTTGGATTTGACCAAAATAAAGGAGCTGCAACTGCTTCTTCTAACAGCTGTAGCTGTTTATTTTTACTAGCATAGTCAAAGACAGTCCTTTAAGGCATTTATTCTTTCCTCTAAATAACAATATTTGGCTTTCATAAAACTTATTGTAGGAATAACTATTTACTTCACAAAATGAACACAATTGTATATAGATTCTTCTACCTGATCAGGAGCAAAAACAGAGTGGATAATCCGTACGGTCTTTTTATCTTTAGTTAATTCGCTTTGTGGATTGCTAGGGCGGCGTTCAATCTCTTTATCAAAGGTATGAATGGTCGTATAAGTGGTGTCCTTAAAAAAGGAGGCTAAATCTAAACTTTTAATTAAACAGTTATCATACCGTTGATAGAAAAGCACTTTCTTTGCAATACCATTTACATCCTGACGGACAAAGAGTCCATCATCAAGGCTAAAATAGGTAATTTGAGCAGGATCCAAGCCTCTATTAATCTTTCGCATCGCTTTATTAAGCGCGTCAATAGTATTAAATGCAAATGATAGCTCGAAGCTAAGCATTTTTTCATTATAGTTTACGCAAACATGGCTGATATCGGGTATTTGTTCTAAACAAACTTTAGCATTACTAAAAGCCTTATAACCAATAGATTTAGTTATACCTTGATGTTTATAGTCTTTATTTAAGTATTTAATAAACCAAATCAACTTATTGATCTTCTTTAAATTTACTTCAATGCTAAATTGCCCAGATTGATCTTCTTTAAAATGGGCCCTTTCTATAAAATCTACACCTAAAGCAAAACTGTTAGCAGCAGGAGATTGAAAAAAAAAGAGCAATACAAAAACTATAAACCCAACTTTTCTTGGCTGCATAGGCATAAACATAAAAAAATAAAATCAACAATATAAAACTTTAGACACAAGAGCGGAGCCCGCGCCTTACTATATAAGGACTATATAACGATAGTATTGCTATTACACAAGACAAGAGTTATCATTTATTTTATCACGAGACCTTCTTCAAAACCTATTTGTGATCAGCAGTTTTTAGGAGAAGCGCAGTCGAGCACCGCAGAATACTAAATGTATTTGAGGAGCGTAGACAAGCTTCGACACCAAAGTTGCCATTAGAAATAGGTTTTGCAGAAGGTCTAAGCATATCATTAAAAACGAACGCATCATACTGAATCGGTTGAATGGGTTAAAGTTATGAATTCTTTATAAACTTTATCTTGTTTTATATAAATTAGGGGTCTATAGACCTTCTGCAAGACCTATTTGTGATCAGCAATTTTTAGGAGAAGCGCAGTCGAGCACCGCAGCATACTAAATGTATTTGAGGAGCATAGATAAGCGCCAAAATTGCCATTTAGCAATAGGTTTTGCAGAAGGTCTTATTAACCTGGCATACCGGGTGCATGGTTATCGAAATAGGCCATTATGACTGCATTAAAAAAAAAAGTATTAGCAGCCTTGCGTAGGGTAGAGGATCCTGACTTAAAAAAAGATCTGGTCTCCTTGGGAATGATTGATCAGCTGCATATAGATCAGACTACCATTTCTTTTACCATTATACTTACCACTCCAGCTTGCCCGTTACAAGAAATGATCAAGCAGGCATGTATACAAGCCATTCGTGACCAGGTAACGGATGATTTTGAAATCGTCATTACGTTCACATCAAAGGTCACTTCAAGACGTTCCAAGCCCTCTATACTACCTGGCGTCAAAAATATTATTGCGATTGCCTCTGGAAAGGGTGGCGTTGGTAAATCTACCATTGCTACGCATTTGGCGCTCGCGCTATCAAGCCATGGTGCAGCTGTAGGACTTTTAGATGCGGATATATTTGGGCCATCTATTCCGATCATGTGGGGGTGCGAAACGACCAAACCAACTGTGGTCAAAGAGGAAGGAAAGCATTTGATTATTCCTATAAATCGCCACAATGTAAAGTTGCTTTCTATTGGCTTTCTATCCAATATGCAAGAGGCTATTGTATGGCGTGGACCTATGGCCAGTGCTGCTTTTAAACAATTATTACAAGATGCAGATTGGGGTGCACTAGACTATTTATTGATCGACCTCCCTCCTGGCACCAGTGATATTCACCTGACATTGGTGCAAACGGTCTCCATTACAGGTGCTGTAGTAGTTACTACACCACAAAAAATCGCATTAATAGATGCTATAAAGGCGATTGCTATGTTTCAAAAAGAACAGATTCAGGTACCTATCTTGGGATTGATAGAAAATATGTCTTATTTCCACACAGGAAAAGAAGATGAAACCAATCTTCATTATATCTTTGGAAAAGATGGCGGCAAACGGCTGGCAGAAAAAGCATCCATACCTTTTTTAGGCCAAATTCCACTGCTTCCGACGATTTGCTGGCAAGGAGACTTAGGTACTATACCGACCATTATACATTTTAAAAAAATTGCTGAAATGCTCGCACAACAAGTAGCCATCCAAAATGCCACATTTAATTTAATTTAGTGTGAATGATTGATTATCTTTAGCAAGACCTTCTTCAAAACCTATTTGTGATCAGCAGTTTTTAGGAGAAGCGCAGTCGAGCACCGCAGCATACTAAATGTATTTGAGGAGCATAGACCACAAAATTGCCATTTAGTAATAGGTTTTGCAGAAGGTCTACGTAGTTTGGCCCGTTAAAGCAAATAAATATTTAAAACGATTGCAAGCAAACATCATTAAGATACCATGCAAACACCTACTGATCTATCGACACATAGCTGCATCTTTTGTCAGATTGCAGCTGGACAAGCACCTTGTCATACAATATGGGAGGATGTACACTATATGGCTTTCCTATCTATATTTCCTAATACAGAAGGGTTTACAGTGGTGATACCCAAGCATCACTTAAGTAGCTATATCTTTGATCATGCCTCAGAAGAGATCAATGGGTTAATGGCAGCAGCCAAGCAAGTAGCTGACCTATTGGTCGATAAATTTCCAACCGTTGAGCGAACAGCCCTTGTATTTGAAGGGTATGGCGTAAACCACCTGCATGCTAAATTAATCCCTTTACATGGAACGAAGGGGGATAATTGGAAGCGCATTGCCAGTACCATTAAAACTAAATTCGATAGATACCCTGGTTACATTTCCTCCCATGACGCAGAACGGGAGTCGGATGAAAAATTAGCAGCAATCGCTAGTTTGTTAAAAAATTAGTGCGCATCCTAGCGGAAGTGCTATATCCAGTATCTTCTCTCCTATTTGGCCTATTAATGGCCATAACATTGAACGTAATATATTTCAACTAATTTTACTACATTCATAATTGGCTCCTTTGGTAATGTTAATTTGGTTCACAACTTTATTTCCAAATTTAAAACACAAAGGAGCTTTTTTAATATTTTTCTTCAATAATCTAATCCTGAACTCAGGTTCTTAAACAAATAGAGCAACTAAAACAGGCCGATTCAATTCTATAAAAACTATCTACCTTGCAATGTGTACAGCACGGTTATATATCTCTCAATAAAAGGAATAGGATATGAATTATAAAAAAGAAGATAAAGAACTACTAAGAAAGGATGAACAAGTAGATATTACCGAAAGTGTTCAAATTCCGGTTGGCAGCGCTGATGTCAAAGAGATGATCGCACAAAAGTTGTATGCAGATAAAACGGCCTGTATCACTAAACTCTTCAATACGAATGGTATATATTATTTCTTTACACGACCACGTAGATTTGGTAAATCTCTACTACTAGATACCATAGACCAAATAGCAAAAGGGAATAAAGAATTATTTAAAACATGTGCTATTTATAGAGATAAAAAATATAAGTGGAAAAAATATCCGGTCATTTGGTTCAATTTTTCAAAGTTGGCTAAGGATAGTTCAGAAAAACTACAAAACAACTTGATAGACATATTATATTCCTTTGCTAAAAATTATACTATAGATAGAAATGAAATAGATCCTATTATAGGTGAACCAACAGTGGAAGGTACACTGGAAAAGTTGATTAATGCGTTAAAAAAACTAGATAACGGTTATGAACCTACACCTATTATCTTAATAGATGAATATGACAGTCCATTAATATCTTGTAAAAAAGAGCAGTATGAAGGGGTGCTTGCTGTCCTTAGTTCGTTTTTTAAAGTTTTAAAAGGAAGTCAGAAGGACTGTAAATTTATTTTTGTAACAGGTGTAACTAAATTTCACTTATCTGGACTTACATCAGGGGCTAACTCGGCCAATGATATATCCTTCCATGAGGATTATGCAGAGATGTTGGGTTATACGGAAGAAGATATAGATATTCTATTTCTTAGCAAGGATACAATTGTTAATCCCGTACTTGAAAAGCTTAACAAAAAAAATACTCATGGAAAAAATTACACACTAAGTCAAATAAAACAAGAGTTAAAGGATTATTATAATGGTTATTATTTTACAGCTGATAAAATGGTAAGCGTTTATAATCCAGATTCTATACTAAGATTCTTCTATGCAAAAGACTTTGAGAATTCCTGGTTTAACTCTGGTAGTCCTACCATCCTATTGGGGGTCTCCTTGGATATAGGAAATTATTGTACGTTAAGGCTGTTTTCTGTACTAAAGATGTTCTTCTTTTTCTTCCAGGTTATTGTATAAATTTACCTGATTAGCAACATGTTTCAGACATTACTTTTCCCACTTTCCAGCAATTTATTAAAAGTGCTTAGCATCGCTTTTTTCATTGTTTACAAAGTACAATTTCTGAATACGACATACCTGCGAAGCGCTGTACCCGGTAGCTTGTGCGGTATCTTGAATGCTTAGTTTTTTAACACTTCGATAATATATTACCTTCTGGTGACGCTCATGATCAGCCTGTTTTCCACGATATTTACCCTCTTGACGTGCTCTTTCGATTCCCTGTTTTTGCCGTTGCTGACGGCTCAACCAATCCTTATACGACATTGCGGCCATTAGATCCATGAGCATATTATTGATGGCAGAAATCACAGCACGAGTTACTGGATCATTTTGTGATGGTTCTTTGTCAGACAAAACCTGCCATGAAGTTGGGATGTCCAGACTTACAATTCTCAATTCATGATGTTCAATCTGCTTTTTGAGTGTTAGCCAGTCACTGTTACTAAGTCTGGTCAGCCGATCTATTTGTTCTACTAGTAGAATATCATTTCGGTGACTATCCATTAGTAATCGTCCCAGTTCTGGTCTTTCCAGTTTTGTTCCGCTGATATTTTCTCGGTAGTAGCTAGCGATTTTGTGTCCTCTCTCCTGAACAAACTGCTCGAGCATTTCTTTTGCTCGATCTGCAAACTGATCTTCTGTTGAAGCTCTCAAATAAGCTCTGATGAACATATTCTAACGAATTTATCGTATTTAGGTTATGTCATTGAATCTATTGCATATAGGTTATTTCATTGATTCAATTTAATAATTTTTAAGATATTTCATTGAGGTGTACCATTATGCGATAAAAATTTAAACGAAAATTAATCTACAAAATAATTATCAATGCAAACTATATGCCTAGGAGACAAATATTAATACGCACCGCAAGCCAGCCAATAGGTTCGGTTTTTCTGTCTTGCTTTGTTACCTGAAGAACATAGGGATGATCCCAGATAAAAAATCACTACTTTCCGATTTTTTACTCAAGCATATCGCTAGCAGACTTAATTTATCAAATGAACTTTGGAAAGATTATGCATCAGGACGAGACACCACTCGCAGGGAACATTTAATAGAACTATACCACTATCTAGGACTAAAAAATTTACAAAACAGATTCAAAATGATTGCATTTCGTATTTAATTCCACTTGCAAAACGCACTGACAAGGGTATTCTTCTTGCACAAGAACTTCTAAAGTATATGCAGCGGAATTGCGTGATTATTCCCACTATTGATGTACTGGAGCGAACGTGCTCAAAGGCCATGGCTGCTGGTGATAAAATAGTATTCTCGGAACTGAATGCTCAACTTATATCAGAGTATAAGGTCAATCTAGACAGCCTTCTGATTGCATTAAATAATCATCTTTCACGTCTATCTTGGATTCTTCAACCTCCTGGTAAAATTAACGGAAAAAATGTATTACAGCACATTGAACGCTTGAATACGATCATGGCAATAGACTTACCGGTAGGGATCGGACGTTTAGTTCATCAGAATCGGTTACTGAAACTGGCCCGTGAGGGTCGGAATATGAGCAGCCGAGATTTGACTAAGTTCTCATCAAGCAGACGATACGCTATTCTAATATGTGTGATTGAAGAAGCCAGAGCTACACTTACAGATGAGATCATCGATTTGCATGAGCGTATCTTGAACAGTATGTTCAGCCGGGCTAAAAGGACTCAGGCGGAGCGACTCCAGCAAACAGGTAAACTTATCCAGTCTAAACTGTACCAGTATATTGCTATTGGTCAAGCATTAACTGAAGCCCGTGAATCCGGAGAAGATCCATGGACTGCTATTGAACATGTTATGCCATGGCAAAAATTTATTATAAGTCTAGAAGAAACCCGTTTTTTGACCAAAAAAAGTAATTTTGATCCACTGCATATTATTATTGAGAAATATAGTACGTTACGTAAATACGCTCCAAGAATGTTGTCTGCGTTGGAACTGAATGCCACGCCAGCTGCACAGTCACTAGCCGAGGCTCTGACAGTCATCAGAGAAATGTATCATAAACAGTTACGAAAGGTCCCACCAATGGAACCGTTGGATTTTATTCCTGAAAGCTGGAGGAAAGTGGTTATTGCACCCACCGGAATAAATCGACAGTACTATGAATTTTTCGCTCTTAACGAACTGAAAGACGCGCTTCGTTCAGGGGATATCTGGGTAAAAGGTTCTCGCCGATATAAAAATTTTGACGATTACCTCATTCCTAAAAAGGAGTTTAATAAGTTGATTCAGAATCATCAGTTACCACTTTCTGTCCCTTTTGATTACAGTCAATATATTGGAAGTCGCCTAACATTATTGAAATCACGACTCGAAGAGGTAAACAAAATGGCCCTTATAGGTGATTTACCTAATGTTGAAAATATCTAATAAAAGAGTAAAGGTCACGCCATTGGATAATAGTGTTCCTGCAGAGGTTTCACCGCTGACAGCCCTGGTTTATAGTATGTTACCTCATCCTAAAATTACAGAGATACTGGATGAAGTAAACGATGGCTTGCTGTATCACGAAAGTGATCTAGAAATCCGGGAACACTATACCGATACATCTGGTTTCACCGATCATGTATTTGCCATGATGCACCTACTTGGTTTTGAATTCTGCCCAAGAATTCGAGATCTACATGACAAACGACTTTTTATTCAGGGAAAAGTCCAACAATACCCTGGACTTCAGTCTATTATATCTTCGAACAGCCTGAATCTGAAAGATATTAAATCAAACTGGGCTGACGTGCTTCGTCTAGCCACCTCGATCAGCCAGGGGACAGTTACTGCATCCCTAATGCTCAAGAAGTTGGCCAGTTATCCAAAACAGAACGGTCTGGCAAAAGCTCTCAGAGAAATCGGGAGAATAGAAAGAACATTATTCATGCTGAACTGGTTTCGAGATCCAGCATTGCGTCGACGTGTACAAAAAGGGCTTAATAAAGGAGAAGCCCGTAATGCCCTTGCCCGTGCGGTATTTATGCACAGGTTGGGGAAATCAGGGACAGAAACCTGGAAAATCAGAGCTACCGTGCCAGTGGACTAACACTGCTCACAGCTGCCATCACGCTATGGAACACGGTCTACACCGAAAGAGCTGTAGACTCTCTGAAAAAACAGGGAATAAAAATCAATGATCAATTGTTATCACATCTATCTCCATTAGGATGGGAGCATATCAATTTGACAGGAGATTATATCTGGACAAGAAAGCGTAAAAAAACATTAAGTAAGTTCCGACCTCTACGACCGGCTAACATAGAAAAATACAAAAACAGCCTTAACGTACAATAATTTCCCATATCCAAGGAGACCCCTAGTAGTACTGCATATAATCTATCATCTTTAATACGACTGTTGGGTGATAAAGAAGATTTAAAAGCATTACAGTTAAAGGGAGATATAGAATTTTTAGAATGTCGTAGGAATAAAGATCAATTGAATAAAGATATTCCATTAAGTTTTTCTAGTGAAAATAAAAGTTTTGAATTAACTGCTTTTTGCTTACATCGTGGTAATGATTCAGGCCACTATATAGGTTATGTAAAACTGCAGGGGGTATGGTATAAAGTAGATGGCAGCCGTGTGGAAAGGATAGGCGAAGCTATTAATGGAGACAACTTAAAAGATGATGCAACAACGGTCGTTTTATTGGCTTATAAAAGAAGAGCAGTATAACCAAGGAAAAACACGCCCAAGGGGTCTTTAGGGGTCTGTCTACGGGTTTGTCCACTTAAGTGTGTAAATTATTTTTTTTGGTTTATTGCTGAAGAATTTTAGGATCAGCACCTAGAGGCATCAAACTTCCATACCTTGCGATCCTACTTCTTGAAAATACCCCACAGCGTTCACTGCAAAGTTTTTACGCGGCATTACCTCAAAGGTATGTTGCTCGTCGCGTTTATGGACTTCAATAGCTGCTTCTGTAATATTAAGTCTTACAGGATCATATTTTAAAGCTACGCATACTTTTTTATAGCATGTGTTGAAGGTCATGCTGTAATCTTTATCGTAGATTTGCTGCAAAGCTTCTGAAACTGACTTGCCTACTTTTAACTCAAAAATGTAAGCGGTTTGGTGCAATTTATCCTCTAGCGCTATATCCAAACGTCCTGACTCACTGGCTAGCTCAGCATTCACTTGCATGTCTTGCGTGGTATGAAAGACACCATTGAGGAAAGAATATAAAGCACCCTGAAAACTCCTTTCTATTTTATCTAGAAAATGGTAGACTGCTTTAGCTAAAAAAGCACCTTTAATAAGATTTAAACATCCACACCACTTTTCATTTCTTAATGCATCTAAAATAGAAGCGCTATATGCTCTTCCTGTTTCTTGTTGTTTTTGAATTATAAACCTGGATAATGTCAACTTTAAAGCGGATTGTACTTCCTGATTCGGAAACTTTAAATAGTAGTCGGTTGCGTTTTTATCTGCTCGTTTGTCATCTTTAAATCCATTAGGCTCTAGGGTAAGATACCCTGTTTGGTACATTAAAGGGAATAAAGCTATTTCGTTAAGCGAGCTTGCCAGGATTTCAAATTCGAGTTGATTGATAGCAAAGCTAGAGTTGTCCCAAGGGATCGTAAATCTATCGATATTGTTTTTTATTTGTTTGAGTAAGATGGCAGGATTACCCGAGTTGGACCAGTAATTACCAAATGCTCTATCTCTAAAGAATTTTAATATAGAGTCTGGGTTATACATGCGTCTTGTACGCTTATTGCGACTAAAACAGTAGCCATTGTAATAATCTTTTAACGCTTGTTTTAATTGTTCATCTGTATAGTTTTCTGATTTACCCCAGTTTTCTTGTAGACTGGTTATTACTTCATTAATATATAGCTGTTTATCATCAAAAAAACAGTTTCTCAATATCCTCTTCTGTATAGCCCAACATCTCTGCATAGTCCTCATGCAAGGATATATCATTGGCTGAATTCGCTCCTGAGGTAAGTCCAGATAAATGAAATTTAGTTACGCCTGTTACAAAAATAAATTTACAGTCCTTCTGACTGCCTTTTAAAACTTTAAAAAACGAACTAAGAACAGCAAGTATCTCTTCATATTGCACGCTTTCGCAGGAAATGAGTGGACTGTCATATTCATCGATTAATACAATTGGTTGAGATGCATAACTACTACCTAATTTTTGCAGTGCTCTAATCAAGTCACTCAGTGTGTCGTTGATGGTTGGTAACCCAATGATAGGTTGCATCTTAGATTTATCTATATCATAATCATTGGCGATGTCGTATAATTTTTTTACTAAACTAGCTTCCAGCGATGAGCCTGTTTTAGCACTTAACTTTGAGAAATTGAACCAAATGACCGGATATCTTTTCCACTTATAGGTTTTATCTTTATAAATAGCACATGCCTTGAATAATTCTTTATTCCCTTTTGCTATTTGGTCTATGGTATCTAGGAGTAGAGATTTACCAAATCTATGTGGTCTTGTAAAGAAATAATATATACCATTCGTATTAAATAGTTTAGTGATATAGGCGGTTTTATCTGCATACAACTTTTGTGCAATCATCTCTTTGACATCAGCGCTGCCAACGGGGATTTGAACACCTTCGGTACCATCTACTTGTTGTTCCCCTTTTCTTATTGCTTTATCTTCCTTTTTAGCATCCATATCATTTTCTTTTTATGTAGTATAATCGCGCTGCGCACTGCAAAGCGCTTTTTTAATAGATTGCTTTGCTCATTTAATCTCGAACGAATCAGGTTAAAAAATGAATAAACAATCAGTCTCCCTTTTTTTTATGAACTGCATTATACAACACATCAAGACACTTAGGGTGTTGATTCCAGTTGGCTCCATCAAGAGGCGTTCTATCATACCTATTTTTTACCATTATCTGAATACCTGTAGCAACCACTAGTGTTTGAACAACCTCTAGATGACCTTTAGATGCAGCATAATATAATGGAGTGTTGCCATGTTGATTTTTGATATATCAATGTCTTTACTTGCCAGTAACGCCTTAAGAAGCGATAAATGCCCTTCAAATGCAGCATAATGCAATGGCGAATTCTCATATTTATCCTTGATATTCAAATTAATATTTACATGTATTAACAATACTTGTGCCATTTCTAAATGGCCTATATATGATGCATAATGAAGCGGAGCATAGGTATCTTTATCTATTGCATTTACATCAATAGCTATTGATCCTTCTAGCAGTACCTTAAGCACCTCTACATGTTCCTGAGCAACAGCATAATGCATCGGGGTATCATAATAGTTATTTCTTGCATTCACATCAATTTTTTTGTCTTTCAACAATAATTGAGCTTTCTGCCAATCGCCTTCAAAAGCTGCCACATGAAGTAACGTATCGCCATGTCTATTGCTTTCATCGATAGCAACACCTGCATCTTGTTCCAACATATCCTTTACAATTTAAGCAACACTGCCAATAGATTGCTTTCAAAACTTAATTGCTAAATGGCGATTTTATCTTCTATACTCCCTAAAATACAACTGAGTATCCTGGCACTTTTTCTATAAAACTGCACACCACAAAATAGGTTTTGAAAGGAGTCTATTAAAACAGCCTGCGTTAAGAGATAAGAGGTTAAAAATCACTAATTTACAGCAGAAAAATAATATAGTTTCATTTGGTTGAATTTTAATTTAGTAAATTTTTTACAAAAAAATCCTTTTAGAAGATTAAAACGCAATCAAATTAAATGGGGTTAGTCCTATGAAAGGCACATTATTAGGGTAATAAGAAAAATCGTTTGTAAACGTACGCTCAATGGCGTCAAATGTAAGGAGTATTTTTGCTGATTATCATACAAAATAGCATATTCTTTAGCTTTGCTATTTTATTTAGTATGTAAACTTTCCTTTTATTATCTCATAAAAAGATGTAAAAAGGACTGGATATTGGAAATTATTGTAGACTAAGAATATTTTCTATACGACGCGCACATATATTGCGTGTACAGAAATAAGATGAATCTAGGTGAACTAAAGTCTATAGTTACAAAGGTCTATACAAGGTCATGGATATGCGCACGAGATAAACCAGTAAGAAACATAATATCTTCTATAGGGTATCCCTTTAGAAGCATAGATTTGGCAATCTCTATATTTCTTTCTAATTTCCCCTTCTCTTCTCCTACTTGGATCCCCTCTTGTCTTCCTTTTTTCTCTCCTTCTTGTCTGAATCTTTCAGTTAGTGACATGGCAATTTTCTTTAATTTAGGATCAAGTAATTCTACTGCATTGGTATGATCATCTATTGATAGTATATACTAAAGCACATTGTTAATATAAGGAATATATCCTTTTTTTTCTAGATGCAGCAATATATTCTGATAGTCTGGTAACCACTCACAAAAGTCCCGATATATTCCTTGCTTGAGTATCATGGCAGCGCCAGCCGCTTGTTTCCAATTGAGTAGTGCTTCGTTTGTTGTAGTGTGTAGATCTACCAGATGAAAACCTGCAAACATATATCTTGCTGCCTGGTTTAAACTAGGAAATAAATCATGAAAATTAGTAGGACCTTTATATGGCTTACTGCCGTTGTACAAACAGATGTTGACAATAGCTGGTAAAGATGTATTCCCATGTTCACTTACATGTTGCCTGATTAACTGTGCATTATACTCTAAAAATCTCACCGAAATTAATGGATCTTCCTCAGACTGACGCTCTACATGTAGATAGATGTAGTGTTCTGTACCCTTGATACGCGATTTAAAAATACAGTCACTGCTTATACTTTTACCTGTAGCACTCACAAACTCTCTATTGGTCAATAGTAAGTTATCTTGATCTATTTGATT
Source organism: Cardinium endosymbiont of Dermatophagoides farinae (assembly GCF_007559345.1). Lineage (NCBI taxonomy): Bacteria > Pseudomonadati > Bacteroidota > Cytophagia > Cytophagales > Amoebophilaceae > Candidatus Cardinium > Cardinium endosymbiont of Dermatophagoides farinae. The sequence continues at coordinate 218,401 of NZ_VMBH01000001.1, forward strand.
AAAAATTTCTTTTGGCAATCTCGCTTTTAGAAATGATAATATTACTTCTTTCCTACTAAATGTTTGCTTAAAGAACTTGTCATGTGGCTGTCTTTCTTTATCTTTTTTTTCCATGTAGTGAATTGATTAAATTAAATAATAGTATAATAAAAACCCAATACATATATGATCTTTAGAAGGTTCAGGACTTTTCAGCGTAGCATCTATTTGTCTACCACTCTTGCGCACTATATCTACTCGTTAAAATAACATTACCAGATTGAGTCCGTTACAATAGACATTAAAGCTTGAGATAAAAAGTTGGTTTTAATTTTTAGAAATAAGCCATAAAATAGTTAAATTACAGCAATTATTTAGGTATTTATGCTTAAGATTTTTAGTAATATTGTTATATCACTCAAGCAAACTAACCAACTAAGTTTCTCAGATATTTCAGCCAGCAAGCGTAAATGCAAACACATCTTATTTGATTAAATCAACAATCTAGTTAATTGGTCGATTGTAGAAAAAGAACTTCGATTACTTTACCCTAAAGGCTTACGTTTATCAGGTAAGCCAGCTTATAGCCCCTGCTTTTATTTAAAATGCTCTTGCTACAGACATGATACTTCCTTAGTGACTATCAAGAAGAAGTAAATGATCGGATCACATTTAGTAGATTTTGTGGTATTTCTATGGACAGCTCTGTACCAGATCATAGCGTATTAAACAGGTTTAGAACTGTGCTTACGGAAAAAAAAGCTCTAGCAAAGCTATTGAAAATCATTGTCCACCCTATTGGTTAATTGTTTTTCGATGGTAGATCTTCAACGCTTGCTCAGCTGCGGCAGCTAATGCCTCTGCTATTTCAAAACCTAAATATTGCTTTGCTAGCTTAACATCTACTGTCAGGGTTTCATACGCCATATATTTTATCTCTTCTAACATGGTATAGCCTGCTGCATGGCGTAAGTCATAGAGTCGTTCAGCTAATTTGATGAAAAGAACGGCAAGCTGTACATGTTCTTCCTTAATGGCTTCTTTCAAACGATTCTGCACATAAAGCAAAGAAGGATGATTGAGCGCTTGGTGTTTATCTATACTTACCACATTCAAGACAAAGGCATAGACACCTAAATTATAATGCGCCTTGACATAAGAAAGCGGCAAACAGGTATGGCGCACCAATTCATAGAGCAAAGAGGCATAAATCACTTTAGGAGAATGAAAAACCCAATCTACTACCAATTGAGCAATCCCTACCACACGCACATAAAACAATTGGCCCGAGGCATGCCGCTTACACCCAAAGTACTGCCTAAGCAATAAAAGTAGATTTGAAATCGTACCTATATCAATAGGGTCCTCTGGATATAAGGATTTGCAGACATAGTCATGGAACTGCATTAATGCCATCATAGAATCGGCTTGTTCCTTAGACGTGACAGGGCGATCTGAGGTTAAGCAATCTATTGGCAGCTTAACCATCATCTTATCACGAATTGCTGTGACATCAATAGGCAGTACCAACAACATAGCTTTTGGGTTGCCACCAACAGGACATTCGAAATAGCCATAGTGGGCATGAATCATACTGGATATGGTCTCCGTCTGCAGATCTATAGATGGTGGCACTACCTGCTCCACTTTAGGGTTGCTGCCCACTGCCTTATCATCATACAAAGGTTTAACCTTGGGAAACGCATCAGAAGCAACTGACACATTACTGACTACTAGCCCAGCAGCCTGAAAAAGCATAAAAGGAGCATAGCTATTGTCAAGAGGATCTGTAAACCTCAAAGAGGTAGCATGCAATTGTATCCTAACCATTGGTGCACTGGCACCATCTGGCTTACCACCAACCCGTAAAACAGCCTTAACCAAGGAATAGACTACTTGATTGACATCGCATATAATATGGGAAGCTAATGTACCCATAGAATCGCTTGTTTTTGCTACCAATAGTCTAGGTGGATGCGTACGCTCTTGAGACAAGGCAAACTCTAGTTTGCGAATCAAGTTATCAAAGCTAATTTCAGTAGGTTGTAGCAGTGCATGCCCTTTTGCCCTTTCTTTCCTATTAGAATAGGTAACCCAATCATACAACTTATTGATAATTCCCTGAAAGTCTTGCTTATAAAGGGCATATTGCCATCTAAAAAGAAAATAGATTCTTCAACCTTCCTCACTACTTTTGCTAAAATAGAGCCATAACCTTTAGGTAGATTCAAACCAATAGAAGGAGCCATAGCTGCATCATAAAGGGTTTCCTTGAGTTTTTGAGATGCGCTAATCGTTGCCCTATCCTTGAAATAGCCTACTTGCTCAGAACAGCTATTGAGCTTAGCTTTAAGGCAAATAAAAATGCCAAAAATCAGTAAACCTAATCCCAGGTAGAGCAGCAGCATCAACGCCACACCTAATGGTGGTAAGACCAACACCAGTGGTTGCGTACAATAAATAGAGCTAAACCAGATCGCTATAAATAGCGTAGCCACTAAACAACTCATACCCAGATATAGAGGCAGTACCAACAAGATAACCGCCAAATGGGCCAAAGATAAGCCTAAGGTTAAGAAAAGGCTGGTGGCATGCCACCAATGCCAAAGCACATTAATAGGCAAGCAAAAAGATAAGCTAAGCAGCCAAAATAGGCCAAACAGCCAACCCGGAATCCATTTTATCTTTTCTGAGATAAATGTGCCATACCCTAAAAAACAACCCCCTACCAAAAGTTGAGCAATAAGCCAAGCAGCATGATCTGTAATAGAGGCTGTGAAATAAGTCAATAAATTACTGATGGCCACGTAAAATCCCAAAGATACTAACGTAGTATGGCTGGGTTGTAGTTTAGCCAAAGTATGCTTGATATATAGCAACCGATTTTTAATCGCTTCTTTGCGTGCAGACTGCTTACGCGCATGCGCCTGTTCCCTTTGCATAAATGCATGATCTGGTCCAACCCAACCTGCATCTTCCGGCTGTTTGAATAGATAGTGAGCCAGCATCATAGCCAGACCATTGGCCAGCATACAAATAAATTGAACCATTTATATCCGTTGTGGGTTCAATCCACTTGTTCCAAGCTAAAATAGATACTATACCTGTAGCCATACCGATCAAAGCAGTACGGGAAGTACCCCTAAATCCCAAAACAGCTAAGATAAATGGAGCTGTTGCTATAGGAAGCGAAAAGTCCAAACTTAACTTGAGTAAATTCAATAGATCATCACAATAAAAAGTCAATACCATAGCAAATAGACCTATCATTACACTAGTCCACGTAGCCAACCGGAGCTGGTGCGCATCAGCCACTTGCTTTACACCTCGTAGGTTCTGCAACAGATCATGACTAATCATAATGGCACAAGAATTTAGTTTAGAATCAGCTGTGGACATAGCCATGGCTAGTAAACTAATACAAACCATTCCTTTAAAAACAGGTGGAATGTTAGCCATTATATACCCCCAAGTGGCTTCCACTGATAATCCTGGTGCGCCTGTAAAAACAAATAGGCCAATTAAAATGATAAAAATGGTTATTATAAAGCTGAAAAATGTGGAATACAAAAAAACCTTTCCAGCTTGCATCGAGCTAGGAGACATATAAACACGCTGTATGGTTGGAGGCTCTATGTAACCCATTAAAAAACCTAGCAAAAGGAAACACATGGCCACTAGATTGGTATTAAAATGAAATACCTTACTCAATTGAAAATTTTTCCTGACTTTGTAAAAAAGGAACGATTTCTGTGACTGATTTACCTGTATTTTTAAACATAAACCATGCTAAAACAGGAATAATAACGGTAAAAGTCACAAACTGCAATACATCCGTAAAAGCAACCGCACGAATACCTCCAAAGCTAGAATAGAAAATAAGGATTACCGTAACCCCAACTGTAATGGCCTTGGGATGTATTGAGTCCAAACACATACTGATGGACAAAGACATTACACTGATTTGTCCAGCAATTATAGCAACCGCATCACAAATACCAGATAACGCTGTAATGATTCGTGCATATTTACCATATACACTGCCTATCGTTTCTGGCATAGAAAGGTGACCCATAAACCGCTCCATATATAACGCCAGCCGACTGACAAGATAAAGATCAAATCCAGCCAAAAGATCCAAGACGATCCAGTAAATACCAAGGTTATGCACTTGCTGTACATTACGAATCAAACCTCCTCCTCCATAAGCAGTAGCCAATACAGTGGCCACCAAAGTAGCTGTAGCAAATCGTTTGTCACCTACAGCATATTGTCGAAATGAAGTAGTCTTCCTGCTAAAATAAATACCTACAACTAAAGTCAATAATAAAAAAGAAACCACCATGTAAAGTGGTATATTTAAAAATGGTGCCATATCTAAACTGGTTAATTACATATTAGTACACTGAAACATATTATATAGTATATACACTAATTTGTGTTGATGCAACAAATTGTTCATTTTTGATAAAAAATCGTATCGCATAATACATTTTTGATAATAAAATGCATTATTTCGATACACAAAATATTTTTCAATGATTTAAAAAAGTTCTATCCACACTGCTTATTAAAAAAGCAGATGGAAATTTTGATTTGCGCTGAACATTTTGATATTTTTACAGAGCAAGAAAGGTTTCAGCAATGTAGTCTTCTGCAACTAGACCGCTTTGAAAAGCTATTTTATGGTGCGCAATTTTTAGGGAACAGTACATCCAAGCACCGCAGCATGCTTAGATGTATTGGAGGGTTGTTGTGAAATGTGTGTGATTCGTATAGGTTATTACACTAAATATATCAGATTAAATCTGGGTCATTACAAATTAATTAATTTATAAACTTTTATGACCTTGACACAGTAGACCTTCTGCAAAACCTATTTCTAATGGCAATTTTGGTGTCGAAACTTGTCTATGCTCCTCAAATACATTTAGTATTCTGCGGTGCTCGACTGCGCTTCTCCTAAAAACTGCTGATCACAAATAGGTTTTGAAGAAGGTCTAGTTAATTGTATATTTCCTGATGCGTTCTTTCATTCTTTCTATAAAAAATTTCAATTCATGCTTAGTTTTTTTTAGCTTTAGATTCAAATACAGCATCAGATCATAAAAAACCTAGTTAGGGGTATAGTGGTTGCTTAAAAAAGCTACAGTATAGCTAAATATAATATGGAAGATGTGGTGATGAACACGCAGCGTATACATACAAATAATGGAACAAAATCAATTTAAAGTTAAGCATATAGGGTCTAAGATGCTTACACCTAGTGTCATACAGTTGACTTTTATACGTTCTGATAAGCTACCTTTGGTGTTTACGCCGGGCCAATTTATTACTTTTTTATTGCCACATGCGTCTGGTAAAATAGTACCACGTAGCTATAGCTTAGCCAATAGTCCTGGAGAGCAGTTAGAAATCGCAATTGCACCTGTTGAAGGCGGGTTTGCTACTAATATCCTCTTTAACTTAGAGATTGGAGATGAGCTAGACTGTGTGGGGCCTAAGGGTAGGCTCATCCTCCATGAGGCAGAAACCCCTCCCAATATATATTGGTAGCTACTGGAACAGGCGTAGCCCCCTATCGTTCTATGCTTCCGACCCTTTCTAAACGGCTACAAGCAGATGAAAGGCTCAAGGTAACCTTACTATTGGGTGTACGGTATGCCGATGACCTACTATATGTAGAAGATTTTATTGCTTTTGCCAAGCAATATAAAAATTTTAATTTCCGTAGCCACCTGAGTAGAGCAGATGCACCAACCGAACCTTATCAATATGCAGGATATGTACAATCAGCCTTTGAAGCGCTTGACTTAAACCCAACCGCTGATTTGGTATACCTCTGTGGTAATCCATATATGATTGATAGTAGCATGGAAAAGTTGGGAAAAATGGGTTTTAAGCGAGAACGCATCAGACGTGAAAAATATATTTCTCGTGGGGTGTAAAAAAGAAAACCACAACTTTTTCCAAAGGCGCATTTTGCTTACTTTTGATGTTAGCCTTGCAACAATGTTGAACGAATAGACGGATGCCTCTATAGCATATTATGCGCTATTTAATCTGTAGATTGATAACCTAAAATATAGTACGGTTTTGCATTTTAGATTTTTAAAGATTTCAATATCTATTGATCTAAGTTATTGGATCTTTTTACTGTTGGTAATAGGTAGTATAGGCCCATATAGCGAAGGTTTACTATGGGCTGGTGTCTTTACTTTTAGTATACTCATACATGAATATGGCCATGCGTTAATGGCTCTTTTTTTTGGTGCACAGCCGACTATTGTATTACAAGCTTTTGGCGGAAGAACCATTTTTAATGAATCACATGTAACGGATAAACAAAATTTTTTAATTACACTTGCAGGACCTGCATTTCAAGGATTATTCGCATTAATGGCCTATTTACTGCTTCAATTCAATATTTTTAGCGGTTATCTATTGAACTATTTGCTATTTGTAACAATGTATATCAATAGTAGATGGTTGTTATTAAATTTAATACCCATTGCACCACTTGATGGTGGCTGGTTGGTACGTTATATACTGGAAAAAAAATTTGGCCGTAAGGGGTACCTAACCAGTATTATCATCGGACTGGCTGCTGCTGCAATTGCGATTCCTTGGTTCTATTTTCAAGGATATCACTGGTTCTTTATCATGCAGCTTTTTATATGTGGATGGCACTACTGTAAGCTCTGGCAAAAGGAGCAGGAATCATCATAAAAAGGATAAGCATAGGCTTTAATCTTTAAAACTAAATCCTATTTGTATGAAATCGACATTTGGTTTGTTGCGCCAAGCTCAGTTAGGGCTGATCATCCTATTCCTAATGGTAGTGGCTTGCAAAAGAAGTGCGCCTATACATGAACCAAATCCTCTTGATGCTCAAGCTAGTATTCCAAAAAATATACCAAACTCCATCATACCTTCAGCTGATATAGAGGAAACAGGTAAGGATAGTACAACATGCACAGATAGAGACATTTTTTTCAAGGAAATAGGCTGGCAAGATTTACCCCCAAAGGATGGTCAAGATCAATCTAATAGATTATTTATCTTTTTTGAAAAGAATTCCAAGAATGAAACTTTTCATGAAACTAGATCGATTAAACCAGAACCTATAATCACTATATCCAATCCGTCAGTACCCAACTCGGAAAAACATACCTATGCTTTAATAGGATTTTTAGTGGATAAGATTGATTTCGTAAACAAGAATGGGCACTGGTATTATTATAGTAAGGATTACAAGAATACAACTCCTTTACCTACTGAAAAAGAGACGGAACTAGCATTAAAAAATGCTATTACTTGCTTTTACAAAAGAACAGAAGCGTGCGCTCAGCACAGTGGCAACACCACCCTAAAAGCAAGCAAAAGGTAAGGTACAAATGGCTTTTACTCTTTTTCTTTTATCTTCTTTATCGGCGTCAAATGGATCGTCTTCAAGGTATTGTTTTTGTTTCTGCATCGCTTGCAATAACCTATCAGCAGATCGATACTTTTTCAAGTGGTAATAACTATAGTACAAAGCTTGCGCGACTGCTTTGTCTTTTTTATCCTGTGCACGCGCTATTTTTAGGTAATACAAAGACTTTTTTAAATACTTTTTTAGTCCTACTATAGTTTGCGTCCACTGATTACGGGCCAATGCAGCTCCATTTTTTGTATGGATATATGCATACAAAGGGTTTGTATGGGGTATATTGCCTCCTTCTACCAGATAAACGAAGTCGCTTACCCTACCATACTGAACAAGGGATGATCATAGACTACCCATCTAAGCTTAGGAGCAAATGGCTGTTCCTTAGGGAATAAACTACTGCATAATGATCGGTCAACCCCTGCCCATACCATAGGATGGGACCATAAAGGGCGCACGGTTACATGCATCAACCCACACAAGTCAGCCAGGGTAAGGTTTTCCAATTGGCCCTTTTCCTTACTGATTTTAGGGTATGGGCATATAGTTTTATAGCTTCATTATAAAATAAAAAAGCCATCTGACGCAACGCGTCATATTGATCCGGATGCGTCTTTAAGATTTGTTGGTAATAGCCAATGGCCGCTTCAATATGGCCTTGACGCTCCAGGAGATAAGCATATGCATAACATGCATCCATCTCTTTACGTTGGATCCCAGCAGTTAAAGAAGCAACATAATCATCTATTCTACCAGAAGCTTCATAGACTAAGCATTTTTCCTCTAATAACTCATTATTAAAAGGAAATTGAAGCAGTGCCTCATTGAGGATGGCTATGGCCTTGTCAAAATTTTTAAGCTTGTGATAATGAATAGCAGCCATAGCACGTGCAACAGCAAACTGTGGCCCTTGTATTGCTACATAGTCTTTATAGCAGCGCAATGCTGCTTCTGATTGATCCGTGCTATGATAGACAATAGCCATATGCAGCAATGGGGTAGGCTCTTCTGGAAGAATACGCCTGCAAATAGCAAATTGATCTATGGCCTGATCAAATGCTTCTTGCCTATAATAGCCCATGCCCCTATTTAAAAAATAACGCCATAGAGCGGCCAGGTTACCAAGCGCAAAACTATGAAACTGCTTACTTTTAGATAAACTTAACTGTTTGGCTTGGGCATAAGCTGTAAGTGCTTCATGCAACAAAGCAGATGCATTTTCCGAAGCAATATCATCCCTTAAGAGTCGGTCATAAATAGCTCCTCTATAATACCAGGTAGCAGGGTGGTTCACCAACTTATTATCTTTAATGGCTTCATCTATAGCCAAGCGAGCCTCTTGGACATTAGAGAGCGCAGGTGAATGAGCTGATTTTGGATCACCAGCATCTACCGCTGTAGCCTCACCACCTTTTGCTTGAGCAACCTTCTGCTTGTTTTGACCTTCAAAGGTACGCACAATCCGAGCAATGGATAAAGGTATACCAAAAAGCTGACCAGGGATGACCCAAAACATCAGTAAGCAACAAAATGTACTTATATTGATTCTACCAGTAATCAGAGAATATTTTTTATCCATGCTTTAATATATTATTTTACACTTAGCGCCTCAAGAGGCTTGCTACTATAAAAATGCCCTCGATTGACTTTTTATTTGCTATAGATTTAACTTTCTATAAAGAATAGAAGGATAGGTTACACGCCAATCCGTACAAAGTAATACAGAATTTTGAAAAAAGTATAAAAGCGCAATAAAAAATTAAACAAAACAGATGCTAGATCTGCTGCAATAGAACATAAAGGCTATTTTTCGACTTTTTTAAAAGTTTCTATAGCCCGTATTCTAGATAATCCATAATTAACTTATAGGCTTAGGGTAATTAAGTTTATGAAAATCTATCTGATGCACCAGATGTGGAGGCACTGTTTTGAGACTAGAGACCTTCTGAAAAACCTATTTGTGATCAGCAGTTTTTAGGAGAAGCGCAGTCAAGCACCGCAGCATACTAAATGTATTTGAGGAGCATAGACAAGCTTCGACACCAAAATTGCCATTAGAAATAGGTTTTGCAGAAGGTCTTAGGTAAATAGTTTCTGATGTACTCGGCATTAGGGTCAAACATAAATAAAGGCCCAGTTCAAACTTAAATCTATAGATACAATCTATATTTGGTGGGTGCATAGCTTTTTTGCTGATTTATAAGATTAACCTTCTGTTTCATCACAATCCATCTGATGGTGATTGTTTTGAACCTGCTCCAGGAGCATATCTAATCCATATAATCCTAGTATTGGATAGATTTGTCCTCCAAATTTATATAATGCCAATATTAGATCGATTTGTTCATTAAATAATTTTTTTACCAAGTCGTTTGTATACAATTTATTATAATTATATTGATCTAAGCAAAAATACCTTGTTAATAAAAGCTTTTTTGTATGTATATTTGGGTCATCTGGACCAGAATCTGCTAAAAATTTTACGCATGTGCTTAAAATTTCCCGCACAGCACTTGATAACTCCTTCCAAAACCTGAAACGGTTTATGGGCTCAGCAGCATAATATTCGTTAAGTTGTTTCCAGATAAATTGTGTAAATGTTTCTAAGCGCCCAGATTCTAATAGCTTTTTTGCAAGATTTGGATGATTGCATTGAATCAACCAATACAACACAGGTAAACCATCGGCATCTTTTGCATTAATATCACATAGGTCATGATCTAAAAACTGTTGCAGTATAGCTGAATGTTCTTCACTATAAGCTTCTGAATCACCTAAAAATAAATAATGTAAAGGATGATAACCAAAACAATCCGTTTGATTGATCAGCCGCTTGACTTCACCTCCTCTTTCCCTTCTTAACCTGTTAAATATTGCTTGGCAAGCTTTTTCATATTTATTAATAACTGCCCAGTGGAGCATATTTTTACCATGGTTATCCCGCACAAAAACATCACAACTAGGATGGTGCAACAAGCATTTCAAGATATATAAATAGTCTCTTTTTTGATGGGAATTAAGCCTACTTAACACATCAAGATCTAGACACCATAATAAAGGGGTATAGCCATCCTTATCTTTTTGGTTTATTAATTCTGCAAGCTGATTTTTTGGCATAAGCTTCAGCATTGCTTCAAAAGCCTTTCTATCAACTGACTTAACTGGCTCGTGGAGCGTGGTATACGGTATAGATGCTTTACGCTTTCCATATTGGGCATATGGACTACTAGCTGAAAGGGTAGCCGGTGGATCTAGGTTACACCTGAGTGCACTGGCATGGTTATTGGCTGCGTTTTTAGTTGTATACATTATGTCTTGATTGGATAAACAAAAGGGTAAAATATCCGGACCTACTTTTAAATGATGAAACGTACAGGAATAAATAGATAGCAAGGCAGCTCTACACAATGCCCAAAACAAGGTGGTCAATAGCATCATAACTTAAAATTATTTATATGTTAACGTACAACCTAAAAATAAAAAATAGGTAAGTATTTTTATTTTCGTCGGAGTTAAGTATATAAAAAAATATTGAGTTATACAATATACCGGTTTTAAAACTGGATTGCCAAACTGTTAGATGCACATGCTATGATCTATGCTACTCAAATAGCTAGTAACCTGAGTTAGGAATTATCTAGAGTCTTCGTTTTAAGTGTGTAAATATTTTTGAGATTGTATATTTATTTACATAAGCTAAAATATTTACGTCAATAGACCTTCTTCAAAACCTATTTGTGATCAGCAGTTTTTAGGAGAAGCGCAGTCGCCAGAATACTAAATGTATTTGAGGAGCATAGACAAGCGCCAAAATTGCCATTAGAAATAGGTTTTGCAGAAGGTCTCATGAAAAAAAAGATTTAGCTAAAGGTGGAATAAGCCAAGGCAATAAATATTGAAAGGCTATCCCATAGATGATATCGGTACGCTTATTGGGTTATCGATGAAACAAATAGAGCACCTACAACAATCTGGTTACATAATAGAAAAACTATCTATCTTTGATTTTGCACTACGATTATATCCCTAAAAATAAAAGGAATAGAATATGGATTCTAAAAAAGGAGATAAAGCGCTAAAAATAGCGGACCAACAAGGATACGTGTCCCTAAGTATGCAAATTCCCGTTGGCAGCGCTGATGTCAAAGAGATGATTGCACAAAAGTTGTATGCAGATAAAACTGCCTATATCACTAAACTATTTAATACGAATGGTATATATTATTTCTTTACACGACCACGTAGATTTGGTAAATCTCTACTACTAGATACCATAGACCAAATAGCAAAAGGGAATAAAGAATTATTCAAGGCATGTGCTATTTATAAAGATAAAACCTATAAGTGGAAAAGATATCCGGTCATTTGGTTCAATTTCTCAAAGTTGGCTAAGGATAGTTCAGAAAAACTACAAAACAACTTGATAGACATATTATATTCCTTTGCTAAAAATTATACTATAGATAGAAATGAAATAGATCCTATTATAGGTGAACCAACCGTGGAAGGTACACTAGAAAAGTTGATTAATGCGTTAACAAAACTAGATAACGGTTATGAACCTACTCCTATTATCTTAATTGATGAATATGATAGTCCATTAATATCTTGTGAAAAAGAACAGTATGAAGCAGTACTTTCTGTTCTTAGTTCGTTTTTTAAAGTTTTAAAAGCGCGCCAGAAGGATTGTAAATTTATTTTTGTAACAGGCGTAACTAAATTTCACCTATCTGGCCTTACCTCAGGGGCTAACTCGGCCAATGATATATCCTTGCATGAGGACTATGCAGGGATGTTGGGCTATACAGAAGAGGATATTGAAAAACTGTTTTTTGATGATAAACAGCTATATATTAATGAAGTAATAACCAGTCTACAGGAAAACTGGGGTAAAGCAGACAACTATACAGATGAACAATTAAAACAAGCGTTAAAAGATTATTACAATGGCTACTGTTTTAGTCGCAATAAGCGTGTAAGGCGGATGTATAACCCAGACTCCATATTGAAGTTCTTTAAAGATAAATCATTTGGTAATTACTGGTCTAACTCTGGTAATCCTGCCATCTTACTACAACAAATAAAAAACAATATCAATAGATTTACTGTCCTTTGGGATCAATCTAGTTTTCCAATCAGTCAGCTAGACTTTGAAACCCCAGCAGGCGCTCTTTTCGAGATAGCTTTATTTCCTTTAATGTACCAAACAGGTTATCTGACCTTAGATCCTAATGGATTTAAAGCAGACACACGAGCAGATAAAAACGCAACGGACTACTATTTAAAGTTTCCGAATCAGGAAGTGCAATCTGCTTTAAAGCTGACTTTATCTAGGTTTGTAGTTCAAAAACAACAGGAAACAGGAATAGCATATAGCGATTCTATTTTAGAAGCATTAAGAAATGAGAAGTGGTGTGGCTTTTTAAATCTTATTAAAGGGCTTGCTTATCTAAAGCAGGTTACCATTTTCTAGATAAAACAGAAAGGAGCTTTCATGGTGCTTTATATTCCTTTTTAAATGGTGTTTTTCATATCACGGAGGGGATGCAAGTGAATGCTGAACTAGCTAGTGGATTGGGCCGTTTGGATATCGCGCTAGAGGATAAATTGCACCAAACCGCTTACATTTTTGAGTTAAAAGTAGGAAAATCAGTTTCAGAAGCGTTACAGCAGATCTACGATAGAGATTACAGCATGTCATTCCATACATGCGCTAAAAAAGTATGCGTAGGGTTAAAATGTGATCCTGTAAGACTCAATATTACGGAAGCAGCTATTGAAGTACACCAACGCAATGAAGAACATGCTTTTCAGGTGATGCCGCGTAAAAACTTTGCAGTGAACGCTATGGGGTATTTTCAAGAAGTAAGGTAGAAACGCATATTCCCATTTTGTTGGCTCCTATTTTTGTCCGAGTTTTTCAGTCCATGATAGGTTAGTCACAATTTTTTACAAGGTCTCTTTTTGCTTGTTTCATTTTTCCAGAAAGCTAAAAGACCGATATTTTTCCTTAAGTTGGTCTCATTTATAAAATAGCGCGTAGGATCGTAAAAAGTGGTATACAGTTGAGTATTCTGGCACTGCTCCTAAAAATTGCGCACCACAAGTAGTTTTTGAAAGGGGTCTATTGCTTACTTTTTCCTTATACTTGGTAATATGTTGTATGAATGGTTATGCTAATCGCTAAGCTCTGGCACTTTTTAGTCGTATTATTTAGACCACGCTTATGGTGGTTTGTTGCGGTGCTCTCTGCTTTTGCAGCGGATGAAAAAGTACTTGAAATCTTGGAGAAAACTGTAGATGAAAAAGCACTTGAAATCTTGGATAAAACTTCTGCCTATTACCAAGGACTGGAAGACTTTAGAGCGGTCTATGGCGTGACCATTAAATATCCAGAAGAGGATACCGTTCAGTGTGGTAAAATGGAGATCACTGCTCGAGGGCAGCAATATAGGCTATCCTATGGCAAAAAAAAGACTATAACGGATAGAAAAACCGTTGATAAAAAAGAGACTATAACGGATGGAAAAACCGTTTGGGTATATGATGAAGATCTAAACGAGGTTACCATTAGCGAGTATGCTAAAACAGACTCCGATTTAAATTTCGCTGAATTATATAATCTCTATCAACAAGGGTATCAATCCGTTTATATTGGAGAACGTATCGTACACAAAACCAAGAATATAATACGAGATATTGTCCAGTTAACACCGCTTGATGAGGGTAGCAGTTTTAAAAGTATTACCCTTGAAGTGGATCGTGCTACCGCACAAATTCATAGATGGGAAGTAGTACAAAACGAAGAAACGAGGTATATTTGTACAGTTTGTAGATTTTCCGTTAACATTCCGCTATCAGATGACTATTTTACCTTTGATATGGGTGCACATCCGGGCGTAGAGGTTATAGATCTCCGGGAGAGTGAAGAAGAGCAGTGTGAAAAAACGGCTGATGTAGATGAAGGGTAGTATAGACCTTCTTCAAAACCTATTTGTGATCAGCAGTTTTTAGGAGAAGTGCAGTCGCCAGAATACTAAATGTATTTGAGGAGCATAGACCACAAAATTGCCATTTAGCAATAGGTTTTGCAGAAGGTCTTATGTAGGCTCGTTGTTTCCATAGCACCGGATCGGATCCCCTGGATCGACGTGCAAGTTACCAGTGGTGTTTCGAAAGAAGTCTACTATATAATTTACTATTTATGGAAGTTATTCAACAACATTTAGACGAAGCTGAGCGCAGCATGGATAAAGCTTATATCCATGCGCAGGATGCTTTTGCAAAGATTAATGCAGGACGTGCGCTACCTACTATGTTACACCATTTGATGGTGTCTTACTATGGGAATCCAACACCACTCCATCAAATCGCTGCTATTAGTACTGCTGATCCGCGTACTTTGACGGTTCAACCATGGGAACAAAGTATGATTCCCCATATAGAAAAAGCGATTGCAGAGAGTCAGCTTGGATTTTCTACTAGAAATGATGGCCGTGTCGTTATGGTTATGCTGCCTCCTCCTTCTGAAGAAAGACGCAAGAGTTTGGTAAAGCTTATTAAAAATGAAGCGGAAAAAGGAAGAGTGGTGATTCGAAATCTTCGCCGTGACTATAAAGAAATGCTCAAGGCTACGCAAAAAGATGGTATACCAGAAGATGCTATAAAAAGGGCAGAGAAAAAATTACAAGAGCTTACGGATGGCTACATTGATAAAATCAACCATCTTTTAGCCTTAAAAGAGGCAGATGTAATGGCTGTATAGTCCATCTGCTATATGAGACCTTCTGCAAAACCTATTGCTAAATGGCAATAACGACATCATCCGATTTACTCAATAAGACAAAAAGATAATGCTTACGATAGCAGATTTACATGTACATATAGGCAGTAAAAAAGTACTCAATGGCGTAAGCCTTCAAGTAGATGCAGGTCAGGTGCATGCGATTATGGGGCCCAATGGCGCGGGTAAAAGCACTTTAGCGGCTGTTTTAGCAGGTAAGCCTGGTTATGAAGTAACAGGAGGGCGTATCTTGCTGCATGGTCAAGATCTATTGCAGTTAGCGCCAGAGGCTAGGGCGGCACTTGGTCTTTTTTTAGCCTTTCAATATCCGGTTGAAATTCCAGGTGTAACGACCACTAATTTTTTGAAAACGGCGATCAACCAGATAAGAAAACAGGGGGAGCTGCCTCCTTTAGATGCTGTTGCCTTTTTGGCGCTTTTAAAAGAGAAGCGCAAACTACTCCGTATGGATGACGCTTTGGTGCAGCGTTCGCTCAATGAAGGCTTTTCAGGAGGCGAAAAGAAAAGAAATGAAATGTTGCAAATGGCTGTATTGGATCCTTCTTTGGCCATTTTGGATGAGACCGATTCTGGTTTGGATATTGATGCCTTAACTATTGTAGCGCAAGCCATCAATCAGTTGCGCGGGGCAGCCAATGCGATGGTATTGATTACCCATTACCAAAGGCTATTGGATCATGTGGTTCCAGATGTGGTTCATATTTTCTATGATGGAAAAATTATAGCATCCGGCGATTATACACTTGCCAAACGGTTGGAAAAAGAAGGGTATGCATGGATTACAAAACTTCATTTATGATGGCATTTATAAATTGGTTGGCAGAGGCTTTTGCAACTTTTTCTACTACAGATCCTTGCTATACAGAGCGGCTATGCTTCTTTAATAAGGTAAGCCAGCCTGCTTTTATAGCCAGTCAAAAAGAAGCCTATACCAACCTTCGTGAACTCCTTGAGTTGTTGACGCGTCAGGCTTACCATTCCCATTTACCGATTCAACCCGTTCTACCGGTGGGTGGGTATGCGCTTCCTGAAGCAGTGACCTTAACCTTTGTAAATGGCTGCCCATCTGGCGATCTTCATGCAGGGGTTGCGTTGCACAGCGTAGCAGCGCTACCCCTCTTCAAGCAGCAAGAGGTCTTGGACACTTATATGGCTGATATTGGAGCCAGTGATGATCTTTTTGTGCTATTGAATAGGGTCCTCTCTCCAGACAGCTACCTGCTCGAGGTTACTGGGCAAAAAGTGATTGTTTTGCGGCATATTGTTACCGATGCTGCCCGTCATGTAGTCCCCCATCTGATGATTAAAGTAGGCAGGGAAAGCCAAGTAACCATAATAGAAAGCTGGCATATGGCAGCCTGTAACATGCCAGCTTTTATAAACAACTTGACCCATATTCTACTAGAAGAAGCTGCCCATCTAGTTTACCATACCCTTTACACAGATGCGCCCTCATGTTGCCAAGTAAATAGCCTCTATTGCAATCAAAAGGACCATAGCACTTTTACCCATCATACCTTTTCCTTTGGTGCTGCTATGTTGCGTATGCATATTAGGGCTCAAATGAATGGCAGCTATGCCCGTGCCAACCTATATGGTCTATCTGCTCTTGCTGCAACAGAAAAAGTAGCACAACAGATCCAAGTGACCCATATTGCGCCCCATAGCCTGAGCAAACAACATTACAAATCTATCCTAGGTGGTCAGTCAGTAGGTAGTTTTAGTGGTAAGATTTACCTAACACCTGCTGCACAGCAAACCAATGCTTACCAAACCAATAATGTGCTGATTTTATCCGATGCAGCCCACCATTATGCCAAACCGCAATTGGAAATTTATGCAGATGATGTCAAATGTTCCCACGGTGCAACGGCTGGGCAGTTAGATGAAGCACAAATCTTTTACTTACAAACACGCGGCATAGCCGCTCCCTTAGCCAAAAGATTATTATTGGAAGCCTTTGGTAGTGAAATCATTGACTCCGTTACGCTTGCACCATTGCAAGATTATTTGTCTGATCAGCTCGTAGCAAAGCTTGTAAATTTGTAGTATCTTAGGTCTATTAACTTCGTCAACTCCTACTCATGTTTGCTACGCGTCCTTTAGATATAGGCCAGATTAGGGCTTTGTTCCCTATTCTAAATCAACAGGTGCATCATACACCTTTGGTCTATTTTGACAATGCCGCTACGGTCCATAAGCCACTTTCTGTTATAGATTCTGCCATCCATTTTTATCAGCAGGATAATGCCAATATTCATCGCGGCGTGCATGCCTTAGCGGCTCGTTCTACGACCGCTTTAGAGGAAACCCGTCTGGCCGTACAAAAATTTATACATGCCCCTGAGGTAGAAAATATTGTTTTTACTTCAGGTACTACAGAAGCCATTAACTTAATCGCAGCCACTTATGGAGCGATGGTAGTGGGTGAAGGAGATGAAGTGGTCATTTCTGAAATGGAGCATCATGCCAACCTCATTCCTTGGCAGCTGCTTTGTAAGCAACGAAAAGCTATTTTAAGGGTGATTCCTATAGATGACAAGGGGCAATTGGATCTTACCCATCTTTCGTTTACCACCCGCACCAAGATCGTTGCATTGAGTTATGTTTCCAATACATTGGGCACCATTAATCCCATTAAAACCATTATCGATCAAGCACATGAAATAGGTGCCGTTGTGGTCATCGATGGTGCGCAAGCAGTGGCCCATATGCCTATTAATGTTACCGACTTAGACTGTGATTTTTTTGTTTTTTCTGCCCATAAAATGTATGGACTTACTGGGTGTGGCATTTTATATGGTAAGAAAAAGTGGTTAGAAGCCATGCCGCCCTATCAGACAGGTGGTGGAATGGTCAAACAGGTTACTTTAAGAGAAGCCATCTACCAAGATCCTCCCTATAAATTTGAAGCAGGCACACCACCATTGGCTGCTATTATCTCTTTTTCAGAAGCACTTAAGTTTATTTTAAGTATAGGCTATTCCAGGTTAGCTGCCCATGAAGACAGCTTATTGGCTTATGCATTGGCTGGTTTAAGCCGTATGCCAGCGGTACAATTGGTAGGTACTGCTACCCATAAAGTAGGTATTATTGCTTTTAATTTGGCTGGTATGCACCACTTAGATGTAGGTCTATTTTTAGACGCCAAAGGCATTGCCGTTCGTACAGGCCATTGTTGTACCCAGCCACTTATGGAAAGGCTGGGGATAGAGGGGGTGGTCCGTATTTCTTTTGCGGTCTATAATACCATTGAAGAAGTAGATCGGTTTTTCGATGCATTGCAACAGATTATTTATAAAGGAACGTATTAGTATGGTACAAATAGGATTTAAAACAGTGGATCAACACCAAGACGAAATCATAGATGCCTTTGCAACCTTGTCTGATGATAGAGTCGCCATGCTGGACTACCTGATTGATTTAGGGAATACATTAGTCCCCATGGATCCCTTCTATAAGACAGCGGACTATTTGGTGCAAGGCTGTATGTCTAAGGTATGGGTAGCCCATACATGTATAGAAGAACGGCTATTTTTTCAAGCTGATAGCAATACCGCTATTACAAAAGGATTAATTGCTTTGCTATTAAAGGTATTGTCTGGCCAATCTGTACAAGCTATTATAGCGGCCGATCTCTATTTTATAGAAGCCATTGGCATCCGTTCATTGATTGGATTTCAGCGTGCCAGCGGCTTGGCACATATGATTAAAACCCTCAAGCTAAGGGGGTTATCTACATTTAGTAGCAGTAACGCATCTATCATGCCTAATTATGGGCTCGTTTAAGTAGCATCTAGTATGAAAACCTATACTAACAACCAGGTACCATCTAATCTATCTGATACCCTTGCCGTTAATGCAAAGTGTCCCCCGCATGCCTTAGATTTAGAAGAGGGCGTCTTGGGTGCATTGATGTTAGAGAAAGAAGCATTGGTGAGTGTGATTGATCTCTTGCGGCCTGAAAGTTTTTATAAAGAATCTCACCAGGAAATCTATCGAGCCATTCTACAGCTGTTTAATGACTCAGAGCCCATAGATATGCTTACGGTAGTCAATCAGTTGCGCAAGGATGGTAAATTGGCTGCAGTAGGCGGAAGCTATTATGTAAGCTATCTAACAACGCGCATTAGCTCTTCGGCCAATATTGAATTTCATGCCAGGGCTATTCTAGAATATGCCATGCGCAGAAAGCTAATAGAAATTTCCAGTATGGTTCAGAAGCATGCCTATGATCCTACTATGGATGTTTTTAATACTTTAGACCGCACGGAACAAGCACTATTTGAAGTTTCTGATGGAAACATTCGCAAGAGCTATCTAGAGATGCGTTCATTACTGGTAGAAGCCTTTGATAGTTTATCCAGTCGGCGTACCCGAGCCAATGGCCTTACTGGCATTCCAAGTGGGTTTACCGCTTTGGATCGTATTACCTCTGGTTGGCAGAAGTTTGATTTGATTATTATTGCTGCTAGGCCTGGTATGGGTAAAACTGCTTTTGTACTCTCTGCTTTACGCAATGCAGCTATAGATTATAAGACACCGGTGGCTATTTTTTCCTTAGAAATGGGTGCATTACAGCTCGTTAATCGGTTGATATCAGCTGAAGCAGAGCTAGCCGGTGAAAAAATAAAGCAAGGTAAATTAATGGACCATGAGTGGGAACAATTGCTTCATAAGACGGCTGCGCTTTCCAGTGCCCCGATTTATGTAGATGATACGCCTGCACTTTCTGTCTTTGAACTGCGCACCAAATGTAGAAGGTTAAAAGCCAAACATGATATCCAACTGGTGGTTATTGACTATTTGCAGTTGATGTCAGGCGATCCTAATAGAGGAGGGAGCAATCGCGAACAAGAGATTGCTTCGATTTCACGGGCGCTTAAAAGCATTGCCAAGGAGTTGGACATTGCGGTGGTGGCGCTTTCGCAGTTAAGCAGGGCAGTAGAAACACGTGGAGGAAGTAAACGGCCCCAATTATCTGATTTGCGTGAATCTGGTTCTATTGAACAAGATGCAGATCTTGTTTTATTTTTATATAGACCAGAATATTATGGACTAACAGAAGATGAGTCGGGCAATCCTACACAGGGGCTAACAGAGGTTATTGTGGCCAAGCACCGGAATGGCGCATTAGATCAGGTCCATTTGCAATTTATGGGCCGATATATGAAATTTATGGATGCCGATATGCCCCCTTCTATGGTTCAACCGGAACAGTTTGTCATTCATTCAAGCAAGGCCAATGCGTTAGATGATGCATCTGAATAGTTTTTCGAAGGTATCTACCTGTATTGTAGCTTACACATATAGCGTATTTCATATCATTGATAAACCTATTGTATTGATCATACGAGTTATTATATTGATTGGCAGCTTGATGAGATCTCCAAATAATCTCACTAAGCTTATCCAAAGCCTGCTGTATATCTGACTGAATCATCCTTATAGTATTCAGGGCAGTTCTTAGGTAACTAGTGTAACTGTTTTCGGCTGGTTGTGCGGTATGCACAAATGCATTACAACCATTCAGCATCGTTTGAATGGTTGGTGTAAATTGGTCAAAATATTCAGCAAAATCGCGATAAGCCTTTCTAGCGTTTTGAGCAGCATCTCTGGCCTCTATTGTACAATCAAATGCTTGCTCGAGCGCTTGAAGCGAAAAAGGATGCTTACAAATAGATGCCCATATATGTTGAACCTTTTTGTTGGCGTTATTAGCCTTTGCAAAGGCATTATAAGCCTTATTGCGTAACCATTCAAGTTGGTCTTCAGTAAAGAATACTTCATCAATCCTATGGTATTTGCTATCAATTGCGTTGATCGTAGCATGGGCATATGCTAGTATAGATGGAAGTATAGCTATAATATGATCATGATAAGCATGATATGCAGGCGTAACACTGGTGTGGTTTAGTAGAAAGTCAGCAATATGTCTGCTATAATTTTTGTTTATAGTAGGTGTAACACGGTGTAGCATCATGTGAATATAATTTGCAAGCTCATCTCTGTCGAAAATAAAAGTAGCATAGTGGGTTATAGATTGCGCTATATACATAATATTACTGTTGCCAACAAGCTTAGGTTGCTCTAAGGCGATCTTGATAATAAGTAAATATTCACACAGCTTATAAGTATATTCATATAGCTTAGACATAATATTTTCTACTTTTACAATCCCAGTAGGTATGGTCTGATCCGTTAGGGCATTGGCATAGGTTTTTCTTATTTTTTCTTGAATATGAGCATATTGAAGGCTATACAGCGGTTTTTTGTCTATTTTTTCGGGGAATTGAGCGTTTGTATTTTCAATACTCATATTGGCCAGATGTGCCTCTTTTACCTTGCTTATGTGTATGCTATTACATGCAGATAGGTAGACATAAAGCAGTGCGCTCAAATAAACATAGCCTTGTTTTCATAATGGTTTGGCTTAAAGATTCCAAATCAGATGTACAATCAAGATGCGTCATCTTTACGCACCAATACGAGTCAATCCATATATTAGGCCTTCTGTAAAACCTATTGCTAAATGGCAATTTTGTGGTCTATGCTCCTCAAATATATTTAGTATTCTGGCGACTGCGCTTCTCCTAAAAACTGCTGATCACAAATAGGTTTTGCAGAAGGTCTATAGATTGCATATTCAATTCTATTAACTATACTATATATTTTTGAATATAGCAAGCGGTATATGGTACCTTGCTTTTTTTACTTTTAAGCTGTTTTGTTTGTTTGGTCTGGTTGGGGAGCTATGAATACTATATGCATAGTATCTGCAATATTGTTGTATTGATTATAACAGGTAGTATACAGCTCAGCAGTCTTATGCGCTTCCTCAATAGCGTTATTCACGCTATTACAATTCTCCTGTACATCTTTATAAGATTTTTTAATAGCCTTATTAAGTTTATCCACCACCTCCTGTACTGCTTTAAGGTCAACTCCTAAGGGAACCGTTTTATTACCTAGTTGTTTGGCCTGTGTTACATTGACACACTGATCACAACTACGAAGCGTTTTCTGGATGGTTGGTCTGAACCATGCTGTACAACTATTCAGCATGGTTTTAATGACTGATGTGAGTTGACTAAAATAGTCAACAAAATAGTTAACCAAAGCACAATAAGCGTCACTAGCGTTTTTAGCAGCATCTCTGGCCTTTATAGTAGCATCAAATGGCTGTTGCAGTGCTGCAAGCGGACAATGTGTAAGGTTCATAATAGGGTTCCATGCATTTTGAAACGCCTGGTTCGTGTTATTGGCTTCTGTAAAAGCAATAAAAGCCTGATTGTATAAAGATACAAGACTATCTCTGGTATTATCTGTTGTATTGCAATGAAAAAATACATCATCCTCAAGGTAGTTGGCATCAATTTTATTTATTGTATCTATTTTCTCTATAGCAGCATGTGCACTTTTTAGTATAAAATCAAGCGTGTCAGTGATATTGTTATCAGGCAGCTCATCTATGGTAGGAGTGGGGTGTTTCAGTTTATATTTAAGCAAATCCTCAAGTTCGTTTTTATTTTGAATAACAATGGTATTTTCCAGTATATCGGTAGCAAGTTTAAGCATATCGTTACCTACAACACAATGAGGCTGGTTTAAAGCAATATGTATGCCAATCGCACATAAGACTAGCTTAGCAGCATGCGTCCATATATTATGCGTGGCACCTGCTATTGCTATCATACTAAAGAGCTTCTGCTTTTTCCTAGGTGCATTGGGAAAATTTTTATCTATTTTCGCTTGAATCTTCGTTAGATTTGCTATAGCCTTATCTGGATTTCTATTTTCCCGTGCATCACCTTTTTTTAAGCAAGGCGTAATGCTTATAGGTGCAATATTGTGCATCTTTTGATTCGCACTGCTTGCACTTTTATGAGCTTTGTTAGCATCACTAGTAACTAATGAAACAGCTTCAACGTCCAGATAATCATTATTCATCTTCCTTATATGTATGTTGTTGCATGCATTAAGCCATACATAAACATAAACAATTATAAGGGAAGATAGGCTTGTTATCATAATAACAAGATGGTTATGATGTTACTATAGACCTTCTGCAAAACCTATTGCTAAATGGCAATTTTGTGGTCTATGCTCCTCAAATACATTTAGTATTCTGGCGACTGCGCTTCTCCTAAAAACTGCTGATCATAAATAGGTTTTGCAGAAGGTCTTATTTCATATTTAGGTCATAAAATTTTTATATGCGAATAATTTTTGTTAAAAACAATAGTTGGTATGGCTAGCTATAATAAATGCGTTTCACTCTTTGGCCTATTTGCGTGAGCAATTCATACGAAATAGTACCCACCTGTTCTGCTAGTGTATCTATTGAGTGTGCTGCACTAAAAATAATCACTTTATCGCCACGTTTTAATGCCATACCGGTTACATCCACTATGGCCATATCCATGCATACATTGCCTATAATAGGACATTGACGACCTTGGATGACTACCCTGCCTTTTCCACCGCCAAATGATCTGCTTAACCCATCTGCATACCCTATAGGTATGGTGGCAATTGTCATATCTTGCGTGGCTATTGCTTTGCGATCATATCCTATGCTATCCCCTTTTTGAACAGATTTGATCTGTGAGATGGTGGTCTTAAGCTTACTGGCTGGCAATAGGTGGGGCTGTATGGTTGCATCAACTCCTACACCATGTAACCCAATCCCTAGCCGTACCATATCAAATTGGAACTGTGGGAAACGTAGGATGCCATTGGTGTTTAAAATATGTTTTAAGGTTTTTATTTGCATATTTTTTTCTATATACCGTGCCATTTTTATAAACCTTTCTACTTGTAAGTGGGTATAGCCATCGTGCACATCTGCTTGTGAAGCGGCTAAATGGCTAAAAATACTGACGATATGTAGGGAAGGCATTTGTTGTAACTGTTCTATAAGCTGGTCCAGCTCGTTTTCTGCTATGCCCAAACGGTGCATGCCTGTTTCTAGTTTAAGGTGAATGGGTATGGGTTGAGTGTTTCTTTCTGCTATAAAACAAGATAGCTCATCTAATAGTGCTAAGCTGTATATTTCTGGTTCTAAATGGTGGCTTAGGATGGCATCAAAGTTATCATCTGTTGGGTTCATCACCATAATGGGTAGGGTAATGCCTTTTTGTCGCAAACAAATGCCTTCGTCCATATAGGCAACGCCCAGGTAGGCAATGCCATGGCGTTGTAGTGCGGAAGCAAGTTCAAAGCTACTGCTACCACTTCCGTAGGTGGAGGCCTTTACCATCGCCATGATTTTGGTAGTTGGATTTAATTGTCTTCTAAAGTAGGAGAGGTTATGTCTAATTGCATGCATGTCTATTTCTAGAATCGTTCCATGGCTGTTTTTTTCTATCGACTGCACGATGCGTTCTAATTGAAAGGTACGTGCTCCTTTTACTAAAATGGTTTCATCTTTAAAGGATGGCTTTTGGGTTATAAAATCTGCTACGCTATTAAAAAAAATAGTTTCTGGTATGGGAAAAAGGGTGCTGTAATGGCTGATAACGGGTCCAATACCGACTAATCGATGGATGGCGTGTTTGGCCAATAAAGTAGCTAGCTCCTGGTAAAGCTGGCCATCAGCGGTGGCAGATTGGAGGATATCTGATAGAATAACCGTTCGTTTGGTGGGCTGTTGTTGCTGCATAAAATCTAGTGCAACCCTTAAGCTGGCGATATCATTGGTGTAGGTATCATCTATAATCTGACATCGATGCACACCAGTTTTAAGGGTCATACGCATTGGTATAGATTTAAGTTGCAGCAGTGAGCGTTGCAGTTGTGCTGGATCAGACCCATTGTCTAGTAGGTAGACCAGACAATGGGTGATGTTTGCTATCGATGCATTGTCCCGAAAAGGGATTACAAAAGTGTTACTTCCAGTTGAACTGGTAATTTGTAGCGTGGTTTGATCCGCTAATTGTTTGCATGTCACCAGATAATCTGCCCAAAAAGGGCTATTCAAGGAGGACCAACTGACCAGTACTTTTGTTTGACCATATAGATTGGAAAGGGTTAGGTGAATCAGTGGATCGTCTTTACAATAGTAAATGGTACTACAGCTGGTAAACAACTTTATTTTCTCCTGAATCTTTTGCGTAAGGTTTTGAAAGCCTTGGCTGTGCGCAGGGCCGATATTGGTCAGTAGTCCATGGGTGGGTTGAATCAGTGGTGCCAGTTTTTCCATTTCACCTGTTTGCGAAATACCTGCTTCAAAAACACCATATTCATGGTTGGGCTGTAACAAACTTACCGCAAGCGGTACACCCACTTGAGAGTTATAACTATGTGGGTTGCTAACGGTTTTGTACTTTCTGGATAACAATTCATGCATCCACTCTTTGACAATTGTTTTGCCATTGCTACCTGTAATACCCAATAGCGGCAATCGATATTTTGATCGATAAAAAGCAGTAAATTGATGCAACGCCTTTAATGTATCGGTTACTGCTAGCATGTTTACATCCTTGTATGTTGCTATAACAGAAGGGTTATATCGGTCGTTTACTACAAACTGGCGTATGCCTTTGTGGTAAGCTGCTGCTATATAATCGTGTCCATTGTGGTTGATGCCTACAATCGCAAAAAAAATCGGAAATGGGGTAAGGGTTTTGTTTCTGCTGTCTATGCTGAGCTCTGTTATAGGCAAGTTAGCCGTTTCAGCTACTACTTGGCCAGCTGTAACCACTACTAAGTCTTTAAAATAGGCAAGGGTATGGTGCATGGTAGACTAAATTTGAGTTGTTCGATAAAGCCATGTTTGTTTTACTGTTTGCTTGATCATGCGTGGTTTTGCTTTTTTCTGAGCACATAACCGAGCAAATAATGGTGTGAATGTAAGAAAAAATATCAGTTAATTGTTACAGTATACTACTGTAGGAGGGTATAAATTGTAGGCGTTTTGCAATGCTTTGCAATGGGCTTAATGAAGTTTTGTACTTCTTGAATGTAGATAGGCCTTTTGCAAAACCTATTTCTAATGGCAATTTTGTGGTCTATGCTCCTCAAATACATTTAGTATTCTGCGGTGCTCGACTGCGCTTCTCCTAAAAACTGCTGATCACAAATAGGTTTTGCAGAAGGTCTAATGTACCATTTAGAAGCGTGATCCCGCTGGGACTCGAACCCAGGACCCTCTCCTTAAAAGGGAGATGCTCTACCAGCTGAGCTACGAGATCAACATCAACTTACATAAGTGTAAATTTATTCATTTTTTAGCGAAAATAAAAATTATTACTACTTTACAAAAAAGGAAATATATTTTATTACAACTGTAGTTGCCCCTTTGCTAGTGGCGGCCGATAAAGGCCACCAGTACACAGGGAAAGATTACAACTATCATACCCCCTTTATCGGCGGTCACCAGCACGCTAAGGTTTTAATTTGATTGATTATTAATTTAATAACTTAATACTTTCTATCCATTTAGTCTTATTACGACTCAAGACAAGAAAAACCGCGCCCTTGGACAAAGTTACGATCAGAAGGTGCAGCTTATAGACCTTCTGTTCCTGCTTGTAACTTTTCTGCATGATCTGCAACGCGCAGTGCTTTGATCATATCCAATATGGCTCCATCTAATATAGCAGCTAGGTTGTGTTCAGTATAGCCAATCCGATGATCTGTTGCACGGGCCTGGGGGAAGTTATAGGTTCTGATTTTATCTCCTCTATCACCACGTTTCACCATAGATCTCCGTTCTATACCAATCGCTTCCTGTTGTTTTTTAACTTCCATATCATAAAGGCGGGAACGCAATACCTTTAAGGCTTTCTCATAATTTTTGATTTGCGATTTCCCATCTTGGCAGGATACAACCAGACCAGTTGGAATATGGGTAAGCCGTACAGCTGAATAAGTAGTATTGACCGATTGGCCACCTGGACCGGAAGAGCAAAAAGTATCCTTTCGCACCTCATTTAAATCCAAGTTGATTTCCACTTCTCCTGCTTCTGGTAATACGACTACGCTGGCTACTGAAGTATGTATA
The DNA here is from genome assembly GCF_007559345.1 of Cardinium endosymbiont of Dermatophagoides farinae. Taxonomy (NCBI): domain Bacteria; kingdom Pseudomonadati; phylum Bacteroidota; class Cytophagia; order Cytophagales; family Amoebophilaceae; genus Candidatus Cardinium; species Cardinium endosymbiont of Dermatophagoides farinae. The sequence continues at coordinate 245,620 of NZ_VMBH01000001.1, forward strand.
CGGCCCTGTGTTTCAGTAGTAGGGACCCGTTGCACACGGTGTACCCCAGATTCATATTTCATAAGGCCATATACATCTTCACCTGCTATGGTACAGACAATTTCTTTCCATCCACCTGCCGTTCCTTCTATGGTATATACAATGGAAAAATCCCATTTCATTTTTTCTGAAAACCGCTTGTACATCCGAAAAAGATCCCCTGTAAAAATAGCAGCCTCGTCGCCACCAATACCAGCTCGGATCTCTAAAACAATATTTCTACTGTCATTGGGGTCAGTCGGCGTCAGGGCATCTCGTAATGCTACTTCTAAATTGGATTTTTTATCTACAGCAGATGCTAGCTCTTCTTTGGCAATTTCACGGAATGCTTCTTCTTTTTCATTATTTAATACTTCTTTTGCCTCTTTTATGTTTTCTAATACCAGCTGGTAGTCTTTGTATAAATCAACAATTTTAGACAGCTTTCTATACTCTTTATTCAGCGCCGCGTAGGCCTTCATATCATTTAAGGCATCTGGCTGATGGATCGCAGCCTCCACCTCGTGAAACCGTTCCTTGATGGATTTGAGTTTTTCAATCATATGATGGTGATGTGTCTACTTAACCGTATGGCTGTGCTATAAGGTATTTTATCGCACTTTATTTCTTGATAAAAAAGTGCTCAAAAAATCAAGCCGTCGGCAAAAAGTTGCGCCTAGAAAGTGTTAGCTTATAGATAAAAAGAAAAAGCGTGGATTTAGCCATTATGGCACCACTACCCCCAAAGCAAGCAAAAACGCGCGTATCCATTCAGCCATTTGGCGATGTTATACTCCAAAAAAAGAAAAACGCCCATTGTAAAAAGTTACGTTTAGAAGGCAGCGCTTAGAGCTGAATAGAAAAACAGCATGTCTGAGCCCGCATAGCGGGCGAGTTCTGTTTTTCCAGCTCTAAGCGCTGCTTTTAGCAACTTTTTGCACAGGGCTTGATTTTTTGGCTACTTTTTGATCAAGCAAAAAGTAGCATACAAATTCTATTTGTAAGCTGCACTTTCAGCAACTTTTTTCATTAGCGCTTGATTTTTTGGCTACTTTTTGATCAAGCAAAAAGTAGCATACAAATTCTATTTGTAAGCTGCATTTTCAGCAACTTTTTTCATCAGCGCTTGATTGTTTGCTTACTTTTTGATCAAGCAAAAAGTAACGCCCTCTACGCTACTTTTTGTACAATAGCTTCAAATGCATTTGGATGGTTCATAGCCAGATCAGCTAGTGTTTTTCTATCTATATCCATATTGGATTGCTTCAGCTTGCCCATAAACTGGCTGTAAGCCATTCCATGGAGACGAGCAGCTGCATTGATGCGTTGTATCCACAACGCTCTTATGGTTCTTTTTTTTGTTTTGCGGTCTCTATAAGCATACAAGAGCCCTTTTTCAACGGCATTCTTAGCTACTGTCCAAACATTTTTTCTTTTGCCCCAGTAGCCTTTTGCTAGTTTTAATACCCGCTTTTTACGTGCTTTTGATGCTACCGAATTAACTGACCTTGGCATGTTTATGTTTTAATTTATATGATAGGTTGATTAGACCTTCTGGAAAACCTATTTCTAATGGCAATTTTGGTGTCGAAGCTTGTCTATGCTCCTCAAATACATCTAGTATTCTGCGGTGCTCGACTGCGCTTCTCCTAAAAACTGCTGATCACAAATAGGTTTTGCAGAAGGTCTACTATTAAGATTATAGAAAAATAAAGCCTACAGTTGTATAGTAACGCTGCTATACCCATTAAACGGCTAGCAGTTTGCGAATAGTGGGTGCATTGGTTTCATGCACCAGTGCACTCCGTGTAAGATGCCTTTTTTGCTTTGTGCTTTTAATCTTCTTTGCCAAGCAATGGTTTTTAAAAGCATGCTTTCGCTTAATTTTACCGCTACCAGTTAGCTGAAATCTTTTTTTTGAACCAGAATGTGTTTTAACCTTTGGCATAGCTTTAGTTGTAACAGATGTTGAATGGGTTAAATAATGCTGCTTTTTTCTTGATAATTTTTTATAAAAGAGCGGCTTTGCTTCTTTTTTTGAGTAGTGTTGCCATCCTATTGCAACAAATACCTATATAAACCTTAAGTTTAGTGAAAAATATTTAAATAAAAGCAAGGGGGCGTCAAAAATAATCTTATTTTTTTGTTCCCAATGGGGCTATGGTTAAGCTCATTTTTCTGCCTTCTAGCTTAGGTAGTTGTTCTACCCTTCCATAGGCTTCTAACCCTTGCGAAAATCTAAGTAAGATCAGCTCACCCCGTTCTTTAAACATAATTTCCCTTCCTACAAATTTAACACAAACTTTAACCTTGGCACCAGCTTGTAAAAAGTTAATGGCATGCTTTAACTTAAAATCAAAATCATGATCACTTGTATTGGGACCAAAGCGAATTTCCTTTATAACAACCTTTTGGGCATTATTTTTTATTTCTTTATGTTTTCTCTTTTGTAAGTATTTGAATTTAGCATAATCCATCACTTTACAAACAGGGAAATCGCTTGCCTTGGCAATTTCTACTAGGTCAAGTTCTTGCGCTTCTGCAATGGCTAAAGCTTCCGAATGTCATACACACCGGTAACCACATTATCACCAACCAAACGTACCTGAGATGCAGTGATACGTTCGTTTACGTTATGGGTTTCTTTTATTATATTTTTCAAATGGCGAGATATTGATTATGGTCTACTGCAGGTATCAATTTAACCAGGGTTTTTCTGGTTATCTGCATCAATATACAAATATCTGAACAAGTTTCCAATAAATCAAATCAAAACAGAAGCTGCTTTTCTGCTTGCCTAGCTGTTTTAACCAGACCTTCTGCAAAACCTATTTGTGATCAGCAATTTTGGTGTCGAAGCTTGTCTATGCTCCTCAAATACATTTAGTATTCTGGCGACTGCGCTTCTCCTAAAAACTGCTGATCACAAATAGGTTTTGCAGAAGGTCTACCGATCTACCCGGCAGTATGGCTATGCTGTATTTTTTATACTGTTTTAGGCTTTGGACGCAGTATGAAAAATAGTCCTACTATGGCCCAAGGTAGGCTAAGCAATTGCCCCATGTTTAACCACATAGCATCTTCAAAATCAACTTGATTTTCTTTATAGAATTCGTAAAGGAAGCGAATGCAAGCCGCTGCTACTATAAGTACTCCAAAGATACGACCAGGTGTTATAGTTTGACCTTTTTTGTACCACCATAAAAATAGGATAACGAAAAGCAAAAAGTAGGACAAAGATTCATAAAGTTGTGCGGGGTGTCTTGGAATACCCCAGGTATAGACACTAGTTTGATAGCCTCCGTTTTGCTTTTGTAGGGTATAGGATAGCGGTGCGCCATAGGTTTCATAGATGTGAGGTGATCTGCTAAAATAGGATTGCTGAACCAAATGGTTTTTTAAAGACTGCTCAAGGAAACTTTCAATCCTCTTTTTATCTGTAATGGTCTCTTTAAAAGAAATGGCCAATTCAATCGGTTGGTAGTTGGCTTTTATGGCTGGTAGGTTGGCCTTAGATGCTTTACGTATGGCTAGCTTATCAATTATATCAGGATAACTTTTACATAAATCATCATGTAAATCCCTGGCGAATACTACGCCATAGTTGGTCCCAGTTGGTTTGCCGATGATTTCAGAATTCATAAAATTTCCAATTCGAATCAGTGCGCCACCCAAAGGAAATAAGATAGACAAATGATCTACGATCCATAAAAATTCTCCAGCAGATCGGCGGTTTTTAAAACGAATGCGAGGAGGGAAAAGGGAAATGGTAGTTCGCTTTACATAGAAGAGCACAGCCAGTATGATGCCAATACCACCTCCATGACTTGCCAAACCGCTGAAACCAGTTACCTTAAAGGAAGGGGAGAAGGTAACAGGTAAAAATATTTCTAAAAGGTGATCTTTATAATAGTTCCATTCATAAAAAATAACATGACCTAAGCGAGCCCCGAGTAATATGCCAATTACAATATAATTCCTGAGCTGCTCTACTTCTTCGCTTTTTTTGCTAGCTTTGGCAAACATATAATATAAGATAGGAGAACTTCCCAATACACCGGTAGCAAAGAGCAGGTTATACCAGCGAAGGTGTAAAAATCCTTTTGTGAATAATTCTGGGATATATCCCATAAAATGGCGTTTAGCATAGGTTTTAAGGTAAATTAACCAGGACCTTTCTGGTTATCAGCATCAGATATACAAATATCTAAACAAGTTTCCAATAAATCAAATCAAAATATAGGATGTTTGTATCCTTTCCTAACCGCTTTAACCGATCTACCCGGCAGTAGGACTATGCTGTATTTTTTGTACTGCTTTAGGCTTTGGACGCAGTATGAAAAATAGTCCTACTATGGCCCAAGGCAAGCTAAGCAATTGTCCTATGTTTAACCACATAGTGTCTTCAAATTCAACTTGATTTTCTTTATAGAATTCGCAAAAAAAGCGAATGCAAGCCGCTGCTAATATAAGTACTCCAAAGATACGACCAGGTGTTATGGTTTGGCCTTTTTTGTACCACCATAAAAATAGGATAACGAAAAGCAAAAAATAGGACAAAGATTCATAAAGTTGTGCGGGATGCCTTGGAATACCCCAGGTATAGACACTAGCTTGATAGCCTCCGTTTTGCTTTTGTAGGGTATAGGATAGCGGCGCGCCATAGGTTTCATAGATGTGAGGTGATCTGCTAAAATAGGATTGCTGAACCAAATGGTTTTTTAAAGACTGCTCAAGGAAACTTTTAATCCTCTTTTCATCTGTAATGGTCTTTTTAAAAGAAATGGTCAATTCAATGGGTTGGTAGTTGGCTTTTATAGCTAGTAGGTTATCCTTAGATGCTTTGCGTATGGATAGCTTGAATTGTATCAGGATAGTTTGTACACAAAATCATGATGTACATATCTAGCAAATATTACGCCATAGTTGGTTCCAGTTGGTTTGCCGATGATTTCAGAGTTCATAAATCCAGTTCGAATCAGTGCGGCACCTAAAGGAAATACGATAGACAAGTGGTCTACGATCCATAAAAATTCTCCAGCAGATCGGCGGTTTTTAAAACGAATGCGAGGAGGGAAAATAAAAATTTTAACCCGTTTTACATAAAAGAAAACAGCAAGTATAATGCCAATACCCCCCCATGACTTGCCAAACCGCTGAAACCAATTATTTTAAAGGTAGGAGAGAAGGTAATAGGTAAAAATATTTCTAAAAGGTGATCTTTAAAATAGTCCCATTGATAAAAAATAACATGGCCTAAACGCGCCCCAGCTAATATGCCCAATATGATATAACCTCTGAGTTGTTCTGCTTCTTCTTTTTTTCTACCAGCTTTGGCAAAGATATAGCATAAGATAACAGAACTTCCTAGCACACCGGTCATAAATAGCAGGTTATACCAGCGAATGTTTAACAATCCTTTTGTGAATAGCTCTGGGGATATATCCCATAGCATGGTGTTTAGCATAGGTAATGGTGTAAAATACAAGACCTTCTGCAAAACCTATTTCTAATGGCAATTTTGGTGTCGCAGCTTGTCTATGCTCCTCAAATACATTTAGTATTCTGGCGACTGCGCTTCTCCTAAAAACTGCTGATCACAAATAGGTTTTGCAGAAGATCTACAGTTATATAAAATTGGTTAAGACTGCGCAGTCCCTGTTCGATTTTAGCATAAGGCTGCGCCTATGATAGGGTAGTGCAGCCGATTCATTAATTTACAAATACTGACTTTATAGATAAAAAACTAGCTATTTAGGATCCAGTCTACTAGCAGGCGTACGCCAAAACCTGTTGCACCTGCATTATAGTAGCACCAAGGCTTCTCTGTCCAGACGGTACCAGCTATATCTAGGTGGACCCAAGCTGTTTTTTCAACAAATTGTTTTAAGAAGAGCGCAGCTGTAATAGATCCAGCTCCTTTTTTGCTCCCTGTATTGCGCATATCGGCAATAATAGAATGCATGTGTTCGAAATAGGATGATTCCAATGGCATCTGCCAAGTTTTTTCACCCGTTCTTGGCGAAGCAGCCATCAGGCTGTTGATCAGTTCTGGATCGCTGCCAAATATACCTGCCATGCGTGTGCCGAGTGCAACTACTATGGCACCTGTTAAAGTAGCCAGGTCGACAATGGCGTCTACACCAAGCTTTTCTGCATAGACCAATGCATCTGCCAGGGTAAGCCTTCCCTCGGCATCTGTATTGTCTATTTCAATGGTCTTGCCATTAGAAGCGGTTACTACATCACCAGGCTTGGTGGCGCTTCCACTGATCATATTTTCTGTGGCGGCAATGATAAAATGAATCTCTTTATTGGGTTTAATAGCGCCAATAGCTTCTGCTGCGCCAAGCACTGCTGCTGCACCAGCCATATCGTATTTCATTAACTCAATTTGAGCATTTCCTATTTTTAGGTTCAGCCCACCAGAATCAAAGGTGACGCCTTTGCCTATTAGGGCAATTTTAGGAGGTTGGGTGTCAAGTGATTTTGGCTTATAACAGAGATGAATAAACTTAGGTGGCGCATTAGAACCTTGTGTAACGGAAAGGTAAGCGCCCATGCCCAATCGTGCGCAATCTTCTTTTTCTAATATGTTAAGTTCCAGGTGATGCCTTTGGGCTAATTCAGTAGCGGTTTGGGCCAACATGGAAGGGGTTACATGGTTGGCTGGCGCATTGACCAAGGCCCTGGCTAGGTTTGCGCCTGTTGTAATCTTTTGGGCGAGTTCAATGGTTTGGTCATCTGCTGTGGCATGTAATAGATGTACCTCTTTAAGGTATATGGCTTTTGTCTCTTTTTGGGATTTGAAACGTTCATCTAAATACGCAGCAAGGAAGATGCCTTCAGCAAAAGCTTTTAAGTGGGCTTGCTGGCTGAATAGTGTCATAAAATGAACGACTACTGATGGACTGTGTAACTTGACACATGCGTTATAGACGGTGCCTGCAGCTTGTCGCATCGTTTCTTGGTCAACGGTTTCTTGTTTGCCCAAACCAACCAGTATCACTTTACCTACTGAATGGAAACAATTGGCCGTAGTGGTTGTTCCTTGTTTTCCGGTAAACCCAGACTCTTTTATCAAGGGTACCACGACATCATGGTAAAAAGGTTCATCGACCAGATGCATGGCATCTGGGGTCGTATCATCTTTTTCAAAGATACCAAGTGCATAACAGCTCTTTTCTGCTGGCGAGGCTTTACTGCTTAAAAATTGAAATTTAGGATAGTTCATGGTAAAAAAATAGTAGTTTAGGTTGATCAGTAGATCGTTAGACTTTCTGCAAAACCTATTTCTAATGGCAATTTTGGTGTCGAAGCTTGTCTATGCTCCTCAAATACATTTAGTATTCTGCGGTGCTCGACTGCGCTTCTCCTACAAACTGCTAATCACAAATAGGTTTTGAAGAAGGTCTGTTTTTGTTTTTGTATCAATAGCATTTGCTGCAACCAACGATTGATTAAATATAAGCAATTTATTAATAGCTACTGCAGGATAGCGTTATGAAAAAAATGGCTTATAGAGGCAATTCGCTCATATCATCATTTTCGTGTGGCCTATTTTCTGGCCTATGATTGATTACATGTACCCCTTGTGTTTTCGTTTTGCTACCACCTAATAACACCAGGTGTTGGCAGGTAATTTGTATACTATATCTTTGCTGCCCATCTTTGTCTGTATACGACCTATGGTTTAATTTTCCTTCTATATAGACTTGTTTGCCCTTGCTTAAGTATTGTGCTGCAATTTCTGCATGAGGGGTCCAAAGTACTACTTCATGCCAATCTGTATGGTTTATTTTTTCACCTTCTTTGGTTTTATAGGTATCATGTGTAGCCACCGTAAGCTGTGCCCGCATGCGCCCATTTTCTAAGTGACGTATTTCTGGATCTTTGCCTAGATTGCCTAAGATGATTACTTTATTGACGGTTGCCATGTTATGTTGAGTCGAGTCTTGATATAAGATTATCCTTTTTTACATGCCTAATCTAAGTGATTCATCCCTACTTTGCAAGTAGAGACCTTCTGGAAAACCTATTTCTAATGGCAATTTTGGTGTCGAAGCTTGTCTATGCTCCTCAAATACATTTAGTATTCTGCGGTGCTCGATTGCGCTTCTCCTAAAAACTGCTGATCACAAATAGGTTTTGAAGAAGGTCTTAGGTTGTGCTGCTATGGAAGGTAGTATCTGAGGTTGAATTTTGGAACATCAGAAGCTGGCTTCAAGTCTTTTCAATAGGGGACCAGCGGTAAGGTAGCCTTTATCTTTTCTTACCTCTAACGAGCGTTTGATGATAAAGGTAAGCAGCTGGGTAGGGTGGAGGCCAATTTCTGCTGCTTGATCGAATAAGAAGGAGGCGGGATTCATGCCAGCTGTAGTATTGGGGTCATTTAAGATGACCTGGTTATCCTTGGTTAGGAAGCCATCTATACGGGCATATACTTGACACCCTAGTAGTTGGAATAAGGCGGTAGCTTCTTTACGAATGGCATCGAGTAGGGGGGCAGATACCTCCATAGGGGTTTGTTTTCGTACCATACCAGGCAAATATTTTGCTTTGTAATCAAAATGGCGTTCTCCTTTTAGGATTTCAGTTGGTGGGAGTGCAATGGGATGACCGTTTTCTGCTTCTAGTACAATACAAGAAAACTCTCTTCCTTCTATAAAGGCTTCTATGATAATGGCGTCTTCTGCTTGTGCACTTTTTAAAAGTATAGGATCCTGTCGCTTTTGAAAATAAAGTTCTATGTAGTCTAGTAAGGCATGCGGTGTATGACAAATTTGATCTGCTACCAATAGGGGAAACCCTATGCCCTCGCGTACATCTATCAGGCTATTGAACCAATTTTTTTTGTCTGCGGGTGTGTAGCTTTTCCAGCTATCATAGCTAAGGGTTTCAATAAAAAAGGCTTTATGAATGGCAGCAATAAAGGCAGGGAGTATGGTGTCTTGCACAACAGTTACCCCTATAGAGGAGCCTTGTCTGCTGCTTTTCACAACAAAAGGTAGGCCGATGGTAGCGATGATTTGGTCTAGCAATTTGCTTTTATCAGCTCTATGCAGCCATTCTTTTTGGGTTAAAACGAAACTAGGCGGTACTACAAAACCAGCTTTTTGCAAGAGCTTTTGTTGGAATATTTTATCGATTCCCAGTGCGGCTGGTAATAGGTTAGATCCTGTATAGGGCATTTGGTACCATGCCAATAGTCCTTGAATGGTGCCATCTTCTCCATAAGGCCCATGCAAGCAGAGAAAGGCTATATCGAAGTATTTTGAAAACGCAGCGGGTTCTATTTTATGCCCTATCTTTTCACTAAATGGTTCATGGCTTTCGGGTAGTGATTCTATGTATAGGGGAATTCCCCAAAAATTAGCGTTAGCAGCAGAGGGGTAAAATTCTCGAATGGTGCCTTGGTAAAGGTATTGTGTATGGAGTAGGATAAAATTCCCCAGGCTATCTACAAAAACGGGAACGGGTTCGAATCGTTTCCGGTCCAAGTGGTCGTAGACGGTACGTCCGCCTGCAAAGGAAATCTCACGTTCTCTCGATTGCCCTCCCGAAAATATGCCTACTCTAATGGGTTTAAATAAAGAATTATGCACAAAGATGTTTTTATTATATAAGGAATTTATATACTACTATTACAAATATTTATTGTTCAGTCAGTGGTGGGGAGGGCTAAAGGAAAATATCATATCTATTCAACTGATTATCAGTACCATGAAAGAAACGCGCCTTGGAAAAAGTTGCGATTAGAAAGTGCAGCTTACAGATGAATAGAAAAACAGCTTGCAGGGAGGGCTGGAGGACGGCTCCTGTTTTTCCATCTGTAAGCTGCACTTTCTAATCGCAACTTTTTTCATCAGCGCTTGATTTTTTGTTACTTTTTGATCAAGCAAAAAGTAAGATAAAAATTCCTTATGCCATTTTTTTCAGTTCGCTTTCTTGGCTATTTTTTTCTGGTTGTCTAAGTAGTTCCAATCGTGTTCTACTGAGCTGCTCCAATGCATAGTTTTTATCTATAACTAATTTTTGTTGGTCTTTTAAGGATGGAGCAGTGTACATGATTTCACTCATAATGCTTTCACAGATAGACCGCAGCCCTCTAGCCCCTAGTTTTAGTGCTATAGCTTGCTCTGCAATCAGGTCAAGCGTTTCTTCCGTAAAGGTTAGGGTAATCCCATCTATTGCAAACAGCTTGGTATATTGCTTAACCAATGCATTTTTAGGCTCTGTAAGAATACGCCGCAGGTCAGATTTTGTAAGCAGTTCAAGCCCTTTTATAACCGGAAGGCGGCCTACTAATTCAGGAATAAGCCCATATGCTTTTATATCTGAAGCAGAAACATATTTAAGTATATCTTTGTCATCTATTTTGGCATTATGTTTTGCACAAAACTCAAACCCTATGGTATTGAAATTGATTCGATTGCTAATGGTTCTGGAGATGCCATCAAAAGCGCCTCCGCAAATAAATAAAATCTTTTCTGTGTTCACAGCGGTTAGCTTCTGGTCTGGATGTTTTCTTCCACCATGTGGCGGTGCATTTACAATAGAGCCCTCTAATAATTTTAGCAAGGACTGCTGTACCCCTTCACCACTTACATCTCGGGTGATGGATGGATTGTCTCCTTTACGGGCAATTTTATCGATTTCATCTACATAAACAATCCCTCGCTCAGCTGCGGTGACCTCATAGTTGGCAGCATGCAACAAGCGGCTGATAATACTTTCCACATCTTCCCCTACATAGCCTGCTTCTGTTAAAACGGTTGCATCTATAATGCAAAAAGGCACCTCTAGCATTTGTGCTAACGTGCGGACTAAATAGGTTTTACCTGTACCTGTTTCTCCGACCAGCAGTATATTGGACTTTTCAATGACTACATCATCTTCTATACTTGCCGGGTGGGCCAGCCGTTTATAGTGGTTGTAAACCGCAATAGACAATGCTTTTTTAGCCTCTTCTTGCCCAATCACATATTCATCTAAATGCGCTTTAATTTCTTGTGGCCGCAATAGGTTAACCGGTTTTATGTCATTGATGATGTTATCTTCCTTTTGCAGTTGGATAATCTGTGCAGCTTGCGTTACACATTGGTCACAAATGCGCCCTTCTGGACCAGTTACCATCATGCTGACGATCTCACTAGCTTTTTTACAAAAAGAACAATGGGTTTTCATAATGGTAATAATTATATGATTAATTTTTTTTCTCTTTCTCTAACACAAAGTCAATGACTCCATATTCCTTAGCCTCGCTTGCACGCATCCAATAATCTCTGTCTGAGTGGCGCTCTACAGAAGCATAGTCTTGACCAGTATGGTTAGATAGAATTTTATAAATATCTTTTTTAATTTCAATGATTTGCTGTATGGTAATTTCCATATCTGCAGCGGTTCCTTTGGCACCTCCTAGGGGCTGGTGAATCATAATCCTGGCATGTGGCAGGGAAGACCGTTTGTTTTTAGCGCCTCCAGCCAATAATACAGCAGCCATAGAAGCCGCAAGACCTGTACAGATCGTGGCTACATCAGGCGAAATATATTGCATGGTATCATAAATACCTAAGCCTGGGTATACAGACCCCCCTGGACTATTAATGTAAAGCAGGATATCTTTTTTAGCATCAACAGACTGCAAAAAAAGCAGCTGTGCAATAATAATATTGGCAATGTTATCATCTACTTGTGTACCCAGAAAAATGATTCGGTCCATAATCAGCCTGGAGAAGACATCCACCTCTCTAAAATGAGCGGGCCGCTGTTCAATAACGGATCGCGTCATGTTTTCAATATCTGATACATAGTTATGAACCTCTAAACCAGTTGCATAACCATTTTTAACTGCAAACTTTTTAAATTCTTTTTGATCTAACATAAGTAATGATGAGGGGTAAAGTATATCTATATCTTGGTTGCTACATAGGTAGTTTTTTTTGAAAGGTAGTATAAAATACTGTATTAAGCAAATTGTATGGTTGTAATTGTGCTGCCATAATCGTTATTGGACCTTTGGGCGTTGTGGCCACAGTACAAAAAGCAGTTTATGGATAGTTAGTATATTCCTCTGCCCATGGCCGCCAATAAAAAGTTTGGCACACGGATGTTAGTGGCCGTTGATAAAGGTCTTTGTAGTGCCCTCTTTGCTGGTGGCCGCCGATAAAGGCCTTTGGCACACAGAAAAGATAATGAAACGATTTATTTTTCAGCGGGGAAATCAGAACTCGCCCGCTGTGCGGGCTCAGACATGCTGATTTTCTGATCCGCTGAAAAACAAATCGTTAGAAAATTTTCCCTTTTCTGAAGCGCCGCATTCCTTTATCGGCGGGGCCACTAGCACGCTAAGTTCTCGATTTGATTGCGTATTAACTTAATAATTTTTATCCCTTTAGCCAGCACTACTACCCTGAAAACAAGAAAAAAGTAAGCAAAAAAACTCCTTTAGCCTATAATAGAACCAATATAGGCTTCTATTTTAGCTAGGTCATATGGGGTAAACCAGGTTGTCTGTTTATCTTTTTTAAACCAGGTCATTTGTTTTTTTGCATATTGCTGTGTGTTGGTTTTGATCTGGTTGATTGCTTCTGTTAAGCTGTATTTGCCATCGATATAGTTGAATAGCTCTTTATAGCCCAATGTTTGGAGGGCATTGGTCATTTTATAGGGGTAGAGTCTTTCCACTTCCTGCAACAATCCTTGTTCCATCATGGCATCCACACGCAGGTTGATCCGTTTGTGCAGCGCTGTTTTTTCTTGGGCTAGCCCTATGGTGATGGTATTAAATGGCCTGGTTGTTTTTGTCACTTGCTTACGTAGGGTAGAGTAGGGGATGCCTGTTCCCAAGCAGACTTCTAATGCTCTGATCACCCTTTTAGGGTTGTTTAGGTCTACTATATTATAGTAGGTAGGATCTTTTGCTGCCAGTAGCTGGGTCAGGTAGGGGAGCCCTTTTTCTGCTAAGGCACTATTGAGGGTGGTGCGTAGGTTGGTTGGCAGGGGAGGTATTTCGGCTAGTCCTTCACAGAGTGCTTTTAGGTAGAGGCCAGAACCGCCCGTTGCGATTACTACATTGTGATGGCTAAAAAGACCATCGAGCTTCTGTAATGCTTCTTTGGCAAATCTACCCGCTGTATAGGTTTCTTGAATTGGTAAAAAGGATAAAAAATGGTGGGGGATGCTCCTCATTTCTGCTGGGGTAGGCTGCGCAGTACCAATGACTAGGTCGCGGTAGAATTGCCTGGAGTCAACCGATAGAATCTCTGTTTGAAGCGCCTCAGCGAGTTGAATGGAGCATGCAGTCTTGCCTATAGCAGTTGGACCCACTATAACGATTAAGTGTTTAGGCTTAGTTGTGAAGGAGTTAGACATAAGGAATGTTTGTTCCTGTTTTTTGCTTGATATAAATGCTGTTTTTAAGATCTTGTATTTATTTTAACTATTACTTATATGACTAAAAAATGGATCATGCTGATTCAAAATTGGAATAGCGCTATAGCACATTTTATAATTAAACTTGAAAGAACAGTGTAAATACCTAATATATATTTACACACTTAAAACAAAAGACCCGTTGCAAGGCATGATTTTAGGACAAATTTTTAGCATAAACACCTAATTTTTGCCCTTCACACCTAATAGGCGTTCAGCTTGTTTCATTAATTTATACATGTCGTTCTTTTTTGCCTTGTCATTTTTTATTTCTTCTAAGTTTTGATTAATCAAGTTTACCCTTGTTTTTATACTGTCCAAACGTTCTTTGCTTATATTTTCATTTTTATTTAACGCTTCCTTACAGTTTGTTAAATCTTTTTTTATTTCTAGATGATTTGCCGTTTCTTTCATCTCCTCCTTTAACTTTTTCATTGTCTCGATCTCATCTTTTTTCTTTGCTGCTGTACCTTTTTCGCTTGCTCTTGTTTCCTTTCTTGTTATTTTTGATTCTAGTTTTTCTAGGAGTTCTTCATATCTTTTGGTTTGGGTGAGGGTGAATATTTTCTCTAATGTTTCGTCCCTTTTTTTATTTCCTCTTGTATCTCTTGAGTTTCCTTCTTTAATTCTGCTTCTTTTGCTTCTGCTTGTTTTGCTTTTACTTCTGCTTCCTTTGTTTTTGCGTTTAAGTGTTCATTGATTTTTTTTTTCTTTGTCTTCGTTTTCGACATTATTACTGTTTTGGAATTCTTCATTATCCTTATTTTCCTCACCACTATTGTCGTTCTCATTCTTATCCTCATCACCATTGTCGTTCCCCTTCTTGTCGTTGTTGTCGTTGTTATTATCTGCTGGTTTTTGCTGCCCTTCTTTGTTCTCAGGGCTTATTGTCATGGTGGTAAATTTGCCCTCCTTGGTTGTTGTAATAGAAGATGTACCTGTTGGTAGTAATGATTCTACTTGATCTATTCTAAATTCACCTATTAACTGTGTTCCATTGTTATTTATTATTAATGAAATGGTTCTATTTTTTTCCTTTTCCTTTTCTTCCTTTTCCTTTTTCTGTTCCTTGTCCTTTGATGGCGGAGATGTTAAGGTGGCTTTCTTATGGTTACTGCCGCAGCTAGATCCTATAAAAAAAGTAAAGCAAAAACATTGTGTGAATATAAGCTTAATAAGATGCATTGTAACTAATATTGGTTGAAATAGTGGCGAACAAATCTTTTCTTTCTTATTGACTTTTAGGTATTTTTGATCTAATCTTTTGTTGCTATCGTTGCATCCAAATAGACATTTGTTGAGGTGAGGCAATAACCTATTATTGGCCAAGCCATTTTAAAAAATATGGCCAACCCTTCCTTTGCAAAGCTACAAAAAAATTCTATGCCGTTTATATGAGCCTTTTATTTAGCCAATCGATTGTTTGCGTCATTTATACTATATTGCTTATATCCAATCAAAATAAGCCCATAGACCTTCTGCAAAACCTATTGCTAAATGGCAATTTTGTGGTCTATGCTCCTCAAATACATTTAGTATTCTGCGGTGCTCGACTGCGCTTCTCCTAAAAACTGCTGATCACAAATAGGTTTTGAAGAAGGTCTCTTGATAAGCCTTCTATCTATCTATCCTATAGTTATTGCTCCCCCTCCTAGCATTTTAGCTTTAAAAACTGAGCTGTAACACTTGTAGCGCAGTCTTTTAAAGAACATTTAGTGTTTATTTTTTTTGGTCTTGCGTCGTTTTTTTTCTGCTATAGCTTTTTTGATGTTTTCTGGTAGTTCGTCGTCTATGCTTTTTACTTCTGCTTCTAATTTTACTAAATCATCTTCTAGTATATCTTTTCTTTTCAGATTTGTTATCTCTTGCTGAGTCATTTTAACTTTGTTTTTTAGTTGTAGTAATTTTTTTGCAGCTGAGTCTGGAGATTTATTTGAACTGTTATTTAATTGTTTTAGTTGTTTTCGTTTGTTAGTTTTTTGTTTACTTGGTGTATTTTTTAATGATATTATCTTATTTTTTAATGCTTCTAATATATTATCTTCTATCGTTTGTAATCTTCCAGTCAACTTGCTTAATGTTGCTTCAATATTTTCTGCTGAGCGTTTAGTAGACGTATTTTGAGCATGTTGGCTAGTCTCTCTAGCATTATACATGTTGTAGTTGTAATATCTTAATTGAATCTTCTTTACTTCTTCAGCATTTTTTTTGGCATCAGCAGCAGCTGTACACGCAGCTTGAGCATCTTCACCTGCTTGTTGCGCATTGTACATCTTGCTACCAGCAGCGGCTTTAGCCATTTTAGTTGCTCTTTTTGCTGCTTGGTCTGCATCTTGGACTATTTGTTTGAATTTTTCAAGTTCTGATTGGATGGTGGACGCTCTTGCGTCAGCTAACGCTTGCTTGGATTGGTTAAGCCACTCCTTTGCTTTTTTACAAGCCTGTGCAGCTTGATCCGCATGATCTGAAACGGATGGAGTGTCTTCTGCTTTTTGCTTTGGGTTTGCATTGGGCACATTTAAATGGTCTAATTGATTGCTATGCGTTTTTATTTTATGATCGCATGCACCTCCAGTTAAGGCGACTCCAGTGAGCATTACTATAGCAAGGTAAGATAAAGTATTTTTTAATAAGCTTTTCATATTGTTTTCTATTGTTTTAATCCACAGAAATAGATGATTCTTACTTTTTAGAATGATAAAACTAGATATTTAGCAATCTTTTTTTAGATAAAATTTCATATTTATTAATAAAATTTTTATGATTATACAAAACTTACGCTATTGCATATTGGGGTTTTATATCTTTAGCGGCTAAAGGAATTTTTCCCTTGCTTTTTTTAAATAAAAACGCAACAAAAAATCAAGCGTTAATGGAAAAAATTGTTGGAAGGGCACCGGGAAAAACAGCAGGTAGGGGCGTGTTGTTGCTTGTTAACATGGTTCGTTTGAAGCCCGCGAAGCGGGCTGGATTTATGGTTTTTTTAGCTTAAAAACAGATTGTTTTATTAATTTTATAGGCGCCAAACTTTTTATCAGTGGCCATTAGAGATCAGTGACTGGTATAGCCTTTCTTAGCTCCTTAACATCCTTTAATAGCTTGTTTATTGCTTTTGCCATACTTTTCATCTCCTTGCTGTATTTTTTTGCACTTTGCTCTGTTAGTGTTATAGAGCCATCTAACCATTTACTCATATTGTTATAAAACCTAATTGCCTTGTCACATGGGGAGTCTAGTGCCTTTATTCTTGTTTTTAATGTTGCTAGCTCTTTTTTTGCTCCTCTGTTAGTAGATGATCAGGATATCTACGCATAGCCACCATCTCATTTGTTGTGGTTTCTATTTCCTTTATAAGGGCAATTATCCTAAACCCTTTTGAATTTGGTATCTGTTCATGTACTCTATCTGAATTGCAATTTAAATGTTTCGTTATTTGGATAGGATTGGTCGCTTCCCTATTGGCATCTGTTTTATTAGCTGCTTCATTACTGGGTTCATAGATACTGTCATAAATATTATTATCCGTCTGTGGCTGACCATTATGTTTTGAATTTTCTAGATATTCATAAATAGACTCCTCTGTTTTGTTATCACTGCTATATATCTGATGAGCGTTTTCTTGATCTTTTGGCTTATTGCTTTGCTTTCCATTTGTCTGTTTATATTCCGTTATAGAGGGTATGGTTGAATAAATATGCCTTTTGCTACCGTTCCCATTGCCGGACTTCTGGTCATCATCTTGTAGATCTTTATCAGTATATACGCGCTATCGTTGTCACTGCTATATTTTTGGTAAGAAGGCTTATTTGTATTTTTGTGATCCTGCTCTCTTTTTTCCTCGTTTATCTCCTCATAAATAGGGTCCGTTTCAGATTCAGAGCCGCTTTTATCCCCACTTTCATCCCCTCCATCATACCCTCTATCATACCATTTGTTGTATTCTTTGTAGTGCGTTAGGTTCTGTGTGGGTAGCTGTTTTTCTAATTCTTCTAGGTTAAGAGAGACCTTGCCTAGATTCTTTTTTAGCTCATTGAATGTCTCCTTTATTCTACCATCCCCTTCGGTCTCCTCTATTCCACTATCCTTTTTGGTATGTATCGTTGAACAACTGTTAGTGGTAGGTTGCTTTAAAGGTTGTTGGACAGGTTTTGGTTTGTTATTAAGGAGGCTACACATGTTCCCGTTTAGTATCAGTATGCTGCTGGTTAGTAAAAGTTTCGATTGATTGGTTGTTTTGTTTTTTATGAATTGCATTTTTTTATTTTGTTTTATGTATCAATAGTTCATGTATTTATAAGACGTTATGTAGAGGCTACTTTTCTATATAGATTCTACTGTGGCGTTTGTTCAACAGTATAGTCCATGTTAAGAAAGAAAACGCGCCCTTGAAAATGCTGCCAATAGAAGGCAGTATCACATAGTATTAGCTTAAAAAAAGGAAAACGCGCCCTTGGAAAAAGTTACGGTCAGAAAGGGCAGCTTACAGATGAATAGAAAAACAGATTCCTTTTGAAGCCGCGCGCAGCGGGCGGTTCCTGTTTTTCGATCTGTAAGGTGAACTTTCAGGAACTTTTTTCATCGGCGCTTGATGTTTTGCTTACTTTTTAATCAAGCAAAAAGTAGGATACAAATCCATTTTATCAAGCAAAAAAGTAATAAAGACACTTGATTATATCAAGCAAAAAGTAGGGTAAAAATGCTTGTACCCATAGGGTATGGTAAGTAAATTTTTATAGCCATCCAAATATATCTTTAGGATTTCCATCTTCTATGTGACCAAAGCCAAAAAGGCGGGTTTTGTAGAATAGCTGCTTCCAGCTTTCTGATATAACCTTCTGCAATCTCTTCGGTAGATAATTGGGCAGGCCTTTCTGCTAGTAATATCGGTCTTGCCTGGTATTGCCCTCGTTTGATGCGGTCTATTTGGATGTAAAAAATAGGTTGGTTATACTTTTGGGCGAGCTTGGCAGCTGTTAAGACAACAGTAGTTGGCTGGTTTAGAAGAGTAGTAGCATAGCCCTTTCCTTTTTCCAAAGGGGCTTGGTCTACTAAGAGTATGGTAGCTTGAGGAGGCCCCTGGTAGCTGCTTATATGCCTGAACAAGGCAGCCATTGGAATGGCTTTTCGTTGAAAACGACTTCTTATATGCCGTACGGTGCGGTCTATGCCTTTATGGTGTAGGGGTTGATAGCCTGCACATATCGTATAGGATGTTTGCAATGCAAAGGCGTTTCCAACCCATTCCCAGTTCCCAAAATGACCAGAAATGAGTATAATCGATTGCCCTTTCTTGTAAAACCTTTCTAAGATTTCTACCTCGTGCAGCTTAACCTGTTGTGCAAGGAGCTGAGGTGTAATGGTTAAGCCTTTTATCTGCTCCAATAGCAAGTCAGTTAGATGTTGGTAAAAGGCTTTTTCTATAGACTTGCGTTGCTGATCCGTTTTGTGGGGAAAAGCATTGGTTAAATTTTGAACGACTACTTTTTTCCTATAGCCTATTAGGTAATATAGGGCTATGTACAATAGATCTGAGATAAAGTATAATAGCCGAAGTGGTAAACAAGAAAGTAAATAACATAAAATGTATGTAATAGGCATAATGAAAGGGCAAGTCTTAGAAAAACAGGCCTATTCTGCTAAAAAGGGCATGCTTTAAAAAAATAAAATGTTTCTTATTTTATAGTTGCTTTGATCTTATTTTCAAGCAATGTATACAAACGGCTATATTCCGGATCTTTATTCAATAAGTTATCTATGACCTGTATAGCATGTATCACAGTTGTGTGATCCCTTCCACCAAAGTAGGCACCTATCGACTTTAAAGAGTGGGTAGTATACTTTTTGGTCAGATGCATGGCCACTTGCCTGGCAGCTACAATCTCTTTTTTGCGTGATTTGCTTTTGAGGTCATCCAAAGAAATATTATAATGCGCAACCACTTGCTGTTGCAGTGCCTCAATAGTAGTTTCAGCAGTGGGGCATTGTTGTACAATATGTTTTAAAATTTGTTGTGCCAGCTCTATGTTCATTTCTCGCTTGGTTAACGAAGCATGCGCGATCAGTGAGATCAGCACCCCCTCCAATTCTCGTACATTTGTGTCGACATGTTTGGCAATGTAATCGATTAAATCTGATGGCAGTGTGATGCCGTCCGCTGCCACTTTACTATGTATAATGGCAACCCGGGTTTCAAAGTCAGGGCACTGTAAGTCTGCTGTTAACCCCCATTTGAACCTAGAAAGAAGGCGTTCTTGTAGCCCTTTTAAATCACGTGGTGCACAGTCACTTGTAATGATAATTTGTTTTTTGAGTTGGTGTAGATGGTTAAAGATATGGAAAAATATTTCTTGTGTTTTTTCTTTGCCAGCTAAAAACTGTATATCATCCAAGATAAGCAGATCTACTGCTAGGTATTGCCCTGTAAAGGCTTGAACATGGTTGCTACGCAGGGCTTCTATAAACTCTGTAGTAAATTTTTCTGAGGAGACATAGGCTACTTTTTTTTCTGGAAACAATGTTTTAACCTCATTGCCAATAGCTTGAGAAATATGGGTTTTTCCTAATCCTACACTTCCGTAGAGCATCAGCGGATTAAAAGCAGTGCCACCTGGCTGATTGGCTACCGCTTGTGCAGCAGATTTAGCCAGTTGGTTACAACTACCTTCTATCAGGTTATTAAAAAGATAGTTAGGATTTAATCGGAAGATTTCATTCCCTGAAATAGTAAATGGCTGTGTGGCCATACCTTTTGGCGCTGGCCCTGGATAGGTAGGCAAGTTTACCATTAATGGTTTGTGCTTTTTATTCCCCTTGTCTATCACAACAGCATAGGCTAGTTTTCCATGAGGGCCTATTTCTTGAAGCACAGCTTGCTTGAGCAATGGCAAGTGGTGTTCTTCTAACCACTCATAAAAAAATTGACTAGGGACTTGAATGGTTAAGATACCATCCTTGAAGTCTTTAGCTATAATAGGGCTAAACCAGGTCTTATAAGTTTGTTCACTGATCTGACCTTGAATATATAGAAGACATTTATCCCAAATAATCTTGCTATCGGTATGCATGTATGACTTCTTTTTCAGCTTTTTTTAAACCCTATTACGATACGATGCACAATTGCTTTATGGCCAATTGTTGCACACGATAGATGCATGCCAGGGAGCCAACCACCTTATCTTTGATATTGTATTTTGTAGAAAGCTAGGTAGTCCATAAAATGGGATAGGAACTAGCGACACATCTGATCGATAATACATTGCCCTTGTTAAAAGGGGCAGGGCGCAATTTATGAAAATTATGGCGCTACTACAAGGTAGAAATTAAAATAGGCAGCTAGCTGCCTTCTTACAAGCTGCCTTACACTAAGAATTAATAACATATAGGAGCCCATATTAAAAGATTAGAAGCGTAAATGGCATTATACCCGAGTATTACAGTATTAGCTGGTCACCTAGTATGGGATTAATCTCTTCTTTTTTGTTCTCCTAGAAAACGCAATAGGTATAAAAAAAGATTTAAGAAATTAAGATAGAGCGAAAATGCACCCATAAGTGCTGCTTTCTCTACTAAAGGTGTGTCTTGTACCTCATAGTAGAGGTGCTTTAATTTTTGGGTATTGTAGGCCACAAAAACAGTAAAAACCACCACCCCTATAAAACTGGTTACAAAATAAACCGGAGCACTCTGAAAAAAAATATTCACCAGACTACTTATAATAAGCCCCAAATGGCCATCATACAAAAAGAGCCAACAGCGCTTAGGTCCCGGTTGGTCATGTAGCCATATATGCTCATAGCGCCAAAGGTAAAAGCCGTAATTAGGAAGGTTTTATGTAAAGAATCAGCTGTGTAAAAAAAGGTTAGCTCAGCCATCGAAATCCCAACGAGCGCAGCATACAAAGCTAAAAGGAAACGAGAGCGGGTAAATGTTGTCCTAACAAAATTGCCCGATAAATACATAGCAATACCAAATGGCGCAAACATCACCACATAGCTTAAGGTAGTACGACCTATAATATTTCCCCACTGGTCAAATCTAAAAAGCAAGTTGGTTAAAGGAGGAAAAGTAAAGGTCGCAGCTGCAGCAGCTGCTGTAATCAAGAGTCCAAAAGCCATATGGACATATACTTTAACCATATAGCGCTGCAATCCAGTATCTATGGCCCGCCTAGTGCGCGCATAACCTCTTATGTAATCATTCATTGTTCTTAATCTTTTAATAGTTGGCCTATAAACTTACCATTCGAATTTAGAAAATAATAGGATACTATACAATACTACCCTTTGAATGGGTAGACCTTCTTCAAAACCTATTTGTGATCAGCAGTTTTTAGGAGAAGCGCAGTCGCTAGAATACTAAATGTATTTGAGGAGCATAGACCACAAAATTGCCATTTAGCAATAGGTTTTCCAGAAGGTCTGGTGTTTGGTTAATCACTTAACCGTAGACATGTGGCTATGGCATGCAGCCCTGCATCAACTAGCATTTTGATAATTTTTTTTTGCTGGTCTACTTCAGGTATTGCAGAGAGCAGGTCTTTGAAATACACTAGTATGGTTTGTCTTTTTTTGTCGTTATGGTTAATAATCCGTGGAAAATGCTTGTGGCTCAATAGGGATTTTAACATCTCTTGCTTATCTTTGCATACATCGTCAAATATGCATTTGGCCACTTTAGCCTTAGATTTAGCCTTAGAAGGACTCCGGTTGTATCCACCTATAAATTCATTAAGCGAGCTGTAATACTTACGATAGATATCAGTATATCTATTTAATAGGTGCATCAATACATTTTGACCATCTAAATCTGTTGTAGTGATACCTGCCTTTTCAAGTAATGCACAGAATATTTGACTCCATTTAGGATAGCGCGTGTACGCTACCTCCATTAATAGCGTATGACCATACTCATTTTTCGTCCAAATTTTTTATACGATTATTCTTAATCAAATGCATTGCTATATCTTTTCGGTCATATGAGACTATACGCCTCAATCCATTTCCATGTTCATCTGCTCTTTCACCATTATATACCCAATTTATTAGATCAGCGCCTGCATCGATTAGAAGTCCTATTATCTCTGGAGTCCCCAGGCATATTGCCTTGCCTAATAGAGCAGGCAAATCAAGGTCTGGATCTTTCCTGCGAATGTGCACCAGTCGTCCATATTTTATGAGCGCTTGTACCATTTCTTTATGACCAGAAGCCATTGCATAATCCAATACAGATATCCCAAATAGATCTTTTGCATGTATATTTACTTTTATATTTTCACTTGTAAGGAACCTTATAAATTTCAATACAACTTTAGGGGATTTTGAAAAAACGGCAAGTGCAAGTAGATTCTTTATCTGGCTATATAACCTAGAAGTCCTATGATTCAGTTTGATAATATTATCAAAAAATTTGTTATGATGTTTTTCGTGTTGCCTGGATTGGCCTTTATATAAGATAGATAGGGAGTCATTTCTAGGTAGGGTACCACTTTGGAGCCTGTAATCTACTTTGTTATGTTGTTTAATATTATCTAAATGTTGCAATATGTACGAAAGTAGTTGATACCTTTTTGGTACACCTATCTGTGTTTGTGATGGACTTGTATGTATGATGTTATCAATTAAACGACTTATATTGCGTGTAAAATTTTGTATTCTAGTTGTATTTTCCCGTTTCTGCACAGGTTGCTCAGCTGGAGCGTTTTTATTTTTATACCCAGTAACTGTACCAAGGCCTTGTTCATTTTTTTCCTTCGCGTTTAATACAGTAGGTTTAGTTAGATTGGTACATGATAAAGGTATGTAACTCAAAGCTAGTAAAAACTTGATTTTTCTCCTCATAATCTATTGAAGTAATGTTAATAATCAAACTCGATGATAGCAGCATATTGCCTGTAACTATTGTGTAAATAAGTAAATTCATATACTATAAAAAATTAAGGTAATATCAAAGCTTATGTGTCTAAATAAAGGTAAGATCAAATGACAGCATCCAATGACGCTATCTACTTTTTACATATCCATGCAAAACCTAAAAGCCATCAGGGTAAGGTTGAGCACTGGATAGAAGAAGGGGGGAAGTATAGATTACAGCTCCGTATTATGGCGCCTCCTGAGGGGGGTAAAGCCAACAAAGCGATTATTGCCTTATTGGCTAAAACGTTAGATATAGCTAAAAGCAATATTACCTTAGTAAGTGGCGCTACTGTGCGCCGTAAAACTTTTAAGATAGTACCATGGTCTGTGCTATTGGCTGAGAAGTTACCAAAACGCAACCCATTGCCTACGCTTTTTTAAAGAGACTTGATTACGGTATCTTATTTTAAGAAATCTTTAAGGTCAGGATCTATTGCAGTTAGCGCCAGAGGCTAGAAAGGCCTTTGGCACACAAATACTAGTGACCGGCCGATAAAGGCCTTATTCCTTTATCGACGGTCACAATACCCCTCTAGTATCGTCTACTAGAAGAGCCGTGAACAAGGAAAAACGCGCCCTTGGAAAAAGTTGCGATCAGAAAGTGTCACCTTACAGATGAAAAGAAAAACAGTTTGCAGGGAGGGCTGCAGGACGGCTCTTGTTTTTCCATCTGTAAGGTGCGCTTTCAGCAACTTTTTTCATCAGCGCTTGATTTTTTGGCTACTTTTTGATCAAGCAAAAAGTAGCATACAAATTCCTTTGATCAAGCAAAAGGTAAGAGACCAATTCCTTTTACTCACAAATCAACTGATTTTTAAACGCCACATTTACACGATGGTAGGCCTTCCAGCCCTTGTAGGGAATAACCTGGCTATAGAAAAGTTGGAGTTTCTCAAACTTTTCCTCTATACTTTCTGCTTTTTCAAATTCTATTTGATGCCCACCCACTTGGGTGCCTAGTATGATTGTACCATTAGCTGCTACCTCTAAGCTTGTAATCTGCCGGCTCCAAAAGGCATTCCTATAAATAAAGTGTAATAATGCCAACAACCCTTTATCGCATAGCTTGCTTTTTTCTGTAACTATATTTTCACCAGCTACGACAAGCAGCCGAAGTGGGGGTGGGTCTTTTAACGTTATCAACCTACCTTGTTCATCTAGGTAGGTCTGTGAATTACTTGGCTCCATTAAGCCAATAGACCGCTTTTGAGATTCGATTGCTAGATGGCAATTTTGTGCGCTATGTTCCGCACATATATTTGAGTATGTTGGCGCCTGCGTTTTTCCTAAACATTGCGCATCACAAATGGGTTTCGAAAGAGGTCTGACGATACGGGCAATAAAACATTTGGTTGTTAAGCAGATTTTTAAAGTGCCGTTCCAACTTTTATAGACCAATACGTTTTGTATAAGCGGGTGGTTTTTAAGTTGATGTTGTATGGCATAGGTGTTGATACTTTTTAGTGGCTTACCACGTAAAGTGTTTTGATCTGTTGCCTGGAGTAGGTTGATGATCTCTTTGCGGGTTATAAAAGATTGTCCTGGATGGTCTTTGATGGTTAGCTCTATAGCTTTGCAGACCAAAGCAGCATGCTTTTTTTCCACGAATAGTAGCGATAAACATAGACCAACCGTTACAAACAAAGCGGCTACCTTGCTTACTATTTGACCCATTGCGATGATGTATAGCTATGATCAGATCCTTAGTACTTTACGATGCAAAGAAGAAAAACCAAATTACAAAAAGTATAGGCAGCAAAATAGGCATAGAAAAGCGGAAGATATAGTTTCCAAAAGGAGGCATGGCGATTCCTGCCTGCTCTGCAATGGCTTTAACCATAAAGTTGGGGCCATTGCCAATATAGGTCATGGCACCAAAAAAAACGGAAGCTAAGGCAATCGCGCTTAATCGAGTCACTGAATCAGGGTAGATCGCTCCTGCTGCATAGGCTTGCACATTGGCTACCACTTCAATGTCTGCCCCTTGTGCAGCCATACTGGCGGCTACAAAATTTAGATAGGTGGGCGCATTGTCCAAAACAGAGGAAAAAAGGCCTGTTCCCCAGTATAAAGTAGTCGGTGTAATCAATTGTTTGCCTACTTCAGATGCAGCAAATTTGCCAATCAACTCAAGTGCTGGGATCATGGTTCCGAAAATACCTATAAAGATTAAACAAACTTCATTTAAAGGTGCAAAACTAAATCCATTCGATAGGAGTACTGCTTTATTTGCACTATAATAGGAAAGTGTGGCCACCGTTAGCATGATCAACTCACGTACAAAAGAAATAGTATGGCCATGGTAATCAATAGTAGGCAACCAAGGGAAAATGGTTGGATCTAGAAATACCCCACCAATAACGATAACCAACCAAATTAGATTTTTACTACCTGCAATAGAGACTATACCGGATCTGCCATCCAGCATCACCTGATTAGGTGTTGAAAGTGGTCTATTGTTGCGCTCAAAAAAGTAAAAAATAGACAATAGCATCAAAAGCGCTATACACCAAGGGAGGCTATTGTGGATTAAAGTCCATTCAAAAGGTACGCCTTTGAGAAAGCCTAGAAACAAAGGTGGGTCGCCAATAGGTGTTAATGCGCCCCCTATATTACTCACTATAAAGATAAAGAAAACAATATGGTAGACTTTAATGCGCCCTTTATTTAATCCTAAATAAGGACGTATGAACAACATAGAAGCACCCGTTGTACCAATCAAATTGGCAAATAGGGCACCTATAAAGAGTAGGAGGATGTTGGCTAGCGGGGTCGCACGGGTAGCTACTTTAATGGAGATACCACCGGTTGCCATGTATAAAGCAGTAATTAAAGCCATAAATTGTATATATTCAGCTGCTGCTTCTATAGGCTTTATCTTATTTTCTAAAACGATACAGTAGTAAGCCATAACGAAAGTGGCCAATAATATGGCTACCTTTGCGTAATGTTTGTGCCAAAAACCAGCAAAAAAAAGCGGACCGGTAGCAATCATCAATAGTAAAGCTATAAAAGGTATGGCCAACCAAAATGAAGGCGTCATTAGGCTACCATCTGTAGGTAGACTGTGCTCCATACCCTTTGATAGGGTAGCAGCTGTATGGCATAATAATGGCAACGTAGCAAACATATATTTTCTAGGTTTTATGGTAATCCTACCGTATTAAGCGGAGGCAATATACTTAAGTTAAAGGTAAAATCATTATATTCACCAGATATTTTAAGTAAAAAAGAATAGCCTAGCTTGCTAAGCGTATGCAACGTTCTTTTTAGTTAATAATTGAACATTATGATTGTCAAAACAAAAAAGTATAAAATATCAAGCGGTCTTTATGTAAAATTAGGGATACAAAATATTTTACGTGTGCAATGGTGGATTTTTCCATTGCTTGCGCTTTTTATGGGTACTACCTTTTTTATAAAAACGATTTGGTTTGTGTTGATTGGTATAATAGGGATTACTTGTTATCTGATTTTTTGGGTGGTGCAATTTTATGGCCTTACCCAGCTAGATGCCAATCGCCCTATGTTTGAGCGTGTAGCTTATGAAATCAATAATCAGCATTTGATGATGCAGCTCAATGCAAGGCAAGCCATGCCCATAGCATGGGTAGATATTAGAAAAGCTTATAAGAAAAAAGGATACTTTCTATTGGTATTATCTAAGGTTCAGTTTTTTTATCTTCCATTTAAAATTTTTCATGGAGATAATGAGATTAAATTTTTTACAACTGTATTGCAACGCAAAGGGTTGTTGAGGTAACTGCTACCTTATATATAGGCTTCTTTTGTGGTGCGCTTATGCTCTGGAATTTGTAGGAGACACGGAGCGCAAAACCGGAGCGTACTAGATGTACGTGAGGATTTAAGCACCGGATCGACGTACAAATTACCAGCAAAAGTAGCGCCACGGAAGAAGTCTAATGGGTAGTCTTATTTTGATCCTATTATAGAAGGCGGTAAATTCGCAATGGTGGTCTCTATTCGTGGAGTAGGTTTTAAACTTAAATGGTTTATATAAATGGCAATTCTTGGAAGTCTTAGAAAGAGTGGAAATACTTTTGTGGTGGCAGTAGTCTCCTTTTTGGTCGTTATGTTTTTGGGTGGAGAGCTGGCGCGTGTAGTCCCTTATTTTTTTAGTAGTAAAGGTCAAATTGGTAAGCTTTCTGGTCAGAAAATCAGCTATATGGATTACCGTAAAATTTATGAGACCATTTATCGTAATTTTGCCAGTCAAGGCAAGCAGCAGGTGGCAGAAGATCAAATTCGTGATTATGCCTGGCGTCAGCTGATTGAGCGCATGCTTTATATTAAGGAGATAGAACAGGTTGGCCTTGCGGTAGGCAACCGAGAGCTGATCGATTTGGTGCAGGGTGAACATATTGATAAGGAGCTTATAGATGCTTTTAAGGATCCTAAAACAGCTGCATTTGATAAGCAAAAATTATTAGATTACCTTAAAAATTTATCTAAAAGTCAACAAGAATGGTGGTGTGAGGTTGAAAAAGCATTTGCCTTAAAAAGAACCAAGCAAAAGTTACATCAGCTGATGGTACAAAGCTCCTTTACTACTGCATTAGAAGCCCAGCAAGCGGCACAACATGCTGTCCTGTTTTGTAATGTAGCTTATCTTTACATTCCTTTTGCTTCGGTTAAAGATGATTTGGTGCCACTGACCAATCAGCAGTTACGAGATTACATGGCTGCCCATAAAAACGAGTATACATCTTTATCAGAAAGCAGAACCATTCAGTATATTACCTTTCCTATTCAACCAGATGAAAAAGATAAGGCTGATTTTCAAAAAGAGTTAAACTCCCTTCTGGTTCAATTTTCTACTGTGACTGATCCGTATGCCTTTGCTAAGCAGCATACAGATGGGAATCTTTCAGATACACGTTTGAGCTGTACGGCCGATACATTACCGGATGCTTTTGCAGCCATAAAGCATACATTGAAAGAGGGTATGATGGTAGGACCTGTTGTTGGTGATGCCTTGCATACCCTGTATAAGGTGGTTAAGAAAGAGAAAAACAATTATGAAATTGCGTGCATTGAGAAAAAGCCAATGGTGAGTGACCATACACGCCATACCCATTTTAGATCGGTGCAACAGCTTACTGGCTCAGTAAAGGATTTGGCCAGCTTAGCGCAATTGGCTACCAATGCCCATTTAACCATTCAGAAAGAGACTGTTGCACCATCTGATGGCTCTATCGGTGCCTATGCAAATGGCCGGAAGGTAGTGCGCTGGTTGTACAATGAAGCTAGTGTAGGGAAGGTTTCCCAGCTTTTTGATTTGGGGAATGTCTATCTATTGGCCGTTATGGTCGAACAGGTAAAAGCAGGTGATTTGGTCCCTTTACATTCAGTTTCCCGAAAAGTATACCAGAAAGTGTTGCATCAAGAAAAAGCCAAAATAATTTTAGATAAGCTCAAACAAATTGAAGCTACTACGCTAGAAGGTATAGCAGAACAGTATGGTGAGGGGGCAACCATACAATTGGTAGAACAGTTGCGCTTTTTGGAAAATGATCACCCTGATCTTAAGCAAGCCCAAGCTTTTATAGGGAAATGTTTTGGCTTAAAGCCAGGTGTTATCAGTGATCCAATTGTTGATGATAGCGGCATCTTCATTGCTTGTGTAAAAAAGTAAAGATAGCGCGCCTACACAAGAAAAGGATACTGAACAAATGAGACAGATAGAGCGGTGGATGCAGCCCTATTATATTGGTAGTGCTATGGAGGAGCTGGCACAAGTTATCGATGAGCGGTATAAAATTGAATAAGCTAGTTTGTCTGCTATAGCTGTAGTATTGT
The DNA here is from genome assembly GCF_007559345.1 of Cardinium endosymbiont of Dermatophagoides farinae. Lineage (NCBI taxonomy): Bacteria > Pseudomonadati > Bacteroidota > Cytophagia > Cytophagales > Amoebophilaceae > Candidatus Cardinium > Cardinium endosymbiont of Dermatophagoides farinae. The sequence continues at coordinate 274,803 of NZ_VMBH01000001.1, forward strand.
TGCTACTTTAATAAGCCATATCATAAATTTTTATTAGATTTCCTGTATATGTACAATATATCTATTCTAAAAGAGCAGCTAGCTCGTCCTAAGCAGGTTGCGGTGGTCATGCATGCTAGGCCTGATGGAGATGCACTTGGCACTTCGTTGGCTTTGGCTTTGTTTCTAAGCGCACAAGGCCATTCTGTTCATGTAATTGCACCAACTGAATATCCTACTTTTCTATCCTGGCTACCGGGCTTAGATGCTGTAACAGTAGCTGCCCACTGCACACGGGAGGACTTGTTGGCGCAAATCAAAGGCATAGATCTACTTTTTTGTGTTGATTTCTCTGCTGCTAGCCGTTTGGATGAGTCAGCCTATATATTAGAACAATCTGATGCCTTTAAGGTTATTATTGACCATCATATAGAACCGGAAAACTTTGCAGACCTTTTATTGTGGGATCCAAAAGCAGCTGCTAGTGCAGAAGTATTGTTTCAAGTTTTTGAAGCATTGGGTCAGAAAGACAAGGTAACCCTTTCGGTTGCCACTTGTTTGTATACGGGTCTTGTAACCGATACCAACTCCTTTAAAAATCCAAATATTAGGCCTATAACCCATCGAATTGCAGCAGAGTTGATGGAATATGGCGTTGATACCTTTAAGGTACAACGCTTGATTTATGGCAATCAGCCCTCAATAGGTTGCATTTCTTTGGTTTTGCAGTTAGTCAGCGTTTGGTTGTGCTATCCGCTTTGCATGTAGCCTATTTTGTGATTCAAAAGGAGGATTATAAGAGATACGATTTAAAGAGTGGGGATACAGAAGGATTGGTAGATTATGGCCTTTCCTTAAAGGGGATATCTTTGGCTGCTGTTCTAAAGGAAAAAGATGAGATGGTCTATCTTTCCCTTCGATCTGTTGGCGATGTGCCAGCCAACTTAATTGCTAAGCAATATTTTAGTGGCGGAGGACATAAGAATGCTGCAGGAGGTATTTCTCATTTAAGTTTAGCTGAAACCGTGGATCGGTTTGAGAAAATATTACAAGAACTTCATCTTCAATTTAATTTTTAATTTAATCATATGAAACTGAAACGTAAAGTAGTCTGCGCGTGGATATTATTGGCGCTAGTTATGGGACTTGTCTGGTACAATCATCAATACCATTCTTATGGTTATCCTTTTATGACCACTCCATCTGGTCTTTCCTATAAGTCTATAGGAAGGCAAGGTAACGGAAAGAAGGTAAAAGATGGAGAATGGGTCGAGCTCGCGCTGCTTATGAAAGTAGTACCTAAAAAAATAACTGAAGCTAATCCAAGCAGTGCTCAGGAAGCAGGTGAAGCTAAGCCAAGTAGCGCTCAGGAAGCAGGTGAAGCTAAGTCAAGCAGTGCTCAGGAAGCAGGTGAAGCTAAGTCAAGCAGCGCTAAGGAAGCAGGTGAAGCTAATCCAAGTAGTGCTCAGGAAGCAGGTGAAGCTAAGTCAAGCAGCGCTAAGGAAGCAGGTGAAGCTAAGCCAAATAGCGCTAAGGAAGCAGAAAAAGGTAAGCAAAGAAGTACTGACGAAAGAGTATTACTAAACATACAGCAACCTGTGCTCTATCAATTTGATCAATCTTTCCAATCAAACAATAAGCAAATAGCTGAAATGATAGGTATGATGGAAGCAAAGCAACGCATGGTTTTTAAATGTAACCCTGGGTACTATTTAGAAGAAAAAGATCCAGAACGTTTGGAGCAGATTTTAAAGGCGCTCGATTTACACAAAGAGGATGAAATAGTAATAGATATTAAATTAGGTAGAATTATGACTGATCAAGCATACAAAGACATGCTAGAGGAACGCTGTGCTACACAACTAGCCAAGGATAAAAAGCTTATTACGGACTATTTAGCTGCCCATCATATTGAAGCATCTTCAACTGATTCTGGGCTTTATTATATTATTGATCAACCCTCCAGAGAGATGGCTGTGGATAAGGGAAAGATGGTTACAGTTCATTATACGGGCAGGCTACTAGATGGCACTATGTTTGATACGAGTATCGAAGAAGTTGCCAAAGCGAACAATCTCTATAATCCACGAAGACCCTACAGGCCACTTACCTTTCAGGTAGGTATTGGCCAAGTGATTAAAGGGTGGGATGAAGGCTTATTATTGCTTAAGAAGCATGAAAAAGCACGCTTTTTTATACCATCTGCTTTGGCCTATGGCCTAGATGCTCGAGGCGATGTGATTCCTGCAAATGCAATTCTACTATTTGAAGTTGAGGTGGTGGATGTATGTGAGCCTAGTGAATCGAAACCTAAGCAATCAGCATCTGATGAATCGAAATCTAAATAAGTCTTTACGATAACATACATGCCCATTGTCTTCTATTGCGGTAATGGAGGTTAGGTGATTCCAATACCTACCATACAATACGATTGGTTATGGTGCTGTCTCTAGACCTTTTGCAAAACCTATTTGTGATCAGCAGTTTTTAGGAGAAGCGCAGTCGAGCACCGCAGCATACTAAATGTATTTGAGGAGCATAGACAAGCTTCGACACCAAAATTGCCATTAGAAATAGGTTTTGCAGAAGGTCTTCTGATGCGCTTATTGTTTTATTGGTCTACCCTATGCGTTATTTAATTTTATTTATTATGATGTTATTTGCCTTGCAGGCAAGCAATTGTCCTAGGAGTAGACCAGAAACAAAAACGCCTGATTTGATTTCACTGGTGAAGCAATGTAAAGCTAGTGCTGTGCAAGCATCTTTGGATCGAGGTGCAGATCCTAATGCGCCAAATGTGTATGGTACGCCTCCCTTACATTGGGCCTGTTATTACGATAAAAAAGGAGATATTATTGAGAAGCTGCTTAAAGCAGGTGCCAGGATAGATACAAAAGATAAAGATGGCTATATCCCCTTAGATTGGGCGGTATATAAGGAACCTAATCAATCTGCCATTAAACAGTTGATTCAAAAAGCAATAGAACTGAAAAATCTAGACCTTCGGGATAGTGATGGGAGAACCTTACTGCACTATGCAGCTACCTTAGGAGGTACAGAGGGTTCTGAGCTAGTTGGAAAGTTATTGGAACTAGGCTTAAAGCCAGATGTGAAAGATAATAATGGTCGTACGCCATTGGATGATGATATAAACAAGCATATTCAGGTTCAATTGTTACTTCAGCATAAACGTTAGTGCTAAAGGGTGGCTGCTATTGTTGCGGTATATACTGTATCTGACTGGGTGACTATTTTGTATCTGTTCAATTTATAAACGAACTTTATTGCTCGTCAAACTTTTTATTTAGTGCATATATGATCATTGATAACGACCTTTTAAATAAATTGGCCTATCTTTGTCGTCTTGAATTGCTGCCGCATGAACGAGATACCATGCTGCATGACTTAAATGCAATGGTAGATTGGGTCAACCAATTGGATGAATTGGATGTTGACGACAATATTGTTTTAGAGGAATCTTTTAAGTTAGAAGCTACTAGTTTACGTTCAGATGTTGTCTCGAATTTGCTTGGACATAAGGAAGCGCTCGCGCTTGCGCCTAGTAACGATTCGAATTATTTCAGGGTGCCCGCTGTGAAAGGGGTAACTGCTTATACAGATGATTCATCTGAACCAAGTTAAATTAATTATTAGACGCATATGGATGCTCAAGAAGCGCTTAAAACATTAAATGTTAAAAAAATATGGTTCCCTATAGTATGTGGGCTAGCGATTACAGGATTTTTATTTTATAGATCTGGTAAAATTTCAATTGAAGTAGTGGCCTTATTAAGGTCACCCAATTGGCGCTATTTGTATATGGCCTTTTTTTCTATTTTGCTAAGAGAGGTCGGCCACATTTATAGATTGCGCATCTTGAGCAACAATAGTTTGCCTTGGACGAGTTGTTGCTATGTTGCCATTCTTTGGGAGTTTGGCACTGCTGTAACCCCATCAGTAGTAGGGGGAGGGCTAGTGGCCATTTTTCTCTTATCGAAAGAAGGATTATCACTGGGTAGATCCATTGCCTACATTGTTGTGACCGGGATTATGGATAATCTTTTCTTTCTTTTAGCTGGTTCATTCGGTTTAGGGGCGGCATATGCGCCTATTTTTGCTATGGCAGGCCCATTAAGTAGCAGCATAAAGGCCTTTTTTTTTCTGATGTATGCTTTTTTCTTCGTCTATAACTTGATTATGCTTATTGGTGTTTTTGTAAACCCCAAGCTATTAAAGTGGATTTTAATCCGTGTGACCAGCGTTGGTTTTTTGAAGCGGTGGCGTCGGCCTGCTTATCAGCTTAGTAAGGATATAATGGTTACCTCAGATGAATTTAGAGGAAAGTCCCCTCTTTTCTGGTCTAAAATGTTGCTTTGTACCCTTTTAACCTGGATGGTTCGATATATGCTGATCAATTGTTTGATGGCTGCTTATTGTCCTATTTCTTTTACCCAGCACCTAGCCATTTGGGGCAAACAGATTGTTATGTGGGCACTGATGTTGGTTCCTGTTTCTCCAGGTGGGAGTGGCATTGCAGAATTCTGGTTTCAGAAGTTTTTTGAACCTATGTTAGGTGACTATACGTTATTGATAGCATTGCTATGGCGCATATGTACTTTTTACCTCTACTTGGTTTTAGGGGTTATCTTACTGCCTAAATGGATTCAAAAGAGATTCAAAAGAGAGGTAAGGGTAAAGTCTCCTCATTAGACCTTCTGCAAAACGTATTTGTGATCAGCAGTTCTTAGGAGAAGCGCAGTCGAGCACCGCAGAATACTAAATGTATTTGAGGAGCATGGACCACAAAATTGCCATTTAGCAATAGGTTTTGCAGAAGGTCTATTAAAGGAGCCTTATAATGTCTACCAACCGATGGGCATAGCCGCCCTCATTATCATACCAGCTGATTACTTTGACTAGTTTACCACTAACGTAGGTTAACTTGCCATCGACAATAGAAGAGTAGCTGCTCCCTATTACATCTACCGAGACAATCGGCTCTTCTGTATAGGCCAATATATGCTTAAGAGGCCCTTGCGTTGCCTCGAATAATACTTGATTTAAGGCTTTTTGAGTGGTCTCTTTCTTTAATATTGCTGTAAAGTCAACTGCTGAACCATTCGCAACAGGAACACGCATGGCAATCCCATCTAGTTTTCTTTCTAAATGAGGCATTACCAGTCCGATTGCTTTGGCAGCACCTGTAGAAGTAGGAATAATAGAAAGCGCAGCTGCCCTTGCTCTTCTTAAGTCACTATGGGGGCATCTTGTAAGGATTGGTCAGCTGTATAGGCATGAATCGTATTGATCACCCCTTGTTCGATACCAAAATGGTCGTCTAGTACTTTGGCAACCGGTGCCAAACAATTGGTTGTACACGAAGCATTGGATAATATAACCGGTTTTGTATTTAAAATAGCCTCATTAATGCCCAGCACAACGGTAGGAATGGCATTATCCTTAGCAGGCGCAGAAAGTACCACCTGTTTGGCGCCTGCGCGCAAATGGTGCATGGCACCCGCTTTGTCCAAGAAACGCCCTGTAGCTTCTATGACTACATCCACACCTAATGATTGCCAGGGTAATTCAGATGGATCAGCCAAGGCATAGACCTTAATGCGCTGGTTATCTACGGTGATGCTGGTCTCATCAAATGAAACGGTTCCCTTAAAAGGACCATAGTTGGAATCATATTTAAATAAATGGGCTAAAGTAGCACTGTTTGTTAGGTCGTTAACGGCAACTACCTGTAGGTCATTATAGGCTAAAAGCCTACGCAAGGCCAATCGGCCAATACGACCAAATCCATTAATGGCAATATTTTTCATAATTAAAATTTATAATACGCTTTTAAGTTTGGTTAATACATTTATTCCGCTTTTCTCTATATTATACCATATCCACAGCTTATGGGGAGTCTGCAGCTTCTCAGGACTATTAGATATTATCATAGCAAGGGTTGAATTATTTCTATAGATGAAAATCAATGTAATTAACAGGGTAATGCGTTCCGTTCTGCTAAATTCTTCAAAGAAAACAGAAAATAAATTTTCAATACTAATTTGTTCTGTTTTATCGAAAAGCTTTTTTAAATCTTGTTGACTTTTGGTATCCAATTCTAGTATCAATTTTAGAAATTCGTTTCTTTGATCACCTTCTAATGGTAGCTTTTTTCCCCAGCCATCTTTTGGTATATCATCATCTTGGTCCTTTTGGCCTTGGTGGTCCTGCACTGCGTCTTTAATTAATTTCTTTATATCTAATACTTGTGTGGCAGCGGTAGCTTCTTTAGGGGTGGTCGGTGATGATTCTGTTGTACTACTTTGGTTTATAGAATTTCTAAGCATCTCTTGCCGTTTGCCATCTGGAAGTTGGGAGAAACTTTCTTTATCATTAGCATCTAACTGCTTAAATTTCTCAGGCAGCTTCGATGCAATCAGTTTGTCGATTTTATCTAGGCTATCCGCATGGGCTATATCGTTTTTAAATTTAACGCTTTCAGCTTCTGGCAATACCTTAAGCAAATCTATATAGTGCTGCCGGGTGAGCATAGGTGCATCCTTGATAAGCTTAAGCTCTCTTTCGTATTGGGCGATAAGCTCTTTTTTATGCTTGATTTGATTATCAATATCCTTTATATCACTATATTTCTTCCACTGGTTCTGGAGTTCTTCTTGCTCACGCTTGGTTAGTAGTTCTTTTATATCGTTATATTTTTGATGAATTGGAATGATTTTTTGTATACAGTTTTCTAAGTCATCTGGATTTTTGATGCGCTTGATTGTTTGTTCCATCTGCTTCTTTTCATCATCATCATTTAGCATCTGAAATAGGGTCAAATAATCTTCTTTAGCCTCTTCAGATATCTTACCCAATGTTAGATTACGTTCAGGCATAAGCTCTTTTCGTGCGCCAAAACAACTTGAAAATAGAAAATAGATTAGGAATGTGGCATAGAACAAAAAATAATGTAGGAAACATGCATATCTTTTGTGGTTTTTTCTATTTAACATATGGCTGTTGCAACTAAGGGTAGTAAATGTAAATAAATAGTTAATGAATGGGCCAAAACAGCATACCTACAATAAAATACTAGATGGAGAATGGCTAAATAATTATAAATTTAACTATTAATCTTACAAAAAAAACTATAAGTGGACAACCATTACTAGACCTTTTTCAAAACCTATTTGTGATCAGCAGTTTTTAGGAGAAGCACAGCCGCCAGCATACTAAATATATTTGAGGAGCATAGACCACAAAATTGCCATTTAGCAATAGGTTTTGCAGAAGGTCTTGTATATATTTGCACTACTATGTAATAAAAGGATTCTTGTAGTCCTACAAACCAAATCTTTTATTCCATTTTTTTGTTGCAATATATGCATAAAGGTTTTGATATCGTCCTTTATCAGTATATTAGGTACCTAATTTATTTAGCCGTTTAATGCCTATGCAGCCTTTTTTCTTTTTTTACTTTGCTAAAAAACAGCTGGGTCTATTGCTTTTTTTTTGGATGCTATCCATCAGTGGTGCATACGTCCATGCTAGGGATAGCACCGCTGTAGTTCCTTTAAATGCACTGCCCCATTTAACTAAAGATAAGCCGTCTGGTGTAGATAAACAGCTGATATACGCGATTCAAGAGAATAACTTGCAACAAGTTACTGCTTTACTGCATAATAATAAAAATATTAACCATCAAGATTTTTTAGGATATAGCCCATTGCATTATGCTGCTAAACGTGCTAAAGCAGCAATTGTGGCATCTCTGATTGAAGCCAAAGCTTTGTTGAATCAATGCAGTGTTAAAAATGAGAATACACCTTTGTTGCTGGCGGTTAAAAGGGGAGATAAAAAGATTGTATCGCTTTTGCTGGCCGCTGGTGCCAATCCAAATATTGTAAATCGTAAAGGATACGATGCATTACAGCTTGCTATTCAACAAAATAGGAAAGACCTTGTCCAGTTGTTGTTACAAGCAGGTGCCACCACTAGCACTGGAGTCAGTCCATTATTACTGGCCATTAAAAGGCGTAGTCTGCCCATCGTTCAGCTGTTGTTGCAGCAAAAAGAAATGGTTGAAACCCGTGATAAAGAGGGATATACCGAGTTGCATTGGGCTGCTAAGAAAAATGTGCCAGCTGTTTTTCGAGCCTTATTAAAGTCCCGGCGCTTTAATGTTAATGCAAAAGCCGATAACGGTGCTACGCCACTCCATATTATAGCTGCAAATAAAAAAAGTAAGTTGGTAAAAACTTTGTTGGCTTGCCCTTTATTGGAGGTAAATGTACAAGATAGTACGGGCAGTACACCATTGCATTATGCAGCAGCTTTTAATCATCTAAAGGCTGTGAATGGCTTGTTGTGTCATCCTTCTTTTAATACCAAACTACATAATACCAAGCTAGATAATACTAATCTAGATAATACCAATCTACAAAACCATCTAGGCGAAACTGCCTTACATTATGCGGTTCAATGCCAACATCTAGCTATTGTAAAAAAACTCTTGCCACGTGTTGGTAAAGGGGTATACATACAAAATAAAAAGGAGGTTACACCATTAGAACTTGCCGCTATGGATCAAAACGATCCTGCAATTTATAACTTAATACTAGCCCATGTAAACCTTTTAGGCGTTGATTAGTGCGCTTATAGGTTTATTACGTTTTGCGGTGCGTTGATAGACCTTCTACAAAATCTATTTGTGATTAGCAGTTTTTAGGAGAAGCGCAGTCGAGCACTGCAGCATACTAAATGTATTTGAGGAGCATAGACCACAAAATTGCCATTTAGCAATAGGTTTTGCAGAAGGTCTAATAATATATCTAAGATGATCGAACAAGATTCAGCTATTCTTGAATTGATAGCAAAAGAAAAAATACGTCAAGAAGAAGGATTAGAGTTGATCGCTTCTGAAAACTTTGTTTCTGCTCAAGTAGCTGCTGCTACAGGAAGCATTCTAACCAATAAATATGCAGAAGGCTTTCCAGGCAAACGCTATTATGGTGGTTGTCATATTGTGGATGAAGTAGAATCCTTGGCTATTGAGCGGGCCAAAGCATTGTTCCATGTGGACTGGGTGAATGTGCAGCCCCATTCCGGTTCACAGGCAAATGCGGCCTTGATGATGGCGGTTTTAAAGCCTGGTGATAAAATTTTAGGATTCAATTTAGCCCATGGTGGCCATTTAACCCATGGATCTCCTGTAAATTTTTCTGGCAAGTTCTATCAAGCTTTTTTTTATGGTGTAGATCCCGAGACGGGATGTATTGAATGGGAAGCAGTTGCAGAAAAGGCAAGAATGGTCAGGCCGGCTATGATTATTTGTGGTGCTTCTGCCTATAGCCGTGATTGGGATTATGTGCGGCTACGGGCAATTGCAGATGAAGTAGGTGCATTTTTATGGGCAGATATTGCCCATCCTGCAGGCCTTATTAGCCAGGGGCTACTCAATAACCCTTTTCCGTATTGTCATTTTGTAACTACTACAACGCATAAAACATTGCGAGGCCCTCGAGGTGGCATGATCCTTATGGGAAAAGACTTTGGAAATCCTTTTGGTAAAACCAATGCCAAGGGAATGGTTCAAAATATGTCTACTTTACTCGATGCGGCTGTCTTTCCTGGAACACAAGGTGGACCGCTGATGCACACTATTGCGGCCAAAGCTATTGCATGCTATGAAGCGATGACCAGCGACTATAAAGCCTATGCCATACAAGTACAAAAAAATGCAAAAGCCATGGCACAAGCATTAATGGATAAAGGATATAAAATTATATCTGATGGAACAGATAACCACCTATTATTGCTAGATTTGTCTGGTAAAAATATGACAGGTAAAAAAGCCGAAGCAGCCTTACAAAAAGCAGCTATTACCACTAATAAAAATTTAATTCCTTTTGACGCTACCGCTCCACAAGTTACCTCAGGTATCCGATTGGAACAGCTGCTGTAACGACCAGGGGCTGGTAGCCTCTGATATGCTATTGATTGTAGAATGGATCGATCGTGTTCTTAAAAACACTGAAAATGACTCTAAAATTAAAAAAGTAAAAGAAGAAGTCAATCAATATATGCGCAATTTTCCGCTCACAACGGTGGATTATTCAAGCTAGTGCACCAAGATAGCTATCGGTAGCTTAAAAATTTCTTAAAATTATGAAAGAAGGCTTCTCCTTTAACTAAAGCTGACCAGCAAGCTATCGCAGCTGAGCAAGATCGACTGGCTTGGAAGCGTATGATAGCATATGCAATCAATGAAAGAGAGAAGACCTTCTGCAAAACCTATTGCTAAATGGCAATTTTGTGGTCTATGCTCCTCAAATACATTTAGTATGCTGGCGACTGCGCTTCTCCTAAAAACTGCTGATCACAAATAGGTTTTGCAGAAGGTCTAGAGAAAAAGAAATTAAAAAAGATACAATAATGCGTAAGATAGATGCACTGCCTATTGGCTATTCAGATGTTCAATCAGTGATTGAAACAGGCTATTATGTAGACAAAACCCGGTATGCACAAGCGTTAATTGAAAAGAGAAATCCTATTTTCATCGCTAGGCCTAGGAGATTTGGGAAATCACTATTTATCAATACACTAGCTACTATAGCTAACGGAGCAAAAGAAATTTTTAAAGATTGCTATATAGGTAAACCAGAAAATGGATATGAATGGAAGAAATATCCCGTAATTAAGCTAGATCTTTCAGGCGTATCTAATAACACGCCTGAAGAACTCAGTACATCTATTAAAATGGTACTCAAAGAAATAGCCTTTTCGTATAATGTAAAAATAGAAGATGTTACGGTGATGCATTACGTAGCCTAGTGCTACAATTGATACATCTAAAAGGTACTACAGCAAACAATGGAAATATAAAACCTCTTTATGCGTCCAAAATAGTAGTCCTTATAGACGAATACGACGTGCCTATAGTGCATCTAACCAAAGGTTCTGACCTAGAAAAAGCCAATATCAAAGTCATGAAGGATTTCTTTATGACTTTAAAATCACTAAATGACTACTTTCAACTCACCTTTATCACTGGGGTTAGTAAGTTTAGTTTATCTGATGTATTTTCAGGGGCCAATCATTTAGACGATATTACTATTTCCAAAGATGCTGATGCCATGTTTGGGTACACCCAAGATGAAATCTTATCTACTTTTCCATTCTATTTAGAAAGTATCGCTTTAGAATGGAGTCAAAATAGGGATAAAAAAATCACTAAGGAAGTAGTAATGGAGCGGATAGCACATTACTACAACGGTTATAGATTTCACGAGAAAGGTGCACCTGTGTACAACCCATGGTCGACGCTCGAGTTCTTTAAAAGTGGCAAACTAGAAAACTATTGGTATGAATCAGGTAGTCCAACTATACTGATTAACCAGATGTTAGCAGATCCTGATAGATTCGATCTTAATATGGATAATCTGCAAATGGAAGCCACTAGGGAAGACCTTATGTATACAGGCGGTAGGAATGAGATTAGTTTAAAATCGCTAATGTTTCAAACGGGGTATCTAACCATTCATAATTATGATGACTCTACTGGGCTATATATCCTAAAATTCCCTAACGAAGAAATAGAGGCCTCTTTTCAGAAAAGTATACAGTCCAGTTTGGAAAAGAGTGTAAAGGATTATTTTTTACAAGAGCGAGATAAAATTAGAAGTGCACTAGCTAATAAAAAAATTGATGCCTTTATAGAATATATTAATACAGCTTTTGCGACGCTTCCTTACTATATCAATAGTGGCCAAGAGAAACAGTACCATAGCAATTTACATATGTTGTTACAAGGATTGGGATTTTTAGGTGGGAGAAAAATGCATATGCATAGTGAAGTTTCTTCCAGCCAAGGTAGATCCGATATTATTTTGGAACTAGAAACGGCCATTTTTATTATAGAAATCAAGTATAAATCCAGCGGGAAAATAGCCTTAGAACAAATCAAAGCAAACGGTTATTATAAACCTTATTTACTCAGACAAAAAGCCATTATCCTGCTAGGTATTAATTTCAATGAGGAAACCAGAATGATCGATAACTCCGAGTATGAAATACATGAAGCGCATCTAAAAAAATAATATAATTTACACACTTCAGTGGATAGCGTCCTTTTAGGTAATATTTCTAGAGGAGGGAACCGTTATATTTTCTTTAAATTAAGAGTTCTTTAATTTTTCCAACAAATAGAAAATCTTCTAGCTCCATTAGTTTGGTATGTAAAATATCTTTAGAGCTACCTTCCCACAATTTTTTACCCTGGTAGAGGAACAAAATAAAATCTCCTAAAGATAAAATAGTATTCATATCGTGGGTCACCACTACGGTGGTCATATTGTAGGTGTAGGTTACTTCAGCAATTAACTCATCTATTTTAAGTGCCGTTTGGGGGTCTAGTCCTGAATTGGGCTCATCACAAAAGAGGTATTTAGGATGGTTGACAATAGCTCTAGCAATACCAGCTCGTTTTTTCATGCCACCACTTAGCTCATTGGGCATTTTGTGCTGTACATCAGGCAGACCGACCTGTAACAGACACTCATGGACACGTTCTTTCTTTTCTGCTGTACTCATATTGGTCAGCACATCTAATGGGAAACGAACATTTTCCTCTATGGTTTTAGAATCAAACAAAGCACTTCCTTGAAAAAGCATACCCACTTTTCTTCTTATTTCCGTTTGTAACAGCTTATCACCATGGACTAAATCTCGCCCATCAAAAAGCGAAAAGCCTTGATCTGGTAAGATCAAGCCAAGCAAGCATTTTATTAAAAGGCTTTTGCCAGTTCCACTTGAACCGATTACTAAACTGATTTGTCCCGTCTTAAATAGACCACTAACGCTATCTAAGACCAATTTATTATTAAAAGATTTAGAAATATGCTCAAAAGAAATCATAAAGGATAGGTCAGTTTAGATACGGTGACCGAGTAAAACATAAACTAAAAATAAGTCTGCTATCAGAATAGCAATACAACTATTGGTAACAGCATTTGTACTGGATTTGCCGACATCTAATGATCCACCTCTTGTAAAAAAGCCTTTGTAACAAGCAATCGAAGAGATAATAAAAGCATATACCAATGATTTATAGAGCGCTACATGGATATCATATGCATCAAAAGCGTTTCTTAATCCATTTATATAGGCTTGCGGAGGAATGGAGGTCAGCCATTTACAAGAAAGGAACCCTCCATAAATAGAAAGAAACATAGCAATGATAACCAGAAATGGATACATGAAAACCGTAGCAATAATTTTAGGTAGCACCAAATAGTTATTGGCATTGACACCCATAATCTCTAATGCATCTATCTGTTCACTAATGCGCATAGAGCCCAGCTCGCTCGCCATACTAGAACCTATTTTTCCAGTAAAAACAATACCAATTACAGTTGGAGCCAGTTCAGAAACGGTCATATTGCGTACCGCAACACCTATAAAATCTTTTGTTATAAGTGGATTTTTTAGTTGAGAAGCAAGCTGAATACAGGTAGCTCCGCCCATAAAGATAGAAATAATACAAACAATAAAAAGAGAATCAACTCCTACTTGAATACATTCTTTAGCCACCCGAGCCAAAAACATGCGGTATGGAACAGGGTTTCCAAACATAGCACGTAAAAAAATCAAGTATTCTCCAAAAGCTTTTACCATAGTTTACAATAGCACCCAAAAAAATAGCTTTACACTTCCGAAAATAACCAAAAAATAGATAGCAATCAAGCGATTGCCTTTTCTAAACAGCTGTTTTGGTTTTGTAATCAAATCGAATCAGTAGAAAAAGGCTCAGCAGCACGCGTTCAAGTATCAAAGCGATCCATACACCACTGATGTTCCATTTATATTTGCTCACTACAATATAGCAAATAGCTATCCCTATAAGTTGTGTGATCGTACTAAACAAAAATAAACAAGCATTATCATTTAAGCCACGCAATATGCTATTTCCCCAATAGCAGAGGCTATAAAATAATTGAAAAATAGATAAATGTATAATTAACAGGCTGACCAAAGTGCGTACAGCATCGGCAGGTTTATAAAAAGAAATAATATAAGGGCTAATGGTGCATAACATCAGCCCAACTGCTATAGAAACCATCGCGATCATAAAACATGCCATAAGTGATACTTTTCTTACCAAGCAGCCATTTTTTGGATGATGTTGTTGGGTTATTAGTATGGAACCAGAAAGGCCTAAACCAATAGCAAAGATGGTAATTAAGTGACAAATATTAAATAAGATCGCATGTGCGGCTTGTGCTTCTATACTGATCCAACCCACCATAATGGCAATAAAAAGCAGGTAGGCACCCTCTATCCCGAATTGAAGCCCTACTGGCCAACTGATCCACAATATTTTCCTAAAGTATCGCCACGATATTTGTCCGAGGTTAAAACGCATGATATGCTGATTTTGTGGTGATATATAAAACAAATACAGCAGCCCTACTACTGCTGTAAGCGTTTCTGCAAGCACAATAGCAATGGCTGCTCCATTTAAGCCAAGCATTGGTGCGCCACATTGACCATAAATCAGCAAAGCATTAAATATTGTATTGGTAATTAGTGTAAAAAATGTTAATAGCAATGCAATTTTTCCATAAGATCGGCCTTCCAGATAGCGTTTGATCATATTATTAATAGCAGAGGGTATCAGCGAAATCGATATAATGAGTAGATAAGGGCCTCCTAAGGTAGCGATCTCTGGATATGGGCTAGCGTAAGCGAGGCAAAAAGAGAGTATGATTAAGAGAATAATAAAAACGACCGCAAAAAATATATTGAGCAAGAGTCCATGTTGTAAAATTTGTTTAACCTGTTTGTGGTTTTGTTTGCGATCTGCACAGGCCACTAGTAGCGCAACACTAATGGAAATACCTGAGTTAATTCTTTTAAAAATATTAAACAATGTACTGGCAAAAACGGCAGAAGCCGCATGCGCCACACTAATACGGCTGACCATGGTGGTATTTACTGTTTCAATCAGCTAGCACATTTAGGTTATTATGATCGGATAGCTGCGTATAAGGTAGGCCACCATTAGCCTCCTATCAATAGATGGAAAATGCATAAGTTAGGATGCGCTATGCGCTAAAAAGAATAGGCTAAAAGATTGCATGGCATATAGGCAGCATAGCTAAGCGCATGGACAAGTAAAAAATAAGAAAACAGCGGTCAAAGGTCTAAAGGAATATTGAATGTAAGCTTATAACAGAAAAAAGTGGGCAATGCATGCGTACCACAGCACACTATACTAGTATCCTATGTAAATTTAGCAAGGGTGCGCAATAAAAGCAACTATAATAGAGCCATAAAGGTTGATAATATAGTTACGCATCTATCGTGTCTTTTCGTATTGTTTCTCATCATTTCGTATCATTTCACTTAGATCTTTTGGGTTGTTGATTAAGTCAATGTATGTGTGTTTTGCCGCTTCAGAAAATAGTTGTCGCTCATGACTATTAGGTATTTCATCAGACTGCACAGATTTCAGACCAGACCTACCCGGCATGCCTCCGTTGTTCGCAGCCAAAAGTTGAAAATGCCCAGAACAGATTAGCGCTTTGATGATCTCATCTTGCGTTAGCTTTGGACAGCTTATGAGAATGATATATGCATCAACTAAAAGACTGATCAGACCGGTTCGGTCCTTGCCACTTTTACAACTAAATAAAATAGAAGGGATCGCTTTATTATATTGCTTTAATACAGCCATCAATGCAATATATATTGCGCAAGCAGTGGCATTCGGATTACCGCTTATAAGCGACGTGCTCTGTTTCAGATTATTCCAAATCGGAGATGTTGTAGTATATTTTTCTAATTCTACTAATAGTTCAAAAAACTTTTTATCTTTTGGATCTTTGATCTGTTCTATTTTCTTGTTCCTATACTTTCTTGGATTCTCTTTAAAAGAGGTTAACTTTTCGATAAAAAAGCGCTTATCTTTTAGGCCATCTTTAAAAGATTTACATACCTCTGGATAGTGCTGTTTATAGCGCTTTACGATATATTCTACTAACTTACTGTATTTCTCATAAACATGAGACGATGTTCCAATCGGATTGACCGATATATTCATAAATTGATCAGAACCTACTACCTTCTCCGTATCTTGTACAATTTTTTTCTCTTGACACTGCTTAAAATATGGTAAATTCTTGTTATAATTTAAAGATACCTTTATTGCATTTTTTAGATATTGCTTGATCTGCTCCCAGTTATCTTTACTAATTTGAAAATCCGTGGCTTTATCCTCCCATTCAATAGGCGAAACGATTGATCCACTGTGGTGGTAAGAGCCTAATACAATGGGGTTATTATTTTCATCATAAGTCCAAATCCTTTTTTGATAGGCATTTCTACACCCTGGAATGTTTCGAAGTTGGGTGGGAATATAGTGGTTGCCATCTACAATTTTAGACCAATAATGATCAATTAACTTTTGTTCAAATAGCTCTAAGCGCTTGTACCATTTTTCTGATTTCCTATTGATATAGGCCTGTTGCTGGTTTTCTGTTAATTTTAACCATTTTTTATCTTCTAATGCAAATTTTTTGCCTGCTATTGTGAAAGTAGTTGTAACGTTATAATGGGTGTCATCTAATCCAACATAGTTTTCTGCTAATCTTAATCTTTCGTTTATCCAATCAAGGCTTTTATCCTTAAATATCATGTCCTTTAGGTAAAGTACAATTTTTGAGTTTATATTTTTTATTGTCTTTATCCAAGAATTTTCTGATTTTTTTTCACCATATTCGTCATAATATTGCATAAGTTCATAAGCCTTCTTTGATGTGTTGTCTGATTTATTTTCAGGTATTTTATATAATTCAAAGATCATTTTTGCCGCACGATATATATTCAGTGCGATAACTACATAGTCTTCTGGAGTGTATAAGTTGGCATTGCCGCTGTTGCTACCTACAGATCGTGTCAATTTATCGCCTGAAATATGACACATAATATTTCTTCGGTCATCAGCTGCTCTAAGCATACTTTGCATCAAAGGTTCAAAAGCAAAACATATATTATTTTTATCTAATTCAGGATCGGATTCATAACCAGTATCATAACCAGAGTTGGCATCCACACCAGTCTTTTTATTTGTTTTATAACTAGACTCAGGATCGGATTCATCACCAGGGTTGGTATCTAAATGAAATTCAGCATCAAATTCAGGAACATCGTCGGGTTCAGAGCCGAAGTAAGTGTTTCCTGTTATCGGCTCACCTAATAGCAACTCCTTATCAATCGTTTGAGGAGGTATAAGCGTGGAAGGAGTTGTACCTTTGCTTGTACATAACTGAAACGCTTGTAAAAATAATATTAGAAAAAAAATGGTAGTAGCTTGTTTGGTGTGGGGCATTTATTAAAAAACAAAGAAATAAGTATACATATCAAACGCTATATCTTTTATTTTGCTGATTTTTAATTAAAAAAACAAATATGTTGTATTATTTTTATTGATGATCTTGTAGGGTTTGTCTATAAAACTTTTTTTCGTATCATAGGCAATCCAACTTTATTGTTCCTATTCTTTTATTTCTATTTTATGTCGTTTAAAATTGTATCACCTTATCAACCGGCAGGCGACCAGCCAAAGGCTATTCTAGAACTGGTGGAAAACATCAACCGTGGGGTATCTAGCCAAGTACTGATGGGTGTTACGGGATCTGGTAAGACTTTTACAATAGCCAATACGATTGAGGCGCTAAATAGGCCTACGTTAGTGATCAGCCATAACAAGACATTAGCGGCACAGCTCTATAGCGAGTTGCGTGCCTTTTTTCCAGGCAATGCGGTTGAGTATTTTGTCTCTTATTATGATTACTATCAACCAGAGGTCTATTTACCAGCCAGTGACATTTATATAGAAAAGGAGTTGGCCATTAATGATGAATTAGAACAATTGCGTTTGCGTACGGTTGCTTCTTTATTAAGCGACCGAAGGGACGTGATTGTTGTAGCTTCTGTCTCTTGCATTTATGGGCTTGGTAGGCCAGAATCTTTTAAAAACAATAGCCATTTATTTAGGGTAGGCGCCCAGTTGTCTCGGAATGATCTTTTGAAATGCTTTGTGGAGATGCTGTATAGTCGAGATGATGACGCATTTACACGAGGACGTTTTCGTGTAATGGGAGATACGATTGACCTATTTGTTGCTTATGGTGATTATGCCTATCGTTTTGTTTTTTGGGGGATGAACTGGAAGCCATCCATATCATAGATCCGGCTTCTGGCAAAAAGACCAAAGCGCTCCGAGAAGCATTTATTTTTCCTGCCAATCTCTTTGTAATGAATAGGGATATATTGAATAGTGCCGTAAGCGCCATTCGAGAAGAGCTTCATGTACAGTTAAACCATTTGAATGAAATTGGTAAATGCCAGGAAGCCAAACGGCTAGAAGAAAGGACGGAGTTGGATTTGGAAATGCTGCGCGAGTTAGGGTATTGCACTGGTATTGAAAACTATGCACGCTATATAGATGGCAGGTCTGCTGGAGCGCGGCCTTTCTGTTTGCTAGACTATTTTCCTAAAGACTATCTAATGGTTATTGACGAGAGCCATGTGACCATTCCCCAATTCAGGGCGATGTCGGGGGAGATAGGGCTAGAAAAATAAATCTTGTCACCCATGGTTTTAGGCTGCCTTCTGCTATGGATAATCGTCCGTTGAGTTTTAGTGAATTTGAACAGCTGATCAACCAAGTTATTTTTGTAAGCGCAACCCCTGCTGATTATGAATTGGCCAGTGCCAGTGGTATTGTTATAGAGCAAATCATACGTCCAACGGGGCTACTAGATCCGAAAATAGAGGTGCGGCCTACGCTCCATCAGATCTATGATATTGTAGAAGAGATCCATCAGGTAGTCAAAAAAGGAGAGCGGGTGTTCATTACCACCCTGACCAAACGTATGGCGGAAGAACTTACCGACTATTTAATCGGTGCAAAGATCCGTTGTAGGTATATGCATTCTGAAATCAAAACCTTGGATCGGGTAACGATATTGAATGGGTTACGTAATGGTGACTTTGATGTACTGGTTGGCGTAAACTTACTACGAGAGGGGTTAGACTTGCCACAAGTCTCTTTAATGGTTATTCTAGATGCTGATAAAGAAGGTTTTTTGCGCAATGCCCGTTCGCTGATTCAAACCATAGGTAGGGTAGCACGCCATACACAAGGGCGTGTTATTATGTATGCAGATAAGGTGACTGCTTCTATGGAACAAGCGATTGGCGAAACGCAGCGTAGGCGCGCTTTACAAATGGACTATAACAGGCAGCATCATATTACCCCTAGATCTGTATTACAAAAGCAGACTGCTATAGAGCTAGACAATGAAATGTTGCATCCCTTTGCCCAACCTGTTGTCGATGATAGCGGTTTTGGTAGGGTTAGACCGCTTTCGAAAGCGATTTGTGATGAACTAGCAATCGAGTCTCAAAAGGGGTCTATTGTTTCTGAGGATACAGCTCCTTATGGCAAGAAGGCAATAGAAGTGCGGATTAAAATACTTGAAGATCAAATGTACCGTGCTGCAGAAGCACTGGAGTTTCTTGAAGCAGACCGACTAAAAGAAGCCATAGAAAGCCTAAAGCAACAAAACAGCTCCTAATATAATTCCCTTTGTTTTTTTAATTTTTTTTAGTACCATTCATCCATGGGCCTAATAGTAGGAAGCTTCCAGGTATAACAAAAGCTGAGGCAGCCGCTATGGCTAGTATCTGCTTCATTATCTGTTGTTTTCTATATGTTAAGACCTGTGCAGTAGGTATGTCAACCGTTTGCATAGGGATTAAACCCATAATCGATACTGCCTATGTTATAGGCAATGCTTTGCTTTAATAGCTGATTTAGGCCATTCAAGAAGCGCTTGGCGCTATATTTTATATGGCTTTATTGAGTGCTGGGGTAGGGTTTCCTAGCTATAACCCTATAGGCCCGCTTGCGAACCATTTTAAAGCAACAAACAAAAACAAAAAACAGTTATGACTCACAAATCTAATAAATTTAAATCTATTACGAAAGGGTTAATCGGTCCAAATATAATTTTTTCAGCAGCTTATATTTTATTTAGTGCAAAGAGTTGTCCTGGGCTCTCTCTTGGGGAAGGAGGATCTATCGCAGCAATAAAACAAGTGAATAAAGGGAATCAGCTAGAAAATATAGGTGGCGCTCGGGATGATCATGTTGCGGCTTTATTAGGTAGAGGGACCCTACTCAATCTAGGTGATTACCTATGTGGCGTTTTTGTACCATCTGATACTAAGGAAGTATTTATTATTAAGCTTAACTCGAAAGATGGATGGATGCAATTGCTGCAGCAAGGTACGCAGACAGATAGGTTGCGTCTTTGCTATAATGCTGCTCCCGATCCGCGTATTATAAAAGTTGACTATGGGTTGTTTGAGCGGTTGCGCGGGCCATTAGACCAATCACCTGATGTAGCCCATAGTAGCGACAAGGAAGATTTCTGGCGTAAGATAGAAAAGGATGCTTCTTGGCGTGAGATAGAATTTTCCTATGGAAAAGCGTTGATTAGTGATGGCGCTATCTTTAGGGCAGATGATATCACCTCCGCTACGGAGTTTACTAAGGAGTTATATAAAAAATTTAGTATCCCTGCTGTAGGCACCACCACTTTAGTCAGCAGCAAGCTGTCGATTAGAGGTGACGTCGCCTCTGCTACCCTTAGCGGTCTTCAAAAGACTGGCTTTCTTCTGGTTAAAGATGCAAATAGTTTGGTTGATTTGGTAAAAAATATGCTAGAAAGTGATGCCGAATGGGGCACTAAGGCAGGAGTAGTAGATACAAAAGCCTATATAACCTGTCCTGCTTCGGTGATTGATGATGCATTACAATTTGATGGGTATGACTTAGACCTCCAAGCACAAGATGGTTATTCAAGTGTGTGGTTAGAGGGTTACGCATCTGCCTATTGTTACCTTAACGATGGGCCATATTATCGTTTGATACCATTAGATAATGTAAAATCTTTCGTAAAAATAGATAAAGCATTCGCTTCGCCAAGTTATTATCAGGCAGGGCAAGTGTATAACACTACTCCAACAAAGCCACTCGTTGGTACGGATGAAGCTGAAGATAAAGCTGAAGCAAATGGCATAGATGGTGAACAGGTTGATCCAATAACCAATATTCCGGAAGGGGAAGTTACACAGCCTGGTAACCCTAATCAAAGGGTACACACTTCACCTATGGGGTATACAGGAAACCCTGCTAAACAAACAGCGCATGTGACTACAAATGAATCAGCTGAAGTGCTACCACCGTCTCCACAGCCGGTGCCACCTTCGGTTCCAAATACAAATGGATTGATTCCGCCAGCGCCTCCGCTGCCGCCGATGTCAAATAATGTGATTCCACCAGCGCCTCCGCTGCCAATAAGCAGTGACCCTGGAGTTAGTTCTAAGTCGGCTGGATCGCCACCGCCGCCGCTAATTTCAAATATAAATAAAGCGATTCCATCAGCACCGTCGGTGATAAAACAAGCGAATGGTCAAGCAAAAAGTAGTGGTATGTCTATGATAGATGAATTGGCGCAAAGGTTAAATAAGAGAAAACAAGACCAGGAAAATCAGCAAGGGCCTGCTGAGTTGCCTATCATAATGGAAGGTGATGAATCTAAAATTCAAGAAAGTTTGAAGAAAATTAACTATGGAGATGACAATAGTACAATCAGCAATCTAGTGCGAAAAATTCTTCATTCACCTAACAAGTATAATAAATGTAACGTGCCAGTATGCAATAACACACATTATAAAAGCACCTACTGGTACATACAATATCGGTGAAGTTATGAGAGCGAAAGTGGAGGAAAGGAATAAGGATATAAACCCTTCTGATTCTGAGGATAGTGCATCCGATTTGGAGAGCAGTGATGATGAGAATAATTGGGATGATGATGAGAAATGATCCATAAATCATCTAAACCAGGTCTATAACCTACTTTACCACCTAGTGGTAGTGTGCTAAGTATTCCAGTACTTCATTACCGCCTGCCACTAGGTTTAGTTTACCTGCTTCTTGTAGGTTCACCCATAAGTAATCGGTATGTTCCTGGTTGAGGGTAACACTATAGTCAGCTGGTTGAGCGCCAGGTAAGACCGCTTTAAGTAGGTGCAATAGAAAATCCTGTTTAGGGGTAAGAATCCTAATACAAATGGTTTGAGTAAAACGAATCGCTTCTGGAAGCAGCATGATACCTGTTTCTTCTGCTACCTCTCTTATAACTGCTTCAAGTGCAGTTTCCTGTTTTTCTAACTTTCCACCCGGCATGCACCATTTTCCCCCTGCAGCTGCGCGGCTATTTCTTTTCAGTACCAATATTTTTCCATTGCATACCATATAACATGTCGACACCTGGTAAGCAGGATAAAAACAATCGATAGATAAAGGATCAGATGCAAAGATGCCCCCTTGAAATAAAATTCGTGTCATTGTTGATTTATTTGTTTAGCTATAAAGCTAAGTATCCATTTAGCCAATGGCCTCAAATAGATGTTATTACAACTGTAGTGCCCCCCTTTGCTGGTGACCGCCGATAAAGGCCGCATTCCTTCTTCTGATCACCTAAAAAGTATGACGACAAGCAAAAACGCGCCCTTGAAAAAAGTTACGATCAGAAAGCGCAGCTTACAGATGAATAGAAAAACAGTTAGGTGGGTTTGCAGGGTTGATTCTGTTTTTCCATCTGTAAGGTGTGCTTTCAGCAACTTTTTTCAAGGGCGCTTGATTTTTTGGCTACTTTTTGATCAAGCAAAAAGTAGCATACAAATTCCTTATGCTAACATTTTCAGCAGTAGGGCCAGCGTCTCTTTTAACTTCCGTCTATCTACAATCCTATCTAAAAAACCATGTGCCAATAAAAATTCTGCTGTTTGAAAACCTTTGGGCAATTCCTTACCCACTGTTTCTCGAATCACACGTGGACCTGCAAAGCCAATCAGTGCACCTGGCTCGGCCATATTGATATCTCCTAGCATTGCATAGGAAGCGCTTACCCCACCTGTAGTGGGGTCGGTAAGCAGCGAGATGTAAGGAATTTTAGCTTGCGCCAATTGCAGCAGTTTAGCAGATGTTTTTGCCATTTGCATCAGTGAAAAACTGCCTTCCATCATACGCGCACCGCCAGACTTAGAGATAATCAATAAAGGCGTTTGATGGGCCAAACAATGGTTTATCAGCTGTGCTATTTTTTCGCCTACTACGCTACCCATAGAACCCCCAATAAATTTAAAATCCATGCAGGCAATGGCAAGTGGTAGGGTATTAATCTTACCATAAGCCGTTCGGATGGCATCTGTCAGCTCTGTTTGGGTTTCTGCCTGCTTTAACCGTTCTGTATAAGGCCTATTGTCTACAAATTTCAGTGGATCTACAGATCGGAAGGTTGGATTGAGTTCGGTAAAATTGTGCTCATCAAATAAAATCGCAAAATATTCCTTAGAACCAATTGGCAAATGATGGCCATCATCGGGTATAACATATAAATTTTCTTGTAGTACTTTGCTATGTATAATCTTTCCTTTGGGTGTTTTAACCCAAAGGCCATCCGGCGACTCTTTTTTGGCAGAACTGGGGGTTAGAATGCCTTTCTTTTTTCGCTTAAACCAGCTTAGGTTGTCATTTATTAAACTCATAAGATTATCTAAGAAATTTGTGTTAGACCGCTTTCAAAACTCGATTTCTAGTGGCCATTTTGTTGTCGAATCTTGTCTATGCTCCTCACATACTTGAGTATGCTGCGGTGCTCGACTGCGCTTCTCCTAAAAATTGCTCATTACAAATAGGTTTTGGAAGCGGTCTGTGCTACCTTTTTGCTTGATCAAAAAAATAGCTAAAAAATCAAATAACACTAAAGTTAAAGCTTTTATGGGTTTTCAGGCCGCATTTGTGGAAAAAACAGTACATCCTGAATAGAACTGGAGTTGGTCATAATCATCGTTAGCCGATCTATCCCTATGCCAATACCTACAGTTGGGGGCATCCCATACCGCAAGGCTTTTAGAAAATCATGGTCTACCACCATGGCCTCTTCATCGCCACGTTCTCTTAATGTGCGTTGTTCCTCTAATCTTTGCTGTTGATCGATAGGATCGTTTATCTCGGAGAAGGCATTGCAGATTTCTTTACCTGCACATATCACCTCAAATCGTTCCGTTAGCCCTGGGTGGTCTCGATGCCGTTTGGCCAAAGGAGACATTTCAATCGGATAGTCGGTTATAATAGTAGGTTGAATCAAATGCGGTTCACACTTTCCTCCGAAGATTTCATCGATGATTTTGCCTTTAGCTATATGATCCGCTAGATGGATATGGAGCCCATCGGCCACTTTACGCAATGCCGCTTCATCCATATTGCTTACATCGTATCCGGTAAAATGGTGGATCGCTTCAAACATTGTAAAACGTTTCCATGGCCGCTTGAAGTTGATCAAATGCGCACCAAATGGAACGGTTGTTGTACCATGTAGGGCTAGTGCTACCCCTTCTACCAATTCTGCTACGTAGTCCATCATCCAAATGTAATCTTTGTAGGCCACATAAAGTTCTACCTGCGTAAATTCTGGGTTATGAAAACGCGACATGCCTTCGTTTCTAAAATCTTTGGCAAATTCATAGACCCCTTCATAGCCGCCAATAATTAACCTTTTTAAATAGAGCTCATTGGAAATACGCAGGTATAAGGGGATGTCTAGCGTATGGTGGTGGGTGGTAAAAGGGCGTGCAGATGCGCCGCCATAAATGGGTTGCAGGATCGGGGTTTCCACTTCTAGATACCCCTCACGATGCAAGAAAGCCTTAATCGTATGAATTAACTTGGCCCGTTGTTCAAATACCTTGCGTACCTCTGGATTGACAATTAAATCGACATATCTTTGGCGGTACCGTTGCTCTGGATCTGTAAAGGCATCATGTATTTTTGTACCCTCTTTGGTAGTTACCTCTTTGACAATGGGTAGGGGGTAAGTGCTTTGGTTAACAACCGCAGGTGGGTAACATGTACCGCTATGGCACCTACTTGGGTCGTAAAGACAAAGCCTTGCACCTCAATAATGTCACCTATATCTAGTAATTTCTTAAAAAAAGTATTGTAGTGGCTTTTGTCTTCTCCTGGGCAAATGGCATCTCGTTGTATATAGAGTTGAATGCGCTCACTGGCATCTTGCAATTCTACAAAAGAAGCTGCGCCCATAATTCTGCGTCCCATAATGCGGCCTGCCAGTACAACATCGCTATAGTTTGCTTTATCTTTTTCTTTATAGTTCGCAAGAATAGTGGCCGCTTTAGCATTGATAGGCTTAACAAAAGCTGGATAAGGATTCACCCCATCGATTCTAAAAGTGCTTTTTTCTGCGTTCGAATGGTGGCCTGTTCGCTTAGTTCATGCATGGCTTTGGTTAGAAAATAATAATAATGATATACGATTGATGGCTATGGGTAGGTACAATAACCTGCCGCTATGCCCATAGTCCTTCTAATTTACACTTATTTCTATAATTAGACTGCCTGCATAACCTATTTGTGACCAGAAATTTTTAGGAGAAGCGGGGTAGCAAGTTGGCTACTAGGCTTGCGCTTTTTCATTACAAGAGACCTTCTTCAAAACCTATTTGTGATCAGCAGTTTTTAGGAGAAGCGCAGCCGCCAGAATACTAAATGTATTTGAGGAGCATAGACCACAAAATTGCCATTTAGCAATAGGTTTTGCAGAAGGTCTAAAGTTGTCTATACCTTATGCATAATCCCTGATTGATGGGATATTACTTTAGCTATATGATAAGTAAATTTAAATTGAATTTCAGTATATTTAAGATTTTGAAGGTTTGTTGCATCTTAGTTTACATAAATGTTTGCCACCCTTAGTAAGGTGAAGGTGGGGGCAACTAGTAATGGGATGTTTGATTATAATGACTCTAAGGATAAGCTTGCAGAATGGCTGTCTAAACGAATCGATCGGTGGAGGGAGGAGGCATAATGTTAGCTTCTAATCTTGCTTTTTATTAATTTTGAATAGATAATAATTTTTGTTTGGAACGATAACAAAGTGTTTAGGAGAACCATTTATTTTTTTGTATTGCTATTGGCTTTCCCTTTTTTTGTTTGGGCTGAGGCTATAACCTATAGGGCAGATCGGTTGGAGGGTGATGTAGTCAATGGGCAGTCTTGTAAGAAATTAGCAGGGAATGTAGTCTTTACTTTTCAGTCTAATGGCATGGTGCTAACAGCAGATACTGCTTGTAAATATGATGACCAAAAATTGATAGAAGCCTCGGGCAATGTGAAAATTGTGGACCAAGAGGGTAATGTGATCAAGAGTGCGCTGCTGACCTATTACCTAGAAAAAAAGCAGGCTGTTTTTGAAAAAGATGTAAGCTATACCTCTAAAAAAGCTACATTTTATACTTCTACACTCATCTACGATACAGAAAAGAAACAAGGTAAGTTTTTAAAAGGGGTAAATTAATACAGGATCAGATGGTTTTAACCAGTAGTATGGGCCTGTATGATGGAGCCAACCATCAGGTTACTTTTTCCGATAAGGTGGTATTGGTAGATCCCAGTTATACCCTTGATTGCGAAAAATTGAACTATCATACTGAATCTGAAATCGCTTATTTTCAGGGAGCTACCAAAATTGTGCATCAAGATGGCGTACTGACAACGGCCACAGGTGGTCATTATTTGGTTCCTAAAAAAGAGCTTGCTTTTGACCATGGAACACTTACTACCAAAGATGTTATCCTTACTGCTGACCGCTTAGCGCTATTGAATGGGCAGGATTGTGCAGCTACTGGCCATGTTTCCCTGCACGCGCAAAAGCATGATGCTGTAATCGTTGGCGAAAAGGCTACTTACACTGAAAAAGAGAAAAAAGGCGTTATAACGGGTCATCCTTTATTGACCAAAATAGTCGATAATGAAACGATGTATTTACGTGCGGATAAATTTATTGTGTTGGAAAAAAAGATACAAAACCAGCCTCCAGCGCAAGAAATCCATGCTTTGGACCATGTTAGGCTCTATCAACAAGATTTACAGGGTATAGCAGATGGTGCCGTTTATAATAGCGGTGACAATACCATTCATCTGCATAGCAAGCCGGTTATTTGGTGTAGCAACTACCAGATTACGGGAGAGGAAGTTTCCTTGGTTATCGAGGAAGGGGAGCAGGCTAAGCTCTTTGTCGATAAAAATTTGTTTATGGCATCAGCTGATCCGGTTGGCAATTACAATCAAGTAAAGGGGCATAAAATGGTTGCCTCGTTTAAATCAGGTGTCATTGAAAAAATGTCGATAACAGGTAATAGTGAGAGCCTTTATTTTGCACTTGGAGATAAAAATGAGTTGATGGGTATGAACCATATTAAGTGTGATAGCATGGAAATGACCATGGTAGATAATGAATTAGAACAGATGAAATGTAACCCAAAGCCTATTGGTGTTTTTCATCCGGTAGAAAAGCTTGAAGAGAACCAAATGAAACTAGATGGTTTTGTTTGGCATGGTGAACAATGGCCTACCAAAGAGAATATTTTAGAGGTGCTGCCTACTGCGGATACGGAACGAATGTCTACATCTAATACGCCTTTGCAATCAAAGGAGCTTAGCTGATTCTTTAGATTAATATGCGAAAATTTAGTACCTTTATAGGGTGCTGTTGGCATGCGCCTTGGAAGAGTTGCGAATAGAAAAGGTAGCCCTAAAGCGGTTGATCAAGCAAAAAGTTAAGGTAAACATTCCATTTTTATGAAAAATTATCTAATCCATCTATGCTATAGGTTCAGGTGGCTATTTTTATTACCTTTTGCTTTAGTAGGCGATACTTTATTTGCTGCTACTCCAGATCATAAAGCCCAAGCTTTGGTTTCACAAAAAAAGGAAGAAGTGGTTCGACTGTATAACCGAAAGCGTTATGCCCGAGCCAGTGCGCAAATAGAGGAGCTGTTGCCCTTGTTAAAAAGTAGAACAGATCGTCGGGAATTTGAATTGTATCAGGCTTATTGCAACTTTTATGAAAAAAAATATTTAGTGAGCGCCAATCAATTTCATTTGTTTGTAAAACAATATCCTACTTCTCTGCAGGCAGAAGAGGCGCTTTTTATGCGGGGATATAGTTTGGCATGTCAGGATGTAGATATACGATTGGATCAAACCACTACTCGTAGTGCGATCCATTGGTTAGATCGCTATTTAGAACTTTATCCAACGGGTGTCTATCTAGATAAAGCTTTCGATGCTTTACAAAATTTACAAGAGCGGCTGATGCAAAAAGACTTTCAGGCTGCTGCACTATATGTTCGCTTGGGTTGCTATAAAGCTGCCATTATAACCCTTAAAAACTTTGAGGAAAAGTATCCGGATTCCTCTTTTAAGGAAAAAGTACTTCAGCTATTGATAAAGTGTGCCAAGCAACTGGCTATGCGTGCATCTAATGAGGAAAAGCAGAAAGAAGCTATAGGTGGTTGGAAATTGCAAGACTATCTCCATAGTAAAGGAATTAATGACGGAGGTAATATAGTAGAAAAAATAAAAAAAATGGAAGAAAACAAAAAAAGTAAAGAAAGTAAAGAAAAATCAACTTGTTGGATAACAAACTTGTTTGGATGATATGTATCGATTCAGCCATATGCCACTGCTATTTCTAAAACAAAAAAAGTAGCATAAAAATGGTTTTTTACTGCTGCTCTGAACAAATACAATTATATAGTATAAATTATATAGTATACATTTACGATTATTATGAGTCTAAATAAAAAAGTATATTTGGTTCCTAGAAATATACATGAATTGATTGCGCCTACTGGAAATATTTATGAAAGCACTGTTATCATTACAAAACGTGCCAAGCAGATTGCCATGAATATGAAAGATGAGCTGGATTGTAAGTTGGAGGAATTTATGTCCATTATTGATGAGAAAGATAGCATAGATGCCCAGCGTCAATATGAGATTACCCAGCATTATGAAAAGCTTCCTAAACCTGTATTAGAAGCCACTACAGAGTTTTTAGAAGGTGATATTGCCTTTCGTTATATTCATGAAACGGCACAAGGGAGTAGGTTTTTTAATAGATTCCTTTTTGACCACTAGCTTGAATAGGTACAAACGTTTGGCTTTTCTGCAACTCTGTTTGACGGCTCTCTATTTGTTTGCCGGGTGTGGTATGCAGCAGGCCGCTAACCAGTCGTTTGATGTAGTCGATTTGCTGACTGTTTTTCCTCGATGTTTTTCCATGCAGGCCTCTTTAGATTTTATGGGCCTGCACCATGCTTTTCGCTATCGTTTGGTTTGTTGTGTAACCTATAATCAACAAATTGATTTTATTGTAAAAGGTCCTTTTGGCATAGCGCTTATAGCTGGTGTGATCGATAAAAAAGGTGTAACGGTTGTAGCTCATCGTGTAGTCCACCAGTGGGATTATAAACAGATTCAGGAACAGTACCATTTTCCTTGTAATTATCTATTGATTCAGTCATTGCTTTTGGGTAGGGTGTATAGTCCTATGGAAGATCACCTGTCTATACCAGATGGCTTGTGGTCTGGTTTGGCCTATACCTATGATACCCTTAGGCGTAAGGTTACAGCTGTTCAACTAATCAATCAAGATAGTTCCTTTAAGTGTCTATACCGATACAAAATGGCAGCAGATACGACTTGTTTGTCCCGTATGAACATATATTTCTCCTTGAGAGATAAGCAGCAGCTTTATCAAGGCAGAGCAGTATTACATAAGCTACACTTTAAGAAGCTCAAAAAACCAAATATTAGGTTGAGGATACCCAAGAGAAAAAACTATCCATTGAGCCGTATGGACAGACCATCCCAAAACAAAAAAACACTCCCTTGGAAGAAAGTTACGATTAGAAAGGAGCGCCATAATCAATACAAACCTACGACGCACACGATGTTTTAATAGGCAGGCGTTCATAAAACACCATAACTACATAATGCGCTTAAGCTGAGAACGAGATAGACCGGTTAACCGAAGCACTCTTTCTAACGATTCGCCTTCAGATAACAGAACGCTAGCTATTTCTAGCTTGCCCTCTAGCTTGCCCTCTAGCTTGCCTTTCTCTTGGCCAATTTGAATACCCATTAGTTTGCCTTTTTCTTGACCAATTTGCACCCCCTCTTCCTTATACTTTTGAGCTATGGTTCTTATAGCTTCTTGCTTACCTTCTTCCCTATATTTTTGTGCTATAGTTCTCATAATATCTTCTTTATCTTGTTCAGGTAAATGTTGATCGATGATTCTTTCTAAATCTTGTTGTTTATCTTCAGGTAATTTGCTATCAGTGTACCATAAGAAATTTTTAATATAAATATAGCCTTTTTCTTTGTCAAGTAGAATATAAGGTTTAAAGTTTTGTAAAAAATCCTCCCATAGATTAAGCATGTCTCGCTGATAGATATGTTTCATAACATATTCAAGCATTCCTACATATTGTTTTTGCTTGATATCATCATCTGACATGGATTGTAAATCTACTAGTTTATAGTCCCCACCCATAAGCTGTTTGGCAAGTTTTGGATCACTAAATAATGCCCATAAATTCTTTGGTGCATTAAAGGGTCTACTGCCATGGTAGAATAAAATTGGTACGATCAGAGGTAATTTGTCTTTATCTTTTTTTTTATGGCGCTCACATAAACGAAGCATATATTGCCACAATTTCAGTGCAATCCAGTAATTAGGTTTTACCTCTGCCTCTATAAGGATGTAGACGAAGGCTTGGTCATTATCTTTCGTTCGTACCGAGTAGACTAGGTCACTTAGGGATTTCCTGAGCTTATGTTCCACATAAGATTCTCTTTCAATAGTAATTTGGGTTAAATCCAACTTTTCTTTGACCTCTGAGGGTAAATAGTGGGCTAAAAACTCTTGAGCAGCCTCTTGTTGTGTTAGGATTTTCTTAACCAGTGCGTCATGTTTTAATCTGGTTCCCATATCAATTTCTTCTTACGCATATAATTGTGCATTATTAGCATCTGCCCCTTACAGATGATTAGGAAAAACAGATTCCTTTCAAGCCCACGCAGCGGGCGGTTCCTGTTTTTCCATCTGTAAGCTGTGCTTTCAGCAACTTTTTTCATTAGCGCTTGATTTTTTTGGCTACTTTTTTATCAAGCAAAAAGTAAGATAAAGATTCCTTTTATCAAGAAAAAAGTAAGGCAAACACTCCTTATACCTGCGTTTTGTCTTCTAATTGTGCTGCGATTAGCTCCAATTCCTTTAAGATTTGTTGCGCAGAGCTGACTACATCTGTAAGTACTTCTTTGCCTGTAGTTTTGGCTTTATTTGTAATGGCATTTTTATTGCCTATAAGCTTTAGAATAAAGGCTTGTAATCTTTTTTTGCATGATTTTAAGTTGTAAATCATTCCATCCCTAGCTACTGACCCTTTTGTAGGTGCAGAAAGGACGCCTACAAAAGCACCCAAGCAAAAACCTATGCAAAGGACTATTAAATTTTCAGTTTTTTTTATCATGGTTCAATCGATTAAGTAGTTGGGTTATTTATTGAGTCCTTTTAGGATACCCTCTAGTACACCATTTATAAAGCAAGCGCTTTTAGAAGTGCCATACCATTTTGCGATTTCAATGTACTCATTGATAGATACCTTGAAAGGTATATCCTTAAAGTTAAGCAATTCTGCTAAAGCTAATTTTAGTATCAATTTATCTGTTAATAGGATCCGTTCGCGATCCCACTTTTCAGCGTTTTGACCAATCATAGCTTCATAAAGCGCATCATTCTGTATGACAGTGGTCAATAGACGATTGTAAAACCCTTCTTCTATGGCCCATTTTGGATGGTCCCAAAACAGCATAAATGCACTAAAATCTTGTGTAAAGCGCATTGTAAAGATACGGGTTAAAAATTTTTTTACCATGCGCTTGTGCTCGTCCCAGTAGAGATCTGTCATGGCTAAAAAATCATTTATAGGACCCTCCTGGAATATAATCTTTTGAAACATATCCTCCAAAAGTTCTACACTAGACCTCTTTTGAAACTCAATTTCTAATGGCAATTTTGGTGTCGAAGCTTGTCTATGCTCCTCACATACATCTGAGTATGCTGCGGTGCTCGACTGCGCTTCTCCTAAAAATTCCTCATCACAAATAGGTTTCAAAAGAGATCTGTTATTATTATTAGGATCTGCCCCATACGATTTTGGCACTTCTCTAGTTTCAATAAACTGCCTATACCAATTTTGTACTTGATCTTGATCCTTAACCCAGCTGATGCCATTTTTACCCATTGCGTTCATCCAGCTGGCGTTGTGATACAACTCCTCTAACAAGGGGTCTTGTGCCAGATGGGTTTTAAGCAGATGCGCTGCTGGCTGGGCTGGGTTGTATGTTGCTTTTGCCAATTTATACCATTCTACCAGCAATAGCAAAGTATATAGGATACCTGTGTAGATAGATTTTTTTGACTGGTTAAACCCATTCTGTAAAAGGGTCTCTTCTTTTTTTAATGCTTCTAGATAGTGCAAAAAATGGCTAGATTGTTCCATTTTCTTGTTGCCTACGTAAGCAAAATCTTGCATAGGAAACGCTGCTGCAACCGCTTCTGTGAAGGCTGCAACCGCTATACTTTGTTGTTTGGCTAGTGGTTCTTTTTGGTCTGGTGTATGTAGAAAGGGATCAAATGTAAAATCTTTTTTTACCTGTTCTATCGTCTCGTTTTTATGCGCTACTTTTGAAATGGTATAAGCATAAAGATTTTGTAGTGCCTTTATACGAACAAAACGCCGAGGAATAAGAAAGTTTTCCATAAAGGGTCTATTTGCCAAATTTGGCATTTTTAATGCTTTGAATCCGTTCTATTGCCATTTCTTGCGCTACTTCTTGCGTTGGACGCGCTGTTTTTGCCGCTTTATCCAATACATCAAGACAGATGGTATAGAGCTGTTCTGTACGTTTTTTGACCAGTTCTTGAGACGTAGTTTCTAATTCCGTAACGGCGTTGATTAATCCACCTGCATTGGCTAAAAAGTCTGGCGTATATACAATGCCTCTTTTAAGCAATAGCTTGCCGTCCTGGTCTTGATCTGCCAGTTGATTATTGGCCGCACCTACTACAGTGGCACAATTCAGCATAGGAATGGTTGTACTATTTAAAGTTGCACCTAAAGCGCATGGTGCATATATGTCTAGCGGCCAGCTGTATAAACGTTCAACGGGTACGACTTCTACTTTGCACGCTTCCGTTATGGCTTGCAGCCGTTTGGGGCAGATATCAGCTACATAAACAATTGCGCCCTCTTGGCAGAGCAATTGGGCTAAAAAATAGCCAACCTTGCCGATACCGGCTATGCCAATCTTTTTACCCACTAGGCTGTCTCTACCAAATGTTTGCTTTGCAGTAGCCTTCATCGCAATATAGACCCCGTAAGCAGTATTTTCCGACGGATCACCACTGCCCCCTGATGCTATAGGAAGCCCTATGACATGACGGGTTGACTTGGCAATAGCTACCATATCCTCCATGGTAGTGTTGTAGTCTGGTGCAGTAATGTAATGGCCACCTAACCGCTCTATAAAACTGCCATATTTGCGAAGCAGCGCTTCCGTAAGTGTGCTTCCCTTTTTCTTAATAAGTACAGCTTTACCACCACCGAAGTCCAACCCAGCTATAGATGCCTTGTAGGTCATGCCACGGGAAAGACGCAGTACATCCTTGAGCGCCTCTCGCTCATCTTGGTATTCAAAAAAGCGCAACCCACCAACAGCAGGCCCTAATGTTGTGTCATGTATGGCCACAATCGCTTGCAGACCCGTTGCTTCATCTTGAAAATAGACCACTTGCTCATGCCCTTTTTGGGAAAAATGGGTCGAGTCATTTGGGTAGTTGCTAAAGATATAATTAGAAAAAGGTTGTTCTATTATTTTCATAGGGCCTAATATACATTATTGAGGTTCAAAGAATAGACCTTCTGCAAAACCTATTGCTAAATGGCAATTTTGGTGTCTATGCTCCTCAAATACATTTAGTATTCTGGCGACTGCGCTTCTCCTAAAAACTGCTGATCACAAATAGGTTTTGTAGAAGGTCTAATGGCACAACTGAAGACGATAGTAAAACAAAACAATCGGTTATGGGAACAGTGGAGTAGGGGGGATTCGAACCCCCGGTACCCTTTTAGGGGTACACCCACTTTCCAGGCGGGCACCTTAAGCCACTCGGCCACCACTCCAGCTAGTGGAGCTAAATTTACAGCTTTTTTCTAATTCGAAAAAAATAAAAGGCGCTAAAAAATATTCATTTGAAATTTTGTATAGACCTTCTACAAAACCTATTTGTGATCAGCAGTTTTTAGGAGAAGCGTAGTCGCCAGAATACTAAATGTATTTGAGGAGCATAGACACCAAAATTGCCATTTAGCAATAGGTTTTGCAGAAGGTCTAATGAAAATACAATTAAAAAATTAGCATAATGCTATTAATTTTTATATAATAAAAACTGGTTTGTTAAATCAATAGTTACGTTTAATCAATATAAAACTTAACAATCGTAATGTCCATTGCACTGTTTTTGTATTGTATCCTTTTTTCATGTACTCGGCTTATGCGATATGGTATCGATCCCGATAAGAAGGTGCCGCAGAAAACATTGTCAGACTTGGTCAGGTTGGTCAGTAGCCTGCCTATAAGACCTAACCCCTTATGTGCACTAGACGAGTATGGCCGCAATATAGTCCATTATCTCGCTTTAAATAATCACCCAGGAAGGATTAGATTCTTAAATTCGCTTCGGGATAAATATGGCCTTGCTATTGATTTGAATCAACAGGATAAAGATGGCTATACACCGCTTCATTTGGCCGCAGCAAATGGTTATTTAAAGGTAGTTGATGTGCTATTGAAAAAGGCAAAGGTTAAACTTGATATAAAAGATAAT
The DNA here is from genome assembly GCF_007559345.1 of Cardinium endosymbiont of Dermatophagoides farinae. Taxonomy (NCBI): domain Bacteria; kingdom Pseudomonadati; phylum Bacteroidota; class Cytophagia; order Cytophagales; family Amoebophilaceae; genus Candidatus Cardinium; species Cardinium endosymbiont of Dermatophagoides farinae. The sequence continues at coordinate 309,742 of NZ_VMBH01000001.1, forward strand.
GTTGGCAATTCCCCTCTTGATTTGGCAGCAGTAAAAGGTCATTTAGATGTAGTTGAATTGTTTCTTCAAGATCCAAGCATTAAGTTGAATATAAATAACTGCCTTAGGAGTTTTTTAATTGATTTAGCAGTAAAAAATCATCATGTGGCCATAGTCAAAGTGTTACTCGAAAAGGCAGGTGTTCAGATTAATACAGTAGACAATTTTGGTAGAACCCCCCTTCATTGGGCCGCAGCAAATGGTTATGTTGCCGTAGTAAAGGAGTTCCTGGCAGCGGCAGGTGTTAAGGTTAATGCAGTAGACCGTTCTAAAAAGACTCCCCTTCATTTGGCAGCAGAGATGGGCCATATGGTTGTAGTGGAAATATTACTGAAAGCGGCAGGTATTGAGGTTAATTTAACAGACCGTTCTGGTAAGACTGCGCTGCATTTGGCAGCAGAGAAGGGCCATGTGGCCGTAGTCGAAGCTTTAGTGAACGATCCGGATGTTAAGGTTAATGTAATAGACCATTCTGGCAAGATTGCCCTTCATTTGGCATTAAAAAATCGTCGTATGGATGTGGCCAAAGTGTTACAGAAGGCGGCAGCCGTTAGGTCTGGAATGCTATTTATGGCGGCTCTGTTCTTCATTTAGTTATAGTCAAAGTCTTAATGGACTGTAAACTATTCTGGCCTTTTGCTATCCTTGGTAAGATAGTCTACCAATAGCATCAGTGCTTTATAGCGGTGTGAAATTTTATTTTTTTGATCTTGCTCCATCATGGAATAAGAGATATGGTATCCTTCTGGTTGGAAAATAGACTGCCAGTTGGTTTGGTTCGGTATCGTACTACTGGGTTTTGTAATTTTTCCATGCATGGTGCCAGTAAATAGCTTTACAGGTTGATTCGGCCCTTCTGTATAGGCAAAAGTAGAAGTGGCTATTGCACTTTTATCTTCAAAGTCTGATAAAATTCGTACCAGCCCCTCTAAGCCTATTTGATGTATAAAGGTTTTAATGTAAGGTCCAGGTAGGCCATTTAAGCTATTAAAGGTTAACGCAGTATCTTCTACTAATACAGCATCTTCTATAATAGCGGTAGCAGTTATGCATTTGTTAATGGCAATTTCATCAGAAGAGGCTTGTAGCTCTGGTAATTCTAAGCGATGGTGCACCAACTTAAAAGTGGCATCATTGCCTAAAATAGCATGAACCTGTTGTAGCTTTAATAGATTGCTGGTGACAAAGTTAATGGTTTGCATAAGCGATTACGAAATAGTCATCTACTATTTTATCATTTTTTACATATAAAAGCAACTATTGCAGCCGCTCTGGGCAACCTATTAGAGTATTTTATCTATATCTAATTCTATTGCTATTTTCTTTTTGTTATCCGTTGACGGGCCAGTAGCGCTATCGGTAGATTGGCCTAAGGGATCTTCCGGCTTGCTTTGAATAATATTTTTTACCTTTTCAGATAAGGTGTGGTTGGTGATCAAAGGCCCCTTTTTATAAGGCAGATCGGGATCATTATATAACTTTATAATAAATTTTTCCCATATAGGCTGAGCGGTCGCACGACCTGCGCCTAGCTCAAAATCTCTAAAATGAATGCAACGATCTTCTCCACCTACCCAAACACCTGTACAAAGGTTTTGGGTTAATCCGATAAACCAACCATCTGAATGATTCGAAGTAGTACCCGACTTTCCCGCTATGCCGTTCTGCGCTCTTAGTGCCATAGATACGCTATTTAGGGCACCTTCATCTAGCGAGCCTTGTAGCATATGGGTCATAAGGTCAGCCGTATCTTCATGAATGGCTTCTTGGCGTTGTGGTATAAAGGTTTGTAATATATTCCCATGCTTGTCTTCAATATGGGTAATGAAAAAGGGTTTTGTCCAAACCCCCCTGTTCAAAAAAGTACTGTATGCTCCTACCATTTCATAGATGGATGCATCACTACAGCCCAAACAAATCGCAGGGACTGGATCTAAAGGACCTTGTATACCCATGCGCTTGGCACAATCTACAACCAATTGCGGACCAAGCACTTTGATTAGATAAGATGTGATGGAATTGTAGGATTTGGCCATAGCATAACGCAATGTATATTTGTTTCCAGAATAGGTTTTCCAGGCATTTTGCGGTGTCCAAGTTGACCCGTTGGGCTGTAAAAAAGTAACGGGCTCATCTTTAACCACATCTGTAGGGAGAAAACCATTCTCTAATGCTACTGTATATACTATAGGCTTAAAGGTTGAACCGGCTTGTCGTTTGCTTTGTTTTACATGATCGTATTTAAAATATTTGTAATCAATACCACCTACCCAGGCTTTAATATGGCCTGTATAGGGATTCATGGCCATGCATCCAGCTTGTAAAATCCTTCGATCGTGCTTAAAGGCTTCTATAGGGGTTATCGTTTTTTGAATAGGACCTTCCCAAGAAAATAATGTGGTGGGTATAGGGGTATGCAATACCCTATCAATCGATTCGGTGTCTGTCCCATATTCTTTACGTAACTTTTTGTAAAGTGGTGTTTTTTTTATTTCATTTTCAATATAATATACTATTTCGTTTCCATTTTCATGAACCCATGGATCTTGATCTTTCCAGTGGTGATCGAATTTATTTTGCAACAGGGCCATGTGCTCTTTTAAAGCAGCTTCTGCGTGGGTTTGCACGCGACTATCAATGGTAGTATAGATCCGTAGTCCATCTGAAAAAAGATCATAACCATTTTCTTTTGTCCACTTTAAGAGAAAGTCACGTACTACGCCTCTAAAATAAGGTGCGATACCTTTTTCATAGTTTTCTTCTTGATAGTGTAGTTCAGTGGGTATTTCGCAAATTAGATCGTATTCAGATTGTTTCAGAAAACCATACTTGACCATTTGGGATAGCACTACATTTCTAATATGGTGGGCGCTTTTAGGATGTTTGATGGGGCTGTAGCGGGTAGGTGCACGCAATAGACCTACTAATAGCGCAGCTTCTTCTATGCGTAAATCGGCTGGTGTTTTGTTGAAAAAGGTACGCGCGGCTACTTTAATACCATAGGTATTGCTTCCAAAGGTAACCGTATTCAGATACATGGCTATAATTTCTTGCTTGGTATACGCACGCTCGAGTTGAACCGCTAAAATCCATTCCTTCGTTTTAAGAATCAGTTTGCTGAGTAAGGGAATACTCGAACATTTGCCTCTATAGCTTACTTCTTTTCTAATGTTGAAAAGATTTTTGGCCAGCTGTTGGGTAAGGGTGCTGCCTCCTCCTTTGTTTTGCTGCAATATAATGGAGAGAAAAAAGGCACGCGATAATCCCCATAAATCTATACCAGCATGCTGTTCAAAACGATAATCCTCTGATGCGATAAGGGCATGAATCATATTAGGGGAAATCTCTTCATAGGTTACAGGGCTGCGGTTGTCTCTAAAATATTTGCCTAGCAAGATGCCGTCAGCAGCATAGAGTTCAGAGGCTAACACGTCTTGTGGGTTTTCTAACAGGTCTGTTGATGGCATGCTGCCATACAAATTGTAGAAATCAACTTGAACAGAAAAAAGGTATATAGGAATACCTATGATTACTGCTGCAAAAAGTTTCCAGAGTATACGTATTATTTTTTCCATATCTTAAATATAATCTATCTGTCTAGCCCTTTTTAAGGGATATAGGAAAAGTATTTGTAAATTTAAGTTTTTAAAACTAAAAAGTATACCGATTGGGTTGAAGCTATTTTTCCTTATTCTAAGGCTGCAAGGTTTTGTATAGACCTTCTTCAAAACCTATTTGTGATCAGCAGTTTTTAGGAGAAGCGCAGTCGAGCACCGCAGCATACTAAATGTATTTGAGGAGCATAGACAAGCTTCGACGCCAAAATTGCCATTAGAAATAGGTTTTGCAGAAGCTCTTATCAATCAGCATCATTCACATTCAATAGACCTTAGGTCTAATGGATAACGATCCTCATTAGATTATTTGTAATGTACAAGGCAAGATTTAAGATAATTGTGTTTATTTTTCTGCTCTTTAAAAGCCCATTGTTGTGGGCTTCTGGCATGGGCAATTATCGATTAAATCTCCTGGGAGAACTGGAAAAAAAGGTTGCAAAGCGTTGGGTGGTTGCCAAAGGGGAGGGTTTGCGTTTGCGTTGGATCTATCCTTTCAAAGCAATGGAAAAACGACCCCTTACTGCTGTGGCTAGCACCCTGGCTAGGCCTGAGCAGGTCATTGTAACAACAGGTGAGGAAGTCTTTCTATCCCAAGATGGTGGCCATACTTTTAAATTGGTAGCTAATCGCAATGCGATCTCTCATTTGGCTTATTTTACCTCAGTAGCTATTTCAGAAGCCGATCCGAATGAATGGATCATCGGTACTTCCTATAATGGTGTGTATATAACAAGAGATGCAGGCAAAAGCTGGAGCCCTATACCTGCAGCATTAAAAGGCCTTTGTTTTGGTGGCTATTATCATGAAACGATTAATGATATGGCCTACGATCTTTCAGATGCTGGCAAAGTGTATTTTGCCTATGGACCTTATGGGAAAATAGCCTTGCTTGACCTCAAGACGGGTGTTGCTAAGCCTATACCACCGCTTCCAGCGCTACATGGCATTATGGCCTTATCCACTATTAAAGTCAATTCAGATACAGTGTTACTGGCTCAAACGCAGTCAGCTGTTTGGAGCTTTCGTCATAATAACTGGCGGAAACATAGCACGCTGCATCTTAATTTTTCACCTTATTTTTCCAAGACGAGACAAAAAAAGGTGCAAGATAAAAGAGGCATTTACCTAACGGCTTGGACAGCTAGCAATCTACAAGATTTACGAAAGCATTTTATGTTTATCAAAAATCATGGTATGAATGCCGTTGTTATTGACTTCAAAGATGATTTTGGATACATTACCTATAACTCGCAGGTTAAAATGGCGCAGGAAGCTCAAGCGATCCGCCCTATGCTGGATGTAAAGACGATTCGTGCCTTAGCAGATGAATTCAACATTCATCTCATCGCTCGCTTTGTGCTTTTTAAGGATAAAAAACTATATCGGTATGCGGGCAATCGTTACGCATTATGGGATAAGAAAAAGAATGCACCATGGGCGCATATGATAAAAAATGGCAAGGGTCAGTTGGTGCAGCCAGAATACTGGGTGAATCTCTTTTCGCCTGAGGTGTGGGAGTATAACCTCCAAATTGCCCAAGAATTGCAAGCGCTAGGTATTGATGAGATTCAGTTTGACTACATTCGGCTGCCTTCCGATGGACCGCTCCATACCATTGCCTCCCGTAACAATATTTATGAAATCAAGGCTATAGATGCCATTGAATCTTTCTTAAAGCGGGCACGAGAAGTATTGACCTTACCTATCTCTATCAATGTATTTGGCTACAATGGCTGGTTTTTAACCAATGCACTTGGGCAGAATATCGAGCGGTTAGCGCTTTACGTGGATGCGATTTCGCCTATGACCTATCCTTCTCACTACCACCCTGCATTTTTGGGGACTACACCATACCTAAAAAAGGCAAATATGCTCTATAAAGTAGGGTCAGATCGTGCTGCTTTTTATGCAAAAGACCAAGCGATTATCCGTCAATATGTTCAAGCTTTCCTTTTGGGATCTGAGCGGAAATTTTCAGAAGAAAAGTATTGCAATTATCTTAAAGCCCAATTAGTAGGTCTGTATCGCTCAAAAGGTTCGGGCTTTTTACTGTGGAATGCCGCTAACAACTATTACATGGTAAAGCAGGATTTGTCCCATCCTGAATTATTGCATTCCTCTTACAAATGATTTAATCTATGCGTTGGGTCTTTGTTCTCATTACCTTGGTGCTATTGGGTGGATCGGCTGTTGATCTATCGGAATCAATCGTTGTGCCAGGAGTAGTGCGGTTTGCAGGTATGCAATTGAAGCTTACACGTGGTGCCCGTAAGCGTGTGCAAGAAAAAGTAAACCAGTTGACCCGATCGAAAAAATCGGTGCATCAACTATTAGAGCGAACCCATCTTTTTTTTCCATTTATAGAAAAAATATTGGCCGATGAAAATGTGCCAGATGATTTTAAATTCCAAGCTGTACATGAAAGTATGTTGATAGGGGATGCAGTAAGTCATACCGAAGATGTGGGCTTTTGGCAAATCCAAAAAGCAACCGGTTTGGGTTTAAGGCTAACCATAGATGACCTTGTAGATGAAAGAATGCACTTGATTCAATCGACAAAAGCAGCAGCTCGTTTTTTAAAAATCCAAAATCAATATTTTGATAGTTGGTTGGGTGCATTGCTGGCTTACAATAGGGGTAGGGCAGGGGCAGTAAAGCTATTTCCTCTAAAATGCTATGGTGCTAAAGTAGTACGGCTGGATGATAAAACGGATCATTATATCATCTCTGTAATCGCTGCTAAGCTGGCATTTGAAAAGATGGCTGGTAAAAAAAAGCATGCAAAGCTACAGCTGTTTGTCTATAACCAAGGCTACCATGGCCAAAGGCTAGAAGATATTGCTGCACACTTTAAGATAGAAGAAAAGCTATTATCCCAGCACAATCGATGGCTTAAAACCGCTGTGATACCACATCATACAAAATGCCCTTTACTGGTCCCATTGCTGCATACCCATGCGCATATCTATCCTAAACTTTCTAAACCATTAACCAATCAATCAGTTAAACAGAAACAAACAATAGTAACACCTAAAAAACAGCTCCCTCAGGCTTATAGTATAGATTATGCCAAGTATTTAAAGCCTGCTTTCCCTGAAGTTACACCGTTAAAAGGTAGCCCTAGATTGGTTAAAGCCAATGGAAAAACAGCTATTGTAGCAAAAAAAGGAGATACCATTCCCTATTTAACCCAGTTGGGCAATTTGCGAATAGATCAATTTCTTCTTATCAATGAGATTAAAAAAACACATCAGCTGATCCCAGGGATGCTATATTATTATAGTCCAAAAGGTAGTAAAGGTAGCAGGCACTATCATGTGGTCGCACCCGGAGAAGGGCTATGGGGTATTGCACAAAGATATGGCATGAAGCAATCTGCTCTTTTGGAGAAAAACCGCATGAAGCAAGCAGAACCTTTGGAAAAAGGGCGCATACTATGGTTGCGCTTTATTAGACCCCGTAAGATTCCAGTAGCATATTACCATGTAGATCCACTTTAAAAGTTAAAAGGCATTTTTATTATGAACGATGGTCATCAGACAAAAAGTCTTAAAGAATTGGTGAGCAGATTTCTTGAAACCTCTCCTTTTCAGAAACAATTAACAGCAGCTATGGTACGCTCTGCATGGCATAAGCGCATGCCCAAAGTCGTTTGTGATAGGACGGAAAAGCTTTATGTGCACCATAACAAGATCTTTTTAAAAATAACTTCTGCCCCTTTACGGCATGAGTTAAAGTTTAACAAAGATAAAATCCTTATGATGTTCCATGAAGCCATGCCCAATACGCTGTTACAAGATGTTGTTTTTTTGTAATCAATAGAGCGCCCCACGAAGCAAAAATTACCCGTTATAGTTGCAAGCGCACACCCAAATTGCACCTGGGTACAATTGGCCATTTTTCTAAAAACTAATTTAATTTTTTATGTCCATATTTTAGTAAATTCTTAATTTTGAAAGTTATTTTGTTGTAAAATGATTATGGCTATACTGTATATAATAAGGGGACTTGCCTATGCTTTAGCATATACTATCCAATGTATAGGGTGCAGTATTTCTAATGGGTCATTAGGCATGTATAAGCAACAAGATGCGCAAAGCCTTTTCAGCTATAGTGTGCAAGATTTTTCTGATGTAAAAAATAGGCCAGTAAGGAAAGATCTACTCAAGGCGCGGTGTCCGGGAATAGTCTGCTTTGATTTTTTTACGACGCTATTTCTGTTTGATTATCCAAAGTGTTCCAGTACAATAGAGTCTGAAGTCTTTCCGGCCAATCAAAACACCGTTTATACTTTTGATGCTATGGTTCGCTCCTTGGGAGGAGATTCTGATACCAAGGTAGGTAAAATGGCTATTGCTATGTTTCATGGTAAAGTGCAACTTTGGCAAAAAAAAGATTCTGATGCTTGGAAAGAAGATGCTAATCCCCGAAAACCTATTTACAATGCGCTACATGTAGCACCGCTCGTTAAATCGTCCTTGGAGGCAAAAAAAGATTGGTTGCGTGATCCTGAAGCGCTTACAAAGCTTATTGCTTTTTTGTTAAATCATAACTATAAGGTTGCTTTTTATGGTTTCTTACAATGCCCTCATCTTATGCCCTTCACATTGCAGCATATTGGTTTAACTGAAAAGCAAGTCAGTAACATATATATGGTATGCTTTAACAGTAAATTTGAATCAGATATTGCATGTATGTGCGCCATATATCATATGATACCAAAATTAAATGTTCATAAATCAGTTGATTATCAGTTGATATTAGGGGATCGTTTCTATGCCTATGCACGTCGCTGCGGTCGTTCAGGAGGTGATTCCTGCCAAAACCAGAAGGTTGTGCATATTGCTATGCCCATGTCTGGGTCTAATGTTTATTGCTGGGATCATTTCAAAAAGCTACTGATTGTGCTATATCATTTAATACAAACGGCTAAAACATCAGACCAGTTAGTCTCCTGGCAAGCTGGGCTAGATGATAAACTAACACGGATGGGTTATGCTTATAAAATTATAAAGTAGTAGGCCTGGGTGTTCATTTATAGGTTTTTAGGCCAAGTTAAGGTTTTTGTATTACCTGGCTTTAGCCAAATGATTGGGATGCCTAGTTTTTTAATCTTTGGATTGTAGTAGAATGGCTGGGTTTGTTTGGTATAAACCACTAATGTTTTAACATGCAGTACTTTGAAAATAATAGTTACATCATGCAACAATTTTTCATCTATCAGTAGGTAGTCTACATCCAGTTTAGTGCCATCCCATCTATACCAATCAGTGGGAATCATATGGATGGTTAGGATAACTTTTTGATACCAGATGGCTATTGTGCCCTAGCATAAGGCCGTAGTAAGCTACTGACAGGTGGTAGGTCATTACCAATAGGTTTCAAAAGAGGGCTGTTGCAGCTTAAGCGCTCTATGCCATCTTTTACAGTAAAGGATAGCTGATGGTTGTTGTAACAGATCAGCTTACATTTTTTTGTTTGGCTATCAAATGTTGCATCCGATTTACAGTATAAAATATGGTAGATAAACTGATTATAATAGGATAAATAAGCTGTTTGTATTGAATGAAAAGGCAAAGTGCAAGGAGTATAATATATAGTAGACAGGCAGAACGATCATTTATACAGCAAGATGCAAGGGTGCTTATGGGCCATTTTGCCATCCAACAGACCAATGCATTGGTGACAAAAATCAATTTTTCAAGCGTAAAACCTAGCAGCATGCCTACTATAGGCAAGTGGCTACCCACTAATAATGCCAGACTCAGCACCAGAATCGCAAAAATGGCTGGTACAACCAACCAATTGGCAATGATAAAATAGAGCGGGAACTGTTTAAAGTAATATAGAATAAGCGGTAAGGTACTTGCTTGTGCAGCAATAGATAGCGTAGTAGCGGTCCATACTTTTTGTAGCCACCTATTTTTAAGGGCTATAAAACGATGAATAAGGGGTTGTAGATAAAGTATGCCTAGCGTGGCTACATAAGAAAGTTGAAATCCGCAATTAAATAATACAAATGGCTCCCATAACAATAAGGCAAAAGCAGAAGCCAATAATCCATTGTAAGGATTTGATCCTCTACCCATTAGAAAGCCTAATCTGGCCATGGTAATCATAATGGTTTCACGGAGTATAGGTGGTGCAAAATCGCAGAGCCCAGCATATAGCCAAAGCCAAAGAAGGGTACAAAGCTCTGATAGCATAAACAATCCTATCTTTCTAAAAAGAAAGCTAAAAACAGCTTTTATAAGTAAGTACAACATGCCTACGTGTAAACCAGAAATGGCTAATACATGAATGGTGCCTGTATCCGCGTAGGCTTTTTCTAGACCCGGGTCTACAGTCTCTTTTGCACCCCATAAAAGTCTGGCCACTAGTGCCATCGTTTCTTTACCTTTTAGCCGCTTTTGGAGGGTTTGGCCACACCATTGCTTGATAGCTGCTGCCCATTTTCCCCTTTCATGAAATGGTTGCAGGCAAATGAAATCTTGATCGACTTGCTTTAAAACATGACGATACATAGCGCTATAATGTAAAGATGTAAAAGGATCTGCTTGCTGCATGCTTTCAGATGGTAAGCTGTGAACAGGTGCGCCACGAATCAATAACCTATCTCCTTTTTTGGGTTTATAATCAGATTGTTTGCGAAAGTAAAGTTGGATAGATGCATGAGTATTGTGCCAGCCTGCGTTGTCTTTTATATGGGTAATCAAGGCTTTACAGTTAAGTGGATGGTATACTTTTTGAATGCATACGCTATACCCCACTACATGCTTATTGGTCCAGTGAGTCAGCTTTTTTTGTTGTGCGCGTTGCAGCAATAGGTTGCTATACCCTATTAAAAAAATCAGTAGCAGCCCTATTGGATGAAGCCAGGTCAAAACAGTATTGGTAGCGCGCATGCAAAAATAAAGCAAGCTTGGTACAAGCAAAACCATTAGTGTAATGAAAAGGTAGCTGGAATAGTGGGTGGCCAGTAGCATGCCACCTATATAGATCAATATGAGGCGAAAGAGGGGCAAGACAGTAGCGTTTAACATATACTGGATCCTAGAAAGTCAATTTTCTTTCCAATCAAAACTTTTTCGGTGGTATAAAGTACGCCCAAATTGTTTAATAACTTGTTTATGTGCTGGTGTTGCGTATCCTTTGTTTTTTTTCCAGCCATAAGCAGGAAAGTCTTTGTCTAATTTTTCCATATAACGATCTCTATAGATCTTGGCAAGTATATTGGCTGCAGTAATTGCGGCATAGATCTTGTCTCCCTGCGGAATGCATTGATGTGGAATGGCTTTGTACCCATCAAAAGACCGCCCGGCAACTAATAGTAGGCTTGGTAATATTTTTAATTGATTAAGTGCGTTATGTATGGCAAGCTGTGATGCATTTGGAATGCCATATTTATTAATTTCTTCATGGTCTACCATGGCGATGCTCCATGAAACAGCATGTTGTTGAATCAAATTATACAAATGAATAGGCAAGGCAGTGGCTAGCTTTTTAGTATTATATAGCGTCTCATTATAAAACCCATTGGGCAGTATTACAGCTGCCCCAACAATAGGACCTGCTATTGCGCCTGTCCCTGCATGATCACAGCCAGCTATATGGTGATAGTCTTTGTATTCAGGTGGTTTATGTAGCCGCATCATATTATAAAATGGTTTAATTGGTCCATTATCGACTAAATAGTAGTTTTGTTTCAAAAACATCTAATTATTTTGAAAAAAATCCCCTATAAAATAAAAAATATATTTTATAATAGTAGTGCTATTGTGCTTAAATTCCTATCTATTTTAAGATGTTGATTTGTACCTGCTGTAACAATATTCTTGTGAAGAATGTCTATATTTGTTTATCTGTATTTTTAAGAAATAAAGTATGATGATATCCACTATAGTTTTATTGCTTACATTTTATTAGCCGAGATTTTTCTTTTCCCTATATGGTTTTAGATAAAAACAAGCTTGTTCGATTATTTTTAATATCAGCAGGTTTTCTAGTTTATTTTTATGTATTTAAGCCTAAATCAGAGACGTCTGCTCTTGCACCCGCTCGTCCTACTACTAGTCAAACAGCCCCATTGGATGTGGTGCATCCATCTAGTCCAGTGGCCCCTTTTGCTGCGCTGCTTCAGGGAAAGGAAAAAGATATAACAGTTGAAAATGAGTTACTTAAAGTAGTGCTTAGTACAAAAGGTGGTACTATAAAAAAGGTGATACTTAAAAAGTTCAAAGATAAGCACGGGAAGGAACTGGTCTTATTGGATGCGCAAAGCAGCAATATGGGCTTTTCTTTTCCTTATCAAAATGCATTGATAGAGACTAAGGCTTTATATTTTCAAACCCAAGCTATGCCTGTTTACATGGTCCAAGATAGTGGGCAGGCTAGAATAGTTTTCCGATTGGCATTCACCCCATCTCAATATTTCGAGCAATCTTTTACCTTTTCTGGCAATAGCTATCAAATTGACTATGATTGGCGTGCTGTTGGCATGGAAGCCTGTTTCAATACAACTGCTCAGCCTGCTTTCTGTTGGAATATGGATATGAAAAGTTTGGAGGCGGATGATAAAGCAGATGCTTCTAGAAGTACGGTAAACTACTATTTATTGGATCAGACTTTTGATAAGCTCAAGGAGTCTGCAACAGAGGTTGAAGCAAAGAAAATAGAAGTCCCCATCAAATGGGTGAGCATCAAGCAGCGTTTTTTCTCTTCTGCGGTTATTGCGCAAGATGCTTTCGCTACAGGGGCCCTCCGTATGGAGCCAATGGTATCACCTGATGTTACAAAGTCTGTCCACCTATCCCTTCCACTATCTGCTAAGGACAAAGCAGCAGCTCATGGAAAATTCATTTTTTTCTTTGGGCCTAATGATTATAAAATCCTTAAAAAGGTTACAAAAGGATTTGAGCAAAATCTACCTTTGGGTTGGCCAGTTGTCAAGTGGATGAACCAGGGGCTCATTATGCCGCTTTTTGCTTTTTTGGAAAAGTATGTTTCTAATTATGGCCTAGTTATATTCTTACTGGTTATTATCATTAAGTTGCTTTTGGCACCACTTTCCTATCGCTCTTTTATCTCTATGGCTAAAATGCAGGTTTTAAAACCAGAATTGGATAAGATAAAAGAAAAATATAAAAACGACCTGCAAAAAGCACAGATTGAGCAGGTAGCCTTTTATAGAGAATTCGGTATTAATCCTTTGAGTGGTTGTATGCCTATTATGCTCCAAATGCCTATTCTGATGGCTATGTTTCATTTTTTTCCTCATGCGATTGCACTGCGACAAGCCTCTTTTTTATGGGCAAATGATTTATCAACCTATGATAGCGTTATGCGTCTTCCTTTTACGATACCTATCTATGGTAATCATGTTAGCTTGTTTACATTGTTAATGGTTTTATCAACCATTTTATATACCCGGGCTAGTAACCAAAATGGTCCAAAGGAGGGTCCTATGAGAGGCTTGTCTTATGTTATGCCCTTTGCCTTTATGGTTGTCTTAAATACATTTCCTGCTGGTTTAAGTTTTTACTATTGCATCTCTAATGTGATGACTTTCCTACAGCAGAAGCTTATCAACTATTGGGTTGATGCAGATAGTATTAAAGAAAAACTGATGGCTAGGCAACAAAAGGTAAAGCAACGTGGTAAGCTTTCTTTTCAATCTAGGGTTGCTGCTTCGATTGAAGCCAATAATAAGAAAAAGAAATAGATGCTTGGCTTTTTGCTTACGTTTTCATTAACCAAAAAGGTAAGGTAGAAACTCCCTCTATGATTGCGCAGCTTATAGGAAAACTATTGCATAAAGAACCGACTTACATTATCCTAGATGTAGGAGGAGTGGGGTATGGGTTACATATTTCCTTATATACCTTTGATCAAATCAAAGGGTTAGACCATTGCACCTTGTTAACCGTTATGCAGGTAAAAAGCGACGCCTTGACCCTTTATGGCTTTTATACGTTAGAAGAAAAATCATGGTGGTTATACCTGACTTCTGTTAGCAGCATTGGTCCAAAGATTGCTTTGACCATTTTATCCTCCCTAACACCAGCAGCCTTGCACAAGGCTATTCTGAGTAAGGATACGCGTTTGCTTACCTCTATTAAAGGTGTAGGCGCAAAAGCTGCGCAGCGGCTGATATTGGAATTGTCTGATAAAGCCCAAAAATTGGATTACATCCAGGATCCGGTCTTACCACAACCCACTCAAAACAAGGTAGATCAAGATGCGATAATGGCCTTAACCAAATTAGGGCTTACCCAAAAAGTTGCAGAAAACGCGATTGAAACGGTAAGAGCGCAGGTATTATCCCCGCTTACCTTGGAGGAACTTATTAAAAAAGCATTGCAGCCACACACTTCAAGTAAGTATTAAATTATATAAATTAGGTGAAAATCAATAGTATATCAAAAATTTTATTTATTATATCTACCGTTATATCTCTTACAGGGTTCAGGGGCCATCGTCCACTACACTTGCTCCCAAAACATCTCATAAGGGCATATGGTCCATACCGATTGATGTAGGAGTCAACTGGAAACCTAAAGCTGAAGCTGCAGCAAACAATAATGCATGGATGGGGTTTGTGGCTACCACAGGTATAAAGTGGGAAAAGCCATTTTGTAAACGGTATACATTTTCTGCTGGATTGTTATGGGGGGTGTTTTTACCAGATATGTTTATGGCAAATAAGCCAATTAAATTTAAAATAGATATTCTTAATATAAGTATTATAATTCCTTATAACTTAGCGTTGCTTTTACCTATGACCTCGCTATAGTTGGGCTATTTAGTTAATAACTACTGGCATCTCTCTTGTGGACTAATCTATTTTTACGCTTTGGAATTAAATGTAAACTATCTTATTTCTCGAAAAATATCTCTCCATGGAAGGTGTTGTCTCTTTCTAGACAAGGTTTTCAAAGATCATGGTATACATTTGGGCTTTGCAACCATAGGGATAGATTATAGAATATAGATTATTCAGGTGATAGATAGAGATAGTAGGAAACCATTATTGGGAGATTTTTTATAAAGATTTTCCAATAGTGCCACCCTTAAGTTCACATTATTCCTTGAATAAGTGCGATTTTTTGCCTACTTTTTGATCGATTAGATCGGATACATAATATTCTTTCTATCGATACATAAGATCCTTTCTATCAAATGGCAAAAAAAATACAAAGGCTTGCAGGGTTTGTTGCGCTATGGGTATGGTGGGTAGCTTCCCATTCAACTTTTGCTGTAGCCCCTTGCACGGATGTAGTGGAGCAAACGGATCTAGTGCAGCAAGATGATTTTTTTGGTAAAAATGCGCAATCGACTTTACATATTGGTATAAAAAGTTGGGTCAAAGGAGCTAAAAACGTTATTGCAAGTCATTGGGCTATGGGTGCCGAAATAGCTATTGGTCCTGTTATAGAATGGCACCCTATAAATGGAATAGGTCTTCAAACTGGGTTATTATATAGCTATAACTATTTTTTTACCGTAGATGCCTCTATCGATGCTAAAAAATTGTTGGATAGGAGTTTGCTTTCTTTTGGAGGTCGTTTCATCGAAAAAACCAATGCTTTATCTGCTAAAAATGACGGCTATATAGTGCACGCTAATTTGGCTATTATAGACTTTCATGCCATAAGCCTTCCTTTATTTTTTCGGTTGTACCCAGAAAAAAGTCGGAAATTCGTATGCTATGGAGGGCCTCGTTTGATATTGGTATTCCCTGGTCTAGAGAAGAAACAATATTGTCCCATCCATGTTAATACCGCTAGTGTCAAGCATATACTTTATAATGTCTTATATAAAGGTAAAGAAGTTGCTGACCGATCTGGTATTACTCAAGAAGATATAGAAGCTTTAGCCAAGAAAGGGTTAGTCGACATATATCATTCTATTTTTAAGATTAATCCTGATAGCGCTCAAACAAAATCTCTTAATAGATTTTGGAATTGGAGCTTAGCTTGGGATTTTGGGTTTGAGTTTAGAGGAAATTCTGGGATTGTAATAGGTATGAATGGATTAGGAATTGTATTGGGTTATGACTGTGTAAAGTAGCCGTAGTGCGTCTATGCTGCCAATTAATATAAGTCAGGCGCGTTATTCACAAATACTTGCCTTGATGTGCGTAGGTTCCTCCAGGATATTTAATATGTCAATGGCGCAGTAAACTTTATCCCGTTTATTATTACCCGTCTTTTTAAGAATGCCGGCAGCCTCAAGTTTTTGAACACCCCTTTGTGCAGTGCTGTAGGAAATGCTAAGCTCTTTAGCAATTTTATTGATAGTAAAATAAGGATTTACAGCTAAGAGCTGTACCATGTCTATAGGCACTTGGGAACTTCCTCTTGCAATATCAATTTTCCATTGATTTAATAATTCATTGATACGTTCAGTGCGCGATAGTACATCTTCAGATTGAATAGCTATGCCATTTAAAAAATAAATAAGCCATTTGTGTCAGGTACCTTTCAAACTAACATTATAAAGCTGTTTATAATATTCATCACGTGTTGCTTCAAAAAATGCAGATAAATATAATAAAGGAGAAGGGAGTATCTTGTGTTCAATTAAAAGTAATGTAATCAAGAGTCGTCCTATACGTCCATTACCATCTAAAAATGGATGAATGGCTTCAAATTGATAATGGCAAAGTGCGATATGAATCAATGGTGGCAAGGATCTATCATATAAAAATTTTTCAAATGCTCCCAGACAATCCATTAAATGATCAGGGGGTGGAGGTACAAACTTTGCAGTATGCAGTTGTATATCCTGGTGGTCCAATCTAATTCTGACTGTTCCTAAATGCTCCCGGTGTAGCATGCGCGCCTCTAACACCTTGCATTAAGTGCGCATGTATTTCTTTAATAAGACGTAGCGATAACGGAAGCGCTGTTAATCGTTTCAGTCCATAATCAAGTGCCTTAATGTAATTTTGTACCTCTTGGAGTTCATCAGCGTTTTGTTTTACATAAGCACCAGCATCGGCAGCTAAGATTTCCCCAAGGTTGCTTGGGTGCCTTCAATTTTGCTAGATAATACTGCGTCACGTGTGATGAATGGACGTATTAAAAGATGAGGATTAGGTAGCCTACTGCCTTCTCGTGCTAATTTTCCAAGTAAAAAATCAGTACGAGACAAACTGTTGACTAGCCTATTATTCCATGCAAATTTTGGTGGCAGCACATAGGGTACAAAAGCATGGTGCCCTTTGAGTAGACCTTCTGGAAAACCTATTTCTAATGGCAATTTTGGTGTCGAAGCTTGTCTATGCTCCTCAAATACATTTAGTATTCTGGCGACTGCGCTTCTCCTAAAAACTGCTGATCACAAATAGGTTTTGCAGAAGGTCTACTACAAGGTAGATAGTTTTTATAGCATTTAATCGACCTGTTTTAGCTGCTCTAAGCTCTTTGTCGTACGTTTTAAGTGTGTAAATATAAAACCTCAAAAATATTTACACACTTAACTGGACAGAGGCTATCTATGGGCTATTCCCCTTGCGCACCATATCTACTGGTTAACATAACATCACCAGACTGTTTGCCAGCCAAATCATAAGTCGAGTAAACAGCTAAAACAGACTTTCCAGAAAATGCAATACCACATTCTATTACTTCTTTTATATGAGGATACTGCAATAACTCTGTATGATAGGCTTGTGTTTGTATTTGTTGTAAAGCAAGTTTAGCTGTAGTTTCCAATTCTTCTTCTTTACGTACCTGCTTAAATTCCAATAGCAGCGCCTTTAAACCATCTTTAGGAATGATTAATACATCATACCTTCCCAATCCGCTTTCTCGATTGGATCGTATATAATGGGTTCTACCCAAACTTGATAACATCCCTAATACAAAACCATGATAAAATCCTTCTAATGTGTTGCTTTGTTTGGTATCAAAATAGCTCACACTGTTTCGTAAGAAATAGCTAAGTTGTTCTACAAAAGCAGCAACCTCACCAGCTACCAAATGTTTCAAAAAAGAATCATATTGCCTCCTTCTCTCAAACTGATTGACGAACCATTCTTGAAAAAATGTGCTATAGAGCCGCCATATTTCATAATTAGGAACCTTGACTGTACAGTCATATAGACTCGTATAGGCGCTTAAATGACTTGTTTCAAAGGTCAAATAGCCAGCAAATAATAAAAGACTCCAAAAAGATGTATCATCTTTATCTAAAATATCAAAAGCAATATGTCTGTTGATAGATACAACTAAAGATTCCTTTCGCATCAATTGTTCAAATTGTTCTTTGATCTCAGAATGAGCAGTAAGTACCTTTTGTTCAATTAAGTTGTTATTACCCGTATTTACCCAATAGACATCAAAACGGCCTGACTTATTGATACAAGAAATAATAGACCATGGGTTATACATCACTAAGTTCCCTACCTTATAACCATTGTACCAATTTCTTACTTCTTGCATAGAAGCACTCAAATCTTTTGCTTTAAATAAAGCGGAAACTTCCATTTCACTAAAACCAAAATGGGCACTATATTCTTCATCTAGTAAGGTATAGGTCTCTAGGTTATTTAATCCAGAGAGCATACTATCCTTAGAAATACGTAATATACCCGTTAAAAGACCTTTTTCTAGTGTAGTATTGTCTTTTAACGCAGCGCTAAATAGGTTACGCATAAATGCAACCATAGCGTCCAGGTATAATTTATTACCATAAGCTTTATTGAGTGACGTATCGTATTCATCTATTAGAATATAGACCTTTTTACCATGGTGTTGATAGAGGCATTGACTCAGTAACTCTAAAGAAGCTTCCAGCTGTTGTTGATTAGCTTGATTACTAAGAATAATATGTAATTTATTCAGCTGTATTGCATTGATTTTATCACTATTCAATAAATAAATATAAGCACTATAAACCTTTAAGATCAATTCATACACCGCATTATAAGCTCCTTGAAAATCATCTGCATTGATATCCTTAAAACTGATCATAATGACAGGGTGCTTTCCTTGATGTTCCCTAACATACCTACCACCTTCTAGCTTACCAATTTTTAAATCATCAAATAACCCTGCTGTACTTATACCATTAATCTCTGAGGAAAAAAAATGTTGGAACATAGACATATTGAGTGTCTTACCCCAGCGACGAGGACGGGTAATTAAGGTAACTTCATCGCCTTTTTCTAGGAAATCAGCAATCATGGCTGTCTTATCACAAAAGAGGTAATCGTTAGATACCAGCTTATGAAAGTTACTAACCCCAATCGGTAGTTTATGCTTATTCATATCAGGTTCTTTGAGTCAATAGACCTACTGCAAAACCTATTGCTAAATGGCAATTTTGTGGTCTATGCTCCTCAAATACATTTAGTATTCTGGCGACTGCGCTTCTCCTAAAAACTGCTGATCACAAATAGGTTTTGAAGAAGGTCTAATCTTAGCTTCTTCCATTAGCGCTTGATTTTTTGGCTACTTCCTTATCAAGGAAAAAGTAGCAAAAAAAATACCATTATCCTACCTCTGCAAGGATATCGATCATGTTGCTTGGTTTTATTGGAAGGATTGCCAAAACATTGCAAAAATCTGGCATATCATTGGAACATAATGAAAGGCAAGTGCCACTATACATAAAGCTTCTAGTATAAACAATAGCGTCTTCACTAGCTTGCTTGGATTTTCTAGTGCAAAGTGTAGATAAGTAATCAAGGTGAATAGCCCAAAAGACCCATACCGATGGTATGTATTACACCCTGGTACCATCCTACTAAATTGGTAATAGTTATGAGTAAGATGGTTGGTTTTTTATCTTTACAAAATAAAGCAACCATTATTGTCAAGATTAAAAGAATCGAAGTGGTGTTCATTGGATAGTATATAGGTTAGAAAAACAATTATACATTAAAACGAAAAAGCATTACATCACCATCTTGTACGATGTACTCTTTGCCTTCTATACGTAGCTTGCCCGCTTCCCGGCAGCCATTTTCACTTTTATACTGCTTATAGTCCTTAAAAGCAATAACCTCTGCTTTGATAAATCCACGCTGAAAGTCTGTATGGATGACTCCTGCTGCTTGAGGTGCTTTTGTCCCATTTTGAATGGTCCATGCCCGCACTTCTTGCGGCCCTACCGTAAAATAGGTAATCAGCTGCAGCAAGGAATAAGCTGATTGAATCAGCTTATTTAATGCAGATTCCATTAGGTTGTATTCTTTTAAGAAAAAAGCCTTGTCCTGACGACTCAATGCATTGAGCTGTGTTTCTAACGCAGCAGCGCCAATAATCACCCAGCCATTCTCCTGAGCAATAGCCGCTTGTAAAGCAGCTAAGTGCGGATTTTTTTTACCAAGTATGGTTGCCTCATCTACATTCGCAAAGTAAATAACCGGTTTTGAGGTTAATAGTTGCCAGTCATCTATCAATGGCTGATCGATTTCCGCTACTTGGATGGCGCGTGCATCACGGCCCTGTTTTAGTTCTGTTAAAAACAGGTTCAATAGTTCACAGGTGCGTTGTTGTGCTTTAGGCCCATGTTTGGCAAGCTTTTCGATTTTCTCTAACCTTTTGGTTAAGGTATCGATGTCCTTACAGCGTAGTTCATGGTCAATAACTTGTTTGTCAAAAACAGGGTCTACACCGCCCGCGACGTGTACTACATCTTCATCTTCAAAACACCTGATCACATGCACAATCGCGTTCACTTCTCGAATATGGCTAAGGAATTTATTGCCCAATCCTTCTCCTTGATGGGCATCCTTGACCAACCCAGCTATGTCTACAAACTCAATAGCAGTAGGTATGATATTTTTAGAATGTGCCAATTCAGCAAGCAATTCCATACGTTGATCTGGTACAGCTACTACACCTACATTGGGTTCTATCGTACAAAAAGGGAAATTGGCAGAAGCCGCATTTCCATTTGATAAGCCATTAAACAACATAGACTTGCCTACGTTAGGCAAACCAACAAGGCCACACTTTAAAGCCATGAATCAAATGTTTATAAGCACCCTAAATACCGGGCTAGATTTGGGTAGTTTATTTGGTTGGATTTCCTTCTGCGTTGCGATCAAATTGATCAAATGCATAGTCAGCCATTAGCGTCGTTTTAAGGTGGTCAACTACCTCATTAAGCGCACGAATGAATTTATTCACATCTTCTTTGTATAGAAAAATTTTATGTTTTTCGTATGCCATGCCATCTGCTTCTGTTCTTTTCTTACTTTCTGTGATGGTCAAGTAGTAGTCTTTTCCCCTGGTTGACTTTATATCAAAGAAATAAACTCTTTTTCCTGCATTTACTCTTTTGGAATAAACTTCATCTAATCCTGTATGTGGCTCCACTGTATAATTATTTGTTTACTATATCTTAATTAACACTCCCCATGTAAAAATTTCTTTTTTTCCAGCAAGGCTTCTTTCGTTTCTGGGTGATCTAGGTCTAATACACAACAATCTACTGGGCAAACTGCTGCGCATTGTGGCTCCTCATGAAAGCCTACACACTCTGTACACTTATCTGTGACAATATAAAAGGTGTCATCTGTGTAGGGCGCTTGTGGTATGGCTGCATCCAATACTTCGCCTTTTACCTTGACTCTCTTCAACTGTGTACCCTCAGCCCATTGCCAATTTGTTCCACCCTCATATATTGCAGTATTAGGGCACTCAACCGCACATGCGCCGCAATTGATGCATGCATCTGTTATCCGTAAAGCCATAACTTCTAAGATTATTTTATCTGGCAGCTAAATTAATAGAAATAAAGGATTACAGCAAATCCCTGGTTTGAGTTGATAACTTTTAAAGGTCCAACCCGATTTTTAAAATCTCTAATTCAATGATACCAGAGGGGGTATCAACTTGCGCAATCTCTGATACTTTTTTACCTAATAACCCTTTTCCCATAGGCGATTCAACGGATATCTTACCCTGCTTTAGGTCAGCCTCACCCTGTGAGACAAGCATAAAAATAGATTCTGTGCCTGTTTTTTTATTCCTAACGCGTGTTTTAGTGAGAATAGAAACGCGAGACAAGTCAATTTCACTCTCTTTTAATACTCTAGCGTTGGCTACTAAGGTTTCTAAGGCAGCAATTTTTGCTTCTAATAACCCTTGTGCATCTCTGGCTGCATCATATTCTGCATTTTCACTTAAATCCCCCTTTTTATGCGCTTCTGCTAGGTCATTGGCTACACGAATGCGGCCTTCGCTTTTTAACCAACTGAGTTCTTTTTTCATGCGCTCTAGTCCTTCTTCTGTGTAATAGGTCATTGACGTACTATGTTTTATAATTTTAATGATGAGCCCTCTTTCGAGATCTATTGCTAAATGGTCATTTTGGTGCTTGTCTATGCTCGTCCAATACATCTAGTATCCTGGAGACTGTGTTTCTCCTAAAAATTGCTCACCACAAATAGATTTTGAAAGAGAGCTAGTTTTTACAATGCTAATTCTTTGCTTCAAAAATTTAATTTTTCTGGCTATTGCTAGCTATTGAATACATGAATGCTAGATTTAAAGAAGTATGGATACAAATAGGAGTAAAAAGGCAATAAACAGCATGCTAAACTTGTATCCGGCAAGCATGGGTATGACTACAACGCTCCAATGCATACCTATAGCGAGCAGGGCAAGCAGCACTGCTAAAAATCTTGCAATTGCTTTCATATTACCTTTCATATTAATTGTATTTACAAAAATTATGCTTTCAGGTTTTACCTAGGTTTGTATTTTTCTGCATGCAAACACAAGACCTTCTGCAAAACCTATTGCTAAATGGCAATTTTGTGGTCTATGCTCCTCAAATACATTTAGTATGCTGCGGTGCTCGACTGCGCTTCTCCTAAAAACTGCTGATCACAAATAGGTTTTGCAGAAGGTCCACAGCGCCAAAAATAAGGATATTTTTGGTTGTTTGCTATTGGTGCTACCATACAGTTGGCTAGCTTTTTAAGCTAAAGCTTAAACTAAAAAAATTACCTATGCTGCCATGGCCAAATCGCTAATATAAAAAATAAAAGGCTAAAATAGCCTATACCTTGGCATTAGATCTGGATAAGATAGGCCTTTTTTATACGCCACCTTACTGGCATAACCAAAAGTTAATGTGTCGTTTGTCCAAATCACAATTTTTGATTTTTACTTTTACAATATCCCCTAATCGGTAACATTTTTTAAACTGTTTGCCAACTGCTTGAAAGTTGTTTTCCTCAAAAACATAGGTGTCATCGGTAAGCTCTGATAAGCGAACCATACCTTCACAGCCATTAGAGAGGATCTCTATATAGATGTTCCATTCGGTTATGCCACTGATGATGCCATCAAATATTTCATCTTTTAAATTTTGTATAAACTCTACTTGTTTATACTTGATAGAAGCCCTTTCTGCATTTACCGCAAGGTATTCTCGTTCTACAGCATATTGACATTTTTTTTCATAGGATGCTGCGTCGTAGATGCGTTCACCTTTTAAATATTGCTTCAAAAGACGGTGTACCAATAGGTCTGCATATCTTCTGATCGGTGAGGTAAAATGGGTATAATGCGCAAAGGCCAATGCAAAGTGTGGGTCGGGTTTTGTAGTGTAAAGCGCCTTAGCCATAGACCGAATGGCCAGTGATTGTATAATGTTTTCTTCTTGCTTGCCCTGAATGGCCTGCTCTAGTGCATGCATGGCTTTGTATATAGGGTTTTATTGGCATCTATTTTGTATCCGAGCTGGTTCACAAATAAAAAGAATTCATTTAACTTATCTGGATCTGGATGGTCATGGGTTCTGTATATAAAAGTAGGTCCTAGTTTTTCCTGTTTTTGCTTGAGTTTGGCTACATAGGTAGCTACTTCTTTGTTGGCCAGTAACATAAACTCTTCAATGAGCTTATGGGCATCTGTACGCAGCTTTTGCATCACCTGAAGTGGTTTTCCATTGGCATCCAGTTCAAATTCCAATGCCCTGGTTTCAAAGTTAATGGCGCCTTTTTGTAGGCGTTTTTTCCGAAGCTCTTTGGCTAGCTGGTTTAATACTGTAAGTGCTTCGTAAAAATCACCTGTCTGGTTATCTATTGCTGCTTGGGCTTCTTCGTAGGAAAATCTTTTATTGGAATAAATAATCGTTTCTCCCAGCCATTTGTCATGAATTTTTCCTTGCCTATCCAATTCGAAAATAGCTGAAAAAGTTAATTTGGTTTCGTTTGGACGTAAAGAACACAATTCATTAGAAAGTAGTTCTGGCAACATAGGAATACAACGATCTACCAGGTAGACAGAAGTATTTCGGTCATAGGCTTCCTTATCTAGCAGGCTGTCTGGCGGCACATAATAGCTTACGTCTGCAATATGAATCCCTACTTGGTAGCGGCCATTGGCTAATGGTTGATAGGAAAGGGCATCATCAAAATCTTGAGCATCTGCTGGATCTATTGTAAAAGTAGGTATACCTCGGAAGTTTCTTCTTCTAGCGGCTTCTGCTTGGGTAATGGTTGTAGGTATATTTTGGATGCTTTCAAGAAGGCTTTCTGGAAAACCATCTTTTAAACCAAATTCAGCCATAATGGCATGCATCTCTACCTCATGTAGGCCAGCTGGTCCAAGATGTTGCACTACTTTACCTGTTAATTGATTGTTAAGAAAAGAAGTTAGTGCAATCACTACTTTATCATTTTCTTGAAGCATAGCGCTATTTTCTCCCTCTAATAAAACAGTGCAAGTAGTTCGTTTTTGTGCAACTATCGCTTGAGGTTGTTGGCCAGAAAGCGTGATGCGCCCAATTACAGTATTTCGCTTAATAACTTCTACCACCACACCCTCTGGCCGTTTGCGACCTCCGTTTGGCAGCAAGCGAACCTTAACCAAATCTTTATCTAGTGCAGCTAATAGGTTTTTTTGACGCACTAGTATATCTTTAGGCTGATCCGGTACAATGATATAAGCATATTCGGCACGGACGTAATCTACTCGACCTGTAAGGTAAGTAGGAGGGGCGACATGTAGATAACGCCCTTTGCTGATTTTTTTAATGGCATCCTGATGTAAAAGATCGAGTAAAGCCTTTTTTACTTTTGCTTTATCTGCTTTTGATGTTATTTGTAAGGCCGTACAAAGTTGTTGTATGGTATAGGTTTGACTTGGGTCCTTTTCTAGGATCTTAAGAATAAGTGTAGTATGGTTTTGCACGGCTCTTTTATTTTTGATCTTGTGAGGAGTAGTGGGTATAAACAATGCGAACTGGTTCAGATAAAAAGTTTCTTTTTCTCTCATGATCAGTTGATCTTTTCTTTTTTTATCATTGTAGGCCAACAAATGTAATAGGCCATGCACCATTACTGTGTAGAGTTCTTCCTCCATTTTTCGGTTATACGCTTTAGCATTTTCTCGGATGCGTTCAATGCTTATGTAGACATCTCCTAAGATGGTTTTTGCATCTGTGGCATAGTTAAATGTAATCACATCTGTTAAAGTGTCATGGCCCAAATAGGTTACATTTTTAGCATGTAAATAGTTATCTGTACAAAAAATAAAGTTAAGATGGTTTAGTGTGTATCCTTCTTGGGAGATAACGTCTTGCAGCCAAGCAGAAATTTTTCTTTTTTGCTTTAATCTAAAATTAATTTCTTCTGAGAAGTAATAAATATTCATTTTAACCTTATTATCTTGCAATAGCAAACAATCAGGTAAGCTTTTTAATCTTACCCAGATTTGACCGTAAATTACGGCTTATTCCGTTAAAAAGATACAATATGTCTACCAAAGACCAATTTATGCCTATTGAGTCTAGAGCCAGTCGTTGGCCTATTACCATACTCCATAAAAACCAAAAAGCTTTTTTAAGAGAGGTGGTTGATAAAAGTTTTAAGTCTTTGTGTGCACGCCACCCAATGGATGAAGCGCTCTACCGAATATTAGCGCAAACAGCTTCTAGAGAGTTGGCTAGGGTGGCATCAAACCCATGGAGCTGTGATCCTCAGGATGATCGCTCTTTTTGGGAGGCCATGGCATCTTCTATTGACAATAAAGTGGAAGCAGCTAAGCTTTTAAAAAGTGTTATAGAACGGTATGTAAGAGAGATTTGCAGCAACTTTAGTGTGCGCCATTATCAATGTATATCTAAAGGTGTCTACCATACTTTTGTCCATCTCCTTAAGCCCGATTGTTTTGGTGTTGGATCAGAGCGTTGGACTTTGCCCCACAAAAGGTTACAGGAAAAGTTTCATTTGATGGGTGCAACGGATACGGTTCGTGCATTGGCCCAGATAGGCACGATTGTCTTGGTGCCTACCCATACGAGCAATTGGGATTCTGTTGTGGTCGGATTGGCCATGAAACAATTGGGGCTACCTCCTTTAACTTGGGGTGCAGGATTGAATTTATTTAATAACAAGGGGTTTCGTTATGTCTTTGATAAGTTAGGAACCTATAAGGTAGATCGGCGTAAAAAGACGATACCCTACTTACAAGTACAGAAAGATTATGCGTGCCACACATTGGAATGGGGCTGCCATACGCTATTTTATCCGGGTGGAACCCGTAGCCGTTTGGGTGCTATAGAGTCTGATTTAAAATTAGGATTGCTCAGTACCCCTTTTGAAGCACAGGAAGCGAATTTTCAAAACCAAGGGGTAGCTGCTAAGAAGCTTTTTATTGTTCCAATTGTGCTGAATTACCATTGTGTATTAGAAGCCTATGAATTGGTACGTGAGTCGGTGCAAATGGAAAATGTTGCGGCTGCTATGGCGGAGCAAAGCTGTTGTGCTACCAATTTTCAATTCAGTAAAAATATATTATGTAAGGGTTCGGAAATATTTGTTAACATAGGTACACCCTTAGATGTTATGGGGAATAGGGTAGACATAACGGGGTGTAGTTATGATGATCAAGGTCAACCAATAGACTTATACCAAGCGTTTTTGGATCTTCCCGTTAAAACGGTTGCTAGAAAGCGGTCAGATGACTATGTTCAAACCCTTAGCCATAAAATTGTAGCGGCTTATCATCGTATTAATATGGTGCTCAGCAGCCACCTAGTAGCCTTTGTAGCTTATGAATTGGCAAAAAAGAGAGCGGGGTTTTCCATGCAGCTAACGGATATCGTGATTCCTTATGCTGATTTTATGGCGGCGCTTGGGCATACGTATAAAGCGTTGCAACTGCTTTATACAGAAAAAAAGATAGTGTTTACCTCTATTGTACAGAATGGTCAGCTTGCTGCTATTGCTAAAGATGGATGTGCTAAATTGGGTGTATACCATGCACAGAAACCATTGGTGGTAACAGCAGGTGGCGATTTATTGATTCAAGATCTTTTAACATTATTTTATTATCATAATAGACTGACTGGTTATGGCCTCGAAGCACTTATATAAAATGGTAGCGGTTTTAGGAGCTGGTAAGTTTGGCACTGCTGTTGCAAACCTAGTAGCACCTAATGTAAGCCGTGTGTTCTTGTATACGCATAAAGCAGAACGTGTGGCGGAAATAAACAGTAGCGCTGCTGATGTGCCATTGGCAGCCAATGTGATGGTTACGACTGATTTGCCAATGGTCCTGCGCACTTGTTTGGTTATTTTTCCTGTGGTTCCTGCTGCTAAATTTCGTGGATTGGTCCAACAGATGGCTCCAGATCTTACATCAGATCATATATTAATACATGGGACGAAGGGATTGCATCTGTATCAAGATGGTGATACACCCTTGGGTAGGGGTGTGGTTACGATGAGTAGCATAATTTTTCGAGAAACGGTGGTCCAACAAATTGGTTGTTTGGCTGGCCCTAATTTGTCTGCATTTTTAGCTAAAAAGCATCCTGCTGTTACAGTCGTTGCCAGTAATGCTCAAAGTGTTTTATCTGTAGGGGAGAAGCTTTTAACCAGTGATTGGTTGCGTGTCTATCTTAGTTCTAATCTGCAGGGTGTAGAAATATGTAGTGTGCTGAAAAATATTTTTGCTATTGGTGCCGGTATAGTAGGAGGGATGGGCTATCAGTTGAATACCTATGCTTTTTTTATTACCTCGGCCATCTCAGAAATGCGTTATATCTTGACCACTATGCGGATCCGCAAAGGTGACTTATTAGGGCCAGCTGGTCTTGGAGATTTAATAGCCACTTGTGGCAGCACGGCTAGTAGAAATTATACCATTGGCTATCGTTTGACAAAAGGTGAAAAGCTAGCCGATATCTTAAGCACGGCAAAGGAGGTTTCCGAAGGGGTGCAAACGGTTCAACTCATTCGCGAAGCGATGCAATCTTATGACCGGAGTGCGCCAATGGTAGAAGCGATCTATCGCATGCTTTTTGAAGATCTTCCATTAAAGGAAGGCGTTGACGCTATGCTTGATGGGTGACTCGGGAAGCAAGGGGGGGTATATGCAGCATGCAACTATTTTATTGTTTGTCTATCGTGATAAAGCTATAACCATAAAAAAGTCTAATAACCATAGAAAATAATATGAAGCAGTTGTATAAAAAGTTATTGAAGCCCATCATATGCTTATCATTTTTTTATATAGGCATTACACCGATACAAGGTAGCAGTGTTGCTTTAACCAATGGAAGACTAAATTTTGGGGCTAAACTAGGATATGAGGGCGGCTTCCGTATAATTGAGTCCGATCTTATGAGCTATTTCCCTGTGGAATTATTTGTAGCTTATAGCTTTAAAACGACCATAGAAGATAAAGTCCCATTTTTTCCATTTTTCCCAATTTTCCCATTTTTTAGTTCTTTAGATCAAGTACAAATTGGGATTTGTTATAAGTCAATCGATATGAATGGTATGAGAAAGGATATAGAGCCTAAAACACCTTTTTTTCTATATCCTAAAGCACAAGAAATAGCATCTATTTCTTTTTTAATGTAAAGACGCTATCTCTACCTATTTTAATTAAAAGCTATATAGGGTACAAGCCATAAATGGTCTGTGACGTTTAGAGTTGCGCCTTTATTGATTCCTTTCCGCTTATAAGAAAGACTGGGTAGCAGAACTAGCGAACCAGCCTGGGCAAGAGCTATTAAAACAATGCATATATAACAATAATGCTGCCGATAAACAAGATATGATTTCCTATGATTATTTAGACGCTAACCATAAAAGGGATAGAGCAGCATTTTATAATAAATGGGAAAAAAGAAAAGAAAAAGACAAACATACCTGTCTTTCTGTCAGTGATGCTTTCAATGGTAGAATAGGATTGGAATTCAGTCTTTTTGGTATAGCGTATGAAACGGATACAGGATTTATTTTTAACTGGGATGTGTTAAACTTTTCACTCTTTTCAAAATCTATAAGCGTAGCCTCATCAATGTTTTCAATAGGGTACAACTTTAATAAATTGATGGGTTTTGATCGTTTTTGTTCAGCCAATGGACATGCTACACAGGAAATAAGCAAAAAGTAAGAGCAAAGTTCCTTTTTGTCACTAGTAACCTGAGTTCGGTATTAAGTTATTTTTTAACCTGATAATCAATTATAAAAATCTAATAAAATTTATGATTAGACACAATGCTATAAATAGCTTATATATAAATGATTTTGATTATCAAGTTGTTTTTAATATAATTAGGTGGCTAAAATAGAGGGTAGTCAAAATATTAGTCCAATAGCCTGCTTTTAGTAGCTGTAAATCAGATAAATAAATACCGAGCTCAGGTTAATATACATTCAACTGGGTTGTAGTATTTTTATGCTGATTAACAGATGAATAAATAATACTTCAGGGCAGGTTACTTATTTTGTATGAAATATTAGGGGTCTCCTTGGATATGGGAAATTATTGTACGTTAAGGCTGTTTTTGTATTTTTCTATGTTAGCCGGTCGTAGAGGTCGGAACTTACTTAATGTTTTTTTACGCTTTCTTGTTCAGATATAATCTCCTGTCAAATTGATATGCTCCCATCCTAATGGAGATAGATGTGATAACAATTGATCATTGATTTTTATTCCCTGTTTTTTCAGAGAGTCTACAGCTCTTTCGATGTAGACCGTGTTCCATAGCGTGATGGCAGCTGTGAGCAGTGTTAGTCCACTGGCACGGTAGCTCTGATTTTCCAGGTTTCTGTCCCTGATTTCCCCCAACCTGTGCATAAATACCGCACGGGCAAGGGCATTACGGGCTTCTCCTTTATTAAGCCCTTTTTGTACACGTCGACGCAATGCTGGATCTCGAAACCAGTTCAGCATGAATAATGTTCTTTCTATTCTCCCGATTTCTCTGAGAGCTTTTGCCAGACCGTTCTGTTTTGGATAACTGGCCAACTTCTTGAGCATTAGGGATGCAGTAACTGTCCCCTGGCTGATCGAGGTGGCTAGACGAAGCACGTCAGCCCAGTTTGATTTGATATCTTTCAGATTCAGGCTGTTCGAAGATATAATAGACTGAAGTCCAGGGTATTGTTGGGCTTTTCCTTGAATAAAAAGTCGTTTGTCATGTAGATCTCGAATTCTTGGGCAGAATTCAAAACCAAGTAGGTGCATCATGGCAAATACATGATCGGTGAAACCAGATGTATCGGTATAGTGTTCCCGGATTTCTAGATCACTTTCGTGATACAGCAAGCCATCGAGTACATGAGTTGAATCCCTTACCCGGCTGATAACCCTGGTATAAAATGGACTGTATTGATCAGAGATATTCGTATAAAACTGAATACCAGGATCCTGTCCATATTTAGGATTGACTTGTCCAGCGTAGCGTCCAAGGCTTCCGACTCTGAAGTTCTGACCGTTTGAAGACGATGTAGTACCGTCACCCCAGTATATCGCCATAGGTTGCTTTTCCTGCGCATTAACTAATTCAGCAAGAGCAGCTGAATACGTTTCATCTCGTATATACCACGCCTGAATACTTTCCAGTGAAGATCTAGTAACTCCAGGACAGGCCTCTACCATTTTACCTAGCCCAAGGTTAATTCCATCAGCCAGGATAGTGGTTAGGAGGAGCCGAGTATCAGGGCGGATGACCTCATTTTTGAGATGAGAAAAATGGTCAGTAAACGCTGTCCAGTCGTTTACTTCATCCAGTATCTCTGTAATTTTAGGATGAGGTAACATACTATAAACCAGGGCTGTCAGCGGTGAAACCTCTGCAGGAACACTATTATCCAATGGCGTGACCTTTACTCTTTTATTAGATATTTCAACATTAGGTAAATCACCTATAAGGGCCATTTTGTTTACCTCTTCGAGTCGTGATTTCAATAATGTTAGGCGACTTCCAATATATTGACTGTAATCAAAAGGGACAGAAAGTGGTAACTGATGATTCTGAATCAACTTATTAAACTCCTTTTTAGGAATGAGGTAATCGTCAAAATTTTTATATCGGCGAGAACCTTTTACCCAGATATCCCCTGAACGAAGCGCGTCTTTCAGTTCGTTAAGAGCGAAAAATTCATAGTACTGTCGATTTATTCCGGTGGGTGCAATAACCACTTTCCTCCAGCTTTCAGGAATAAAATCCAACGGTTCCATTGGTGGGACCTTTCGTAACTGTTTATGATACATTTCTCTGATGACTGTCAGAGCCTCGGCTAGTGACTGTGCAGCTGGCGTGGCATTCAGTTCCAACGCAGACAACATTCTTGGAGCGTATTTACGTAACGTACTATATTTCTCAATAATAATATGCAGTGGATCAAAATTACTTTTTTTGGTCAAAAAACGGGTTTCTTCTAGACTTATAATAAATTTTTGCCATGGCATAACATGTTCAATAGCAGTCCATGGATCTTCTCCGGATTCACGGGCTTCAGTTAATGCTTGACCAATAGCAATATACTGGTACAGTTTAGACTGGATAAGTTTACCTGTTTGCTGGAGTCGCTCCGCCTGAGTCCTTTTAGCCCGGCTGAACATACTGTTCAAGAATACGCTCATGCAAATCGATGATCTCATCTGTAAGTGTAGCTCTGGCTTCTTCAATCACACATATTAGAATAGCGTATCGTCTGCTTGATGAGAACTTAGTCAAATCTCGGCTGCTCATATTCCGACCCTCACGGGCCAGTTTCAGTAACCGATTCTGATGAACTAAACGTCCGATCCCTACCGGTAAGTCTATTGCCATGATCGTATTCAAGCGTTCAATGTGCTGTAATACATTTTTTCCGTTAATTTTACCAGGAGGTTGAAGAATCCAAGATAGACGTGAAAGATGATTATTTGATGCAATCAGAAGGCTGTCTAGATTGACCTTATACTCTGATATAAGTTGAGCATTCAGTTCCGAGAATACTATTTTATACCAGCATCCATGGCCTTTGAGCACGTTCGCTCCAGTACATCAATAGTGGGAATAATCACGCAATTCCGCTGCATATACTTTAGAAGTTCTTGTGTAAAAAGAATACCCTTGTCAGTGCGTTTTGCAAGTGGAATTAAATACGAAATGCAATCATTTTGAATCTGTTTTGTAAATTTTTTTAGTCCTAGATAGTGGTATAGTTCTATTAAATGTTCCCTGCGAGTGGTGTCTCGTCCTGATGCATAATCTTTCCAAAGTTCATTTGATAAATTAAGTCTGCTAGCGATATGCTTGAGTAAAAAATCGGAAAGTAGTGATTTTTTATCTGGGATCATCCCTATGTTCTTCAGGTAACAAAGCAAGACAGAAAAACCGAACCTATTGGCTGGCTTGCGGTGCGTATTAATAAGCGCTAAATCCTGAATGATATTCTACTAGTAGAACAAATAGATCGGCTGACCAGACTTAGTAACAGTGACTGGCTAACACTCAAAAAGCAGATTGAACATCATGAATTGAGAATTGTAAGTCTGGACATCCCAACTTCATGGCAGGTTTTGTCTGACAAAGAACCATCACAAAATGATCCAGTAACTCGTGCTGTGATTTCTGCCATCAATAATATGCTCATGGATCTGATGGCCGCAATGTCGTATAAGGATTGGTTGAGCCGTCAGCAACGGCAAAAACAGGGAATCGAAAGAGCACGTCAAGAGGGTAAATATCGTGGAAAACAGGCTGATCATGAGCGTCACCAGAAGGTAATATATTATCGAAGTGTTAAAAAACTAAGCATTCAAGATACCGCACAAGCTACCGGGTACAGCGCTTCGCAGGTATGTCGTATTCAGAAATTGTACTTTGTAAACAATGAAAAAAGCGATGCTAAGCACTTTTAATAAATTGCTGGAAAGTGGGAAAAGTAATGTCTGAAACATGTTGCTAATCAGGTAAATTTATACAATAACCTGGAAGAAAAAGAAGAACATCTTTAGTACAGAAAACAGCCTTAATGTACAATAATTTCCTATATCCAAGGAGACCCCTAAATAGGCTTTGCTCTTCAATTTTTCGGCAACTTCACTTATCCATAATAAACCCTCATTTTTGTCAGATTTGTTAAGAAACTTATTTGTAATCTGCCTTTTTACATAAGAAACCTCTTGTGCGATCTGCTTTAGATTATCTAAAGGCAATTTGGAATGAAACTCCTGAATAGAAGCATTATAATGATTGGTTTTAGGCCTAGAGTAGGATCGGGCGTAAGTGTAGGTATGATCTGACTGATTTAGGTTGCCGCTGTCATAATCCTGAGATCCACACGGATATGAATCTATTTGGTTGTGCGTATTAGACCTTTCATGATTAGTACTATAGCTATCTGCAACACCTCCTGTTATCAGGAGCTCTACTTTGCTGGCTATCCTTATGTTGAGGAACCGGATATGAATCTGTTTGATCACCATCTCTAAACCTTTGTCTGCTAGCACTATAGTTACCTGCAAAACTCCTATTATCAGGACTTTTTTTCTCGTCTTTATGACTGTATCGATGCTTCACATAATCTTTGACACTATATCTGGTCAATAATCTTGAACGTGTACAACTATTTCCAATTTCTGCTAGCACTATAGCTATCTGCAAAACTCCTATTATCAGGACTTTTTTTTTCGTCTTTATGACTGTAGCGATGTTTAACATAATCTTGGATATTATATCTGGTCAATAAGCTTGAACATGTACAACTATTCCCAAGTTTCAATAATGTAATGGTTACTACTACGCTTAGAATATGATATGCCGTTAACTTACTATGCAGATAATGAATTTATTTGAATGCTGGATTAACGTTTCCATTCGTATTTGTTTAGCCAGTGGTGTCAAATTAGTTAGTATGTTTTATTGATTATTAAATAAAATAATATATTTTTTTAAGTTTGCGTTTTTATTTCTTATTTATACATTGTAAAGTATTTTTTTGATATCTCATAAAAAAGTTTACAATTTATTTTTTTTATGAAATATTTTAAGGGAAAATTTTGTTACCGGTATTAAAAATAAAGTGCATGCACAAATGTTTTAGCAAAGATATTCAAAAGGCGAACAAACAATGGCAGCAGCATAACTGCCTGAAGTGGTTGACTATATGTATACTTTATGAATGGCATGAGAAAGGATATAGAGCCTAAAACACCTTTTTTTCTATATCCTAAAGCACAAGAAATAGCATCTATTTCTTTTAATGTAAAGATGCTATCTCTACCTATTTTAATTAAAAGCTATATAGGCACAAGCCGTAAATGGTCTGTGACGTTTAGAGTTGCGCCTTTATTGATTTTCCGCTTATTAAGAAAGATTGGGTGGCAGCGCTCATCTTTCTGTCAGTGATGCTTTTAATGGTAGAATAGGATTGGAAGTCAGTCTTTTTGGTATAGAATATGAAACCAATGCAGGATTTATTTTTAACTGGGATGTGCTAAACTTTTCATTCTTTTCAAAATCTATAACGACCATCTCATCAATGTTTTCAATAGGGTACAACTTTAATAAATTGATGGGTTTTGATCGTTTTTGTTCAGCAAATGGCCACGCTAGCCAGGAAACAAGCAAAAAGTAAGAGAAAGATTTCCTTTTTTACTACTAGTATGAACAAATATGTCATATTTCGTTTGGGTAGAAAAACAGGCTCAAAAGTGGATGCTCTATCTCTTGGAACCTCAACCGATATGACTTCATTATCAATTTCTAACGCTTTTTTCTACAAGACGCTTGCTTAATTCTTTAAGTAAGCCACCTTGATCAAAAAGAGTCGATAGGTCTACACCTGAGTCTAGCAATACGTCTATTGCTTTGCTTATCCCATCTTTTGGTAAATCTTTTTTTCATTGTGTTAAGTTTAAGTGTTAATATCTAAAGGAATATACAACCTGAAAAATATTTACACACTTAAGACTAAAGACTCTTTTTTATGTTTTTGTGAACCCTGTGAATATGATTTTGAAGGTCCTCCTTCCTCACGAAGGATTTCTTACAAAACTCACATGGGAATTGTTGTGTTTCATTGTGAATATTGATTTCATGACTTGTGCATTTACCTTTATGTTTGAATCTTACAGGACAATATTTACATTTGAAACCTTTTTCCCCCTTTTTTGGATGCATCTTCTTATGTGCGCTTATTTTGGAGTCCATCTGATGACGCTTTGTAGTGATTACTTTGAAACACTCACAGGTCCACGTTACTCTATTGCTCCAATGTGCTTCTGAGACACACTTTTTACAGGTATAATCTATTATTTTTTCTTTTCTCTCTTTGCTAGAGAGTTCACAGGTACACTTTAATGATGTTTGGCTATTGCTTTCCGAATTGTACTTCCTTTTTTTGCCTTCTATTGGATTTTCTTTTTTAAGTCGTTTGACATTAAGTCTCAATTTGTATTCTTTATCAGAATCATTATTAGAATCACTATCTGTTTCTGTATCTATTTGAGAACAGAGTTGGCTATCATCAGAAAATATTTTGTTCCATCCGTGACAGTTTTGACAGGTAAACTCTGTTATTGCTTCTATAAGTAACTCAACATCTTTATAGAGCAATGTATAGAGCGATTCAATTTTTCCTTTATAAAAAGACTCTCGCTTATTTTTAATAAACTGAGAAAGATTCGGCAGGTATTTAAGAAGGTTTGTCTTCAAATCATCTTCTTTAGAATTCTTTAATTCTGTAATTAAGTTACTCAAGTAACGAAGGCGTGACATGAAGTCCTTAATTAAGTCACACAAGTAACGAAGGTGTGACATGAAATCATTTTCAGCTTTAGATTCAGCTTCAGATTCAGATTCTTCTAATCTCGAATCTTTTTTAGGTTCTTCTAACAAGCTATTTAACGAGATATCCCATCTCCTATATATTATCTTAATGATATTTTTTATCTTATACACCCGATCCTCCTTAGAAACTGAAAAAGGTGTTTGTCTATTTTCAGAAAAACCCAAACAACCCGGCGATTTGTCCGACCGCATATTTCTTTTTACTTGGTGTGTAGTACACCCAAGTAAATAGATGCAGAGACTATTACACACGATTGTTTGCCATCTTTTTTTTATATGCTTTAACATTGTTGTATAGAGTTTAGTTTAGTTTATTAAATATTTGCCGTGTCCGTTGTTCACAGCTTTAATCCAATTGATGCGTTTCGATCACTATGAGTAAGTAAAATAAGGATATTATTTATGCCTTTTTTACCGAAAACCATCCTGATCAGCCATCCCTATAATAGCCAGTAGATTCCTTGCTGAAATGACATTATCGATTTTTCCAGTAATGGTGAGCATCAGGTTGTCCCCTAGCTTTTTTAGCTGGCAACAAGTTGGGTGTGCTTGCATATAGTGCATGATATGGTCCCACATATTCCCATTTCTTTTTTGGAAATCAGCGCCTAGGTAGCAATGCAAGCGTTGATTCTTAAATGAAATTTTTTGAAATCCAATCCGTTCTGCTTCCCATCGGAGTTGTACCGTTTCCAACAGGGTATCTGTAGCAGTAGGCAATGGACCAAACCGATCTATGAGTTCTTCTTTAAAGTGTGTGAGCTGGTCCATGTTTTTAAGTTCATGTAGTCTACTATACAGGGTCATGCGTTGCGTTGTGCTTTGCACATATTCAGGTGGTAAAAGTGCTTCACAGTTTGTTTCAATGGAACATTCGCTGGGTAGCGTTTTGGCCTCTTTACCAAATAATGCTTTAAAATCATTATGCTTTACCTCTTCTACAGCCTCTTCTAATATTTTACAATAGGTGTCAAAACCAATGTCCGATATAAAGCCACTTTGTGCGGAACCTAGTAGATCACCTGCGCCACGTATGTCTAGGTCTCTCATAGCCAGCTTAAAGCCATCTCCTAATGCTGAACACTCTTCTAATGCAGCTAGCCTTAGTTTTGCTTCTGGTGTAAGGGTTGCATCTTCTGGAATCAATAGGTAGCAAAAGGCTTGTACATTAGAACGACCTACTCTGCCACGCATTTGATGTAAGTCAGAAAGGCCTAAAAGATGGCTGTCATTGATGATAATGGTGTTGACATTGGGCATATCTATGCCAGATTCTATAATACTGGTTGCTACCAGTATATCGTAACGCCCTACTATAAACTGCAGGATTTTTTCTTCTAGCATAGATCCGGCCATTTGACCATGCGCAACACAGATGCGTGCGGTGGGCAGTAGCGCTGATAGATTTTGCGCCATGGCATTGATATTGCTTACCCTGTTGTGCACAAAAAAGACTTGTCCGCCACGGGCTATTTCATCTTCTATGGCTTCTTTAATAAGCTGCTCATCAAAGCCATGAAGCTTTGTTTGGACAGGTAGCCTATTGGTAGGAGGGGTAGCCAGAATACTTAAATCCCTGGCACCCATCAGCGAAAAATGAAGGGTGCGTGGAATAGGTGTAGCGGTTAGGGTTAATGTGTCTACGTTTAAACGCATCTTTTTTAACTTTTCTTTAGCACTTACCCCAAATTTCTGTTCTTCATCGATAATCAATAGCCCTAAATCTTTAAACTTAACACCGTTTGTGAGTAGCTTGTGTGTGCCAATTAGAATATCCACTTTTCCAGAAGCTGTATCGGAGCGCGTTTGCTCAATTTCTTGTTTGGTTTTAAATCTGTTGATATAGCTGACATGAATCGGTAGGTTGGCCAACCTATTGATAAAGGAGTTGTAATGCTGTAGCGCTAAAATCGTAGTAGGCACCAGCACAGCGACTTGCTTGCCACTTGTTGCTGCCTTAAAAGCTGCACGAATCGCGATTTCTGTTTTGCCAAACCCCACATCGCCACAAACCAGTCGATCCATAGGGGTGGAGCTTTCCATATCTTCTTTAACAGCGGCAATGGCCACCGCTTGGTCTGGGGTTTCCTCATAGCAGAAGGAAGCGGCTAATGCTGCGTCTAGTAGCGTATCTGCTCCAAAAGCAAATCCTAACGTTTTTTTGCGTGCTGCGTAAAGTGCAATCAGCTCCTTGGCAATGTCTTTGATCTGTTTTTTAACGCTGTTTTTTTTACGCCCCCAGGCGGAACTGCCCAATGTATGCATCCCAGGCGTTGTGCCGTCTTTGCTGGTATATTTACTGATTTTATATAATTCGTGTACATTGACGTATACCGTGTCGTTGTTTTTATAGATCAGTCGAATGGCTTCTTGCTTTTGGTTATTGATCTGTAAGGAATGTAATCCGGAAAATCGACCAATCCCGTAGTCACTGTGTACCACATAATCTCCAATTTCTAGTTTCCTGCATGCATCGGCAAGTAGGGTTTCAGTTGTAGTATGCCGTTTGGGTGGTTCATACTTGTAGTATCTATTAAAGATTTGGTGATCGCTATAGCAGACTATTTTGGCTGTATGGTCTATATAACCTTCTCGTAAGCTCAGCAGTAGTGGCGTAAAAGTTGTTTTGTGCGCTTGTGCTTCTAAAATAGTATGCAGTCGGGCAAATTGCCCTGCAGCAGTAGCTGTAATGTATATATCATACTCCTGCGCATTCCTTTTGTAGAGGTCATCTGCTAAAAGGCTAAAATTTTGTTTGAAAAAAGGCTGTTTTTCAGCATTATAGGTTAGTACTAGGTCGTTTTCTGAAACAATAGATGCTCCAAATAGAATTTGGTGAAAGGGTATAATGGATGCCATAAAGCTTTCCACAGTGTCTAAGGTATCACTTGATGCACTACTTTTTGGTGCTGCTAAGATCTTTTTTTTATTTTTTAGCCAAATACAACTCCCTGCTGGTAGACAAGCCCCAAAAGAGGTATAGTTTAATTGTTTTGTCGTTGTCGTTTCTGGATTCGATAAGATAGTTGCTACATTTGTCTTTTTAAAAGACTTTTGGTCTTTAGGGTCAAAGATGCGAATGGTGGAAACTTGATCGCCCCATAGTTCTATTCGGTAGGGAAACGACTGGTTCATGCTATAAATGTCAATAATGCCGCCACGTATAGCAAACTGACCTGGGCTATAGACAAAATCTACTTTTGTAAATCTTTGAAGCATCTTTTCCAATGTTTGGAATGATAGCGTTTGGCCTACATGTATATTAGAGCACATAGTGGTCACCAGAGATGGATCCAAGATTTTTTCCAAAACGGCGGCTATATGGGTAACCACTAATGGCGCAGCGCTATTTTCGCTTATAGCCTGTATAATAGCTGATCGTTTGTTTTGAATCGTTTTATACTTATCCTCTTTTTGTTCTAAACTGGGAAAAAGTAGTACAGGATGGGCAGGCAATAGATGAGTGAGGTCCCCATAGATAGCCAATGCTTCTTCTTTGTTTTCCACTACAACCAGTTGTAGCTGGTTGCAGTTTTGTTGCAGTGCTGCAATAAGTAGTGCATCTAAGCTCCCTTGCATACCTTCTAGGTGCATCGCTCTGTTTTGGGGATCCTCTTTTAGGTAGTCTGTAAGCTTGGTTACCACTTCATTTTTTTCGTACAGCGCTATGAAATCGTTGATCTGCAAGATGAAAGTAAAGGTTAATGAAAATAAAACCCCGGACATATACCCTTGGATATACAATGGTCCGTGGCAGCTACGGCTGAACTATAAATAAAATGAAATGAATATGCTATAAAGACTGCGTCCAACGCAAATTTACAAATAATTTTTTAAAAAGTGTAGGGTAAGCGCATGGCTTGGGTAGGGTTTGTGGTCTTTTTTTATTTTTCTTTTGCCATATAATTGGTAGCTATTATAGGGTATGGAAAAGTTGAAGCAATTAGGCAAGTAAGTAATTTATTAGAAAAATACAATAGACGGATTTAAACTGTTTTATTCTGGTATTCTATTATTTATCAATTGATAATCGTATATTAAACTTATAAAGGTGATGAATAGACTATCATTTGTTTATAGTTTATATGCTACTTTTCCGCTTTTAGGGTAGGCTTATTAAGCGAAACCCTTTCCAAGGTGCGTTTTTAAGAAACCTCTTGTTTTTTAACATGGTCAGGTGATTGAAGGGATAGGTTTTATGGAACACTGCACGGGCAAATATATGCTCTATTATTTTAAGTCTGCTCACTCCCATTTGGTTCAGGAGAGAGAGGCTATGGTTGTAATTTTTTTTGCGCTTTAGGTTTCGTCCGTTATGTAATAAAGCAGCAATGAAAAAAAATAAAAACAATTTATTTATAACACTTTTATTCTATTTTTTTACGCTGTGGTCGAATGGATGTATTGGATGTATACGGAATATGCGTGCAAAAATCCAGGTTATAAACAAATTATCAAACCTT
This sequence comes from Cardinium endosymbiont of Dermatophagoides farinae, assembly GCF_007559345.1. Lineage (NCBI taxonomy): Bacteria > Pseudomonadati > Bacteroidota > Cytophagia > Cytophagales > Amoebophilaceae > Candidatus Cardinium > Cardinium endosymbiont of Dermatophagoides farinae. Next base: position 349,919 of record NZ_VMBH01000001.1, read on the forward strand.
TACAACGGCCAGCAAGTGACTGTAATGAGCTCAATCGTGGAGTAGACCCAGCAACTGCTATCCATTACGATTCTAATGATAAGCGTGATGTTTCTAATACTTTTTTAACTCCAAAATCTGAAGAGAAGCCTCCACTACCGTGTGTTGTTAGTAGCCGTATTAATAGGGGTGATAGTAGCCAAGTAACTAAACCGGAGAAAATACCACAAATAGAAAGTAACGTAGCCTTAAGAACAGTATGGAAATTAGTACAAGCATTAATGATTTCAGTCTCTGAATCGGAAAAAATAGTCTTACAAATTCTGGAAATGGTAGGACCGGAATTGGATAAACTTTTAGAGCAAGTATCTGTGCTAAGCAATTGTGTACAATCAGTGCTCTGTAAATCAGAAGAAAAGGCTAAAATAGCTCAAGGAGCAGGTTCCGATGTATCCGATGTAAGAGTAATTATACAAGAGACAGAAGTGGCTGCAAGAACTGATGCATCAGGTAATGATATAACTACTGAAAACATAGTACAAATGGTAGCTGATATGATGTCCATTGTTCAAGATGTAAAAAAAGTATAGGATATGATGAAAAACGCCTAGGAATGTTTAAAAAGGTTCTAAAAGCAGTAGAAGGTCGTGCAAATAACCTTAAAGTAAAAGCCACCAAATCAGTAGAGGTTGCGCATGAAGCTGTACAAGCGTCTGAGAGTGTGTAAATTAGCCTATATCCATTCTTTATTTTAATGCAAAAGATAGATAATAGATCTGCATCCCTTGCGCTATAAACCGTTTTTCATAAGTGGTTTGGATGCCAAAATGGCTATTTACTAATGTAGAATGATATAAATCTGTTGTACAATTGCGTGGTACGATCCCTTGCGCTTGGAGCAAATCTAATGTATACGCAAAGAGTAAGCGACTATCTGTTTTTAAGTGGACGCATCCCCCTTGTATCAGTATCGTTTTATATAGTTTTAAAAAACGAGGGCTGGTGAGCCTACGTTTTATATCCCTGGTTTTAGGCCTAGGATCTGGAAAGGTAATCCAAACCTCAGCTACTTCATCTTGTTCAAAAAAATCTAAAAGATGGGTTGCTTGTGCACGTAGAAAGGCAACATTTTGTAGTGCAGACGCTTTTGCTTCTTGTGCACCCTTCCACAACCGGTCTCCTTTGATGTCAATGCCTATAAAGTTTCTTTCTGGAAATATTTTAGCCAATCCAATGGTATAGGCGCCGTGGCCACAACCAATTTCTAGCGTAATGGGATGGTTGTTTTGAAAATACAAAAGATTCCATTTTCCTTTGATGCTTTTATAGATTGCCTTTTCTGGTTCTATAAGATGATCCAAAAATTTATTTTCCTCAAAACGCTTGCGCTTCTTTCTCATAGCTTCAATCAATACAAATAGCTTTTAGATTCGTGCACTCAAAATGGTAGACCTTCTGCAAAACCTATTTTTGATCAGCAGTTTTTAGGAGAAGCGCAGCCGCCAGCATACTAAATGTATTTGAAGAGCATAGACCACTAAATTGCCATTTAGCAATAGGTTTTACAGAAGGTCTGGTATTGTTTCAGATATATGGCGGTAGCTAATCGATTATCAAACCGCATTTGCCATTAAATTGGTTAAGATGGTATACCCCTCTTCTTCAACAGCAATGGTATGCTCAAAGTGGGCGGAATCTTTTCCATCTTTGGTGACAATGGTCCAACCATCTTGCAAGGTTTTAATGGCCGGATAACCCAAGTTCAATATAGGTTCTATAGCCAGGACCATACCTGCCTTTAAAATAGGCCCCCTACTGGGTTTGCCATAGTTTGGAATCTGAGGCGATTCATGCAGCATGGTGCCTACACCGTGCCCACCCAATTCTTTTACAATACTCAGCTTATGTTGTGTAGCATAGTGACCTATGGCATGGGAAATGGTAGAAAGGTGAATGCCTGCTTTAATCACACGTAGGCCCTCCCATAAAGCTTTTTCTGTATGCGCTAATAAAAACTTTTTTTCGTCAGAAATCTTGCCTATAGGATAGGTCCATGCACTATCGCCAATGTAGCCCTTATATTTGACACCTATGTCAATGCTAACAATATCCCCCTCCTGTAACAGTCGATTATTTGGTATGCCATGTACTACACCATCGTTTATAGAGACACAAGTAGCATTTGGAAAACCACGATATCCCTTAAATATAGGCTCAGCACCATTGCTGCGGATGACTTCCTCCACCATTGTGTCTAAAGCTAGACTATCTACACCTGGCTGAATGGTATTTTTTAAAAGGTCATGGCAAAGCGCTACAATATGACCCGCTCGCTGCAATAACTTTAGCTCAGAACCGGTCCGTATTTTTATCATATAATTATAAAGTAATGTTATATTACAGCAATATAAAGATTTTTATGTAGAATCATCGATTGATTGATTTTTATTAAGGTAGGCAGTATTTATTGCTAACTTTAGTTAGACCTAACTTAGGAAAAATAAAATTGATATGGACCAAGATAATTTTTATACACAGCGATTAGCAATGGTCAATGACCAGTTAGTAGCCAGAAATATAAGGGATGTCAGTGTATTGGCCGTGATGAAAACAATACCGAGGCATCTTTTTGTTCCTGACAATGTTAAAAAATATGCATATTCAGATGCGCCCCTAGGAATAGGATATGGTCAAACTATCTCTCAACCCTATATAGTAGCCTTTATGACAGAAACAGCAATGCTTGACCATGATGCAAAAGTCTTGGAAATTGGTACGGGGTCTGGCTACCAAGCGGCTATTTTGGCCTCATTATGTAAAGAGGTCTATACAATAGAATCCGTCAGTGCTTTAGGAGAAAGAGCTAAAGCACTGCTGAACCAATTCGCATATCATAATCTTTATGTTCGGGTAGGAGATGGATATAAGGGTTGGCCAGAGCAGGCCCCTTTTGATGCAATTATAGTTACAGCAGCTCCTGATCAAGTGCCAAAAACATTGATTGATCAACTTAAAGAAAATGGGAGATTGATTATACCTGTAGGTGAATTTGAGCAACAATTGATACGCATTACTCGAACGAAAGATGGGATTAAACAAGAAACACTTTTACCGGTAAGATTTGTACCTATGGTGAAGGCAAAAGGATAATTATCTACTTCTAAATCAAATAATATACCCTGTAATAGGGATGGTAAGTATACTCAAATGATTTTAAGATTCAAATGGGTTAGCATAACACCGTAACGCTAGGATAAATCATAAAAGCAAAAGAGTATACTCCAATTGGTTTTACTTAACCCCCTCAGGCCTTACTAATTAAAATTAGTAATTAGTAACGAATGATCAAATCTCTAGACCTTCTGCAAAACCTATTTCTAATGGCAATTTTGGTGTCGAAACTTGTCTATGCTCCTCAAATACATTTAGTATTCTGCGGTGCTCGACTGCGCTTCTCCTAAAAACTGCTGATCACAAATAGGTTTTACAGAAGGTCTCCTGATTTGAAGCATCAAATTGCTGTAGAATCCTTACCGTTGCACCTGAATATAATTTTGTTGGTTAAAAATTTTCAACAGTTTCAAATTTTCCCCGTTCATCATGAATGACTACATGGCCCATCTCTACTTTCTTTGCTAGCTCTTCAGCTTTTTTAGTAGCTTCGTCTTTACTATTAAAGGCAAGCGTTGCACTATCTTTCCATTTGACTTCTCTGACATACCATTTGTCATCACTTTTGCTATGCGTAACGTGAAAAAAATGTCCTCTTCTTTCAGTCATAGCTATATAATTAAATTAATACTACTGTCACTTGAACAACTTTTTTAAGCTTGATATGGAATAACCATAACCCCAAATTATGGATTAGGCATTCATTATACTGCCCTGTTGGTTCAGAATTTGGTAGCTAAATTGCCTTATCTCTATTTTTTTGATCTGCCGAACCCTGAGCACTACAGTTCACTAACTTTTGATCTCTATCCTTTTAGTTATCGCCTCTTTCTTTTTAGGAATCGTAAGCTGTAATATTCCGTCTTTAAGTTTAGCATTTATTTGCTCTATAGCAGCATTATTGGGCAAAGAAATGGATCTCTGAAAAGAACCTATATGCCTTTCTTGCATAAAGTAGTTTTTCTCCTTGTTCTCAATATTTTCTTCTTTTTTTCCCTTGATAGTAAGTAAGTTCCCGTCTACCTGAACATCTATGTCCTTCAACTCAATACCAGGAAGTTCTGCATCTATTTGATAACCCGTATTGGTTTCAGAAACATCAATGCTTGGTACTAAATTTCTATCTTTTGTTGTAAACAAATCTGGAAACAAAGAATAAAAATTGTCAAAGATATTATCCATCATTAACGTATTGCCTCTTTACTAAGGCTCGAATGTTAGATCTAGGCCTAAAGCTTGGTAAATTAAATGTCATAACCTTATTTAATTTATTAGTTAATAGATTTATCTAGCTCATTATATTTTAGTATTAATGTTTATTAATACCTTTTACATATTAGTAAAATAAATATTTTTAAGCAAGTGTATTGTTGCAATTTTATACTAAAAGTTTTTTGTAGTAAAATCAATGTAAAATATACCAATATGCCATATGATATAAATGAAGCGTTACCAGAATCTATACAGAAACATTTACCTAAGCATGCTCAAGACATTTATAGGGAAGCATTTAACCATGCTTATAAAGAATATCAAGATCCTGATAAGAAACGCGATAAAGATGACTCAGTAGAAAAAATAAGCCATCGTGTTGCTTGGAGTGCTGTAAAAAAAGTATGAAAAAGGAAGTGATAATGTTTGGCGTGAGAAAAAAGTCTAATACAACCGAACTCCTAATAAAAAATGCAAAGCAGGCATTTTAAAGAATGGGGAACCCTTAAGTGGGCAAACTGCAATTGATTGAGCGCGCAACCAGAAGAAGTGGAGAATATCGGATTCGAACCGATGACCCCTTGCTTGCAAAGCAAGTGCTCTAACCAGCTGAGCTAATCCCCCTTTTGTAGGGCTACAATTAATAGACCTTCTTCAAAACCTATTTGTGATCAGCAGTTTTTAGGAGAAGCGCAGTCGCCAGAATACTAAATGTATTTGAGGAGCATGGACAAGCTTCGACACCAAAATTGCCATTAGCAATAGGTTTTGCAAAAGGTCTAATCTATTGAACCCTTTAGTGTGGAACAAATATAGTGGTGTTGATTGAATAAATCAAAATAAATCCTTTTATTTTGGATATTTTGAGCAAACTATGATTATATCCCTTATTGTAGCGATGTCGTTAAATAGCGTCATTGGCAAGCAAAATAAGCTTCCTTGGCATCTTCCTGCTGATTTGCAAGAATTTAAAAAACAGACACAAGGCCACCATTTGCTAATGGGTAGCCATACTTTTCATGCGATTGGGCGTATTTTACCAGGTCGGATTAGTATAGTAGTCAGTACAAAAATGGATCAGTCCGTTGTTGGTTATCATGTGGTACGCAGTATAGAAGAAGCTATACAGCTGGCAAAAGCCCAAGAAGAATCAGAGTTATTTGTTATTGGCGGAGGAAAGATTTATGAACAAACTTTACCTTTAGCCGATAGAATTTATTTAACAAAGATTCATGCTATTGTACCGGGAGATACCTATTTTCCTGTTCTAGGGAAAGAATGGATAGCATCTGCGATGCGTTCTTGTAAAGCAGATGCAAAAAATCCTTATGATTATGAATTTATTCTATTAGAAAAGGAATGCAAGAAATAATCATGCTGTCTTTTAAATTATAGCTAATATGTACATTAGACCTTCTGCAAAACCTATTGCTAAATGGCAATTTTGTGGTCTATGCTCCTCAAATACATTTAGTATGCTGCGGTGCTCGACTGCGCTTCTCCTAAAAACTGCTGATCACAAATAGGTTTTGAAGAAGGCCTTGTAAGGTTTTATCTACTTTATGGAATCTTTTTTTTGCTAAAATAGATTTACTATTAAATAGGCAAAAATAAAACCTTTTAAATTTTTTTCTTAAATTGCCTTCATTTATAAGTCTAATCTAAGTGGGGCAGTATAAAGTAGTTTTGAAGCGCAGGGGGCAGACTTTTAGGATATCGAAGTGGCTATGGTCATTAGTTTCAATGATTTCAATGAGACAAAAAACATCAAAGAAAATAGATTAAAAATTCTTTTGATAGCAGCATAGTCCCCATATTCAAATCACAAAAAAATAACTATGGAATTTACCATATCATCGGCTTTGCTTTCACAGCAGCTAACTGCCATTAGTGGGGTTATAACCCGTAATCCGGTTGTTCCAATCTTAGAAAATTTTCTTTTTCAGATAGATCACAATCGTTTAGTGGTTACAGCATCAGATTTGCAGACCTCTATTAGCGCTACTTTGGCCATTCAATCAGATGCGCAAATAAGTGTGGCCATACCTGCTCGTATGTTGCTGGATACGGTTAAGAACCTACCAGAGCAGTCTATTAGCTTGGCCATTAACCCAGACTCTTATACTGTTTCTATTAAATCTGATAATGGGCAGTATAAATTGGCAGGGGAGAGTGCCAATGATTTTCCACAGCTAGCTACCTTAGATGATGGCATAGCCTTAGAGGTAGAACTAGATGTGTTGAGGAATATTTTACAAAAAACCATATTTGCAACCAGTAATGATGAGCTAAAGCCTGCTATGTCTGGTGTATATATAGAATTAACCAATGCTATGGCTACTTTTGTAGCCACGGATGGACATCGGTTGGTCCGTTATATTCGTGAAGATCTGAAAGCATCTACACAAAATCCGATTATTGTGCCTAAAAAATCATTGCTACTTTTGAATGGGCTGTTGGGTGGTAGAGATAGGAGGATTGGTTTTATTTTTGATCGACATAAAATCCAATTTAGTATCGATAACATTAAAGTGATTAGTAGATTAGTGGACGAACGATATCCAGACTATGAGAACGTCATACCCAAGGAACATACCAGTAAGCTTACTATAAATAAGCCTGCCTTGGTGAGTGCGCTTAGACGCACAGCTATTTATGCCAATAAAGCAACCCATCAAGTAAAGTTGACCCTTGTGGACAATCAATTGACCATTTCAGCAGAGGATTTGGACTTTTCTAATGAAGCACAGGAGCAACTTATTTGTAACTATGAAGGATTACCCCTAGAAATAGGGTTTAATGCAAAGCTTTTATTAGAGATACTTGCCAGCATCACAACAGAAGAAGTAGAATGCTTTTTCTGGGGGCTAATAAAGCTGTTTTAATTTTTCCTAAAATCCAAAATAAGCAAGAGCATTTGCTGTTGTTAATTATGCCTATTATTTTTTAAGTTTACGCTTTTAATAGAAGACCTTCTTCAAAACCTATTTGTGATCAGCAGTTTTTAGGAGAAGCGCAGTCGAGCACCGCAGCATACTAAATGTATTTGAGGAGCATAGACCACAAAATTGCCATTTAGCAATAGATTTTGCAGAAGGTCTAGACTTGTTTTCGTTTAGATTTTATTCTATGTAACTTGATCCTTATACACTTATGTCATACATCTTTTATATATTTAAATCGATTTTGCTTTATTTATTGCTTATTCCAGGCGTCTCGCATGCAAAGTCATCTTCATCTAAAAATCAGCATCAACCATTAATTGTTTTACTCCATGGATTAGGGAATCATGCATCCTCCTTTAAGTCGATGAAGCAAAAGCTTGAGCAATCCTGCCCTGATGCTTTTGTTTTTACGCCAAAGAGTGTGGAAGGCATGAAGAGCATCGAGCTTTCTATAAGCAAACAGGCTGAAATGATTTTTCAAGAGATTTGCAGCAAGGTAGCAAATCTTAAAGATAGAGCTATACTGTTGGTAGGTCATAGTCAAGGTGCCTTGACTGGTTATGCATTTCTCAAGCAATATGAAGATACTTTAAAAAATATAAAAGGGCTAGTTACGTTAGCTGCGCCATGGGAGGGGCTGCGGGCGCTAGGGTAGATGCTGCCATGTTGGCACAGAATTTGACAGCTTCTGTTTTAAAAGATCTTCGTACTCTTTCGTTTAACCTTGGTTATGCTAAAAATGAGCTTGAAAAGCAGCTTATGTTAAATGTACAGTCCAATCAAGTAGTTTGTTCCCGGCCTGGAGGTAAAGACTTAATGCCAGGTAGTGCTTTTTTAGCTGAGGTTCGAAAGTCCCTTCATAAAGAAAAAGTTCCTATACTAGCAATAGGAGCGGGGCAAAATAATTTTAGAGCGCTTCTGACTAAAAAAAAGGCGCGCCGTTTTAAGCTTAAGGCTTTAAATGATATCTATACTTTTTTTGTAGTTGGTGAAAAACGTATTAATGGTCGCCATGATATGCAGGTTTCAGTTGATAGCCAGCATGCGCTCCATATTGTCCCTAAAAAAAAGAAAAATTTCACAAGATTGCTTATCAAAGATGCCTTTCATAGTTCTTATGTTTTAACAGTACCTGTTCCAAAAGATAAAGCTATATTGTGTCATCCTACTGCATTGGGTGCAGTTGTCAATTTTGCTAAAACCATCTTCAAGTAGGGGATATCCCTTTATAGGGGAGTTTTTTATTTTGAGGTAGTGTGGCGATACGATTGAATCGATAGGCAAAGGTAGTTCACTTATAGCTGTTGGAGTAGTGTCTGAGTGGTTGAAGGTATCCGTCTCGAAAACGGGTGTACCCTGAAAAAGGTACCGGGGGTTCGAATCCCTCCTACTCCGCTTGCAGCTAAAATAGGCAAAACCAGCTACCATTTTAGCACTATCTTTCCAGCTAATTTTTTCATCAGTGCTTGATTTTTTGTTGCTTTTTGATCAGGCAAAAAGTAAAGTAAAAATGCTGTTATGCAAAAGTTATTAGTAACGGGTGGAGCTGGCTTTATAGGTTCTCATTGTATTCAATTATTTTTGAAAAAATATCCTGATTATTATATTGTTAACCTAGATAAGCTTACCTATGCTGCTCGTATAGCCTTTGCACTGCAGGAGCAGCCAAACTACTATTTTGTAGAAGGAGATATAACCGACTTTGCATTGGTCTGGGCATTATTTCAAAAATTTAATTTTGATGGGGTTATTCATTTTGCTGCTGAGTCACATGTAGATAGATCAATTATTGATCCACTTCTTTTTATAAAGACCAATATAGAGGGCACTGGTGTGCTGTTGCATGCAGCTTATAGCCATTGGTTTAAAGCAGCAAGTCAGCCAAGAAATCCGAATCATCGGTTTGTATATATTTCTACGGATGAAGTCTATGGTGCATTAGATGATCACAATAAACAGTTTACAGAAACCGATGCTCTTGCGCCAAGTAATCCCTATAGTGCCAGCAAGGCTGCAGGGGAATGTTTGGTTAGCGCTTATGCCCATACATATGGGCTTCATACAGTTATTACCCGTTCGACCAATAATTATGGGCGGTACCAATATCCAGAGAAATTGATTCCTATGGTTCTAAAAAATGCATTACAAGCGCAACCTATTCCATTGCATGGAGATGGAAGTAGCATTCGAGATTGGTTGCATGTGGAGGACCATTGTAGGGCTATCGATTGCATTTTTCATAAAGGCCAAATTGGCCAATCTTATAATATTGGTGCCAATGAAGAGTGGACCAATCTTGAAATCACATGGATGATTTGCCAAATACTAGATCGTTTGAAACCGCTAAGCGGAAGATCTTACACTTCTTTTATTCGCTTTACTACTGAAAGAATAGGCCAAGATAGACGCTATGCACTTGACTGCACAAAAATTAAAGAAACACTAGGATGGGCGCCATCTATTGCGCTACAAGAAGGCATAGAGCATCTTGTGCGTAGTGAGATCGAACAAGATTAAACTTTTTTACCACTGGCTTAAATAGATACCTCTCTCGAATTATTTAACATTTTATACAATCGTATTCGACCAGTTAGAAATTTTATAAGCTCTTAGCCGATAATTATATAAGTTGCTCGATCTGGTAACGGGATAGACCAGTAATAAACACGATATCTTCCAATCGATAGCCCTTTGAAAGCATCGCTTTAGCGATCTCTATGCTTCTTTCTTCTTTTCCCTCTAGCTTTCCTCTAATTTTAATTTTTCAGCTACTGACATGGCAACTTGTTTTAATTTTGGATTAGACTTCCTAATGGTTTGTAGTAAATCTGGATTATCATCTACCTCTAACATATACAAAAAAACTGCATCAGCATAGGCAATATAATCTTTTTCTAAAAGATCTACAATTAAGCCTATATGATCGATAACCCACTGATTAAACGAACGAGAAATGCCTTGTTTGAGCACCATGGCTGCAAAAGCCGCCTTTTTATAGCTGAGCAGCTTATACTATATAAATCAACCAGATGAAAGCGGTCAAACATACAAGATTTAGCTAATTCAGGATCTGAAAACATTGATAATAAGCTATTGGAACCTTTATATGCTTTATGGCCATTATAAATGCACACATTTAAGATAACTGGAAGGGCAACATTTCCGTTTTCTTTTAGGTGTTGCCGTATTAACCGAATGTTGTATTCTAGAAATTTTAGTGGCATATAGGGATCCTCAGTCGATTGGTGTTCGATTAAAAGGTAGAGATAACCTTTTTTTCCATTTATATTGGTTCTGAATACCAAATCAGATTCTCCCCTTCTACCAACTGGATCAACAAAGCTTTTATCCGTTAAATGCAAGGCTTCTTGATCTATTTTACTGAGTAGGTCAGGCGTTATATTAGCAGCTAAGAAGTCTAATATAGCTTCTTTATTACAGAAGGTGCTCTTAAATACCCTATCATGGGGCTGTGAATCTTTCTTATCCTTTTTCTTGTCTTTGTGCTTACTCATGTGATGAATATTATAATAAATCAGTTTAGCGGTATGGTCATGCTACCCCCAAGACAAGCAAAAAATCAACTGTACATGTCGTTATTTTTTTTCACAAATCTGTAGTGCCTGTTCCGCTGCGTTTGCTAATGCTTCTACAATTTTAGCATTTAAGTATTTCTTTGCTAGCTCAATATCTATTGTAAGTGTTTCTTGCGCCATGTATTTTAATTCATCTAGATGGGTATAGCTTTCAGCATGCCGTAGGTCATACAGTCGTTCGGCCAATTTAATGCAAAGCACAAAAAGCTGTTCTCGATTGATTACTTGCTTCAGGGCATTTCCAATATAAAGCCCACATGGCTCCATGCCCTGGCGGTCATTTACTGTTAAAATACTTTCAATCAGCGAGTAAATATTTAAATCGTAGTTGGCTTTAATATAAGCAAGTGGTAAATCCGCATAATGAACCAAGTCATAAAGCAAAACAACATAAATCGGTTCCGGATAGAACCGTATCCATTCTGCAACCAATTGTGCAATACTTATCGCACGGATATATAACAGTTGTCCGGATATATGTCGTCTGAAACCATAACACCTCCTCATCAATAGCAGTATTTCATCTACTACAGCCTTACGGGCCTCGGATATCTCTAAAAGATGTTGATAAGACTTTATAAATATTTCCATTGATTGATCCATTTCTTTTTGGGATATAGAAACATTTAAAGGAAGTATCTTGGCAATCATTGCATCTCGAACCGCTGCTACATTACAAGGCAGTACTATCAGCATAGGTCTTTTTTTCGAGAGGGGAAAACGTAGGTAACCATAATGGGCACGAACGGCTCGTTCTATGATGCGTTTTTCAAGATGTATGCGCTCTGAATCTGTCTGACTACTGTGCCATTTGAGCTCCCTACCCTCTGTAATATCCTTATAATGGCTTTTAATTTTTGGTAATATCGCTACAGGTGTAGTGGAGGTGCTGATTACCAAGGCTATAGCTGGGAAGCTTGTTTCTGAATGGTAGCCACTTTCTTGGGCATTTTTCTGCGCATATTTTAAATGAGCGGTATGTAATTGAATTTTTATAACTTCCCCTTTTGGGGCATCTAGGTTAGCGGTACGCAAAACAATAGGAACCAATGATTGAATCATATGGCTAATGTCACATGTGATCTTTTTAGGAATGCGGTCATCTTTTCTTTCTACTACTACTTTTGGGGTTGGTGAAGCCTTAGCTTGTAATGCAGCCTCTAGTTTGGAGATCAGTTCATCTATAGTGATTTCACTTGGCATTAATAATATCTGGTCTATAGACCTGGCACGTTGCTTTAAAAAAGTAGTAAAAGTGGTAAAATGGTCGATAATACTTTGAATATCTTGCTTATACAGTGGTTTATTATCTAAATAGGACATAAATTCAGTAACGCCCTGCATCGCTTTTTCTACACAAGGTTCAGCATTTTTTAGGTTTTTGGAGCCATTTTCTAACTGCGCGTTATTCGTTTGTATCGGTTCATCTTTCTTGGTTTCTGTTAGGTTTACTTGACTTTTTAAGTAGCGGTTATAAAGTGTATAGGCAGTTATTTTGCGTTTATTATAAATAATAATGCTAAAAACTATTAAGCCAAAGCCTAATAGCGATAGCAAAGAATCATTTGATGTCAAGAGTTGATCTATGCCTATGTTATAAATTGCGCAACAGATTACTAACAATGTACAGGCTACTAGTTTTATGCTTATATACAGGGGTAATACAAATAAAGTGGCAGATAAATGTGCTACAGACAAGGTTAGTGTAAATTGATAGTCTTGCACATGAAACCAATGCCAAAAGACATTTATAGGAAGGCAAAAAACGGTGCATATTAGCCACGATCGACCAATTTTCCAGGATGGTACCTTTTTTTTCGAAGCAATGCCATGCCCTATCAGCCAAATACCTATACAGAGTTGGAGTATATACCAATAAATAGTCAACCCGCCACTTATGTAATCTAATATAGTGGTGAGTATAACGTAACACCCTGTACATCCGATTATCGCATCACTTGGTCTTAGTTTAGCTAATTTTTCTTTCATAGAAGCAGATTTTAACCTTTTTTTTATGTAGGCTTTTTTTCGTGTATCGCTTGTTGAATCGCTCTAATTTCATCAGCAAATTCTTTATGATTTAGATCATGTTCGCCAGATGGAGCGGCACTTTGATGCAGGTAAAAAGCTACTACTAGCGCCAATAGCAAAAAAGGTAATGCCATAAGGAAGGGAGTATTGAATGACATTGTACAATAGATTATAGATTGCTAAGTAAAAATAGACACCCTATACAATTATAAGAATAAATTCAAGTATTTTAGCTCGTTTTGCTTAAAAATGCTAAATACCTAAAAAAATCTTGCTGATTTAATATTTCTGGTGATTGAAGTGGCTCAATAGAGCTTTTTTGAAATTGGATTGTTAATGGCAATGATTAGCGTTTTAGCTAGGAAGGAGGAGAAATTTGCATCTTACCTTTTGGTTTAAATAAAAGGTAAGATGCAAATTAAGAAGTGATTGGCTTTAGCGCTACTTTTTAATGACTGGCTTGTTTCGCAACATTACCTATCATCTGATTTTTTCTATTAAAGTTGTAGCTATAGTCAAAGTCATAAGGTGCCAATTGATAATACTGCGCTGCTTCAGATTGTTCTGTTTCTTTTGTTGTATTATAACCATATTGTTCTTTTATATACTTTTCACAAGTATAGCTGTTTGGATCTGGTAAGCTGCTAACCGCACTATGCTGTATACTATTGATTACATAATCAACCCATTTAAGCTTTTGGGCATTGTTGGCGTATTCACGCCAATCTCCATACATAGATTTCTCGTAGAGTTTTTTCTCAAATGCTACAAGTGATATTCCCATTTTTTTTGCAACCCTTCCGCCTGAACGCTTCCAAATTGTATTAAGAAATTCATAATGCTCCTTTGTTTCTCTGAGATTACCCCAAACACAAGATAAAGGCTGGTGGTGTAAGATGAGTGCATTTGGATAAGCATAAGATTTAGTAGCTAATGTAGTAATCAAAGCGGCCATGGAACCAGCGTATGTTTTTACCACCACATAGACAGGTGCTTTACTATGCTCTATGGCTTGTAAAATATTCCAGCCTGCCATTATAGAACCGCCTGGAGAATCACCAATAACAATAAATATAGGATAATCTCCATTTTTATTATTAAAATAATGAATTTGATCTACAATGTAATTTGCTTTCCAGGGAGTAATATGACCATTTAAGTCAATACATCGATCGGAGAGGATTAAGGTATTGCTGCGTTTGTCCAATGGATCTTTCAGGTAGATGGGTTTTTTTGTAATATATTTACCCCGTTCTGATTCAGCTTGCAAGGCTTCTATTTCTGCTTTTTTCCGATGGCTTTGCTCCTGTAGCAGTTGTACTTGCCCTTTTTCTAGTTGTATTTTTTTATCTAACATGGCTAATGCCACATCATGCTCCATCATTTGTTTGGTAAACCTAGCCTTTTCGAGCTCTAATTCCATGGTAAGCCTTTCTTTTTCCATGTTTAGTACAAGCATCTCGTGGTCATGCTTCTTCCGAAGGTTTTCATCTTCTATTTCTTTGCCCAAGCGCTGACATTCTTTTTTAATACGGAGCTCTTCAATTTTAGCAATAACAGCTGAAAGTTTTTTTTCCAAAAGTGCGCGATTCAGTGCATTTTCTGCTTCTAGCTTACTTTGTAGCTTCTTGTTTGCCGCAATGATGGCATCATCGGAGTCATCGGATTTTTTTTGTTTGACAGGAGCAACAATAGCTACTTTTTTTTCCTTTCCCCCCTTTTTTTCTTGTTTTGCTAATGCGCTATTATTACCTGTGATGAGTAATGTGCAAATAGAGAGGCCTAATTTTATTAAACCACGGTTATTATTTAAACCTACCATCTTAAATATTTATTTAGTTTATATTTTTTTGTTGTCCGGCTAGGGGTCGAACCTAGAGTCTTCTGGACCAAAACCAGACGTGTTGCCATTACACTACCGGACAGTATTAAGGCAAACTGTAATCACAAATCTATTAATTTAATTAGAAAAAAGGAAGCAATCATCTGTTTTTTATGGTTTAACTTTTACTTTTATACATTTAGGGCGTGTAGGGCAATATAGGTTTTTTATTCAAAATAAGTTGGATAGGATAGTCCAAAGTCGTATAATGCAGTAGGCCTGGTTTGACCATTTAGGGCAGTAGAGCTTCTGCAAAACCTATTGCTAAATGGCAATTTTGGCGCTTGTTTATGCTCCTCAAATACATTTAGTATTCTGGCGACTGCGCTTCTCCTAAAAACTGCTGATCACAAATAGGTTTTGCAGAAGCTCTAGTTTATGCTAACCGTTTGCTTCTCCTTTTGAGGCAATTTAGTATAATTTTAGGTTTGGATTGTTTTTTTATTTAAAAGTTGCAATGTCGTTTAATATTCTACCTTTTGTTATAATATTAATCTTATTATTGCTGAAATCTTCTTTTACAAAAGAACGATTGTCTAAGCTGAAGCCAAGTGATGCCATGATGGCATTGATAGGGTGCTACGTTATATGCACTACTATATTAGATTATGCAAGTGAGGGTTTTATCTATTGGTATCTACTTCAATTTATTACAGCTATTTCGCTTATAGGTTATGCAATCGATTCCAAGAAAGAAGTTCCATCCTGGAAAATTGGTCGGCGTTGGTTGATAAGTGTGGTTTTCTGTCTTCCTATAAATGTGCTTTGGAACTGGTCAGGGTTGGTGCAAGCGCCATCTGTTTTTGCGTTGGCTTTATCTGTGGCCCATTTGACTTTAACTTTGTTTGTATTGCCATTGCGCATAAGCGTAAGGCTAGTATCGGTTATGTTGTTGGTAATTATTTATGCGATATCCCGCAATGGTATGGGTCTATTATTATCGGAATCAGGTGTTTTTTTAATATCCTTGTTGGGATTAAGTCTAATGATTTTTTTCATTATTGTTTATAATAAGCGTAAACTAGCTAGTTACAAGCATCATGGCCATTACCTAAAAAGCAAAATACAAGAGAAACAACTCAAAGAGCAGGAAGAACAGCAATCAGGGTTTGACTTATATTCGGATCTAGAGACGGTGCGTAATAACCCAATGGAAGCACACACTTTTATAGATCAAGTCATGAAGGAGGCTACACAATTTATTTCCTATTTAGATAGTAGGCCGCTGTATAAAGAAGATTTAGATCTTATTACCAATAATTTTGTTATTTGGGATATTTTTCTAAAACAGCGTGCCAGATCTAGAAATCATATCATATTGATACCAGTTGAGGTGAGCCTTGATGAGTTGGTGCGTAAGTTAGAGGTTGCGCTAGACCTGGAAAGTAAAACGCATCCTATTCCTAAGCTGTTAATAGAGCCTAAAGATCATAAGCTTCCTGAAAAGATCATATGTGATGCCAACCAGATGGTCTCTTTATTAATAATGCCTGTTATTTTAAGTATTGCCAGCTTAGATTCTTCAAAAGATAGGTTTGTAACGGTTCAATTATATACCACCTATTTAAAATATGAGCCAAGAAACCCTGCTAAGGATACATCTGCTACAGATGGCTGCTTTCCTGCTATCGCTTTGGTGATTGGCAATGCTGTTATTCCTCAAGAAGCGTTACCTAAAATTAAAAGTTATTATCAAGATGTTACGGTAGGTAGTGAGTTTAGTTGGCACAGTGTGGTGCAAAAGGAATCAGAATGGACCAGTATGGAAAAGCGAAGTATAGAACGGATTGTTCGTATTCACTATGGTTACTTGCAATTTCCGGCTTCCCATAAAAGACCTATACTTATAGTGGTGCCTTGTAATGTAGCCGCTGTGCGGGATGAAATGATTTCCAGAATACTACCTTCAGATCCTTCTATTAGCTATAGAGAATTTAAAGAATCTATGGTAACCTTAACCAAAGCCTATAACAATCTTTGCACGGTGGCTGATATGCGTACCATTGTATTAGATGAACTTTTCCTGCTGGTAAGGCGTTGTTATGGTTTTAGGCGGCATGCATCAGGTCAATTATTCTATGTACGTGCTTTAGATATTGCCCAATTGGTAGCAGAATGGGTGCCCTATCAACCAAGACCGGTTTATTTCAGTGTCCTATATGGCTTGGTACGTTATGCAGGTTTACCACTTGCTTATGTTAAAGCCAATTATAGTATGGATGTCTACCACTTTGTGGAAAGCATTGTAGCCGTCAATAAGCGCCAAGAGATGGAGCCATGTGGACTTTATATCGGTAATCGGCTCAAACGAATCATCAATCGAGAGCAACTCTTTGTGCTTTGTATTAAATTCGCGGAACGATTGTATGACCTCCGGCATGCCAAAGATTATATCCACTTGGAGGAGGTTAAATATATGGCCCAAGAAACCCTTACAATAGATATTGAGCTTGGAAAAAAATATTTAAACGCTAAAATCGTAGAAGAATTGGTACAGGCAGCCAACCAGGCATTAGAAGTCTGTGAAGGAACATGTTAGCAGGTGCCCTTTATCAGGCAAAAAGTAAGACAAACCTTCCTTAAAGGCTTTAATCAATGATATGAAACCCTGTATAAGGTTGTAAGGCCTTTGGGATCTGAATCCCTCTGGGGTTTGATTCCATTCTAATAGTGCGGCTAGAATACGTGGCAGGGCGAGTCCACTTCCATTTAAGGTATGTAAAAGACAACTTTTTTTATCCTTGTCTTTATACCTTAATGATAATCTATTGGACTGGAAGGTTTCAAAGTTACTGATTGAGCTTACTTCTAGCCACTTATCTTGGCCTATAGCGTGTACTTCTATATCGTAGGTCATAGCAGCGCAAAAACCTAAATCTCCACTACAAAGTTTTACAATACGATAGGGTAGTTCCAGCGCTTCTACCAGCCCTTGCACATAGGTTAACATCGTTTCTAGGTTTTCGTAAGAATCCTCAGGATGGCAAATCTGAACCAGTTCTACTTTGTCAAATTGATGTAGCCTATTGAGGCCACGCACATCGGCTCCCCAAGAACCTGCTTCACGTCTAAAGCAAGGGGTATATCCTACATGCTTAATGGGTAAGGTAGCCGCTGCTACCATTGTATCACGATAGATGTTTGTAATAGATACTTCTGCCGTAGGAATCAGATACAATTGTACTGAAGGTATCTGATACATTTGACTTTCTTTGTCAGGTAATTGACCCGTTGCATAAGCAGATGCTTCATTTACCAAAATAGGCGGTTGAATTTCTGTATAGCCTGCTTTTGATGCTTGATCCAAAAAAAAGTTGATGAGCGCACGTTGTAACTTAGCGCCTTTTCCCTTGTATACTGGAAAACCAGCACCTGTAATTTTATTGCCCAGTTCAAAGTCAACCAGGTCATATTTTTTAATTAAATCCCAGTGGGCCCACGCTACACTTTTGGAACTTGGTGTGGTTTGATGGATAATCAGGTTGTCCTGAGCGTGGTTGCCAATCGGTACGTTTGCATGCGGCAGGTTGGGCAGCGCATACAGCTGCTCCAATAGCACCGATGTATATCCCTTAAACTGTTGCGTCAACTGCTTAGCCCTTTCTTTTAATTGGTTAACCTCGCTTTTTTTAGCTTCTAATAGTGCTGCCTCTCCTTGTAGCCGCAACGCATCGCCTATTTCTTTATTCAGCTTATTGAGTGTAGCGGCTAGGTTGTCTAGTTGAGACTGTGTAGCCCGTTTTTCTATGTCTAGTTTGCAGATGGCCTCAACTAGCATTGCTGCATTGGATAAGCCTCTTTTATGTAGGCCATCTATTACTGCCTTTTTATCTGTTCTTATACGATGTAAGTCAATCATTGTAAGTCAATCATTCTATTTGCCGTTTAAACATTGCAATATAGTATACATTAACCTAAAATTACAGCGTTTTAAGCAGTCGATCTGTAGACCTTCTGCAAAACCTATTGCTAAATGGCAATTTTGTGGTCTATGCTCCTCAAATACATCTAGTATTCTGGCGACTGCGCTTCTCCTAAAAACTGCTGATCACAAATAGATTTTGCAGAAGGTCTTATTTTTTCAGGGTTGCTCTTTTTGAATTTTTCAAATTATAGTTGTATAATTGTTCATGTTGGTTTGCTATGGGGCTGCACTCGGAGCCCTACATTAATATTCATTCCTTATTACAGCTGTTCTATATTCTGTATGTACAGAGATACCCTTATTTTCGACTATTCTTACTAGATTTAAAAAAGCGAAATCAGAACAAATAAGAAGGTGATATGCTATTAACGCAGCTATTACTGTTGCTTGGCAATGAAACTATATTATAAAATGGCTGATCGAAAGATTTGCATCACCACAAGTTGTTGCGGTCTTAAAGGTGGCTTTATGTAGCGTTTCGAAGCGCTTGATTAGATAATTCTTTTTATGGATTGATTATCATTTAAAAAATACCATAGACCTTCTGCAAAATCTATTTGTGATCAGCAGTTTTTAGGAGAAGCGCAGTCGCCAGAATACTAGATGTATTTGAGGAGCATAGACCACAAAATTGCCATTTAGCAATAGGCTTTGCAGAAGGTCTTATTTTGGATGCATGTTCACATGTTTAACTTACATACTATATCATATAGGTTTACGATTACTCATTTTATTTTTAATGGGCTTTATTTAACTTACACCTAACTCAATCATGTACAATATCGGAGAGCTCAATCAAAAACTTATTTCTGAGTTACGCGAAATAGCAGAAAAATTTAAAGTTAAAAGCTATAAAACGCTTTTAAAAGAGGAACTTATTTATAAAATATTGGACCAACAGGCGGTACTTCCGGAGATAAAAAAGCATCATGAAGTGGTTGCTGCACCACTACAACCAAAGGAAGCCACCCCATCTGTATTGCCCAAGAAGGGTTATATAAAATCTAGAGCAGTGGAAGCACAGGTTGAGTCTAGCCTACAAGGTAAAAACAGTGAGGGCCCAGATCCAGAAAAGCCAGCTGTGGCGGAACGTTCTCCTATTTCGGCTGTAAAAGAACCAAAAGAAGCCCCTCCTTCATGTGAAAAGTATAAAAAAGAAGCAGCTAGCCTGCATAACTTGGATACCACTATTGAAGGGGAGGGTGTGCTAGAGATTATGCAAGACGGCTATGGATTTTTACGTTCATCTGACTATCACTATTTAGCTAGCCCAGACGATGTGTATGTATCGCCCTCTCAAATCAAGTTATTTAATCTAAAAACAGGTGATACCATTCGTGGTAAAATACGTCCACCCAAAGAAGGGGAAAAATACTTTGCCCTTTTAAAGGTAATTTACATGAATGGTGTAACTATAGAGGAGGGCCGCAATCGTATTCCGTTTGAGCATCTGACGCCCCTTTTCCCACATGATAAGTTGCATATTTCCAATGGGGCCAGCCAATATTCAACGCGTATTATGGATTTGTTTTCTCCTATTGGTAAGGGGCAACGTGGTATGATTGTAGCGCAGCCTAAGACTGGTAAAACGGTATTATTAAAAGAGATTGCCAATGCCATTGCATGCAATCATCCAGAAGTTTATTTGATTGTGCTCCTTATTGGGGAACGCCCAGAGGAGGTGACGGATATGGCTAGAAATGTAAAAGCAGAGGTTATTGCTTCCACCTTTGATGAGCAGGCTGAGCGGCACGTAAAAGTTTCTAATATTGTTTTGGAAAAGGCAAAGAGAATGGTAGAATGTGGCCGTGATGTGGTTATCCTGTTGGATTCTATTACCCGATTGGCTCGGGCACACAATACAGTTAGCCCTTCTTCTGGAAAGATACTTTCTGGTGGTATTGATGCCAATGCACTGCATAAACCCCAGCGGTTTTTTGGTGCAGCCCGTAATGTGGAGAATGGGGGGTCGCTGACCATTTTGGCTACAGCACTTATTGATACAGGCTCTAAAATGGATGAAGTGATTTTTGAAGAATTCAAAGGTACGGGTAATATGGAGCTGCAATTGGATCGTAAGTTGGCCAATAAACGCATCTATCCAGCTATTGATGTACCTGCCTCTGGAACAAGGCATGAAGAATTACTGATCGGAAAAGAGGAACTAGCGCGCATCTGGATACTGCGTAATATCATGGCAGATATGAGTTCTACAGAAGCTATGGATTTTCTACTTAAGAAGATGAGGGGTACACGTAACAATGAGGAATTTTTGGTCTCTATGAGCAATTAGGGAAGTATATTTAGACTGTCTAATTTTATCTATCCATTTGGCCTCCTCCAATAACAGCATGAAGAAGCTAACGGCTATTAGAATGATTTGGTATGAAAACAGGCTGTTTTTTTACCTGCTTATTGCCCTATCGCTTATCGGAAGTTTCCCCTTTTTTGTATTGGATAAAGTTTCTTTTTTTATCTTGCTCAAGCAGTGGCATCATCCTGTAGCCGATTGTATGGCGCTTTATTTGACCTGGTTAGGTGATGGGGTTACTTACCTAGCGCTGCTATCGATGGTTGCCTTGTTTCGTGCAAGTTGTAGAAAGCTTATCATTATGGGGGGAGCTTTCTCTGTATGTCTATTGTGGTACAATTACTGAAGCGTGTTTTTTTTTCCTGTATGCTAAGGCCTATAGCCTTGCTCCCTATAGATGCATCGCTCTACCTAGTAGATGGTGTGCGCTTATTAAGGGATTTAAGCTTTCCTTCAGGTCATGCTGCTACCATTTTTGTGTTGATATCTGTTGTACAGCTATTGTCTAGAAGCAAAAAAAAAAGCTACACTGTTATTTTATTAGGGCTGGCACTTATGGTTGCTTATTCAAGAATTTATCTTTGTCAGCATTTCTATATAGATGTCTATGCAGGTGCTTGGATTGGTATAATTTCTGCCCTAGTAGTCTATAGCTGCTCGCTTTATTTCCGTGGACCAGATTGGTTAGACCATTCTATCTATTTTTTGTTATATACATATGGAAAAGGATTGCCAATTAAAAAGTAGTAGCATTGCTTGTTTTTTAGTTAGCTTTGGGTGCATTTTTGCATGGGGAATCGGATCAATCCACCTATTTGATTTAGATGAGCTTTATTTTGCTGAGATTACCAGGGAAATGATGCGTACAGGTTCGTATGGTCAAGTCACCTTTAACTTTGAACCACTCTATGAAAAACCGCCCCTTTTCTTTTGGCTACAAGCGGCTAGTATGCATCTCTGGGGTATTAATGAGGTCGGCGCGCGTTTTCCTAACTTGTTGTGTGGACTATTGACCCTTGCAACCCTATATTACATAGGTCAACAATACAAGGGGAGATGGTTTGGTTTTTTATGGATGTGTTTGTATGCAACTGCTTTTTTACCTCATTTTTACTTTAAATCAGGTATTATAGATCCTTTTTTTAATTATTTTTTACTAACTGCTATCTATTTTTTATCACGTGCAGCCACACCATCCAAAGAATGGCTGTATGGCTGCGCAGGGCTATCTATAGGTTTTGCCCTACTGGCTAAGGGCCCTATGGGTTTTATTATACCACTGGCTACCTTATCGTTAGCTTATACTTGGTTTAAGGGAAGCGTAGTGCGGCTCAAGGGACTCATCTTAGCGCTGTTAGTGGCAACAGCTGTTTTATCCTGTTGGCTGATTCCAGAAATTTGGTCCAATGGATGCAGGTTTATTAAAGAATTTTGGGATTACCACTTACTGCTTTATCATCAACCTGTAGCTACCCATGTCCAACCTTGGTACTATCACTATTTGGTCCTTTTTTTTGGATGCTTTCCAAGTTCCCTATTTGCCATCTGCTTTTTGCAAGAAAAAAGATTGATTAGACCTCTTTCGAAATCGATTTGTGATCAGCAGTTTTTAGGAGAAGCGCAGTCGAGCACCGCAGCATACTCAGATGTATGTGAGGAGCATAGACAAGCTTCGACACCAAAATTGCCATTAGAAATCGAGTTTCGAAAGAGGGCTATTCAAGGAAATTATTTTGCAGCTAATATGCAAGCCTTATGGGCAGTTGTCCTGCTGATTTTTACGCTAGTGGGTACAAAGATTGTCCATTATAGTTCCATGGCCTATTTTCCTATAACCTTTTTTGCAGCTGGATTTTTTCATCAACGGATGTATAGTCTAAGAATAGGAGGAGTATTTTTAACCATTGGTCTAGTGCTAGGTAGTGTTTTAACCATTATGCCTTGGGTGATGAACCATAAAGCTGTATGGGTTCCCCTCATTAAAAACCAAACGATTAAAGATGCATTGGAGCTGCCTCTTGTATGGAACCACTGGGATAGCATACCAGGGGTTATCTATATGATAGGCATTGTCCTAGCCTACTATTACCTTGTGCGATTGCGTTTGGTTCCTTTTATCGGAACCTTTATGTCCATTAATATTTGTGTGCTGGCATTGTTTTTGCGTTATATAGCACCTAAGGTAGAAGCTTATACGCAAAAAGAGATGGTAGATTTCTGTAAAGCATGCAAAGGAAAGGATCTATACTTGCGTACCATTGGTTTTAAATCAGCTGCACCACTTTTCTATGCTGATCAGCCCAAAGGCTTAACGCAACCAGATATAACCTGGCTATTAGAAGGGGCTATTGATAAGCCTTGTTTTTTTATTTTATACAAAAGTGATCGCGCATCTTTGGAACATTATAAAGACATCACTTATCTAAAAAGTGCCGGATGCTTTGCGTTTTATAAACGGTTGCCTAAGCGATCGATGCAACCATATGATACCCCTGTTCCAAAATAAGCGGGAACGGATCCTGAAATAAAGTTGCGATTGGAACAATTCTCTATTCACTAATTTTTATCATCAGATTCCTAGAATGGTTTAATTATGTACTGCTTACTAAGCGGATAGGCGCTTCTTGTGCTTTTAATTAGCTAACCGTAACGGTGCACTGAAAGGCTTGTGTTTTGCTATTCTTTTCATTTTTGGCTACTGTGATCCTTAATACGTATGCACCAGGTTTTAAGGGGAATTGTTCCGGTAGGGGAAAGGTTATACCAGAGCTGCCTATTGCTTCCCCTTTAAGACGATTTAACCCTAGTTTTGGCGTATGATAATTGTTTGTGTTTGTTTTTTTGAGTGAAATAGTCTTAATAACATATTCCTCGGTTATACCGATTATTTCTAGCGTTATAGATTTCGTGGTGCCAACTTTTATGGTAATATCTTTTAAGCCAACGCTTGGTGACTCAGATGTGGTATCATTTTGCGGCTTCTCCTCCGCTATATTTTTGGAAGGATTAGCCCTATCATTTTTGGAAGCATCTTTCGTTATATTTTTGGAAGCATCGGCCTCTATGTTTTTGAAATCATCTTCCGCTATATTCTTGGAAGCATCTTCGTCTATATTTTTGGAAGCATCGGCCTCATCTTTGCTTGGGCAATCATTTTGTACCATTGTGTTACTATTGTATGCTGCTATGGTTTGTTTTGCGCTACATGATTCATTTTGCTTTTCATTTTTTGCTTTATCGTTAATAACTTGAATCGTACATTCTACCCATTGTTCTGTTGGCCGACTACCTTTTCCTGTTTTACCTATTTTAAGTTTTAATTCGTAATACCCATCTTGCTGCCTTGGATTAGTAGTTAAGGTAATGGGTAAACCAGTAGGGGGTATCGGCTGTTTAAGACGCTTTTTATAATCCTCAGTTATTCCAAATTTTCCTGTGCAATAGGTTCCATTTTTGCTTATTGAAATAGACTTAATGATATATCCCTCTGTGTTGCCGTTTGCTTTTAGCCTTATGGATTGCGTTGTTCCGGCATTTATGGTGATCTCTTCTAGCCTTATGGATTGCGTTGTTCCAGCTTTTATGGTAGTGTCTTCTAATTCAAATTTTGGTGGGGCTTGATCTGGTTGTTTTGGATCTGCTTGCAAGGGTTTACTATTTCCTGCGGAAGTAATCCCATCATCTTGTTGCGCTGTTGAGATTGAGATTGAGTGGGTCTTTAAAGCATTTTGTTGTTGTTTTTGGTCTTCAAAGATAAGATCAATCTGTTTAGAAGCCATTTCGTTTTTACAAGATGTAATATCTGTCAAAAACAAAAAGACTGAAAAAAGGCGATATAATCCGATAAGCTGATTGAGTATAAATATAATAAGCATGACAGAAGGTCTGTTAATGTAGCGTGTAAGTAAACTAGATTTCGATTAACTTACATAAAATAATCTGAGTCAACAATAGGGGCATGCAAATCACCACTTTGTGGCCTGTTGGCTGTTTTGTGCTTTGCAACTTTCTGGTTGGTTGATCGGGTGTTTTATAAAAATTTGACTGCAATGGCCTTTCATTAGACCTTCTGGAAAACCTATTTCTAATGGCAATTTTGGTGTCGAAGCTTGTCTATGCTCCTCAAATACATTTAGTATTCTGCGGTGCTCGACTGCACTTCTCCTAAAAACTGCTGATCACAAATAGGTTTTGCAGAAGGTCTATTATTGTCATGTTTTATAATATTACCTATCTTAAGATCCTTTTATTCGTTTAAGTGATATGAAAAATTTTATTGCCAGTTTACGCTGGCGTGGTATGATCCATGATATGGTTCCAGGTACAGCCGAACATCTAAGCAGCGGCATGGCTACTGGGTATGTTGGTTTTGACCCTTCTGCACCTTCTTTGCATCTAGGAAATTTGGTGGCGATTATGTTGTTAAAGCACTTCCAAGAAGCGGGCCATCAGCCTATTGCACTAGTGGGTGGCGCTACGGGCATGATTGGAGATCCTTCTGGACGTAGCCAAGAACGCCTGTTTTTAACAGAAGAAGTATTGCGTTACAATGAATCCTGTATTGCCAAACAATTGGAAAAGTTTTTAGACTTTTCTACTGGCCAAAATAAGGCTCTTCTATTAAATAATTTTGATTGGTTTAAAGATATTTCTTTCTTAAGCTTGTTGCGTGAGGTAGGCAAACACATACCTATTGGCTATATGATGGCTAAAGATAGTGTCAAGCAACGCATAGAGACCGGTATCTCTTATACCGAATTTTCCTATCAATTGTTACAAGCCTATGATTTTTATTATCTCTATCTACATAAAAATGTAACCCTACAAATGGGTGGGTCTGATCAATGGGGCAATTTAACTACAGGTGTTGAGCTGATTCGTAAAAAAGCGCAATGTCAAGCTTTTGCGGTCACTGCTCCTTTGCTGACCCGTGCGGATGGTACCAAATTTGGGAAAACAGCCTCTGGTAGCAATATATGGCTAGATCCAGCGAAAACATCTCCTTATGAACTCTATCAGTTTTTGTTGAATGGTGGTGATCATGAAGTAGAAAAGTTGATTAAAATATTTTCTTTTTGTACACAAGAGGAGGTAGAAGCGTTTATTTTGGCACACCAGGCCAAACCCGAAATGCGGCTGTTGCAGCAAACACTAGCTAAGATTGTCACCACTATGGTGCATTCAGAAGCAGCTTGTAGGCAAGCCATGGTTTGTAGCAATATTCTTTTTGGCCATACTGACTCAGTAGAGGCGCTCTATGCACTCAGTGAAGAGGACTTGCTGAATGTCTGTATCACGATACCTAAGGTGCCTATTGCAAGAACTGCTTTAGAGGCAGTAGATACAATGGTTTCTTTATTATCTGTGGCTACGGAAAATCGTATTATTCCTTCTAAATCAGAAGCAAGACGCGTAATTGCTTCATCTGGTATGAAGGTCAATAAGGTATTGATTACTGATCCTTATAAGAAACCGGATGTTGCCTTGTTACATAATCGTTATCTATTGGTGCAAAAAGGAAAAAAGAATTACTACCTTATTGTTGTTGAATAATTTTTTTATAAAAAGATGATCACTAGCTCTTTTAGCAGTGCGGTATATGGTGTAGATGCTTTTATTATATCCATAGAGGTAAGTATTGTAAGTGGGACGAGTCTATTTATGGTAGGGCTTCCAGATAATGCGATTAAAGAGAGCCAGCACCGAATAGAATCGGTATTAAAACATATTAAATGCACAATGCCTCGGCAGCGTGTGATTGTAAACCTTGCGCCAGCGGATATACGTAAGGAGGGGCTGCTTATGATCTACCGATTGCCTTATCTATTTTACATGCCTCAGAACAATATAATTTATCCCGGTTGTCTACCTATGTGATTATGGGTGAATTGGCTTTAGATGGAACCTTGAGGCCGGTAAAAGGGGTATTGCCTATTGCCATTGAAGCCCATAAGCATGCCTTTAAAGGTATTATTGTGCCAGAAAAGAATGGTCCAGAGGCGGGTATTGTGCGTAAAATAGAGGTTATTGCTGTTAACCATATTACAGAAGCCATTGAATTCTTATCAGGGGAACGTACCATTCATCCTGTAGAGGTAGATACACGTAACCTCTTTGAAGCGCAATCAGATGCCTATGCAGTAGATTTTGCAGATGTACAAGGGCAAGAAAATATCAAAAGGGCTTTGGAAATTGCAGCAGCTGGCGGTCATAATGTCATTATGATTGGACCTCCTGGGGCAGGTAAGACCATGTTGGCCAAGCGGTTGCCCTCTATTTTGCCTCCTTTTACCTTGGCTGAAACACTAGAAACCACTAAAATTTATTCTGTAATTGGCCGAATGGATAGCCAGTATGGACTGTTTGTCTATACGGCCTTTTCGTGCGCCTCACCATACGATTAGTGATGTAGCATTGGTAGGAGGGGGCACTTTCCCGCAACCGGGTGAGATTTCTTTGGCCCATCATGGCGTGCTTTTTTTAGATGAATTACCAGAGTTTAGACGGAGCGTACTAGAAGTGATGCGTCAACCTTTGGAAGATGGTAAAGTGGTGATTTCAAGAGCTAAATTTTCCATTGAGTTTCCAGCTAACTTTATGCTTATTGCCAGCATGAATCCTTGTCCCTGTGGTTATTACAACCATCCTGAAAAAGAATGTGTGTGTAGTACGGTTCATGTGCAACGTTATCTCAATAAGGTCAGTGGACCACTGTTGGATAGGATAGATCTACATGTAGAAGTGGTACCCATACTCTTTGAAGAATTAACTGCTTCCAAAAAAAATGAACCAAGCCATCTGATTCGGGAACGTGTGGTGCAGGCTAGGAAGATACAGGAAAAACGTTTTCAAGATCATAGACAACTCTATACCAATGCACGTATGTCTTCTGCAATGACTAAAATGTTTTGTCCTATTTCAAAGGCTGGGCAAAAGCTATTGCAAGTAGCCATGGAAAAATTGGGGCTTTCAGCAAGAGCGTACGAAAGAATTTTAAAAGTATCTAGAACCATTGCAGATTTAGCAGGTAGTCAAAATATATCAGAAGTCCATTTAGCTGAAGCCATTCAATACCGTAGCTTGGATCGAGCAGGATGGGGGAGTTAAGGAATTTTTTCCTTTAGAAATAGGTTTTGCAGAAGGTCTATGGATACCATTATTAGGTAGTTTGTAGCTTCCAAAGCTTAGCATATAATCCTTTTTGTTGCAGTAAACGATCATGGGTACCTTCCTCAATCATTCTACCTTGATCCAATACCAAAATGTGATCGGCCTGTTTAATGGTACCCAGTCGATGGGCGATGCTGATAACCGTGCGATCGTGGCAAATAGCATCTATATTAGCCATAATGGCTGCTTCAGATTCATAATCAAGGGCAGCAGTAGCCTCATCTAGAATCAGGATCTTTGGATTACTCAATAAAGCTCTAGCTAGTGCAATGCGCTGACGCTGTCCACCCGATAAACCGCTACCTCTTTCTCCTATATGGGTCTGGTAGCCTTCTGGCAAAGCATTAATAAAACCATCCGCTCCAGCTAGTTTCACAGCTTGTATCACTTGATCTTGGCTTGCTTGTGGCGCACATAATGTGATGTTATCGAGTATTGATCCAGCAAATAACATGTTGTCTTGCAGTACTACACCCATGCTACGACGCAATGCATTGGCATCCATAATGGCTATATCCATACCATCTATTAAGATGCTTCCTTTCTGTGGCCTATGTAGTCGTTGCAATAATCTGGTTAACGTACTTTTACCAGAACCAGAAGGTCCTGTAATCCCTATAAATGTACCAGCTTCTATCGTAAAAGAGAGATTGCTTAAAACCTCTGGTGTATCATCCTGGTAGCGAAAACTTAGATGCTGAAATGCTATTTTTCCCTTTACAGCTGGCAAGGATGCGACGCTTTTGCTTCCTGTTTCTGATTCAGTATATAAAATATCTCCAATACGGCGTAGGGTAATCATGGTATGCTGAAAGTCCTGCCAGATTTGTGCCAAACGTAAAATAGGCTGGGTTACATGACTGGCCAGCATATTGAAAGCGACCAGTCCGCCAACCGTTAGTTCTCCCTTAAGCACAGTCTTTACGCCTAGCCATAATAACCATGCAGTAGTAAGTTTTTGTATGAGGCTAATACCTTGTCCAGCTGTGATGGCCACTTTTTTAGCTGAAAAGGCCTCACGTAGTTGACCAGCCAATACTTGCTGCCACTGTTTAAGAAAATCTGGTTCCGTAGCAGTAGCCTTTAGCACCTCTATACCGGTTATGGTTTCAGTTAAATAGGCGGTAGACAGCGCATTCGCATCATATGCTCTGGTGGTACGATAACGGATGATTTGGCTCATGATTAGCCAAAATAGGGCATATGCTATTAAAGATACTACCACGAGCCAGGCTAATGTGGTAGCATAGCTAAACATGACCCCTATAAATAGTGAGATAAACACAATATCTAGCACCAGCATTAAGACTGATCCAGTTAAAAACTGACGAATATGATCCATCTCTCTTACTCGTGCTACAATTTGTCCCGTTTGTCTCTGCAAAAAGTAGTTTAATGGTAAAGTGAGCAGATGGCGATAGAGTTTAGCCGACCATTCAGCATGTATCTTGTTAGATAAGTTGGTAAATATTTTACTTCTTAAGCAACTATAGACAGGCTCTGCTATGGCAAGGGATAACATGGCTATAGCCAGTACATGTAAACTAGTCAGCCCTCTACTGACTAGTACGCGATCTATAACATTTTGAAACAGCAATGGGCTTACCAATGCCATCAATTGTAGTACCAAAGACAAAACCAATACATCCCGCAGCTGGCCTATATGCCGCAATATAGAGGGCAAAAACCAGTATATACCAGAGGTAATATCAGCAACTTGAAGCTCTTTTTCAGCTAGTAAAACTATTGGCGTATGCTGCGTAATCTTAGGCAATGGTTCTTGATAGCGCATTTGGGTGGCTATATCATACCGCCAACAGGATCCATCTGATTCAATTTTTTCAATAATATTCCATTGTCCATTTAAACAAATAAGTATAGGCACAGGTAATGCTAAAAGATTCCGATCAAATTTTTCATACCATTTGGCATGTAAGCCCATTTTTTTAGCTGATTTACATAGATCCAAAGCGGTTAATTGGGCCGCATCTGTGCCAAGGCTATGATAAAGTGTTTCCTCTGTTACGATTACTTCAAAGTACTGAGGCGCCTTTAATAAGGCTGGTATACCATATTTTCCTTTAATCATGGTTCTCGACAGGATTGTGATCTATAGGCGCTAATGGGGCTAAGTAAATAATCTATTACACGCCTTTTTCCAATTTTAATTTCAGCAGTGATGGCCATACCAGGGGTTAAGCTTACTGGTTTGCCATGAACCATGATATAATTTTGTTCAAGTTCAATTTGGGCTGGAAAAACGGATTCGGTAGTATAAGGTCTATTGCGTTTAACCGAATCACGCGATAGGTTGAGTACCTTACCATTAATCGTGCCATAACGGCTGTAAGGAAAGGCTTCAACTTTTACCGTAACCCATTGCCCAGGGCTAACAAAACCTATGTGGCTATTGGTAATATCAATTTCTGCTTGTTTAGGCGCATCATGTGGCGCAATAATCATTAAGGTTTGGCCAGCTTGGACGATACCCCCAATGGTATGCACAGCAAGTTGTTGTACGATGCCATCTAGTGGCGCTTCTAAGATCTGTAAACGGCTACGATCTTGCGCTTTGGCCAATTCTTGCGTTGCTATTAATAGCGCAGCTGCTGCTTTATTTAAACCATCATGCCAGGTTTTATGTGTTTGTGTTATATAGCTGATTTTATCCTTTTTCAGCCTATTGGCCCGTGCTTGTAATATTTTTAGCTCTTTGTGTTTGGTAGCTATTGATAGTTTTGTTTCTAATGCTTCTTTTTCTTTGGCTAGTAGTTCCATTTTAGGCATAATGTTAGATTTTGCCAGTTTACGGCTGGAGGCCAGACGTTGTTCTATGTTATGCAGTAGTTTTTGTAAATATTTTATACTGGTCTGGTTAGCTATTTGTTCAGATCGGTTAATGGCTAGGTTTGTATCAAACTTGTTTAACATGGCTTGATGTGCTTGCCAAGTGCTCATAAGGTGTGCTTTAGTTCTTGCTGCTATGGATTTTTCTATATCATTGGGTATGATGAAATCCTTTAAGGGTTGGCTACTCAGCAATGCTTTATAGCGTGCCAGTTCTAATTGCCCGAAAGATTTTTGTGCCTCGTGGCGACGCATCTCTTGTGCAGATCCTGCTATGTTTAGTACCAATAACTTATCTCCTGCTTTAACATGTGTTCCATCTTTTACTAATATTTCTGCTATCTTACCAGGTTCATAAGGTTGAATATGCTGCGAGCGGCTGGGTAAGATAAGCCTGCCATAGGCAGTAGCATGAATATCTAATTCACCCCACAAAGCCCAAATGAATGCCAGCGATACCAATATACTGATGACTATAGCGGTTACCCTAGCACTCGGTGAAGGCGGACGCTCCATCGATTCAATATAAGAAGGTAAAAATTCGTATGAATCATAGCGATCTTTCCGGCTAGTAGCATATAATGGTTTCATGGTTTGCTAAAATTAAACTTTAGGTCTCTGGTTGTAAATCTTGTTGTAGTTTCCATAAAAGTGCATATTTGCCATCTAGTCTTAATAAGGTTTCATGCTTTCCTTCTTCAATGATGCTCCCTTGCTCCAGCACGATAATCTTATCACAATGTTGCACAGTAGACAAACGGTGGGCAATAGTAATGACCGTACGTTGATGGGCTATTTTAGCCATATTGGTTTGAATCAAGCCCTGAGACTTGTCATCTAAAGCGCTTGTAGCCTCATCAAAGATCAGTATGCTAGGGTCGGTTAATAGGGCACGGGCAATAGCAATGCGCTGTCTTTGCCCGCCTGATAGAGAGCTGCCTCCTTCAGCCAATACCGTATCATAACCCATAGGGAGTCGTAAAATAAATGCATGCGCTCCTGCTAGTTCTGCAGCACGTATCACTGATTCTAAAGAAGCTTGAGGAAAAGATAAGGCAATGTTATCCCGTACCGTTCTGTTGAATAAAAAATTCTCTTGCAATACTACAGCTATTTGCTGACGGAGGCCACGTAGATCTAGGCTATCCAGTGGTATGCCACCAAATTGTATTTCTCCTTTTTCTGGTATATAAAGCCTCAAAAGCAACCGAGCAAGGGTACTTTTTCCAGAACCTGATGCGCCTACTATACCCACATGGCTACCAGCCTGAATGGCTAATGAGATATTGTCTAAGGCAAGGGCCCACCTGGTTGGTAGCGAAAGGTTACCTGGTCTAAAGTAATAGCACCTTGTAGACTTTGTTGTTGCCTTATTGTTTCTTGTTCAACCGGTAGGTTAAGTATATCACCCAGTTTATCTATTGCCACTCGAGCCTGAATAAATTGCCCCCATAATGCAACCAGTTTAGCCAGTGGTGTAGAAAAATGCTGATAAAGCATATTAAAGGCTATCAATTGACCAGTGGTTATGGAAAGGTTGATCACGGACCCAGCGCCATACCATAAAATCAATAGGCTGGTCAGCTTCCCTATTCCTTCAACTATATGGTGAGATAGGGAGGATAATACTTGGCTACGGTAGCTGGCGTTTACTAGATCTCTTGTTTGCATTTCCCAACGGTAGGACAAACGAGGCTCTACGGCTAAACTTTTGATAGTTTCTGCGCCAGCTATGCTTTCTGTTAGGAAAGCCGTATTTGCTGCACTATATTGGAATTGCATCTCCATGCGCACCTGTTGTGGCTTGGTAATGCGCCAAGCCACAATGATATAAAAAGGAATAGAGGCCAAAACTATTTTCGTTAATGCAGGTGACAAGACCCACATTACCAAAAGAAATAAACCCATAAAACTCATATCAACCACCAAACTAAATAGTGCGCCACTCAAAAACGATCTAATGCTATCCAGCTGGCAGACACGAGTTACCAATGAACCAACTGGTCGATTCTTAAAATAAAGTAAGGGTAACCCAA
This sequence comes from Cardinium endosymbiont of Dermatophagoides farinae, assembly GCF_007559345.1. Classification (NCBI taxonomy): domain Bacteria; kingdom Pseudomonadati; phylum Bacteroidota; class Cytophagia; order Cytophagales; family Amoebophilaceae; genus Candidatus Cardinium; species Cardinium endosymbiont of Dermatophagoides farinae. The sequence continues at coordinate 383,024 of NZ_VMBH01000001.1, forward strand.
GCAAATGTTTGACTAGTTTCATACCTAGTAACATATCTATGCGACGGGTTGTATGGGCATATTGGTATTCGCGCAACCCCTTAAGCACTACTTCAAAAGTACTCGTAACCACTAAACCAAATATCAATACATCTAAAGTATGGTGCGTTTTATAGACTATAACTTTATCCATGATTATCTGAAAGAATAGGGGAAGTATAAGCGCTAATAGCTGTAAGACAAGGGAAAAGGATAATACTTCCGCTAGTATAGCCCGGTGTGCCCAAAAAGTTGGTACGAACCAAGACCAGTTAAATTTTAATGATGCACTAGATAAAGCAATTACTTTTCCACTCCAATTATTCCGCAGTTGTTCCCTAGACCACAGTTCGCTATGCGATTGGAGTGGGTGTTGTATTAAGGCATGCGTTGTATTTATTTTGGCTACTATGCGATAGACACCATCAGTTGCAAGAAAAGCTATGGGTGCATGATCAGCTACAAGATTAGCATGTTTTATTTTTTTCTGTTTTAATTTTACGCCATAGGCTTTGTTTAGTGCCTTTAAGCCAGCGTCAATATCCTGGGACATATACCCTCAGATGCCTCAATACCTGCTAATTTTAGTAATAATTTGCTACAAGTTACCGCACTTTCTATATCTATATGGGTCATGGTCTGTACTATTTTGGACAAATGTATGATGCGTATGATAGGTGTTGTCCATAGGTGAAGTATTGCCAGCGACTTGGTCGCTCTGTGGCATGCCGCATATATCTTGTTTTAAGAGATTGATATTAACTTTATGGTAATCAGATGAAAAACCTATTTGCATTGTTGACAACAACGTTACTATTTTCAGCTGGAGCATGGTCTCTATTAGCATGGTTAATGAACGTTTCTATAATCTTATTTGCTGATGCTATATTATTGAAATTGTTTAAAGGAGTTTCTCCAAGCTTGCTGGTCGCTTCGATTATTTCTTTGAAGGTTTTCCAACCGTCGTCAATATTTTTGGCATAGGTGAGTAATGTATCTACCACCTTATCATGACCCTCTTTAGCTGCTATATGACAAGCAGTGTTTCCACTGCTGTCCTTAGCTTGTATTAAAGCCTTTACGGTTTCCTGATTCAAAGGTGCTAGTAATGGCGCTACAGTGACATCGTGGCCACGATAGGCTGCTAGATGCAAAGCAGTGTGTCCATCCTCATTCTTATCTGTTATTAACCTCTTCAAGGCTTTTGGATCATCTCTAAAAGGTGCTAGTAATTCTTCTACAATGGTAGTATGGCCATTTACAGCTGCTAGATGCAAAGGAGTGTATCATTCCCTATCCTGATCTTGTATTAACGTTTTCAAGGCTTTCAGATCATCTCTAAAAGGTGCTAGTAATTGCGTTAGAGTGGCATCGTTTCCATTTGGCTGCTCCATGTAAAGCAGTGTGTCCATCCTCGTCTTGAGTTTTTATGAATTCCTTTAAAGCTTTCGGATCATCTCTAAAAGATTCGAGGAGTGAGGCTACAACAGTAGGATTGTTCTTTAAAGCTGCTCCATGTAAAGTAGTGCGTCCATTGTTGTCCTTAGCGCTTATGAACTTCTGTAAAGCTTTCGGATCATCTTTAAAAGATGCTAGTAATTGCGTTACAGTGGCATCATGGCCATTTAAAGCTGCTAGATGCAAAGCGGTGCATCCATTGCGCCTCTCTTTACTCATAACGAATTGCTGAAGTATGTCTAAATCTACACCTTTAAGGCTATTTAATAGAAAACTTATAATATTTAGATTGTTTTCTTTTGCTGCAATATGTAATGCAGTGTATCCTTGTTGATGCTTAAGTAGATTAGGGTTATTTTGCCATAATGTTCTAATGATGGCTCCATATTGTTCCAATACTGTTTCTGGAAATGTTTGTCGCTTATTTTCTAACCCATCGTTGATAAGAAAGCGGATAAACTGATAGTGTTTATCTATTAAAATATGCTCTAAAACAAATTTTTGTTTATTTGTATTGGAGAGTTTAGCCTCTTTTTCTACTCAATGCATACATGTTTGAGTAGCAAAGTATTCTTCAATGGTTTGATGAATAAATCTTAAATCACTGCCTTCAGACTTGATGATGCCAGATGACAGCGCTGCCCCTTTATATTTTTTTATATATACTTCTAAATCATCTTGAGGGGCTAATGAGAAAATAGATAGCTTTGCTAAAGCTTTACTATAGTCATTAAGCTGTTTCTTAATACTCTCTTTGATTTCTTCTTGTGTAATGCCTGCTTTTTTTAAATAAATATCATGTTTGCTATTAATGAATGTTTCATAGACGTCTCGTATATTACTACCCAGATAATCAAAACTTGGCGGATCATCAGGATAAGTTGCCCAATTTTTGAATGCTTTTATAGCACCATTTGATTCCAAGAACAAATAAAGTTGTAGTGGTGCTCCTATAAATCTAGATCCATCACCTCTAAATATTGATTGTATTTTTTGTGTCAATGCTTCACTATATTCCCATATCTTTGTACCCTCTTGCACTGCATCATGATTACTAAAAATCTCTGCAAGCGTTTCGTTACTTAACACTAAACTTAAACGATCCTTCAGATACTTGCTTATAAAAATTCTTTTTGTTGGATCATCTATTGGATGAAAGGTTATCGCAAATGTCGATAACGTATCTTTTAGCATTGCACGATGGTGCAAGCGAGTGGTAATCCAAATCTTGGTATTGGTGTTATTTTTTAACAACTTTAATAATCCTATAACCTTATCTCTATCTTCTTTATCTGGTATTTCATCGAAACCATCAAATGTTATTAATAGAGGCTTGAGGAAGCCTTCTTTTTTACACAAAGCGAATCCTAGTAAATTTTGGGAGAAGCGATCGGCTAAATTTGAGTCAATATGGGATAAGAATTGTGCTATGTTAGTAATATCCATACAATCAGAATGAATACCCGTTTTGATTGCTTGTAAATGATCTCTAAGATTTATGTTAATAACCCAATGCGATTCAGCTAATTTTGATTTGTTCTGTAAACCATATTTTGATTGGTATAGCTTCGTTAGCGTGGTTGATTTTCCCATTCCTGGATCATCAGCAATGATGAGTACTTGTTGATCTTTAATAGATTGAAGTAGGCTATCTTGTTCTTCTAAGGATATTTTACACTGATCTGGATCAATGTGTTCACGTAAGTTGCTGAATGAACCTTTAGAACCACGCCAAATAATTTGCTCAGTACTTTCACTGGTTATTACTTCCAACCAGTGCACAGTACCATGAAGTCCATTGAATATTGCCTTTGCATCTTCTGTAGCTTTTATAACAAATATTCGATTATTATCTAATGGATGATCCGCTAAGTCAAGAAATATTTTAAGTTCTTTATCATCTTTGCCACTCCATACAAATTGATCGCCTGTTACCTGGATGAGGGATTCTTTTACATCTTTTTTAATAACTACCTTATCTACCCTATTAAAACTTCGCTGAATATAAAAGTCAGGATTATAAAGTTGTTGTAGTATAAATTTTGATCCATCCCACTTGATCCAATATACTTTTTTGTCTGAATGATTGTGACATACTTCCTTAAAGTTACTTTCTTGAAACGCACGATCAACTAGTTGTATGGTTTTATAGCCAGGTACTGGTACATACGAGTAGGTAAGCATATCAATCTTATCGTTGCTATTGTCCATTGCAAACGTTAGATTAGGTATGCATACTTTGTGCACATTACTTTGATCTTCGCTATTGATCCCACTAATGACATAAATTACTTCTGATGCGTTATGCTCTAAATTTGTTTTCAGTGTATCTTCGTTAATTTCTTCAAACAATTCAGTATAGGCTCCTTCTGAATCACTAATCCCTAATGGCTTACTTCCTATTGCAATTTTTTCATTATTGATAAGCTTTACTAATGTGTTAAAATCAAATATTTGATTCATTTCATTGCTTTGAATCAATTCCCTTATACTTGTCTTTTTTCCTTGGAATTGTATTGATCTGTCTAGAAGCACTTCCTGTGATTTAGGCGCTAAGTCATTCCAAGTGAAACCTTGATCTTTTGTTGCAATATATTTTTGATTATCTAAATTTTGATTGATGAGTGTTTTAAAAAGTAAGCCCTTATCACTATTATCTTGTTTAGTGATTAAAATAATCTTAATGGAACGTTTCAAAGCACCATCTTTGACTTTTTGGAACAAACTGGTAAATACTTTTTTAACTTCAGGTTCATTTACATCACTTGGATTACACTCGACCATTAACAGATGAGGAGCTGTTTTTGATTCCAACAGACTTTGTATACCAATGATCTCATTGGTTGTCAATAGTTTACTTAGTTTTAGTATGGTATGATTATTTTTATCGCAATAATGGTTCAATGCTAGTTCTTCTGGAGCTATTTGCTCTAGTATTTTATATACCCTAAACAAACATAAACGGGTATCTTCTTGAATAGCTACCTGCCAAACTTGTTGATCGGTACTATCCAAGAAATTCTTTAGTATGCCTTTAACTGCATGGTCATCATTTTTAAAATCCAGTTGATTTAGAATGCTGTTAATATCTTTAAGATACTGATTAGAGTGATGTTGATATACCTGATCTTTAAACCCTTTCACAGAAACTTGCCTTTTTATTTCATCTACTATATTGGAATAAAATTTCCCTAACCATTTAACTAAAGCAATGAGTTTGTCTTTGTTTTCAGCAGAGTCGCAACTGATCATATCATTTTTAATAGTAAAACTATTTAATGTCTGTATCACCTCTTCCTTGACGGTGTCATCGCTAATCAGATTGAATAAAGAATCAGGATTAAACAGCTTAGGAAATTTTCGCAGCAATTCATAACTTTTTAAAACTTCTTGTTCCGATTGGCTACAAACATTAATGCTACATGCTCGCTCGTTAAACGTTTTAGTTTGATACCTAATAGGATAATAACCTTTTTTTCTACGCAGTTCAGTTTGAAACTCATCTGATCTTGGGTCTGGATGATATTTATTAAGATGCTTTGCCCACTTAAAAAACGCTTTGTATTCTCCTCCAAAATAGCTATCAACTGGCCAATCTACTACTTCTTGTATTTTTAATCTACCTGATTCATCTTTATAAACTTGACCTGTTTCAGGGTCAAATGTTTTTAGTATTTTATCAATACTATGCGTTGCTGTGTTATAGGAAAACAATGATTTTAAATATGTCATGTCTGAAAGATCAACAAAAATGCGATATATTTTTCCCACATGTGCGTTGCAAGTATTAATTCGATTTGGAGCAGATAGATAGCTATTAATATCTAAAGTAGTTATAGGAAGTGCATGATCTTTATCATATCTCACAGCAAAACTGTCCTGCATCTGAGCTAACATTGTCTTACAGCCAGGACTATCAAAAACTACCGTGTGGGCATGGTAACCTTCTTGATCTGCCTTTACAAAACAGCTGTTGGTAGCATCTACAGTAAGATATTTTACTGTAAAAGTGGTAATCTGTGCGAGCCATCCGCCTAGCGAATGACCGGTAAAGTCCATTTTAAAGTTTGTACCGTACTCTTGGTTAACTGTTTCTAATACACTCAGAATATGGTGCGAAAATGTACTAGCAGCATTCATCTGATCAACATATCTGCCAAAAATCACTCCACTTATGTCAGTCCAATCTGCCCCTAAATTCGTAGGCTCAGTTCCTCGATGGGCAATAACAATTTGTTCCCTTTCCGGATGCCAATAAGCTGCACCAAAATAACCATTAAGCATACCAGGATTATTGGCAATAGTCAATAATTCCCATTCATCTGGTAAACCTTTTTCATATTCTTTTGTTGTTTCTTCGTTGTAGGCTTCATCTGCTTTCTCAGCAAATTTGGAAGTAGTAAATAATGACCAGTCATCGGGCGGTTCATCCGGCCATCCATCGGTTAAGCCTTTTTCATCTTCTTTTGTTGTTTTTTTATTATAGTCTTCATATGCTTTCTCAGCGAATGAAGCAAAATGATAAGGAGAAGGATAGCCTACTGCGCTATTCAATGCATCAATTTTTGATTTCCTTTTAGATACTTTAGTTGTTATATATTCTTTTAATTCACTAGGTGTACGTGTAGGTATATACTGTAGATTTCGATCTACTGCTAGTTGCCCTGAAAAGGGAGCAAAAATATTTTCTCCTTTTTGGTTGGCACTAGTTGTTTTCATTTGATTGTCTGTCTGCCTTTCCATTTTAGTAACCTGAATTCTGGATTAGATTAGTGAAGCAATCTGTTAAAAAAGCTCCTTTGAGTTTTAAATTTGAATATAAAGCTATATGTAAGGTTTTTTACCAAATTATCAAAGGATTCAGTTATGGATGTAGCAAAATTAGTTGAAATATATTACGTTGTGGACGCTTTTAATATGCCTATATAAGTTACCTCGACTATAGAAATTTTTCTTGCATCCTTCAACCGTACATGGGGTTCTTTCACCTTTGTGGACGATTTTGATATGCTGAGATAAGGACTCTCGTTTGACGAAATCTTTCTTGCATCCTTCAACCGTACATGGGGTTCTCCCATTGTTTGCTACATGATTAATATTATTATCTTCTTCTGTTAAGTCATTACCTTGATTGACAATAGTGGATTGAACAATCTCTTCTAATATATCATTACTGTTATATTGCTTTTCAATGTACTCCTGTAACAATTTAACCGCATTGTTGGCAGGATAATTAGTAAACTCAAGTGCAACAAGAATAGCATCCTCTGCGTTATCCTTTGATATATATCCATGATCGAACAAAATCTTAATAAAACTTTTATGATTATGTATAGTTGCAGTATGAAGCACAGTATATGACTCGTTATTTTTTATATTTAAAATTTTCTTTATATCGTGCTTTATATTTTCTAGATTTTTAGATGAACATGTATATAAGTACCCTAAGATCAGTTTTAAAAAATTATGGTATCCTTTTTCCGCTATAATATGCATTAAGGTGTTTCCTTTTTCATCTTGTATCTTTAACATTGAAATTTTGGCTATATACTTATTATTGGATTGCTTGAGCTCTTTAATTAGCGTCAAAAAAGATTGCTTTAAGCAAATTGACATTGCGATCCCGGATTGAAGCAACCACCTTATGCCATTCATTCAATATAACATTAGATGTTAGATCTATTACTGATTGATTGTTTGTTACGTCAACACCATCATAACCTGATTCAGAACTGTACAAGTTAGATGTTTGATTTGCAGCATTAAGATTGCTTATATGCTTATATTATTGCAACCGTATATAAAAAGATGCAAAAATAAACAGTAAAAAAAAAGCATAAAACCTTGTTATAAAATCCATTGCGTATCTAAATACGCATATACTTAATGACCTAAATGCGTATCTATTTCTGACTGTAACGCTTTTTCTACAAGACGCTTATTTAATTGTTTGGCTAAGGCCTTCTTGTATCCATTCAGCCTAAACAAATACAAAAATTTGACTACTTCTCTTTAACTATCATGCTATTAAAAAAATTAGTAAAAAGAAAATAGTTTGAGGAAATTATTAAGAACGGTTAAAGTGAAAAAGATTATGATTGTCCATTTACTCGATGGACAGGATTGTGCAAAAGCATGCCCTTGGAAATGGCTGGAATGATGAACAGGTATCCTATGAAAACAAGACAGTATCGTTTTCCATGTCTTTCTACCTTACTTCTTGAAAATACCCCATAGCGTTAACCGTAAAGTTTTTGCGTGGCATCACCTGAAAGGCATGTTCTTTATTGCGTTGATGTACTTCAATAGCTGCTTCTGTAATATTGAGTCTTACAGGATCACATTTTAACCCTACGCATACTTTTTTAGCGCATGTATGGAATGACATGCTGTAATCTCTATCGTAGATCTGCTGTAACGCTTCTGAAACTGATTTTCCTACTTTTAACTCAAAAATGTAAGCGGTTTGGTGTAGGTTATCCTCTAGGGCGATATCCAAACGCCCTAATCCACTCGCTAGCTCAGCATTCACTTGCATCCCCTCCGTGATATGAAAAACACCATTTAAAAAGGAATATAAAGCACCATGAAAGCTCCTTTCTGTTTTATCTAGAAAATGGTAACCTGCTTTAGATAAGCAAGCCCCTTTAATAAGATTTAAAAAGCCACACCACTTCTCATTTCTTAATGCTTCTAAAATAGAATCGCTATATGCTATTCCTGTTTCCTGTTGTTTTTGAACTACAAACCTAGATAAAGTCAGCTTTAAAGCAGATTGCACTTCCTGATTTGGAAACTTTAAATAGTAGTCCGTTGCGTTTTTATCTGCTCGTGTGTCTGCTTTAAATCCATTAGGGTCTAAGGTCAGATAACCTGTTTGGTACATTAAAGGAAATAAAGCTATCTCGAAAAGAGCGCCTGCTGGGGTTTCAAAGTCTAGCTGACTGATTGGAAAACTAGATTGATCCCAAAGGACAGTAAATCTATTGATATTGTTTTTTATTTGTTGTAGTAAGATGGCAGGATTACCAGAGTTAGACCAGTAATTACCAAATGATTTATCTTTAAAGAATTTTAATATAGAGTCTGGGTTATAAACGCTTGTGATTTTATCTATTGTAAAGCAATAGCCATTATAATAGTCTTTTAACGCTTGCTTTAGTTGAATAAGTGTGTATTTTTCTTCCTGGGTATTTTTTCTATTCAGTTTTTCAAGTACTGGATGAACAATTGTATCCTTGCTAAGAAATAAGCTGTCAATATCCTCTTCTGTATAGCCCAATATCTCTGCATAATCCTCATGCAAGGATATGTCATTGGCTGAGTTGGCCCTGAGGTAAGGCCAGATAAATGAAATTTAGTTACGCCTGTTACAAAAATAAATTTACAGTCTTTCTGACTGCCTTTTAAAACTTTAAAAAATGAACTAAGCACAGCAAGTACCGCTTCATACTGCTCTTTTTCGCAAGAAATTAACGGACTATCATATTCATCGACTAAGATAATAGGGGTAGATTCATAATTTTCCAGTTTACTCAACAAATTAATTACCCTCTTTAGGTAGTCTTCGCATGCTTCCTCTACTGAAATATTTATCCTATTTTGTACATCATAAAACTCTGCAATATCACATAATCTTCTATTAAGGCTCTTGTTTAACATCTCTGGACTGCTTTTGGCTAACTCCGAAAAATTCAACCAAATCACTGGATATCTTTTCCACTTATAGGTTTTATCTGCATAAATAATACATCTTTTAAATAATGCTTTATTGCCTTTGGCGATTTGATCTATAGTGTCTAGGAGTAGAGATTTACCAAATCTACGTGGCCGTATAAAGAAGTAATAGGTACCCTCATCTTTAAAAAGTTTAGTGATATAAGCGGTTTTATCTGCATAAAATCCAGCATCTATCATCTGCTTCACACTGGATTTCCCAATGGGGATTTGAACACTTTCAGTAATATCTACTTGTTGCGCCGCTCTTTTTAGTTTTTTATCTTCTTTTTTATAATCCATATCCTATTCCTTTTATTTAGAGCGATCCAGACATGTTATGCATAGCCTAAGATTTACTGCTCTCTAAATTTTTATCTAAGTAATGGGGCGGATAGGCTGGTTGCTGAGCAGCACCTTCAATCGCTTTAACAGCAATTTCTTGGACTTGGCGACTGGCATGGTGCGCACTCTCGGTAAGCTCCTTGATATGTTGTTCTTGTTGAGCAATTTTGGCTTCAAGTCCTGTGACACGCTGATGGTATAGTTTCTGTTCACTTTCCATTTCTTTCTGCATGAGTTTGATTTCATGATCATACTGAAATTGCAGACGATTGGTTACAGATTGTTCCGTCTCTTCCACGGCTTGCTTAAGCTTTAGAGGAAAAGTTTCAACTTGACTCTTTAAGCTTTCAAATTCTTGCTCTTTGGCCTGTATTTTCGCTTCTCGCTCCGCATAATCTTTCTCGAGCAAAGCACGTTGTTCAACGAGTTCTTTTTCTAAAGCTTGTTTTTCTGATATATTATTGATCGTGATTTTTTTGTCGTTCGATGTCCCGTTTATAAATATAGGCTTCCTCTTCACGTTGTCTTATAGTTTTTTGGCTTAAAGCTTGTTCTTTTTGGTAAGCTTCTATTTCTTCTTGCTCTTTTTTCCATCGAGACCGTTTTTGAGCCATTTCTTGATCAAGAATAGCTTGTTGTTTCACCATTTCTTGTTCAAAGGTTTCTTTTCGTTGCTGATGCGCTTGCAGGAGCGCTGCTAAGGTATCGGCGTTTTTTTGAATCCCATACGTTTCTTCCAGTTCTGCTGTTTTTAGTGTAATGGCTTGTTGTAATTCGGCAAGTTTTTTCTGCTCATTCAATAGCTGATTTTCCAAAGTTTCTAAAGATTTTCCTATCAACAACTTTAGCCCAGCTATATCATTGATAATTCCATCAGGAGTTTGCTGAGCAGCCCGGTTAAGCATTACTTGTTCACTTGGTTTAGGTTGAACAGCCATTTTGTTGCTCTTTTTAGATTCTTTTAGTTGTTGTAAAACTTCTTGGTAAGCTTCGAATATTTCGTTTTTAGTATTCTTAGCACTGATATCAGATGTAGTCATAGGTGTATATCTGTTGATTAGACTTCTTTTAAAAGGCTACTGCTACCGAACACTTGATTTGAATTTGTTAAAAGTTAAAACTTAAGGTTACGGAAGTAAGCTATTCAAAGTCTAAAAATATGGTTGAAATTACGCTAGTGCTTTTTAGCATTTAAAAAGTCTATATTTAGCGTTAGCAATCCCCTTTTTTAATCATCTATATTTGCTGCATATAAACATTTTTAAGAAAAGTAATGCTACTACCGATATTCCGCATAAAAAAATAAATTTTTATATTTATTATTTGCTTGGTTATCAACAATAAACTATATACATATATGAAGGGTCAACATTGAGAACATATTAGTTTATATTCAAACAGCACTTTATTAGGCTGTTTATGGCCAGATCCAGGAGTTACATACCGAATTTTATTTTTACATTAACAAATCAAAAACGTAAAGTACTTTTGAAAATGATTAGTATAAAGCCTGGTTTACAAGCAAATGACAACTTCTATAAGCGTGCTCTACGATTCGGCATCTGCTGATCCTCTTTTATATAGTAAAATTATTTTTATTTAGCAACTTTTTTAAATACATAATTAAACAATTTTGTGAGGAATGTCGGCTACTACGTAGAAAAATTCATTAAACTTTCTGCAAAATCTATTGCTAAATGGCAATTTTGTGGTCTATGCTCCTCAAATACATTTAGTATTCTGGCGACTGCGCTTCTCCTAAAAACTGCTGATCACAAATAGGTTTTGAAGAAGGTCTATTAAACAATTTTATAAACTTATCTAGCAAAAAGCAAATAATCTAATCTGTTTTTCTATCTCACCTAGTACTACTGTTCTTACCCCTCTTCCTTTTTACCAGCCTAATAAATTGTAACCGATCTTTAAGGTAAGTTGCTGCGGTCTATGCTCCTTGTGGCCATCCACTAAGGTGTCGCTTATAGCATTTCTAGTTAGTGATGATTGTGCAAATTCCCAATGGATATCGATTATAAGGTTGCTTATATCTATACCCAAGCCTAATATATAGCCATTGATTTTTTCTTTATATCTTTCTATAAGCTCATTGCCTTGATGGCTTGTATGATCTAAGCCATACAAAGGTACTCGGAAAACAAGGCCAATATGAGGACGAAATATGCTCAAAACAGGCATACCAACTGTTAAAGGTAGGGTAAGGTATTGGAAATGGTCGCGCTGTAATGTATGGGGTAATCTATGCCAATCTAATACAAATAATCCGTCTAGCTTAGCATATAAAAGCCCAAGATCTAGTTTGACAAACCATCCCATCTGTAAGGCCAGATTGCCGATGGTAACTTTTTTTTCGAGTGGGTGTTTTGAGTCGAAATGAGTATGGAACCCACTTATACCCAAAGATGGCCCCGTAGCGGGTCCAATGGCGCTGGATGAATGGGGAAAATAGGCGAAGCAGGCTAAGGTGTATTTTATTATGTTGATTACTTTCATACAAATAACCTTTTTTGTTTAAAAAAAATCAGCAGCCGGCTTCTATTTTAGCAGTTACTTTTCAGTGGTGGAAGCGCTGTTTCATTAGATGGAGGCTTTTGATCTGCTTGCTCAGTAGCTGCATCATCCGTAGCGCTTGGACCTGCTGTATCATTTGATGCTTGTGCTTCCTGCGCTTTAGCGAGATTGGGACTGCTATTCAGCTGTGGTGCATCTTTAAGAAAGATAGAGGACAAGAGGGTTAAAAAAAGCAATAACCCGATCAGCACCCAAGTAGTTTTTTCTAAAAAATCTGCCTTTTGATTAATGCCAATGCGTTGCACAGAAGCCGCACCTCCACCAGAAGGGGCAATGCGCTCTTTAGGTTCTTGCAGCAGAATTGCACCAAGCAATAGAATGGCTACGATAATAATAAGTATAGTAAGCAGATTGAATATAGACATAATTAAAGATTACTATTTAAGCTAGAGATGATGCCTTCAATATACGATTTTTTTTCAGGATGTTTTGACATTAAATGGCTATAAATTTCAATGGCACGTTTGTATTTTTTTTGTTGGACCATTATTCTAGCTAATGTTTCAGTTGCAAAACGATCATCTAAAGTAGTACCCTGCGCTGAAAGATCTACCGTTGCTTCGTCATGTAATGGCACTACTTCTATGCAGGGATCAAACTGTAAATTTTTATTTAAAATATTATCTATAATAGAGAACTGTTTGACGCTATTTTCATTTGTACTTTTTTGAAGCGACTTTTTAGCAATTGTCTCTAAATAGTTATTAATGGTAGCAGATGGTTCCTGCGTAGCTTTAGCGTTGGTGTTGCTAACAATGGGTAGGGCAGGGAGTTTGTTGTCCAACCATTTGCGGAAATGGGTGCGGTCAATAGCATAGGTAGCCGCTCTTTGAACCGCATCGTTTGCTGCATCTTTCTCCTCCGTATAAGCTGCCTTGGCAAGGAGCGCATGAGCTAAGTAGAAATAAGGGTATCTTTGTATAAGCGCTTCTAGATCAGGTACATCTGCCTGCAAAAGCGCTGCAGGTTGCCCCAATAATTTTAATAGTTTTTGAACTTGCATGGTAAAAACAATTTGAATCTTACCAGTTATCTAATGACTTATTATAAATCTCATCCACTAGTTTAGTAAAAATTTTTTTAACCAACTCTGGTTCTTTTTCTAATTGATTTTCAGTATAAAGTATATCTTCGCTAGCCGAAAATTGTTTTTTCTTAAAGGAGGCTTCCTCATCAAAACGATTGATGAAAGAGACTTCTATGGTTATGGTTAAACGTTGTACTTCTTTAGGGGTGTCATTATTGTCACTTTTTGTACTGAAGGTTGTACGGTATGAAAAGGACTTGATGATGCCTTCATATTGAATGTCTCCATCCTTTTCTTCTCTTGTTAAAGGTGTTGAGCGCGATAGCTTTTCTTTAAGCGCTTCAGTAAGATTGCTTGGCATATCTATTGGGCCATCTGAAACCTCTGTATGAAAGGTCTGAATGGAAAAGGTCTTCACATCAGGAGAGAGCGCAACACCTGAGAACGTAAAAAGACCACAGCTCCATAATAAGCTAAAAGTCAAGTATAAACTACTTCTTAAAATCAGACTCTTCAATCTCATATTGTTTAATTTTTCGATAGAGCGTTCTTTCAGAAATCCCTAAATCATCAGCTGCACTTTTACGATTTCCATTGTTTTTTTTTAGAGATTTACGAATTAATGCTTGTTCTTGGGCTTCAATAGAAAGGTTCTCTGTAGACGCTGTTATGCAATTTACATGATCTTCTTTAAAGGATTGCGCTGTATCCAAAAAATGGATCTCTTTATTTTCTTGCGCATGGTAGGTTCCGCATAGCCTGGTATGCTCTTTTACAATAGGATTTTTAATGGCATTAGACTCCATAAAATTAAACATTAACGCTTTTAGTTCTGCGATGTCCCTTTTTAAATCAAAGAGGATAGGATATATATATTCTTTTTCAAGCAGCCCATTATCGTTCCATTTCTTATAAAGCACTGGTAAGGTATGGCTTTGCGCTTTGGGTAAATACTTTTCTATTATCTTGGGTGTAACCATAACTACCTCTTCAAGGAGTGCCATTTGCTCAACAATATTTTTCAATTGGCGAATGTTACCTGGAAATGGGTAGGTATGTAAAATGTCTTTTGCATCTGAGCTGATTTCTAAGGGTTTAGTGCGATATTTGGCAGCAAAATCACTGGAAAACTTATGAAATAATTGTATAATATCTGCACCTCGTTCACGCAGCGGAGGTATGTGAATGGGGACTGTATTAAGCCTGTAGTACAGGTCTTCTCGGAATTTTCCTTCCCTAATGGCATGGAGTAGGTCTACATGTGTAGCGGCTACTACACGCACTTTCGTTTTTTGTACGCTGGAGGCACCTACTTTTACATATTCTCCATATTCTAGGACGCGTAAAAGTCTGGTTTGTGTGCCCAAAGGCATTTCACCTATTTCATCTAGAAAAATGGTGCCGCCATTGGCTTCTTCAAAATAGCCTTTTCGGTTTTCTAAGGCACCGGTAAAGGCTCCTTTTTCATGGCCAAAAAGCTCAGAGTCTATTGTGCCTTCTGGAATGGCTCCACAGTTAATGGCTATAAAGTTACCATGCCGGTAGGGACTGAGTGCATGAATGATTTTTGAAAAAGATTCTTTGCCGGTACCACTTTCACCAGTAATTAAAACAGATAGATCGGTAGCAGCTACTTGCATGGCTATCTCAATGGCTCTATTCAATAATGGGGCATTGCCAATAATATTAAACCGCTGTTTGATGTATTGAAGCTCTTTTTTCATAGCCTTGTATGCTTAAGATAACAGGGTGCCAAATAGGGTAGCTGCATTGCAACTTGTAATCTGTATAGCTACATAGTCTCCTATTTTATAGCTCCCCTTTGGGAATACAACGATCTTATTTTGACTGGTTCTACCTTGGAAGAATGCTGCTGACTTTTTAGAGCATTTTTCAATTAACACTTGGTGGACTTGACCTATGCTTTTTTGATTGTGCATCAAAGCATGTTCACGTTGTTTGGCTATAATTTCACTTAATCTACGTTTTTTAACGGTTTCTGGAACATCGTCTGGATATTTTCTGGCGGCTAATGTACCTGGTCGCTGGAATAGTAAAACATAAAAGAAAAATCATACTGCACATAATCCATCAAGGAGAGTGTATCGGCATGTTCTTCCTCTGTTTCGGAGCAAAACCCTGCGATCATATCAGAAGAAATGGCACAGGATGGCCCTAAAATATTTTTAATCGCATGAATTCTTTCTATATACCATGCGCGATCATAGGTACGGTTCATAAGCTTTAAGATGCGGCTATTGCCACTTTGAACAGGGAGGTGGATGTGCTTACAGATATTATCATATCTCTTCATCGTATATAACACCTCATCGGTCATATCTTTAGGGTGAGAGGTGGAAAAACGTACCCTTAACTTAGGGTCAATCTCAGCTACCATGGCTAGTAATTGGGAGAAGTGAATTGTCTGATTGCCGGATGCATCATCCAGGGATGCAGGAGCTGCTATAGATGCATTCCACTTATAAGAATCTACATTTTGCCCTAAAAGGGTAATTTCTCTATATTCTGACTCAAATAATGTTTTAGCTTCTTGGACTATAGAATAGGGATCTCTGCTCCGTTCACGCCCTCTGGTAAAGGGAACAATACAAAAAGAGCACATATTATTGCATCCCCTCATAATAGAGATAAAAGCGGTTACACCACTTGAATGCAACCGAATGGGCGCAATGTCGGCATAGGTTTCTTCTTTAGACAAAAAGGTATTGACCGCTTTATGCCCTTGATCTACTTGACTAATTAATCTGGGCAGGTCTCTGTAGGCGTCTGGACCTGCTACCAAGTCAACTACTTTTTCCTCTTCTAGCAATTGCGTTTTAAGCCGTTCTGCCATACAACCCAATATACCTACAATAAGATCTGGTTGTTTTATCTTTTGTTGGTTGAAAACGAGTAGTCTGTTTCGAATCGTTTGTTCAGCTTTGTCCCGAATGGCACATGTGTTGATGAGAATAAGATCTGCTTCATGATACTGGTCTGTAAAAACAAAACCTTGTTGAGCCATAATAGAAGCGACTATTTCACTATCGGAAAAATTCATTTGACAGCCGTAGCTTTCTATATATAGTTTTCTATGCAACAAAGGATTGTCCGTACCAGGCTGTTTGGGTAGGCTGTTTGTTGCAGCATCATTGGTAGCAATTGGTGTTTTTTGTTTCATATTGATAGGATCATATTACGCTATAATCTATTGGTAAGGCCTTCAAGTAGCACAGGCAGCAACCAGAGAAAAGTTATATAAAGGTACAAAATAGGTGGAATTACCCCATGTGCCCATTAAAAAATTTTAACTTTATGCTGGGTCAGCTTGCGCAGCTGATGGACAATAGTTGGATCAACTAGTGTTGAGGTATCACCTAAATGCACTTCTTGCCGAACTATTTTTCTGAGTAGTCGGCGCATTATTTTTCCAGAGGCTACTTTAGGTAGAGCGGGTACAGGGTGGATCAGGTCTGGAATGGCAAAGGCGCCTAGCCTATTTCCAATGATTGATTTGATCTCAGATTCAATGATGTGATCATATAACCATCTATCTTTTAATACAATAAAACAATGGATGGATTCGCCTTTTATGGGATGTGGTGCAGAGACGGCAGCTGCTTCAGCCACTGATGGGTGTTGCATCAATGCGGATTCAATCTCGGCGGTTGATAGTAAATGACCGGAGCTATTCAACATGTCATCTGTTCTACCTATAATCCAAAAATAACCATCTGCATCACGTCTTGCACCATCGCCTGTATAGTAATATCCGTTGTATGGCTTAAAGTAGGTAGACTCAAATCGTTCATGATGGCCATCAATGGTCCGTGCCATGCCTGGCCAGGGATTTTTGATAACGAGATGGCCCTTTCCTTCACCTATAATTTCAACGCCATCGTCATCAACGATGGTGGGCAGAATGCCCCAAAAAGGGAGTGTAGCAGATCCAGGTTTCAATGGCGTAACGCCAGGAAGCGGACAAATAATGGGTGCACCTGTTTCTGTCTGCCAAAAGGTGTCAATGATGGGACATCGGCTTTCCCCAACTACTTGGTAAAACCAGGCCCAGGTTGCAGGATCAATCGGTTCACCCACTGAACCAAGTATGCGCAAAGAGGCTCTACTATAGTTTGTAACATAAGACGACTCGAGTTTCATAAGGGTACGAATCGCAGTGGGCGCTGTATAAAATGTCGTTACCTTATATCTATCAATCAAATCCCAGAAGCGGCCTCCATCTGGATAGGTTGGAATGCCATCAAATATAACAGAGGTGCTTCTACAGGCCAGTGCACCATACACATTAAAGGTATGGCCTGTAATCCATCCTAAATCGCCAGAACAGAAAAATAGATCTTCTGGGTGGTAGTCAAATGCATATTTAAATAGGGTTGCTGCATACAATAAATAACCTCCACTTGTATGCAATAAACCTTTGGGCTTTCCAGTCGATCCGCTTGTATAGAGTATAAATAATGGATCTTCAGCATCCACCCACTCAGGTTCACATAGATCTGATACAGGTGCCATCAATGTGTCCCACGCGAGATCTATGGAATCGTCCCATGGGATATCGGGTATGGGTTCGGTTTGTGGAGTGGTTTGCAGTCGATTGAAAACAATACAGTGGTGGAGTGGATGACCAGCCGCTTTACATTGGATCAATGCTTGGGTTGCAATTGATTTGAGCGCAATAAATTTTGTTCCACGAAATGTTCCGTTAGCTGTTACCAAGAGCTTTGCTTTTGCCGCTATGATGCGTTCTGCTAGTGCATCTGCTGAAAATCCTGTAAAAATAACAGTGTGGACCGCACCAATGCGTGCACAACTTAACATCACTACTATAGCCTCTATAGTGGTGGGCATGTAGATGGCTACCCTGTCCCCTTTTTGTATGCCTAGCGATTTTAGCACATTTGCACATTTACAAATAGCGTTAAGCAACGCTTGGTAGGTGATTTGTTTTTGTTCGCTTGGCTCGTTCCCTTCCCAATAGTAGGCGATCTTATCGCCATACCCCTCTTGAATGGGTTTATCTACTAAGTTGTAACAAACATTTGTTAAGCCACCTTCCATCCATTTGGTGAAAATGGGTCCTTTTTTTAGGTCAAAATTATAGCTTAGAAATGGACCGGTTGGTTGCCTTTTCCAAAAAAATTGTGCGGCTATTTTTTTCCAAAACTGAACAGGATCCTCAATAGAGGCGCTATATCTCTTTAGGTATTCCTCCAATGAGGAGACATATGCTTTTTCTTGAATCGTATCGGAAGGAGGGTATATTGCATTTAAATCTAAATCAGTCTTAAGGCTTTTCATGCTTTTAAAATTCTTCTGTCCATGCTTTAGGCAAAGTAGCTACAAATCTGGTCAGTTATCTAGATGACTTGGTTGCACTAAAATAAGGATCTATCTACAAACATACCAAAACATAGACCTTTTGTAAAACCTATTTGTGATCAGCAGTTTTTAGGAGAAGCGCAGTCGAGCACGGCAGCATACTATGTATTTGAGGAGCATAGACAAGCTTCGACACCAAAATTGCTATTAGAAATAGGTTTTGCAGAAGGTCTTAGTGTATAATCGCATCAGCATAAAAAGTTCTCCTCAGGCTATTTCTCCACACGATTGCTTTTTGAAACTTGATTGCTAAATGAAAATGTTTTTTTATAGGATTATCAAAATATTTATTAAATTTATGAGCTAAAAAGTTAGCGTTCTAAAGTGATCAATGATAAAGAATGAAATCTGTAGTAGAGAAAAAGCCTGTGGAAGAGCATAAAATAGATCAAGTTAAGCTAAAAACAAAAGAGATGATTCTCCAACGAATCAATGAGGTTTCTTTAATTGGGTCTCTTGTTTCTGGATTTGATCCAGTCAATGTAGAAGGCAATTACCAATCTAAATCTTCCTCAAGAATATCCATTTACTTTGGAAAGGTAAGTAAAAAATGGAAGTTTAAATGCCATCAAACAGACCAGGAAGGAGATGTATTTGCCCTTTGGGGATACTGTTATGGATTAAATTATCAAACTCAGTTAAACGATATTCTGGAACATATTAATCGAAAGATGGCATTGGGTCTATAAGCAAAATTATATTTTTGCATATCATTATAAATTTTCATGGTTGGCATTCAAGAAGTCTCTTTTAAAGATAAAAAAGTCCTCATACGGGTTGATTTTAATGTGCCCATAACTGACCAGGGTATCATTACTGATGACCGGCGCATTCGAAGCAGTTTGCCAACGATTCAAAAAGTAATAGCGGATGGTGGCATAGCTATTTTGCTCTCTCATTTTGGAAGACCTAAAGAGGGCTATGCAGCACGTTATTCATTAAACAGGCTTTTGCCTACATTGACTAACCTATTGCAGCAACCTATTGTGTTTGCACCCAGCTGTATAGGCACAGCGGTCGTGGAACAAATAAACGCGCTAGCACCAGGTAGTGTTTTATTACTTGAAAATGTTCGTTTTTATCCAGAAGAAACAGCAGGGAGTAGCAGTTTTGCGCAAGCATTGGCTGCATTAGCAGATGTCTATATCAATGAAGCCTTTGGAACCTTTCATAGAAACCATGTTTCTATTAGTTTGCTACCTACTTATTTTAAGGAACGATATACAGGCTACTTATTGCAACAAGAAATAGCGGCTATTGATAAGCTTTTTTCAAGGGAACAAGCGCCTGTCGTTGCTATTATGGGCGGAAGTAAACTGGTAGATAAGGCAAAGCCCATTGAAGGCTTAATGCGTTATGTAGACCATATATTGATTGGCGGAGGGCTGATATTCCCTTTTTATCATGCAAAAACAAAGCAGGCTACACACCTTTCCGATACTGATGAGCAAGCAAAGACGATTGCAAGTAGATTGTTTGATGCACTGCGTGATAGTTGTTGTCAATTGTGGTTGCCGGCAGATGGCTTAGTTGCTTCTGAAATGAATGAACAAAGTGCGCTCTCTACCTTATCCCTTGCGGATATACCCCCTGGGTCTTATGTGGTAGATATTGGACCAGTTGCGCGCGCAGATTTTACTGAAATAATTCTAGCGGCTAAGACGATATTATGGGCTGGGCCTATGGGGATATTTGAATGGGATAAATGTATGGCTGGTACAGTGGCCATTGCCCAGGCGATTGCAAAGGCTACGCAGCAGGGTGCCTATAGTATAGTGGGTGGTGGAGATACCGCTGCTGCCATTAAACAAATAGGATATGAAAATCAAGTTTCCTATATTTCCACAGGCGGAGGGGCATTGCTGGCCTATATTGCAGCAGATAGAAAACTACCAAGCTTAGCGGCACTGAAGGGGTAGCGCCTGAAAAATTCGCTTGAATAGCATTCTGAATGCATTATAACTTTAGTCTTAGATTTGGTACCACAATAATAAATAATACAATATAACTATGAAGATCAAACACATAAAACGTGGTTTAAGCGTTTTTGCATTTGCATATGCAGCACACTTCACAGTAGGGTGTAACTGTTTAAATAAAAATTTAAGCATGGATCAGCAAGAAGTCCAGAAAAGTACTGGTATTGCAGGCCAAGAAAATCAGGAAAATAATGCATCTAAAAAGTTCGTTTTTATTGATTTTGAGTATTTTTTTTCCGATGGGGAGCTCAAATTAAATTTAGATGATAGAGAATCGTATTTTAAATACGATTCTGAAGGCCGCAATATTTTAGGTCCGTATATTATGCAACAAGGTGACATATGGTCATTTGACAAAAGCATCTCTAAAGATGCCTTCATAAATCCTAACTATAATAAGAAACTTGTAAAGGATACAACTAAATTACTATTAAAAGGCAAATCTGATACTGAAAAATATAAAAAACTCATCGTTGATTCTTTAGAAGCAGGTCATAAAGTGGTTATTAGTGCATATACGTGCTATCCTCATGCAGTCACAGCGACACTACAACATATTGGATTAGATAAAAATCAGATAAAGGATATACTTATTTTATTTTCTGCAGAAAACAAATTCAGAAAGTGCAACAAATCTTACTTGTATACTAAGATACTTGGGCAAAACCGGGATGCTGCTCAACAATTAACTGGAATAAAAAATATTGATCCTTATATTAATTTGGAGAGCTTATCCAAATCTATTAAGTCGTACCAAAATTAGGAATCTGATGCGTCAGGTTTCATCTTACAATAGTTTCTTGCATTAAGATGAATGGTTTTTAATACTTCATATATTTTCGGTTTCGGTTTGCTTATCTTAAAGGCGTATGTTTATTGTATTCGTTTAACGTTATGGCCATAGTAGGAAAATGCCCCTGTAAAAAGTTGCGAAATTAGCACCCACCCCTTACAGATGATTAGGAAAAACAGTTTCCTTTGAAGCCCGCGCAGTGGGCGTATTCTGTTTTTCCAGCTGTAAGGGGTGGGTTCCGCAACTTTTTGCCGAGGGCTTGATTTTTTGCTTACTTTTTGATCAAGCAAAAAGTAAGATAAAAATTCCTTTTTTACTACTAGTCTGAACAAATTCCTTTTATTGGGAAGCTATGCTTATTTTGTTCAAAACCTTATATACTATATGCTTAACCAAAAAATCCTATTATCTCTAATTTGGTTGTCTATAGGTGCTATATATCCTACCTATGGCAAGAGCGAGCAGGTGACTAAGTCAGTTGATAAGCTTAGTCTAGACAAATCGATACCTATAATAGAACCTATAGAGGTGCACCGAGCAGCTGCTAAGGGGGATGTAACGCAGATTCGTTCTTTAATAGCTGCTGGCAAAAATGTGAAGGTATTGGATAAAAATAAAATCAGCGCATTGCATATTGCTGCTGCCAGGGGGCATTTGCTTTGTGTTCAAGAGCTTATTAATGTAGGTGCTGATATCAATATATTAGATTACCTGGGCAGAACGCCGCTCTATTTTGCTGCTCAGAATGGACACTTAGCCGTTATTCGGGAACTTATTGCCGTTGGTGCCGCTGTTCGGCTCCCCGATTGTCAAGGTAGAGCGCCCCTGCATGTCGCTGCAAAAGCTGGTCACGTGCCATCTATCAACTATTTGATTCAAAAAGGAGCAAATGTACATTGGTTTGATAACGATGGTTGTACACCTTTACATTATGCTGCCTTATCAGGCTCTTGTTTAGCTGTCCAAGCTTTAATAAAAGCAGGTACCAAAGTGCAGGTATTTACCTATGACGATAAGCTAACCCCTTTACATACTGCTGCTCAAAGTGGTAATGTAGAGGCTATACGTTTGTTAATCCATCACCATGCGAATGTCAATGCGCTTACACCAAATGGTATTTCCCCCCTTTACTTAGCGGCTCAACATGGCAGAATAGGTGTGGTAAAAGAGCTATTGCAGCATAAGGCAGATGTGCATGCACTAGAAGGGTTCAATACACCCTTACATGCTGCAGCTTTAGGTGGCCACTTGGCCTGTTTAAATCTATTATTAAAAGCAGGTGGTAACCCATCTGCTTGCGATACAGCACACAATACCCCGCTACATATAGCCGCTCGGTATGGTAAAAGCGATTGTTTGAAAGCATTGGTAGCGGTCAATGAGGCATATGTACAGCTAGTAGGTGAAAAGCAACGAACGCCTTTGCATTGGGCTGCTCGATCAGGCCATACTGCTTGTGTAGCGCAGCTTATTGAGGCAGGAGCAGCTGTTAATGTGCGAGACTTCCATAATAAAACGCCGCTGCACCTCAGTGCTTTTTATGGACACGATGGCTGCTTAGATAGGTTGTTAAAAGCGGGTGCAAACCCCCATGCCACAACCAATATAGGATTTACGTCATTGCATATGGCTACCAAAAGCGGCAATATAAAATGTTTAGAATCACTTTTAGCAGTTGGTGTCAACCTCTCTATTATAGATCAATTTAAAAATACGCCCCTTCATTTAGCTGTTGTATTTCAAAACATAGCTGCTAGTTTAGCACTTATAAAAGCTGGCGCGCCAGTTGATGCCGCCAATCAATGGGGCATCATACCTCTACATGTAGCTGCAAAAACAGGCGACTTGGTTACTTTGCAAGCACTGATCGAAGCAAAATCTAAAGTAAATACTGCAAAAAAATCAGGTGCTACAGCGATGCATGTAGTGGCAAAGCGAGGACACCTAGCTTGTTTGAAAGCATTGCTACAAGCAGGTGGAAAGGTTAGGGTATGCAACCACGAGAAGGAAACCCCGCTTTATCTAGCAGCTGCTAATGGCCATTTGGACTGTTTAGAGGCATTGATTGAAGCTGATCAGAAGGAGGATTCCATCACTAAAAAGCTCAAAAGTAAAGTGGCAAGTCAGCCGCTTCTAGGTAAGGTTGTTAAAAACAAGCCTAAGCTAGATAGCGCCAATAAATTGAATGAGACCCCTTTGTATGCTGCGGTTAAGAATGGCCATGTCGATTGTGTTTTATCGCTTATACGTCATGGTGCAAAGGTAAATATTAGAAGAAAGAATGGAGAAACCCTTTTACACACTGCTACTCAAAATGGTTGTGAAGTCTGTGTGCGCGCTATTCTAAGTGCAAAAGCAGCAATTAACGTGGTAGACCGGTATAAAAACACACCATTACACCTTGCTGCTCAGAATGGCCATATTAAAGTGGTGCAAGAACTCATCAGGGCAGGGGCTTTATCAATGAAAAATAAGTTTAACAAAACACCTGCTTATTTGGCATTACAGAATGGCCATGTAAAGTGTTATCAATTGTTGACTGGTTATTTCCAAGATTAGACCTTCTTCAAAACCTATTTGTGATCAGCAGTTTTTAGGAGAAGCGCAGTCGCCAGCATACTAAATGTATTTGAGGAGCATAGACCACAAAATTGCCATTAGAAATAGGTTTTGCAGAAGGGCTATTGTTTTATAGATTACATCTACTAGATGGTCAACTCAATGGTGCACATCTATGCATTCAAGATAGATACCTATCAAACTATATTTTTGAAGCGGATAGATTGCATATCATGTATCAGGTTGATGGCCCATTAAAATGTTATCGCATAACAAGTGTATATACACGCATGTCTTATAAAGAAGTAACTAGACCTTCTGCAAAAAGCTATTTCTAATGGCAATTTTGTGGTCTATGCTCCTCAAATACATTTATAGTATGCTGGCGACTGCGCTTCTCCTAAAAACTGCTGATCACAAATAGGTTTTGAAGAAGGTCTAATCTTCCGTCATGAAAGTGTTTAGATAAAGAAGACTTAGCTATATCGTATCTATATTGATACTGTTGCCTGCCTATATGCGTAGTATTGAAGTAGTGTATGGCAACTTTTTCTGAATATAGTATTAAATGAGGGGTTGATGCTATAAAAAATCCATAGCCATGCGCTATAGCATTTTGCTGCGGAATCTTTGCGGTTATACGCCTAGCTATTTTCCATACACCTGGGAAAAAATCAAATGCTTCCTTTAGCGTCTTTGGTTGCATATAGCTTAACCAATTTTGCCCATGGCGCAAAACTTCTCGGTTCGCTCTTGGAGTAGGGTGTCTATAGGCTTGCTGGATAATTTTTCTAGATGGTTGAGGATACTTTCCTTAACAAGGGCTGCTGCGGCCAGTAAGTCTCTATGTGCGCCCCCATGGGCTCTTTAATCAGCCCATCTATTAGACGAAATCTAGACATGTCTTTAGCAGTTATTTGTAGCATTTCGGCCGCTTGTTCCTTATAGTCCCAACTCTTCCAGAGAATAGAAGAACAAGATTCAGGTGTAATAACAGAATACCAGGTATGTTCCAGCATAAGTACATAGTCACCTATTGCAATCCCTAAAGCTCCACCTGATGCGCCCTCTCCAATCACAATCGATATAATCGGTACACGTAGCCCAAACATCGCCTGAATATTGCTGGCAATCGCTTCTGCTTGTCCACGCTCTTCTGCTTCCAGTCCTGGATAGGCACCAGGTGTATCAATAAAGGTAACAATCGGTTTGTTGAATTTTTCTGCCAAACGCATCAAACGGAGTGCTTTTCGATATCCTTCTGGATTTGGCATCCCAAAGTTCCGCATTTGGCGTTCCTTTGTAGTTCTCCCTTTTTGGTGACCAATGAATAGCATCGTTTGCCCATTTATGGTGCCAAATCCACCCACCATTGCTTTATCATCTCCTGCAAAACGGTCCCCATGTAATTCAATAAAATCTTCTGTAATCTGCTCGATGTAGTCAAGTGTATAAGGCCTATCTGGATGACGGGCCAGCTGAACCCGTTGCCACCTGGTTAGGTTTTGAAAAGTTCTTTTTTGTAATGCTTTTATATCACCAGCTAATTTAGCAATTGAAGCCATAAGCGCTGGATCATTTTGTGCTTTAGCCGCTTCTTGCATTCTGGCAAGCTTTTCCTCAAGTTTTACAATGGGTTTTTCAAAATCTAATAGCATAAAAAATAGAGATTTATTTAACTTTAGTGGAAGAACGATTTGATTTTCAATTAAAAATTGAGTAATCTTTTGGTATAATCCAAATAGGATAGAAATTGTTGCCAATGCCTTTTCTATTCTAGCAACAAATCTATGCTTTTTTTAGCATAACTCATGCTTAGCTTTTATATATTAGACCTTCTGCAAAACCTATTTGTGATCAGCAGTTTTTAGGAGAAGTGCAGTCGAGCACCGCAGCATACTAAATGTATGTGAGGAGCATAGACCACAAAATTGCCATTTAGCAATAGGTTTTGCAGAAGGTCTTAACTTTTATGCTAAATCACTTATGTGTTCCCTATAACTTTTATTCGCTATAACTTTTTCACTAAATTGCAACTTATAGTCTTTTAATATAATAGACCTTTTGCAAAACCTATTTGTGATCAGCAGTTTTTAGGAGAAGTGCAGTCGAGCACCGCAGCATACTAAATGTATGTGAGGAGCATAGACAAGCTTCGACACCAAAATTGCCATTTAGCAATAGGTTTTGCAGAAGGTCTAATAGGCCTCACTACCTCCATATAGATAGATGAAAAAGTACAAAACGCAAACGCAGCTCAACTTGCTAGAAATTGCAAACGAAATCAACCTTTTTTGGGAAAAACAAAACATATTTGAAAGCTCTATGCAGCAGCGCGAAGGTGCTGAGCCTTTTGTTTTTTTTGAAGGTCCTCCTTCAGCCAATGGTGCACCGGGTGTGCATCATATTTTAGCCATGACGGTTAAAGATCTGTTTACAAGGTATAAGACGATGCAGGGCTATTATGTACGCCGCAAAAGTGGTTGGGATACCCATGGTTTACCAGTAGAGCTTCAAGTAGAAAAAAAATTAGGTATTACCAAGGAAGATATTGGCAAAAAAATTAGCATCATCGACTACAATCAGGCATGTCGAGAAACGGTTATGGCTTACAAAGGCGCGTGGGAAGCATTGAATAAGGAGCTGGGCTACTGGAAAGACAACCAGCATCCCTACATCACCTATGAACGCAATTACATCGAGTCTGTTTGGTATTTGCTAAAAGCACTTTACAACAAAGAACTGATCTATAAGGGGTATGCCATACAACCTTACTCACCTACTACGGGTACAGGGCTCAGTTATCATGAATTAAACCAGCCAGGTTGTTATAGGTTGGTCAAAGATATTTCGATTGTGGCCCAATTTAAAGGGATGGCAAATGAATACTTTCTAGCCTGGACGACTACGCCATGGACCCTTCCTGCCAATAGTGCGCTAGCGGTAGGGGCTGCGATTGATTATGTTAAAGTGGCCACTATCAACCCCTATACCCGCCTGCCTATTGAGGTTATATTGGCCGAAGATGCTGTGCAACGTTTTTTTACAGGTGAGGAGGCTAGTTGTGATGGCAATCAGCTTGGTCATGGAGCTACTGCTTTGCCTTGGAAGATTGTTGCCCGCTATAAAGGAGCAGATTTAGTGGGCTTGCGTTATGAACAGCTTTTGCCTTATATCCAACCCAATGGGGATGCTTTTAAAGTGATTGCGGCTGATTTTGTAACCACCACAGAAGGTACCGGTATTGTGCATATTGCGCCTACCTTTGGTGCAGACGACTACCGCATTGCCCAAAAAGAAAATATTGCGCCTATTATGGTAACCAATGCAGCGGGCGAATCTGTTCCAATTGTAGATAGGCAAGGTCGTTTTGTGCCAGAGATTATTGATTTTGCTGGGCGGTATGTCAAAGCTGCTTATGAAGAAGATGCCACTTTACCTCCTGTAGATCTACTGATTGCTGGTAAGCTCAAACAAGAAAATAAAGCCTTTAAGGTGGAAAAATATGAACACAGTTATCCCATTGCTGGCGTACCCATAAACCTATTCTTTACTACCCACTAGATGCCTGGTTTATTAAAACAACTGCTTATAAGGAATTATTGATTGAACTAAACGATACCATTCAATGGAAACCTGCTGCTGTAGGGAAAGGACGATTTGGTAATTGGCTAGAGAATCTCGTAGATTGGAACCTAAGCCGCGATCGCTATTGGGGCATTCCACTTCCTATCTGGCGTACCAGTGATCAAAAAGAGGAAAAATGCATCAGTTCTATAGCTGAGCTTATGTTTGAAGTAGAGCAAGCTGTATTGGCTGGCTATATGAAAGAACAGTTACCCGCAACTATTGATTTGCATCGTCCTTATGTAGACGACATCGTACTGGTTAGCAGTAATGGATTGCCTATGTATCGAGAAAGCGCTGTGATAGATGTTTGGTTTGATTCTGGCGCAATGCCCTGTGCGCAATGGCATTATCCATTTGAAAACCAAGAAATATTTGAAAAAGGCTTCCCTGCTGATTTTATTGCAGAAGGGATAGACCAAACCAGAGGATGGTTTTTTACCTTACATGTTATTTCCACCTTATTGTTTGAAATACCTGCTTTTAAAAATGTAGTAGTCAATGGGCTTGTACTCGATAAACAGGGCAATAAAATGTCTAAAAGTATTGGCAATACCATTGATCCAATGGAGCTATTGGCCCAATATGGTCCAGATGCCATACGTTGGTATATGATTAGTAATGCCAATCCGTGGGATAATTTAAAGTTTGACACAGCAGGTGTAGCAGAAGCAGCACGTAAATTTTTCATTACGCTCCATAGCACCTATAACTTTTTTGCCCTTTATGCCAATCTAGATCAGTTTTATTTTAATAAAACCCCACTTGCTTATAGTGATTTAAATGAGAGTGATCGATGGATTATTTCCCGTTCTCATACACTTATTAAAACGGTAACAGAAGCCTATGATCAATATGAGCCTACCCTAGTGGCTAGAATGATTCAAGATTTTGTAGTAGACGATTTAAGCAACTGGTATGTACGGTTGAATAGAAAAAGGTTTTGGAAAAACAGCCAAGATAGAGACAAAGAAGCTGCTTATCAGAGCCTCTATCATTGCCTGGTAACCGTTGCCAAGCTTATGGCACCTATAGCACCCTTTTATGCAGATTATCTCTACCAAGCATTGAATCAGGTTACTGAAAAAGAAACCCATCGTTCTGTACATTTATCAGATTTTCCAGTAGCAGCTGAAGCAGCTTTGGATGTAACCTTAGAAAGGGAGATGGGTCAAGTACAAAAAATTGTTTCGCTGGCACATGCTTTACGCAAGAAACATAAAATTAAAGTGCGCCAACCTTTGCCTAGCATCCGCATTGCTGGTTTCTTTGCTTCAGCTGAGCGGTCTCGTTTAGAAGCGCTGATTAAAACAGAAATTAATGTTAAGCAGGTTCATTATTTAGATGATACCCATCATCTTAAAAAAGCCAAACCCAATTTCCCCCTTTTAGGCAAACGGTATGGCCATAAGATGCAACAGATTACTGCAGCTATTGCAGCCTTAACACCAGCTGAAATTCATGGTTTATCGCAAGGCAAGGCCCATCTATTACACTTGCAAGATGATACCATTCCTCTGACTTTGGCAGATATATTGATTGTTACAGAAGATATACCCGGATGGTGTGTAGCCACAGAGGGTAAAATCACCATTGCGCTAGATACTACCTTAGATGATGCGCTGCAAGGAGAAGGGGTGGCACGTGAATTCGTGCACCGCATTCAGCAATTGCGTAAAGAACTGAACTTTGATATTCAAGATAAGATCATTATTGCTATCCAGCAAGGTCAAAAGCTGACCAGTCAGGCCATTGCTACCTATACAGATTATATTTGTACTGAAACACAGGCGGTGCAACTACAATTTGTGCTTGAGCTAACAGGATCCCAGGTTGATATAGAAGGTGTAATGGTAGCCGTTCGATTGACCAAAGTGGAATGAGGTATAGGGATGGTTTTTTTGTCTCCATCGTAGGTTCAGTTCACTATGCTTGCCCAAACCTATCACATTTGTACGATTTCTCTTCTGTGTGGAATTTTGATATGCTTTTTTAAGGCATTTGACTGCCTGAATGTTTTTTTACACATATTACATTTGTAGGGTTTCTCTCCTGTGTGGGTCCTTTCATGTGTGCGTAAGGTATGTGGCTGGTTGAATGTTTTTCCACACGTATTGCATTTGTAGGGTTTCTCTCCTGTGTGGACCCTTTGATGTACGTGTAGGTTACTTGACTGGCTGAATGTTTTCCCACACGTATTACATTTGTAGGGTTTCTCGCCTGTATGGACCCTTTGATGTTTTTTTAAGTCAGCTAACTGGCTGGATGCCTTCCCACACGTATTGCATGTATACGGTTGCGCTCCTGTGTGGACCCTTTGATGTATGCGTAAACTATTTGATTGGCTGAATGCTTGCCCACACGTATTGCATTTGTAGGGTTTCTCTCCTGTGTGGACCACCCTTTGGTGTCTGCGCAAGTTACCTGACTGGCTGAATGTTTTATTACAATAATTACATTTAATTTCCTTTATACTACTAGAGACATTACTTGTCGTATTGTGTAGTTCGTTTCAGAACCTGAAACTAGGTGCTTGTTTGTTTGTACATCTGTGCTGATTGAGCCATTATTGCTACCACCTTGTACAGCCTGGGCAGCGGTTCTATTTTTAGTCTGTAGCCTATTCAAGCAGCATGTATCACATGCTTGCTTCCAATCACCAATATGCTTTAATAGACGTCTCCCACATTCGCCAGAATGATGAGAATGGTCTAGCATAAGAAAGAACCTAAAACCTTTATAGCACAATTCATACCTTTTATCATGATTCTTGATCGTATCTATAATATCGTTTATATTTTTTATCAATATTTTCTTGTCAGAATCGCTACAATTGTTATAAATATATTTATCCCAATGTTTACAATCTTCGTTGCTATCTTTAACAAACTTAGGCAAAGCATTTCTCCAATTAATAAGTTTTAATCTGAAATACTGATTGAAGTTAGAAGTGTATAATTCTTTAACGAACTTACTCTCTTCCTCCAAACAATGATATACTCGAAGCTCATGATTAGACATACTTTTTTTCAGCTCCTCTAGTTTCTTTTTGATAGCTTCTATTACATTCTTGTTCATAACCCCGAATGAAGCGTTGGCCGAAGCATTTTTTCATTTTTTTTATATACCTTAAAAAGGTCCATCACTTTTTCCATGTTTATGCTTACTTGGTATGTATTACACCCAAGTAAATGGATGCAGAGGCTATTCCATAGGGTTATTTTCCATGTTTGTTTTATATATTTTAGCATTGTTGTATGGATTTTAGTTTTGTTTATTGAACTAAAAGCATGCTAAGAATCGGATTTCTGCCAGTCTGCTAGGCCTTGTGCGTCAAGCTAAGGTAAGCTTAAACTAAAGATATATTTTGGATCAATTTTGATTGTGTTCATTAAGGTAAAAAAGGCTCAAAGTATGCGTTCCATTAATTCCGCGAACTGAATTAAGAATAAGAAACTTATATGCTATAAATTTATTTAGTAAAATTATCAATAATATGCAAATATTTTTTTTACAAAAAAATCAAATAAGCTATCCCGTATTACGGGCTTTATCAAAAGAAAGAGGAAACTGACAGCTTCTTCTTTTGTTAAAACATTGATCTTAAGCAATATGTAAGGTATGGAATATAAAAAAGAAGATAAAGAACAAAAAAGAGGGGCGCAACAAGGAGGTGTTACTGAAAGTGTTCAAATCCCCGTTGGCAGTGCTGATGTCAAAGAGATGATTGCGCAAAATTTATATGCAGATAAAACGGCCTATATCACGAAGCTCTTTAGGACGAATGGGATATATTATTTCTTTATACGGCCACGAAGATTTGGCAAATCTCTACTCTTAGATACTATAGATCAAATCGCAAAAGGCAATAAAGCATTATTTAAAAGATGTGCCATTTATGCAGATCAAACCTATAAGTGGAAAAGATATCCAGTTATTTGGTTGAATTTTTCGGAATTAGCTAAAGATAACCTGGTAGAATTAAAAAAGAGCCTTAACAGAAAATTATATAAGATTGCTAAGTATTATAAAATTCAAGATCAGCTCAATATAGTAATAGATGAAGCTTGTGAAGATTACTTAGCAGAAATATTGGATTGTTTGATGCACATTGACAATTATGAACCTACTCCTATTATCTTAATTGATGAATATGATAGTCCATTAATTTTTTGCGCAAAGGACCAATATGAAGAGGTGCTTGCTGTGCTTAGTTCATTTTTCAAAGTTTTAAAAAGTCGCCAGAAGGACTGTAAATTTATTTTTGTAACGGGTGTAACTAAATTTCATTTATCTGGCCTTACCTCAGGGGCTAACTCGGCCAATGATATATCATTCCATGAGGATTATGCAGAGATGTTGGGTTATACAGAAAATGAGATTGATAACCTATTTCTTAGCAAGGATACAATTGTCCATCCATTATTTGAAAAACTGAATAGAAAAAATACCCAGGAGGAAAAGTACACACTGAGTCAAATAAAACAAGCGTTAAAGGATTATTATAATGGTTATTGTTTTACAGCTGATAAAATGGTAAGCGTTTACAATCCAGACTCTATACTAAGATTTTTTTATGCAAAAGATTTTGATAATTTTTGGTTTAACTCGGGCAGCCCTACCATTTTATTGCAACAAATGAAGCAAAATATACATCGGTTTAATATGGATTGGGATAAATGTAGTTTCCCAATCGATAAAGTTAGATTTAAACTCGTACATGCTTCTCTCCATGAAATGCCCTTGTTTCCCTTGATGTACCAAACGGGATACCTTACAATGGATCTTGATCCATCTCATCTACAAGACAAAAATAACCTGGCTTACTATTTAAAGTTTCCCAGCCAGGAAGTTAAATCTTCTTTAAAGGTTATATTAGCTGATTTTATTGCGCAAGCGCAACAAGCATCAGGCAAGGCATGTAGCGCATCTATTTTGAAGTCTTTAAGAAAAGAAGCATGGATTGCTTTTCTTAACATTATTCGAAGCGATTGTTTGGCCAAAGCGGGTTACCGTTTCTTGGATAAAACCGAAAAAAGCTTTCAGGGTACTTTATATGTGTTCCTGAATGGTGCCTTCCATGAAACGCAATCTACAAATGCTAGCGCTGAAAGAGATAGTGCAATAGGCCGTTTGGATATCGTTATGGAAGATGAATACAATGGACAAAACACCGTTTATATCTTTGAGTTAAAAGTAGATAAACCAGCCCTAGAAGCTTTAGAGCAAATCCAACGTAAGGACTACAGCATTCAATATGGTGTATGTTATAAAAAGGTGCTTATAGGCCTAACATGCGATGCTATAAAGCGCAATATTACAGAGGCCGCTATTGAAGTGCATCAAAAAGATGATCAAAATGACTTTAAGATCGTGTCACATAAAAGTTTTGCAGTGAATCCTATTGGGTATTTTCACGAAGTAGGGCAGTAGCCTGTAAGGTAGTTAGGCGTTTAAGTGGTTGTGCAAGCGGTTTATTCCCAAGATCGGGCTTCTATAGCTTCCGCTATACCATCTGCCATTTTTATGGTTTTTATAATCAAAGGAATCAGTATGGCTGTAAAATTTTTATCTATTCCTCTTGCTTTTTGAGCCATTTTTATTTCGTTAAAAGTATCAATGATCAGTGGCATAAAACGTATGGCTAGCGTAAAGGAGAGACTAACCTGGGCAGGCTTTATGCCAATATAAGATAGTGGCTTTAATAGAGTGGTTAACCCCTCAATGATCTCTGAATGGGATGTTGTTAATAGGACCCATGAAGCAAACAGTATAATGTTATATAATCTAAGTATCACCTTTATCCCGTCTATCCAATCTCCCCAAACGCTATGCATGGCAAATAGTATAAGCAATGGGTAAAAGGAGGATCTAATTGGCTTAAGCAGCAGTCTACTATCACTATTTTCCATGCAACAACTTAAAATAAAGGTTACCAACAAATTGATTAGATAGAAGCGCCAATCATATAGTATAAACGATAGGCTACTTACCAGTATAAGCAGCATGAACTTCCATTTAGGCGTTATGCTACACAACTTGTTTACTTTACAATTGGTCATATATCAACTTTTGGTAAGCCTTTATAGATACTGACGGTATATCATCTATAACCAAACATCCTTGTTCAAAAACCAGTACGCGGTCAAAATGAGCCAGCAGGTCTAAATCATGCGTAACCATTATAATGGTTTGGTCGAGTTTTGCTATCATCTGCAGTATTTTGCGCTTATTGCTAAGATCTAGCAGCGTTGTTGGTTCATCAAATACAATATAGGCAGGTTGCATAACCAGAACAGCTAAAATGGCTAAAAGCTGTTTTTCACCGCCACTAAGCAGATGGGATTTTCTGTATCTTAAGTGCGTGGCACCATAAGCATTGAGTAGGGCATCAATCGTTTGATTGATTGCTTCTTTATTATACCCAATATTTTTAAGACCAAAGGCCATATCGTCTTCTACTATTGGAAATATAATTTGATGGTCAGGATTTTGAAAAACAAATCCTACCTTACGCCTAATCGCTTTGCCATCTTTATCAGTAGATAGGTGATCAATGTGTACTTTCCCTTCAGATGGAAGCTGTAATCCATTTATAAGCCTAGCAAATGTACTTTTACCGCTGCCATTTGAACCTATGATACCAATCCTTTTTTTATGCAATGTTACACTAATGCTTTTTAAAGCATAACAACCGTCAAAGGCAACACTTACGTTTTCTATTTTAACCATATCACGAATAGTAGCTGGCGTTATGTTTTAAATAGACCGCTTTCAAAACCTATTTGTGGTGCGCAATTTTTAGGAGAAGCGCAGCCCGCCAGAATACTAGATGTATTGGACAAGCTTCGATACCAAAATTGCCATTTAGCAATTGCGTTTTGAAAGAGGTCTAATCAAAGGATAGGCTCTTCTAACAACCATGGAGGCAGTAGCTGCAATCATGGTTTTAATAAGATCTCCTGGAATAAATATACAAGAAGCCACAAATGCTTTGTATAGCTGAATATCAAATAAGATATTGAGCCATAATAAGCCAAAAATATAGAGCACAATAATGCCACCTAATATGATATACAGCGCAGCCCAGACTAGATTCAATCTATTCCAGTTCTTTTCAAATAGTAAGCCAATAATAAATGCAGCAATAGGGAACCCAAGTATAAAACCACCAGTTGGTCCCATTATGCGGCCTATGCCACCATGACCACCTGCGATAATAGGGAGTCCAGTTGATACAATGATTATAAATAAGAGCGCGGCCAAAGCACCTCTTTTAGCACCTAAAATGCTTCCTGCTAACGTAGGTCCTAAAGATTGAGCGGTTATGGGCACTAGACTGAAAGGCAATGGTATGGGAGGTATGATGCCTAAAACAGCAAATATTGCCGCAAATAGCGCGGTGTATACAATATCTTTGGTGGACATAGGTCTTTCTATTTTTTAAGATTGCCAGGTGGTTAAAGCAAATATAATGAGATAACCTGAGTTTGGGATTAGCATAGTAAAGAAATCTATTAAAAAAGCTCCTTATATTTATAGGAGACCTTCTTCAAAACCTATTTGTGATCAGCAGTTTTTAGGAGAAGCGCAGTCGCCAGAATACTAAATGTATTTGAAGAGCATAGACAAGCTTCGACACCAAAATTGCCATTAGAAATAGGTTTTGCAGAAAGTCTAGTGTTCATTACTATTGAATTGTTTCTATTATAAGTAGTTCAGTATCATAATTATTTTAATAATCAGTTTCTTATAAACCTTAAATCTTCTAATCATGAAAAAATTACCAATTGGGGTTGATAATTTTCAAGAGTTAGTACAAGGAGATTATCTTTTTTGTGATAAGACCGATATGATTTCTGAATTTCTGAGCAAAGGAGATAAAGTTACCTTAATTGCTCGTCCCCGTCGTTGGGGTAAGACACTCAATATGTCTATGCTGCAACATTTTTTTGCCTCAGAAGTGAATGGGGTAAATACAGCAGGTTTATTTGATGATTTAGCAATAGGTAAGATAGAAGATGGTAAATATATTGCGCAACATCAAGGAAAGCATCCTGTCATTATGATCAGCTTTAAAGACGTCAATGCAGATGATTTTCAAGAGGCATATGATTCGGTTTATGAGTTGATATCAAGCATTTATGAGTCCTATATCTATTTATTTAATAGTGATAAAGTTAATAAAATACAGTTAAAAAAACTGCATAGCATTACAGATAACCAAGCTAATCAGGCACAGTTAGAGCGTTCTTTAAAACTGCTCAGTCAATGCCTCTACCAACATCATGGCCGGAAAGTCTATATGCTAATAGATGAATACGATACGCCACTCAATAAAGCTTACGGTAATCAGACATACTTGAATCGTATGGTCAAATTTATGCGTAATCTATTTAGTAATGCACTAAAAGGTAATACTGCTCTAGAAAAAGGCGTACTAACGGGCATATTACGTATTTCCAAAGATAGTATGCTTTCTGGATTGAATAACCTAGAGACTTATACCTTACTAGATGAAGCGTATAGTGCCCATTTTGGTTTTAGTGAAACGGAAGTTGCTTCTTTATTTAAAGAAAATGGTCTTGGAACTTGCATGGAAGAAGTAAGGAATTGGTATAATGGGTATAGGGTAGGGAACTTAGTGATGTATAATCCATGGTCTATTATTTCTTGTATGAATAGGTCAGGTTGTTTTGATGTCTATTGGGTAAATACAGGTAATAACAACTTAATCGAACAAAAGGTACTTACTGCTCATTCTGAGATCAAAGTGCAATTTGAACAATTGATGCGAGGGGAATCTTTAGTTGTATCTATCAACAGACATATTGCTTTTGATATCTTAGACAAAGATGATACATCTTTTTGGAGTCTTTTATTACTTGCTGGTTATTTAACCTTTGAAACAAGTCATTTAAGCGCCTATACGAGTCTATATGACTGTACAGTCAAGGTTCCTAATTATGAAATATGGCGGCTCTATAGCACATTTTTTCAAGAATGGTTCGTCAATCAGTTTGAGAGAAGGGGGCAATATGATTCTTTTTTGAAACATTTGGTAGCTGGTGAGGTTGCTGCTTTTGTAGCACAACTTAGCTACTTTTTACGAAGCAGTGTGAGCTATTTTGATACCAAACAAAGTAAAACATCAGAAGGGTTTTATCATGGTTTTGTGTTAGGGATGTTGTCAAGTTTGGGTATAACCCATTATATACGCTCCAATCGAGAAAGTGGTTTTGGCAGATATGATCTGCTATTAGTCCCTAAAAAAGAGGGTTTAAAAGCGCTTTTATTAGAATTTAAGCAAGTTCGGAAAGAGGAAGAGTTGGAAGGTGCCTCTAAACTTGCCTTAGATCAAATACAAACACAAGCCTACCATACGGAAATATTACAATATCCTCACGTAAAAGAAGTCATAGCATGCGGTATTGCTTTTTCTGGGAAGTCAGTTTTAGCTGCTTATGCAACTTATGATTTGGCTGGTAAACAGTCTGATGAGGTCCGTTTAACAAGTAGATATAGTGAGCAGGGGAGTAGGTCCCATAGCCATCCAGACTAGAAAATGGACCAGCCCCATTCAAAATTGGAGTGAGGCTATGGCACATTTTTTAATTAAATTTGAAGATAGAATGCTATAAACAAAAAAAATAATTTACACACTTAAGTGGACAGGCCCAAAAGCGCTAACATGGCCTTAACTACTGAAATAGTAAAGGAATAATTTTCTTTGCCCAAGGTTTCAATAGCAGCCTTGCTAGAATAGATAGGGCAGCCCGTTGTATAGCGCTGTAGCGCTCTTTTTTAGCTTTTGGATTACCCTTATTAGCTATAAACAACCATAGAGAAAGCCCAACTAAAAGTGTGCCCCAACTTAACCATAATTTTTTAGACATACCATTACAGAGAATAAGGCAAGAGCAGCCAAAAGATTTATCTTTTTTGCTGCCCTATTATAATGCCCTAGACCTTCTGCAAAACCTATTGCTAAATGGCAATTTTGGCGCTTGTCTATGCTCCTCAAATACATTTAGTATTCTGGCGACTGCGCTTCTCCTAAAAACTGCTGATCACAAATAGGTTTTGAAGAAGGTCTCATTAACCTAGTTAAGCTCATCGCTTAACGGCGCTTTTCACAGCATTTATTACTTCTTCGGCTTTTTCAGAAGATGATTGCACACAACTAGATAAGCGCTTGGCTTTATTCTGGATCGCTTTGGTAATTTTTTTCTTGGTATCATCACAGATTAAAAATCCCAATACAGTGCCCAATACTACGCCTAATACTAGGTAATACATATTTCTAAACATAACATGCTACTTTAAATTAAACTGTTTAACAGTTAAAAAAATGAACTTCACAGATACATTTAAATTTACATACTTTAAGTGAATAAAGCTATATTAAAGATAAAATATAATACCGTGAAGGTTAGTTTAATCTTTAAATATCCAATTTAGCATATTTGGCATAACGTTCTATAAATTCCCTACGAGGTGGTACTTCATCTCCCATTAACATAGAAAAAAGATGTTCTGCAGCCAGTGCAGAGGCTATGGTGACCTGTTTTAGGTTGCGACGGGTGGGGTCCATAGTGGTATCCCAAAGTTGGATTTCATTCATTTCACCTAACCCTTTATAACGTTGTACAAATACGGCATCCACTTTGCCATCTT
Organism: Cardinium endosymbiont of Dermatophagoides farinae; assembly: GCF_007559345.1. NCBI lineage: Bacteria > Pseudomonadati > Bacteroidota > Cytophagia > Cytophagales > Amoebophilaceae > Candidatus Cardinium > Cardinium endosymbiont of Dermatophagoides farinae. The sequence continues at coordinate 421,209 of NZ_VMBH01000001.1, forward strand.
TCAGGCTAAAGTGCTTAACCCATTCTTCTTTTTCTGACTCTGCCCAGCAATATTGCTCTTCTTTGTCTCTTTTCACCAGGTAGAGTGGGGAGAGGCAATGTAAAGATGTCCTTTTTCTATGATGTCCCGCATATACCGGAAGAAAAAAGTTAAAATAAGGGTGCGAATATGGCTGCCATCTACATCTGCATCAGTCATAATCACAATTTTGTGGTAGCGTAATTTATCTAGCTGAATCGCTTGATCATTTCCGTCTGTGCCCATGGCAATGCCTAGTGCAGTGATCATATTTCTAACCTGCTCATTATCATATATTTTATATACTTGTGCCTTTTCTACATTTAGAATTTTACCTTTTAGGGAAGAATCGCTTGAAACCTTCTATTTCTACCCATTTTAGCAGTACCACCAGCAGAATCACCCTCTACCAAAAAGAGTTCACAAAGTGCAGGGTCCCGTTCGGAGCAATCTGCTAATTTGCCCGGTAAACTGTTGCTCATCAACACATTTTTGCGTTGGACCATTTCACGTGCTTTTCGAGCAGCTTGGCGGGCCTGGGCAGCTACGATTACTTTATGGATAATTAGTTTTGCCTCCTTAGGGTGCTCTTCTAAGTAGTAATGTAATACTTCGGCTACACAGCTTTCTACAGCGCTTTGTACCTCTGCATTCCCCAGCTTGGTTTTTGTTTGTCCCTCAAATTGAGGTTCTGCTACCTTTACAGAGATGACAGCAGTTAAACCCTCTCGAAAGTCATCTCCAATAATCTCTACTTTAGCTTTCTCTAATAAACCAGATTTATCTGCATAGTTTTTTAAAGTGCGGGTCAGGGCTCTTTTAAACCCAGTGACATGCATGCCTCCTTCAATGGTATGTATATTATTGACATAAGAGACTACTGTTTCAGAATAGCCTGTATTGTAGGTCATGGCAACTTGTACCATTACATTGTTTTTTTCTCCCTCTACAACGATAGGCGCAGGCATAATGGAGAGTTTGGTGCTATCTAAGTGGGCTACAAATTCCAAAAGCCCCCTTCAGAGTGAAAGCTTTGCCTGAAAGGATTGCCTTGCTCATCGCGTTCACGGCGATCCTCTAGTTCCATCTTTAGCCCTACATTTAAATAGGCCAATTCTTGTAGCCTGCCGACAATGGTATGTAGGTTATAGATCGTAGTAGTAAAAATAGAGCCATCTGGGGTAAAATGAACGGTAGTACCGCGTAGATCTGTATGGCCTACCTCTTTAACAGGGTAATGTGGAATGCCTTGGCATATTCTTGTTTGTAGATCTTTCCATTGCGGTATACGGTAACCTCTAAGTGCGCCGATAATGCGTTTACACAAGAAACCCCTACACCATGCAATCCTCCAGAAATTTTATAGGTGTCTTTGTCAAATTTACCACCTGCATGCAATACCGTCATCACCACTTCTAGGGCTGATTTTTGTTCTTTTGGATGTATCTCAGTAGGAATACCACGACCATCATCCCATACGGTAATCGAGTTGTCCTCGTGGATAATAATACCAATTTTAGTGCAATAGCCTGCTAAAGACTCATCAATAGCATTGTCTACTACCTCCCAAACAAGATGGTGTAATCCCTTTATGCCCACATCACCAATGTACATGGCAGGACGTTTGCGGACCGCTTCTAGCCCTTCTAGGATTTGGATATTATCTGCTGAATAGTCATTAGTGGGTTGGGTCATTTTTTAAAAGCTGATTTAAACAAAAAAAATATATGTTAAGATAATAGGTTTCATTGAAAGGTATGCTATATTTCAACTATTGTCATGCCGTTCATACAGTGTATTGGACTCTTTACCGTTACCTCTTTTACGGAGGGATGGCTTTTTAAATAGCTCCGTATGGCGCTACGCAAAATGCCCTTTCCCTGTCCATGGATGATTTTTAATCGATTGTGACCCAATAACAATGAGCGGTCTAGAAATTTTTCTAATGCACACAGTGCTTGGGCCTTATTGAAACCATGCAGATCAAGTATTGGATCGGCTGCTGTAGATGGTGCGCGCATCGTAATGGTTTTGACTGGCATCGTTCCAATAGATGGGGCAGGTGCTACTGCCTCAACCGCCTCAAGTGGAAGATAAAAGTGCAGCTTTCCAAAAGCAATCAATGCTTTATGCAGGTGTATATCTATTACTTGACCTATGGCAGATTGATTTTTAATCCGTACATAGCTACCAACCAAAATGGCCATATTTAAAAAAAATTAAAAACTAAGCAGACAGCCCCTCTAAAGCTACATAAACTTTGTCATATACCTTAACTGCCCTGTCCAAAGAGTTTTCTAAATAATAGTTTACACTTGCTTTAAAGGCTTGCTGATCCACCCCATGTAATGTTAATATTTTTTGATGGTTTTGATGACGCAGTCTATCTATCGTTTCTTGAGGGTAGTAGCTGTTGAGTAACCAACTATTAAGCAGTTCCAAATCCCTTACCACATGGACAAAAGCGACTTCATTGATTATAGTGGTAGGCCGATGATCGGTAAAGATACGTGTAAGCGTTGGCTTACCTACCCAATATAATAATAGCGATGATGCTAAGAAAATAGCAGCTATTTTTTTCATACTGCAAACAAGAGGTTAAGTGATCTATTTCATGTAAAGTTAAGTAAAAAACCCTATATTAGGTAAATGTGAAGTAAAAAATTAGATAGATGAAAAGAATTTAATAGGAGGTAAGCGGGTTTTGCAGGAGCCTCATTACATATTTTTATGTACGTAACGATAGCTCATATAAACATTGATTATGGAAGTCTACCCAAAAAAAATTCTTTCTGTTGTTCATCCAAGAAAATTTAACTTTGATAAAAGCACCAACTACCACTTGTCTATTAATATAGGCGATGGCCTGATTAAAGTATGTTGTATAGAACATGCTACGCAAGCATGCTTATTGCTGGGCATATATGCACTTCCGCTCGATAAAAACCATCCAAGCTATATTAAAAGCTTAGAACAACTTTATAATCAAGATTTTTTTCTCATTAAAAAGAATTGGCGTTCTGTTACGTTATCTATTTCAAATCAAAAGTTTACCCTGTTGCCTCATCTGCTGCTTAGCACAAAAGATTTGTTGCACTATATGCATGTTGCTTGTGGTGTAGATACAAATGATGAAGTGATCTCTTTTACCCATCCATTGGCGAAAGTGTCCGTTGTCTTTTCAGAAAATGCTGCTGTATTAGATTGGTTTAGAAAACGCTATACGGGTAGTAATTTTCATGTTATCCATCAGGCCAATGCAATTATAGAAGGATCCCAGATAGAATGCCTACCTAAAACGGAATTATTTGTCTGGTTGGCAGTAGATTATTTATATATAGTGGTCCATAATAAAAGACAATTACGCTATTGTAATCTTTTTACTTATAAAACATCCGATGACTTTTTAACCTATCTATCGGCTGTAATCCAAGTGATGCAGTTGGAACCTACTTCCTGTCCACTACTGGTGAGTGGATGTATTGAAAAAAAGTCATTGGCCTATCGTCGGTTAAAAGCATATATGCCAAAGACTACATTAAAAACTAAGATTAACTTTTTACATGCCAATCCATATGTTTTTAAAGCAAGTGGCACTTCGCCTATGTTGTATTTTGACGTGATCAGCAGTTTCCTTTGTCATACCCATAGCAACGCATGCTCATAAATCAAGGGCTATGGTAAGCTTAGGCTGTCTATTAGACCTTCTACAAAAGCTATTTGTGATCAGCAGTTTTTAGGAGAAGCGCAGTCGAGCACCGCAGCATACTAAATGTATGTGAGGAGCATAGACAAGCTTCGACACCAAAACTGCCATTAGAAATAGGTTTTGCAGAAGGTCTATCTAAGATCCATTATTTTTAGTCAGATCTGTTTATATGTCTCTTATTTTAAGCATTGAAACTGCTACAGCGGCTTGTTCTGTCGCGTTACACCATACTGGTAAGCTTATAGGCCATACCACACTTTTCACTGATCGTTCCCATTCGGAATACCTGATGCCTATTATAGAAGATTTATTAAAGAATAGTAACTATGATCGTGGGTCATTAGCTGCCATAGCCATTTCTGGTGGTCCTGGTTCTTTCACTGGGTTACGGATTGGCACTGCAGTTGCCAAAGGGCTTTGCTATGGGTTAGCCATTCCACTGATCTCAGTTGGTACATTAGAAGCCATGGCCTATGGGATGCGTTCATTTGTCGATAAGGAGACTTTGTTATGCCCCGCTCTTGAAGCCAGAAGAACCGCTATTTATACCCTTATCGCTGACCAAGCAGGGCAAATCAAACGTCCTGCCCATGTAGCATTGTTAGATAGTAAGGTATATAGAGATGCACTTCCCTGCCAATCCCTACTCTTTTTTGGAGATGGCGTTCCAAAATGCAAAACATTTCTTATGGAAGACAAAAAGATTCATTATATAGAGCAGCAGGTAGTGCCTTCTGCTATACAAATAGGCTATTTGGCTTTTTTGAAGTTTCAAAAGCAGCTTTGGGAAGATATGGCTAGTTATACACCCTATTATTTAAGCCAATTTCAGTAGCAATAAAGGAATTTTTAATATTTATTTGGTTTTTTTTAAGATTAACCTTAATATTGCTGCTATTAAGTCATTTGGTGGGGGCGATTTGGCCTGTAGTAAGGTCAGGTTGCTTCTGCATTGTAGAAGTTGTAATTTGTAATTAAGTAGTAAAAGAAGTTTATAACACACACAATTTTTAATAATTATTAACATGAAAGGAATCAAAAAAACTTTAATGGCAGGTCTATTGACTTGCGCTGCGTTGAATCATGCACACGAGGCAAAGGCGGAAGCGAATCCGTTGAGTTATGGTTTTCACCTTAGTGGAACTATATCCTCTGCTATAGGATGTAGTGATGAGGCTAAATTTGGTGCAAAAAAAGCAGAGCCTAAGTTCTTCGATAACCTATGGTTTTCTCCTAAAATTTATGTAGAATATGCACTTGCAGATTATTTCGGTATGAGGCTCGATGTTCTTTATATGAGGCAAGGAGGTACGCTGGAAGCAGAGGAGGAAAAAAATGATGACAATTCGAGCAGCTCTAGTAAATCATCTATTAGTATGGCTGCTCATAGTGTTGGTATAGGATTGCATGCATGCTTTTACCCACTTAGTCTAGATGGAGAAGATGGTGCTTTTAGAGCTATGCTAGGCGGTTCTGTTTCTATGCCGTTCAAAGAAACCTATGAGAAAAATGGTAAAGACTTCACAGTTGATGAGGGTAAAAAGAATGAACTAGCAGGCCTTGATATAGCTGCTGTTGGTACGCTTGGATATGAATTCCCTATTGGATTGACTATTGAAGCTCAATATAGATATAACTTTTTAAATAGATTTAAAACAGAAGGCGATAAAGAACAAACTGTATTCGACAATATATCCAAATTAAAGCAACTTCACACGCAATCTATAGCCCTTGGAGTAGGTTATAACTTTGCTGCTTTGTTCTCTGAGTAATCTGGATGTAGGAAGATAACGTTTCTATACTTTATTTTTCCTGGTTTTAGTAGCAGCTAGCTTTTGCTTATATGGCCCGTTCGTCTAGGGGTTAGGACGTCAGGTTTTCATCCTGGAAACAGGGGTTCGATTCCCCTACGGGCTACTTCATTATCTTCTCTTTAGCCATACACAGCATTGCTATCCTTAAAAATTGTATAAAAAAACGCGCCCTTGGAAAAAGCTGCGATCAGAAAGTGCAGCTTACAGATGAATAGAAAAACAGATTGTAGGGAGGTATGCGTTCAATGCTATGGCCATAGTAGGAAAATGCCCCTGTAAAAAGTTGCGAAATAGAATCCGCTCCTTACAGATGATTAGGAAAAATAGATTCCTTTCAAGCCCGCGCAGCGGGCGGTTCCTGTTTTTCCATCTGTAAGGGGCGGGTTCCGCAACTTTTTGCCGAGGGCTTGATTTTTTGTTACTTTTTTATCAAGAAAAAAGTAAGAGAAAGACTCCTTTTATCAAGAAAAAAGTAAGGATAAAAATTCCTTTAGGTTTTTTATAGGGTTGATTTTTATATTAAAAGGTTTAGCAAATTGCTGATGCTGTGCAGTTATAAACACCTCTTTAAACCCCAGTTTTTCTGCTTCTGCGATTCTATATTCCATTCTTTGTACGTTTCTAAGCTCACCGCCTAATCCTACTTCTGCTATAAAACATTTTAAGTTTGAGATAACCTGATCCTTTAGAGAGCCTATCACTGCCATACAGATGGCCAGGTCTAATGCGGTATCATCTACTCTAAGTCCCCCTGTAATATTTAAAAACACATCACGGTCATGTAGACGAATCCCTGTTCGTTTTTCTAATACAGCTAGTAACATATTCAAGCGCCTTGGATCATAGCCTGTAGCATTGCGCTGAGGGTTTCCATATCTGGTTGCAGTTACCAATGCCTGCACTTCCAGCATAAGTGGCCTGGTGCCCTCCAAGCAAGAGCCAATTGCTATGCCGCTTAGCGCATAGTCTTTTCCCGAAAGTAGTATAGAAGCAGGATTTTGAACGCCATGTAGTCCAGTCACTTTCATCTCATATATGCCTAATTCTGATGTAGGGCCAAATCTATTCTTTATCGTTCGTACCATTCGATATAGGCATGGTTTATCTCCCTCAAACTGCAGTACAGTATCTACCATATGTTCCAATAGTTTAGGGCCTGCTAAAGCCCCATCCTTATTGATATGCCCTATTAAAAATAGCGCTACGTTTGAACTTTTGGCATAATGCAGCAATCGTGTTGTGCAAGCTTTAATCTGGTTGATGCTACCTACAGCCCCTTCTTCTTCCTCAGCATATAAGGTCTGAATCGAATCTATAATTAATAGGGTTGGTTCCAAATCATTGGTATGTTTAAGGATCTGTACGAGTCCGCACTCCTGGAGCAGCAAACAGTTTGCAGAGGATAATCCCAGGCGAGCAGTACGCAGTTTAATTTGATGGGTTGTTTCTTCTCCAGATACATATAATACCTTACCCTCTTTGAACTGTAAGGCCATTTGAAGCAGCAGCGTTGACTTTCCAATACCAGGCTCACCGCCTAATAGCACCAACGAACCTGGAACAATCCCTCCACCCAGCACCCTATTGAGTTCGGCATCTTCAGCTAACAACCGTTTGTTAGTAGGCGCTTGAATCTCATCTAATCTTTGGGGATAATTGATAGGTTGCTGATTTTCAAAATGTTTGGTACTTCCTTTTGTAGCAAATGAAGTGAGCCTATTCCATTCCTTGCAAGCGTCACATTTCCCTTGCCATTTCACATACTCAAGCCCACAGTTTGTACAGACGTATGCCATATAGGTTTTATTTAGGTTTCCAATAGAAGGCTAATAGTTATATTTATAAAACTTTATAGACCTCTTTTTTTAGGAGAAGCGCAGTCGCGAGCATACACAAATGTATGTGAGGAGCGTAGACCACAAAATTGCCATTTAGTAATCGACTTTCGAAAGAGGTCTAATAGATAAAAATAATGTTTATAGCTCATATTCCCATGGACTATTTATTCGACGCGCCTATTCAAACTGAATTTGACAGGGCTTCATTTTATTATAAAAGCTGTTCCTCTACCAATGATATGGCCCAAAGATATATGTTCCATTCCGCAGAAGGAACCATTTTTATTACGGAGCATCAGTATAAAGGAAGAGGGCAACGTGGTAGCAGTTGGGCATCAGAAGCGGGTAAAAATCTGCTATTTTCCTTTATCTTATATCCAGAATGGTTGGCCATAGATGCTGTTTTTGCCTTGAATATTATTACCAGTTTGGCCATTTATAAGGTGTTAGTGGCTTACCTTCCCAAGGCGCTTGCTATAAAATGGCCCAATGATATCTATTGCTTAGACCAGAAACTAGGTGGTATATTAATTGAAACCAATATAGGTGACAAGATCAAAGCAGCTGTAGTTGGTATTGGGTTAAACGTCAATCAGCTTCACTTTGAATCTTCCAAATGCACCTCCTTAGCCATACAAAAAGGAACCATCTTTGATAGCGCACTACTGTTAAACCAGATTATGGATGGCTTAAGCAGCTATTATGCCCAGCTCCAAAATGGAAACCATAATCTGCTTTGGGAGAAATATAGCAATATACTCTACCGTAAAATAGGATGGCATGCCTTTGAAACGATATATGGATCTTTTGAAGGGCATATCGTAGCCGTGAATAGGAGAGGGGAGTTGGTTGTAGCAGCACGTAATGGCAACCATTATAGTTATAAACCCAAAGAGATCGTATTTGTATAGATGTGCAGCAATGTTTATAGTGTATTTGCTTTTTGATAAAAAAATTTGTAAAATTGCATAGTTATAAAAGCCCAGGTCATACACGTCTTAATATTTCTCTTTTTATTCAAATTATTCAAAAATCCTTATCCGTTATGAAAAAGTATTTTATTGTTTTGCTGCTTATTATTGCATCTTGTAATGGGTTAAGTAAGTCTACTTCAAATAATATGGGTCAAGTCCACAGTAATAGCCAGAGGCTAGATAAAAATAAAAGTAAAGAACTCGGCACAACTGAACTGGATGAAATAAATTTAGAAACTGCATCTTGTGAATCTTTAAAGGCATGGTATCGTAAGATTGCCTCTTTTGCTCTAGATCAGGAAAAAGCGTATCGAGACATCAAATCATTTCTTGGGGAAGGCAGGCTACTCTTTTTCGATTTAGTAGGCAAGACAACTTTAACGCAGGAAGTTTTAAGACAGGCACTAGAAATTTGGAATAGGGGAGGTACACTTTCTAGTTATTGTGGTAATATACAAAACGTGTTCAATATTGAAAATTTTATAAAGATTCCTGATAGAATAAAATTCCCAATGGCGCTAGATGATTTTGAGGAACGCTTTCCTGAGTCTTTTAAACAAAATAATCCTACCTATGTTGATCAAATGGATTGCTTAAAAATGCTACTTACACAACATGCTGACAATGAAAAAATTAAGGAAAGATTTTATAGCTTATGTAGCAAGGTGTATAAAGGTAGTAGGATCGATAGTCCATTCGGAATTGTAGTTTGTTTAGATGATTGTCCTATACTAAAGGGCTTTTTAGATTTTATAGAGTCGAAAGGTATAAAAATATCTATGAACGATAAACAGATTTATACGGGTAGTGAATCTAATTACCAGATAAGACTCTGTAGCCAGAAAAGCCAGCGCATCAATGACAATACATTGAGTGGGCAATATTGGTATGAACATTCTCCAATCACATATGTAACACAGTCTGGTAATGTAGATATACTCCGGTTACTTATAGATCGTAGTAAGGAAGTTGATAATGCTTCACTTAACCTTAAGGAATGGTTAAATATGGCAGCAAATTATGGTAGTTTGTCGATATTGAAGCTATTCATAGAGAAAGATGAGTCTGTAGATCACCACATGATCATGCATTTAATATATAATGACCATGTGTCTGTAGTAGAAGAATTGCTTAATCAGGGTCTTATAGACCAAGAAAAGCTAATAAAAAAAGATGATACCGTGATTTGTGATTTACAAAGTGTATTTATTGCTGCAGTAAGGAGGTATATGAGCATTCTTACTCTTACTACTTTCAAAAACACCCCATTAAGTTCACCATTAAAAGCAGAATTAAAGCTATTAAAAAATCTACTTATTAAGATTTTAAGAAATGAATGTATAAATATTTGTGAAAAAGACCTAAAAAAAGGTAAAATCAAATTACTATATTATGCATTTACCAAATCTTCACAAGAATCGCCCAAGTATCCCGAAGAATTCCATAATCTAATATTGATATTGTCTCAACATCTCGATTTTGAAAAGATTATTGATGAGCAGTATTATGCTTATTTTGCTAAAAGTTACTTGACTATCCGCAAGTTAGTGGAGCGATGTGCACTTCCGGATATAGTAGCGTTATTAGAATCAATAAAAAAGCCCAACATTCCTAAGTCTAATTGGCCATATCGTTAAAACACTTAAGGACTTATTTTTGCTCACAATTCCTTATGCATCGACCACAAAGCGACCTTTCTGAGGCTATTTTTATGGTGAACAAACCTTTGGGTTGGACCTCTTTTGATGTGGTCAAAAAGGTGCGCCATGGCTTACAAATCAAAAAAATAGGTCATGCCGGTACCTTAGATCCGTTGGCTACCGGGTTGCTTTTGCTATGCAGTGGCAGGCAAACTAAAAATATTAGCAGCCTTCAAGCGTTGGATAAGGTCTATACCGGCCAAATTGTGCTTGGTAAGACTACACCATCTATGGATTTAGAAACCCCCTTTGATAGTTTATCTGATTATGGCCATATCACCAGGGAAATGGTAAGCGCTGCTGCTGCTACCTTTGTTGGGTCTATGCTACAAATTCCCCTATCTATTCAGCCGTTAAAGTAGGTGGCAAAAGAGCCTATAAAATGGCTAGACAAGGAGAAGCAACTCAGTTGAGTCCTCGTCCTATTAATCATCCATTCCTTCTTGCTGACAGCCATTGAGCTGCCATCTATTATGTTTAAAGTAGTTTGTAGTAAAGGAACCTATATTCGGCGGCTTGCCCATGACTTAGGCGTAAAATTAGGCGTTGGAGGCTACCTCCATACCTTATGCCGCACCCAAATAGGCGATTATTGTTTGGATCAGGCTTATAGCCTAGAAGCATTGCTGAAAATCAATAGATTTTCAGATTTTCCCATTCAGTGCAGTGGCGGAGAATCTGTTCAATTAATGCCGTGAACATACAACGACTTATGGATAGTTGGTATCTGCTTTTGTCATCCGATCAAGGAACTTGGTCCGGAGTAAAAATAGACCTTTTTCGAAACACTGTTTCTAGTGGCCATTTTGTTGTCAAAGCTTCCCTATGCTCCTCATATACACCTGAGTATGCTGCGGTGCGACTGCACTTCTCCTAAAAATTCCTTATCACAAATAGCTCTCGAAAGAGGTCTAATAATGAAAATATCTCTTTTCTAACTGGAAAACAGGGTAGGGAGTAAGCTAAAATTATAATAACTTATTTGTTTTTTTAAATAATTGTTGAAACCTGCAGACAGTTATTGTTGAATAACTCAACATCGTTTTATATGTTTCTTTATTATCTAAAAAAATAATCATGAAAAAGTATTTAGTTTTGCTGCCGCTTTTTGCGTCTTGTGGGTTAAGTAAGTCTAATATGGGTCCTGAAGGACAGGATATGGGTCCTGAAGGGCAGGATAGTCAGATAGTAGGTGGCAGTAGTTTAGATACAAGTAGCAATCTAAATTCATTATTAGGAGATAGGAGCTCCCAAGAAGTAGCCAGTGAAATCCTTAATTTGCCTAAAGATGAGCTATCCTTATTTTCTATTGCAAAGCGATTTACAGAATTAAAAGCTCATTTTTCAAAAAAGCCAAATTGTCCGTTTCAAGATTTTATTAATTCTTTAGTTTATTGTTATAAAAAGGAAATTTCTGATAAAATTGTTGTGTTTGTAGTACAATGCGGTTATACAGAACTCCTCAAAGCGTTATTCTCTTATGGTGATAAGATAGATGTAAATGGGGAATATATGCCATATATACCAAATATACCAAATATGCCAAGTACTAATCGTGCAACCCCTGGTTTACTCTTATCCATATAGCAGCAGGCTATAAAAAACCTGAAACAGCAATACCTGTAATTGAGATTTTATTGGCTAACGGTGCTGATATAAATAAAAAAGATAGTGATGGGCGTACTGCTTTACATGTGACAGGGTGGGTAAAAACAGCCGAATTCTTATTGAACAAGGATGCTGATATAAATGCAAAAGATAATAATGGGTGTACTGTTTTACGTTCGGAAATCGTGTCCTTATGTGAGCTGTTAGAAAACTATAAAGAAGACTGTGACTTTTCCATGACATTAGAAAAATTGAGCAAAATAGAAGGTAAATCTCTAAAAGAATTGGACATAATAGAAGGTAAATCTCTAAACTCAGAATATGTATCATATATTAACTAAATATATGTCTGAAACAACGATATTTTTTATTAAAAAACATTTACCAAAAATTAAGCTATTGTTAGAAAAAGGAGCTAATCCGTGTCTGGACGGTGAGGGTGAGCTTAGTAAGGAAGGTGATAATAAGCCTTCAGCTTGGCATGATGCTCCTAATCTTATTCGAGATATAATTGAAAGTATATATAATTCAACAAAAATTAAAGCCGTGTCATCACACATTGATATGAAAAAAACTGTGTGATTTTCTATTGAAATAACGTTGAAACGACAAACAAAAAGGCACTCATGGAAAAAAGTTGCATTTTTAGCAATTTTTCCATGAGTGCCTTTCTTTTTAATTAGGTAAAAAGGAAAAGAATGAAACCTTCTCTTTTCCCAGGTCCACTTTCAGCACAAAGATTTATATCAGCAAAAAATGCTTCTGTTAACAGGGGACGTTGGGCATTGCCACTGCTTTATTTCTTTGCCCAGTTCTGTTATTATCTTATCCCATTTCTTTTTGTATGCAAAACGCCAATTAATGTTGCTTAGACAGGATTGGAAATCTGCACCTTTGCTATTTTTTCTGCATAGATCTGCATGATAATCTATTAAAGGTTGTATCATGTCCTTGGCCATATCTTGAGTAATACGATCAAAAGAATGGGATAATACTACCGTCATTAATGGTGTCAACCCATTAAGATCTTCTATATTCGGATCCGCCCCCCTAGCTAGTAGAAGCCGAACTTGGTCTATTTTTCCAAGTATTATTAGTTTTCCTATTAGAGAACATCCTGTTATAGGACCTACCCTATTTGGATCTAGTCCTTGATCAAGCCAATAGGTTAGCCTTTCTATCGAAAAATCATGCTTCAAAAGGTCATCAGCAATCTTCTTATTTGTGAATTTAGGAGCCTTTACCTCCTCTAAGCCATTATTGGATGCTTCATTAGTAGCTGAGTCGAAGCGCATTCCATTACGAACCAAGTCTGCTGGTTTGTTGGATATTGCATTAAGAATGAATGCTGTCTTCTCAGTAGTCATATTGTATGGTGATGTGGTACTTGTACTTGGCATAGTACTTGTATGATCATCGGGTAACGTGGGTGATGCGATAGTGGTAGTTGAATTGTTATTATTATTCACGCTAGGTACATTTGTTTGATTTGCATTTGTATCCGTTGGAACGCCACCAGCCATTATTAACCCACTTAACATAGCCGTTAGACCGTAAGATTTTGTATTTATACCCAGCTCTTGTCTTGTATTGACACAAGCAAACAAAGCATTACAACTTAATAGTACAATAAGGAGACCTATCCTCGTATTGTTTGTGTATGTTTTCATAGTATGAATTTATTTATTAGAGCCCATGGCTTATTCTATATTATTCAATGTGCTGCCTTAGTTTATTAAGACAAAAAAATATTAACCAGACGCAATGGTAGGCAGCTATCTACTTACCCCTTATTTTTAGAACGTACAAAAAAATAGATATAATTACAAATAAAAATCCGAATAAAATCTCTCCTTTTGCGTGCAAGGCAATTGCTGCTGGTAGGTTAAATTATAAAGGAGGAAAACCAGATGATATATCTATAGTGGTTGTTGGCGTTAAATTAGCGTTTGATTTTTTCCTACTTTTTGATCCAGCAAAAATTAATAAAAAACTCCTTTTTCTCACCAGTCTGAATAAATGCTATATTTATTTGCTTTTTATTAAAAAAATTTACAATATAAAAAACCTAACTAATACACGTCTTAGTATTTCTGTTTCTATTCAAAACTTCTATCCGTTATGAAAAAGTATTGTATTGTTTTACTATTTATTATATCCTGTAATCGATTAAGTAAGTTTACTTCAACTAATATGGGTCAAGCTTCAAGTAGCCAGAATGTGAGTGAAGATAAAGGTGAAGATAAAAGTAAGAAGCTCGGTACCATTAAACTGGATACAGTAAATTTAGAAGTTGTATCTTATGAGTATTTAAAGGCATGGTATCGTAGTATTGCCGCTCTTTCGCTAGATCATGAAAAAGCGTATCGAGACATCAAATCATTTCTTAGGGAAGGTAGACTACTCTTTTTCGATCCAGCAGGCAAGGCAACTTTAACGCAGGAAGTTTTAAGCCAGGTAATAGAAATTTGGGATACGGGACGTACACTTTTTAGTTATTGTCGTGATACACACAACATATTCAATATTGAAAATTTTATAAAGATTCCTGATAGAATAAAATTGCCAATGGCACTAGATGATTTGAAGGAATCCCCTCCTGACTCTTTTAAAGAAAATAATCCTATCTTGATCAGACCTATGGATTGTTTCAAAATGTTATTTATAAAGCATGCTGCTGATAATGAAACAATTAAAGAAAGATTTTATGAACTATATAGCAATGCATACAAAGGTACTTTTGCTAGTCTATTTGGACTTGTAGTTTGTTTAAAAAATTATCCTCTTCTAGAGGAATTTTTAAATGCTATGAGTTCGAAAAATATAAATATAGCTATCAATGATAAGCAGATTTATTGCACAGTGGTCCCACTAAAAAAACTTGACAAGCGTCTCCTAAAGGCCCGTTTATATCATAGACATAGAAACACATCTATCCAATATAACGAGATTAATACCTATATTTCTAATAATCAGAATTTAGGCACCGTACGACGATCTTTTTTCCTGGATCCAGCAAGTCTGCATAATTATTATCCAATTGTACGACGATATGATGAACTGGATCAAGGGAGTAATTATTCTGTATTCGAATATATGCTAGAATTTGCTGAGGAAGATGGCCTCAAGCTATTGATGTCTTATCATAAGGAATTGAATAAAGATCCTTTAGTCTCTATCGAACCTGATTTAATCGTCAAAGTATGGCATCATCACCCGGAAAAATTGAAGCTATTAATAGAGGGAGGTGTATTTGCAGATCAGGTTACCATCATGGATTTAATATGGTTTAAACACGTGGCTATAGTATTAGATTGTCTTAATCAAGGCTTTATAAAAAAAGAAACGCTTATTAGAAATAGTATACTCGAGCGTAATAAATAATAATAATGTACTCAGTTGTACTATACAAGGGTATATTGGAATGTGCTTCTTGCCTTGATAGAAAAATCCCAGAAAAAAAAGAAGAATTAAACATGCTAAAAAAGCTACTGGAGATCTTAATAGCCGAAAGACATGCTTCCAAATAAACGCTCTAAACGCAATATTATAGTAGATATAATGTTTTGTGATAAGCAACTACCATCTTTTAAAGATTTCTATCCTAAAGAATTAGATTATGAAGCAGTACATGATTTAATCTTTTTACTTTCTTCACATCGCGATTTTAAAAAGCTTATTGATACACCCCGCCCTCTTTGCCCATTCGACGATGGTGTAGGTGAGTTCCTGAACAAATTTATGGATGTTCTTTATACAATATTACCTTCTGATCCTTCTGAACTTTATACCATACGTCAATGGCTGAACCAATATGGACTTGATAAAACAAAAGCATTATTAGCATGCTACTAGTTCTAGTTAGTTGCATTAAAACACTCAAGGAACTATCCTTGCTAAACCCCTTATATAGGCGCCATATCATTAAGCCGTTGCAATGTGAGTAATTTAGCTTTTATAAAACAGGGGGGCTCTATTATTTTTTCAGGCTTTCTAGCTGGAAATACTTTAGAGGATCATCTTTGTAAGATTTAGAATTTTTCAGGATGACATCTCCTCTTGCCTACTATATCTACTGGTTAAATGAACATCACCAGCTTGTTTACCAGCCAAATCATAAGTCGCATAAGCAGCTAAAACCGATTTGCCCGAAAAAGCAATACCGCATGCTAGAACTTCTTCTATATAAGGATACTGCAATAATTCCGTATGATAGGCTTGTGCTTGTATTTGATCTAAGGCAAGTTTAGCTGCAGTTTCCAATTCTTCTTCTTTACGTACCTGTTTAAATTCCAATAGCAGCGCTTTTAGCCCATCTTTAGGAATGATTAATACATCACATATCTTCCAAAGCCGCTTTCTCGATTGGAGCGTATATAATGGGTTCTACCTAAACTAGCCAGCATCGCTAAGACAAAACCATGATAAAATCCTTCTGATTTTCTAGAAAATTGTGTATCAAAACAACTAGCACTTTGCCGTAAAAACAAGCTTAGTTCTTCCACAAAAAGAGGAACGGCGCCAACTACTAAATGTTCCAAAAAAGCGTTATAAACACATTGATCAACAAATTTACTACTCAACCATTCTTTAAAGAATCTATTGTAGAGTCTACGTATTTCCTGATTGGGAAGCGCAACGATACAATCATATAAATCATTATCTAAACTTAGGTTACTTGTTTGAAAGGTTAAATAACCAGCGAATAAGAGTAAGCTCCATAAAGCTGTTTCGTCCCTATCCAATAGATCAAAAGCAATGTGTTTGTCTACAGGAACAGTTAAAGCTTTTCCCTGCATTAATTGTTCAAATTGCCTTTTAATGCTATCGCTAGCCGATAGTAGCAGTTGTTTGATTAAATCATTATTACCCGTATTCACCCAATAGACATCAAAACAACCTGATCTATTGATACAAGAAATAATAGACCATGGATTATACATAACCAAGTTCCCTACCCTATAACCATTGTACCAATTTCTTACTTCTTCCATAGAAGTACCAAGATCTTTTGCTTTAAATAGAGCGGAAACTTCCATTTCGCTAAAACCAAAATGGGAACTATAGGCTTCATCTAGTAAGGTATAGGTTTCTAAATTATTCAATCCAGAAAGCATACTGTCTTTAGAAACACGTAATATGCCTGTTAGTAGGCCTTTTTCTAGAGCAGTATTACCTTTTAGCGCATTACTAAATAGATTACGCATAAATTTGACCATACGATTCAAGTATGTCTGATTACCGTAAGCTTTATTGATTGGCGTATCGTATTCATCTATCAGAATATAAACCTTCCGGCCATGATGTTGGTAGAGGCATTGACTGAGCAGCTTTAAAGAACGCTCTAACTGTGCCTGATTGACTTGTTTACTCAGGATAGTATGTAGTTGTCTTAACTGTATTCCATTAAGTGCATCACTTTTCAATAAGTAAGCATAGGAACTATAAACTTCTAGTATCAACTCATAAACCGAATCATATGCTTCTTGAAAATCATCTGCATTGACGTCTTTAAAGCTGATCATAATGACAGGATGCTTTCCTTGATGTTGCGCAATATATTTACCACCTTCTATCTTACCTATTGCTAAACCATCAAATAAACCTGCTGTACTTACCCCATTCACTTCTGAAGCAAAAAAATGTTGCAGCATAGACATATTGAGTGTCTTACCCCAACGACGAGGACGGGTAATTAAGGTAACTTCTTCTCCATTTTCTAGTAAATCAGCAATCATAGCTGTCTTATCACAAAACAGGTAATCGTTAGATACCAGCTTATGAAAATTATCAACCCCAGTTGGTAATTTATGCTTATTCATATGAGATTGTTTGCGTTAATCTTAGCTTATATCTGCAATTCAGTATTTCAGAAATAAAAAAGCTAATCAAAAAACTTGAAGCGTTACCAGATTACACCCTAGATGCTGAATCAGGTTAAGGCAATTTCTTTTCTTCAAAGAATTTACTAGAAAAGAATTTACCTACTATGTAACCAATAGATGCTGCAGTTACAGTTAAAAATAGATCTTTTTCTAATTCTAGAAATAAAAAAAGCACTTCTCTTTTCTGATAGACTACTAAAAATAGATCCAAGTAAAAAAGAAAGTACAAACAGGTAAATAAAATCCAGGTTCTGGAGATCGATTTTTCAGCTTTTAGTTTCTTAATCCAAAACCCACCTAGTATAATCGCACCTAATGACAATAGCAATAATAAAAAAGAAAAGATTGGGTACAAAAGGAGGTTGGCTAAAACATTATAGCAAAGTGCCAAGCCACCTAATATGTTTTGAATGGCACCTTCTGCGTGGGTATCCTTTTTAAGGATCTCATCTAGAGACTCAGAGGGCATATCTGGTGCAGCATCGGAGGCTTTAGACTCCAAGTCTTCTCTATTCCCTTCTGTTTCGCTTGTAGCTTCCGATCCTGTAGCTTCCAATGCAACATGTTCCGTCTCTGGAGATGCAACGGCATCATGCCATTTAAAATTTGTTGTGATAAAGAGAATCAGTAAATAGGATAAGCGGCGCATAAATTTTAAGGCTGAATTACTTTTTTGTAAGTGATTTTTAGATTAGATTGATGTCGAAGCATAGCGATTGCCTACTGGAGTATGCTTCCTTGCTCAATATCTTAATTTTTGGAAAAAGATCATAGTTTAAATGTATGAATATTGAAAAAAAACTTAATATTTTATTTGCCGGAAGAGGCACCTGTCACGCTGAACGATTGTTACCTGAATTGGTAGCAAATGATTTATTGATTAGCGATAGGCAATTTAGTGACCACCTTCGATTCCTCTATTTATATACCGACTTACTCGCTTACTATGACAATAACAATCAACGCATCAATCAGAATGTCTGGCGAAAGTTTTTGGAACAGGATGATACCGTTATACGTTCCTTAATTCTACACACCAATATTGATACGCTAAGAAAAAATATTCATAAAGATTTTTTAACGCTACGCAGAAACCCAGCAGCGATTTTAGATCATAACTTGATAAAAAATATTTTGGTAGTGGCCCAAGAGCTAATCATATTACTGGATTATTGGTATAAAAATCTATCTAATGAAGATGTGGTTCGCGCAAAATTAGACACGATTATACATAAAGAAATCAATACCCATATTACTAAAATATACAAGGTGCTGCAACAACATCGCAAAGCCAGTTCCATTCAATCTTTTATAGATTTGTCTACTTTTCTTGATCAGAAGTGTCATAGTGCTTCCTTATGGCAATTAAGAACTGATCTGATTTATGATGAAATAAGTGGTATAGAGCCTAGTGATGCGCAAGTTATTGATATTTTTGGTGATTTTTTTGATGCTGTTTTTAACACCATTTATAAACTAAAAGAACTAGCTGCTAGTGATTATTTTGACACCCTTTCCGGTCAAAATAAAGAACCGCATATAGCACTGTTGATCGCTTTTCTACAGCTGCTACAGTATGCAGATGCGCATCTTAACTACATTCCACAAAGAACACTAGATCATTATTATAGACATGTACTAAAATTTAATAACAATCCTTCTATTCCAGATCAGGCTTATATCCATTTTTCGCTTAGCCCCAACCAACCCTTTGCTTTTGTACCAGAGGGCAGCCTCTTGGTTGCAAAAAACCCAGTTAATGGCGAAGATATTTTATTTGAAACCAAAAGAAATATAACGATCAATAAAGCTAAAATTGCACAGGTTAATACGCTATTGATTACTAAAAAGTTTGATAAAGAAGGCTATAAAACAGTTGAATTATCTACTACTACCTATGATAGCAACCTATTACAAGGGCTTCCTTTTCAGTTGTTTCCTACACCAGCGCATAATGAAGCCATCAAAACGCAGTCGAACGAGCAATTGGCTGTACTGGTTGGGTCACCTTTGTTTTACCTTGCTGAAGGCATCCGAACCATTCATATCAAGTGGAAACTTACCTTTGAATCCTTTCAGATATTAATCAATCGCAATCCAAATAAGAAGGTTCCTACTGCAACATTTTTAAAACAATTGTCCGGTATGCTGTATACCCTATCACGGGTACAAATTACTACTAAAGATGGATGGCTGACTATACCAGAAGAGTCTGTAGCATTAGCCTTTGTGGATGAAACGCGTTGTCTACATATGACCCTATCTTTACATACAGAAATACCGCCAATAGACGTGTTGTCTGATGAATATCAAGGTAAAATAGTTAACCCTGGTACCCCTACCGTTTTTGTTGGCATACGTGATAAAGCATCACTTACTGGTTTATACCTTTTAAATGGTTTGGCACTGGAAACAATAGATTTAAAAGTTAGTGTGCAGGGATATCGTGGATTAGTACTTCAGAATCAACTAGGTATCATTGACAATAGTCAAATTTTTGAGCCTTTTGGTCCATTGGCCAAACTGGATAGCAGCTTTTATATAGGCAGTGGAGAAATCTTCTCTAAGAATCTAACTGATTTAAAAATAAATATCAAATGGGACAGCATTCCTACCGTAGAAGGAGGGTTTAAGTCTTATTATGATGCTTATCCTACTAAGGTAAATAACGATGACTTCAAGGTAAATATTGCTTATTTGAATCATCAGCACTGGAATCCATCTCATGCCCAAAACAGACAAGTTGTCCCTCTTTTTCAGGTTATAAAAAATAATAAAGGTGGCGAGCAGTTAGATTACCTTAGAACCATTAATGAGATTGACGTAGCTGCATTGCGGATTACCAAAACGAATCATCCATTAGATGTTGCCGTCTATGGCCCCAAAACAGTAGCCGGTTTTTTAAAATTACAGCTATGCGCACCAGAACAAGCTTTTGGCCATGCCATCTATCCCAACCTGATGAGCAGCATACTCGTTAAAAATGCCCAAAAAAAGAAAGATGAAGCCATAACTGTATTGAATGAGCCCTATACGCCTCGTATTAAATCCATTACAGTTGACTATGAGGCAGAGGAGTCTATGGTATTAACTTCCCCCCCTGGGGAAGAGGAAGAAAAATACCTAAATAGTTTTTTTCATATTTCTTCTTTTGGCTATTTAAAAACATTTCCAAGTAAGTTAACTGCTCCACCTACATTATTGCCATTGATAGAACAGAAAGAATCATTTATAGCTTTTGGCATAGGAGATCTAAACAGCACCCATCTCTCTATGCATATAGCTATTGGCGAAAACAACCCCGATCAAGAAACCCAGCAACCAAAATGGTTTTATTTATCTGACAATATTTGGTTGCCCTTTGAGGAAGCGATTGTTGTAGATGGAACCAATGGATTATCTAAATCTGGCATTATCATTTTTGATTTATCCAATTTACCCAGCCAGGTGAATAGAAACAATACCCGTATGACCCCAGGATTAACCTGGATTAAAGCACAGTTTATGGACAAAAAAGGAGCATTGGCCACTATTGTCGGCGCCTATATGCAAGCCGTTGCTGTGTCAAGGGTTATGGATAAAAATGGTGTTTTTTCTGCTCCGGTATTGCCTGCAAAAGCGATTCAAGAACTCCAGAACCCTATAGAGGGTATTGAATTGGTCGTGCAACCCTTTCAAACCTTTGGTGGTAGGCAATTTGAAAACCATCAAGCCTTCTACAGACGCGTTAGTGAACGTTTGAGACATAAAAATAGAGCGATATCTGCGTGGGACTATGAGCGGATTGTGCTTGAAAAATTTCCAGAAATCTTCAAAGTAAAGTGTGTCAACCA
This sequence comes from Cardinium endosymbiont of Dermatophagoides farinae, assembly GCF_007559345.1. Taxonomy (NCBI): domain Bacteria; kingdom Pseudomonadati; phylum Bacteroidota; class Cytophagia; order Cytophagales; family Amoebophilaceae; genus Candidatus Cardinium; species Cardinium endosymbiont of Dermatophagoides farinae. Next base: position 442,588 of record NZ_VMBH01000001.1, read on the forward strand.
TGCAGCAAAAAGCACAAATAATATGGCAAATCCTGGCCATGTAACCATTGTGGTCATGGCTAAAGCAGATCCTAATATAGGGATACCGCTTGTTAGTAGACAGCTTTTAACTGAAATTAAAAGCTATATTCAAAGCGTAAGTACCCCTTTTATAGCGTGTGAGGTTATCAATCCTATTTATGAGGATGTTAAAGTTAATGTTACCGTTAAGTTTAAACCCGGATATGAAAAAGGATTATTTTTAAATTTGCTATACCAAGATTTACATAACTTTTTTTCTCCATGGATATTAAACCCATCAGTGGACCTCCAGTTAGGTGGTAATATACCTACTTCTAAGATTATAGACTTCATTAATAACCGTTATTATATAGAAGGAATAGGAAATTTTTCTATATTGAAGTATTCTGGTAATCCTCCAGACTTAAAGCTAGACAAGGTAACAACCTATGATAGTCATTTATTTGCCGGTTATCCATGGTCTGTTATGGTTTCTTCAAAAAATCATAAAATATCTGTTGTGGATAAATTCGATACTGCCGTGAAGTTGCGTCATGGTAGCATAGGGGATATGGCTATTTCTGAAGATTTTATAGTAGGTCCGTGGGAGCGTCCTAAGCAAGAGCCTATACCATGTGTAGATAAGGGTGCACCCATACCAAGTTTAGAAGAATACTGTTTAATTACCAAAAAATATATTAGCACCGATCATGGCAATCACTAGTAGAGAGGCACTAAAGAAAAGCTTTGAAAAAGGGTCTATCCCTACCCAACGTGATTTTGAGGATTTGATAGACTCAATGTTTCACAAACAAGATGATAAGATTATTTCTCAAGATCATGGCTTGAGTTTATCTCCTAAAGGGAGTTCCTCTAAGTTGATAACCTTTTTTAACAATTTAAACGACTTTAAACCTACTTGGAGTATTGAACAATATCCCAAAAATACCCCAGATTTTGGATTTAATCTTGTTGATAGGGAAGGGGAGAGCAAGCTTCTTATTCAAGCCAATGGATATGTTGGCATAGGTACAACCAACCCATCAGAAAAACTAACCGTAAATGGTAACATCAGCATGCATGGACGTAGGGGCACTTATACCGCTGGAACAGTCCCTGGTGATGGCAATTGGTATAATATTACCCCTCCATTAAATGCATGCCATGCCTTTGAAGTCATTGCTAAAATTGGTAAAAAAGGGCGTGGTTTATATGCCATGACCCACGCTATCGCACTGAGTACATTTGGGGACTCAAGCAATAAGATTAATGCTGTAAAGGCCTATTATGGAAGTTTCAGAAATAAAATTAACCTTCGTTGGACGGGTGATACCTTTAATTACACGTTACAAATAAGGACGCAACGTGATTATGGGAAGATAGTATGATTAAATATTATGTAACCAATTTATGGTGGGAAGAAGAAGAGTATGAAGCTGTGCATCAATAGATCCCTTTCGAGGCTCGATTGCTACATGGCAATTTTAGTGTCGAAAAATTGCTTGTCATAAATCGCTTTCGAAAGAGATTTAATAATAAACGCTTGTTTTCTGGGTAAAGAGATATCAAGAAAACTCAGAAACTTTCTTAAATTAGCAGCATGATTCTAAAATTATACTATTTAATATACCTATGAAAAAAGAGATTCATCCAGAATATAGGCCAGTTGTTTTTTTGGATACTTCTAGCGGTGCTAAGTTTATGACTCGCTCTACCATATCTACCTCAGAAACCATTGAGTGGGACGATAAAAAAGTATATCCTTTATTTAAAGTGGAGATTAGTTGTGTTTCCCATCCTTTTTATACAGGTAAGAAAATTTTCGTAGATACAGCAGGTAGGATTGAGCGTTTCAACCAGAAGTACAAAAAGAAAAAGGAAATGGTCTGATACGCCTGCATCTGTTTAAGTGTGTGTATTGTATAATGATTTAAAATGCAATTTGCAGAAATACCTGAGCACTATGCTTTTAAGCGCACCTTAATAAGGATGGCTGTGACAGGTCAGGTAGCGCATGCACAGCTTTTTATAGGTCCTGTTGGTTCTGCAAATTTTGCTTTAGCATTGGCTTTAGCTACTTATTTAAATTGTAGTGCGCGCCAGGAAGCTGATGCTTGTGGGTCTTGTTTTTCTTGTGCCAGCATGGCACAATTGACCCATCCAGATTTGCAGTTGGTTTTTCCTAGAAAGGCAGGTAATGCTGGTTTAGAAGCGCAGTCAGATAAAGCCTGCTTAGAAACATTCCGCAATTGTCTTAAGGAAAATCCTTTTTTGACCCTAGAGGAATGGGCTAGTGCTATGCATTATGGGCAGTGTCAAATTAGCAGGAAAGATTCCAGCAAGATTATCCAGCAGCTTAGCTTAAAGCCTTTTATTGGGCCCTATAAAATAGTTTGCATATGGCTGCCAGAATACCTGCATCATACAGCAGCTAATGCACTATTGAAAACCTTAGAAGAGCCACCTGTAGGCACGCTCTTTTTATTGGTTAGTTCGAATAGTGACAAAATATTATCCACTATTAAGTCCCGAACTCAACAGCATACCATTCCTCCTTGTTCAGAAGAAGCCATTCAGCAGCTATTACGTAATAAATATCGAGACTTAGATGCGCATCGATATAAAGAAATAGCATTTTTGGCTGAAGGCAATCTAGCTAAAGCTTTTCAATTGGTTGAGCAAAGTGCTGGGGACAATTTTGAACATTTTAGCCATTGGATGCGTAGTTGTTATAGTGGTGATTGCATTAAATTAGTTGCCCAATCTGAAGCATTTCACAAATTAACTGCTGATGCACAAAATATTTTTTTTGCTTATGCACTACAGCTGATCAGGGTTACGCTATTGGGTAAGTTGGATTGCCCACTGCTGCAGGTGCATTTAACCGCCGAGGCAACCTTTAGCAAAAAATTTGGTCTTAATGTGACTATTAGTCAACTAAAAGAGATTATAGCACAGTTGGAACAGGCCTGTTATTGCTTAGAACGCAATGCCAATGCAAAAATGGTGTATGCCCATTTGTCTATTGAAATCGTACATATTTTTGGTGCTGTGTAGGTTATGGATCTTCTGAAGTAGGCCAAAATAAGCCGACCAACAATGCGAATCCTCTAGGGATAACGGTTACACATGGAACGGCAAAAGCTACCCGTAAGGCTAACGTAAAGCCCTTATGTTCAAATTTTATGCCCTCGTAAAACTGATTTAAATCTTTTATAAACGCTTGCTCAATATCTTCTTTGCAGTAAGGGCAGAGGTGTCTATATAGGTAAGAAGGCCTAGGAAGCAACTTGACCTTTCCCTTAGGATTTAGTAGTAATGAGTGCACGTACTAGGCAGGAGCCATGCACATAATGGCCACATGAAGGAATTCGAATTGTAGTAGGGGTCTCCTTGGATATGGGAAATTATTGTACGTTAAGGCTGTTTTTGTATTTTTCTATGTTAGCCTTTTAGCCCGGCTGAACATACTGTTCAAGATACGCTCATGCAAATCGATGATCTCATCTGTAAGTGTAGCTCTGGCTTCTTCAATCACACATATTAGAATAGCGTATCGTCTGCTCGATGAGAACTTAGTCAAATCTCGGCTGCTCATATTCCGACCCTCACGGGCCAGTTTCAGTAACCGATTCTGATGAACTAAACGTCCGATCCCTACCGGTAAGTCTATTGCCACGATCGTATTCAAGCGTTCAATGTGCTGTAATACATTTTTTCCGTTAATTTTACCAGGAGGTTGAAGAATCCAAGATAGACGTGAAAGATGATTATTTGATGCAATCAGAAGGCTGTCTAGATTGACCTTATGCTCTGATATAAGTTGAGCATTCAGTTCCGAGAATACTATTTTATCACCAGCAGCCATGGCCTTTGAGCACGTTCGCTCCAGTACATCAATAGTGGGAATAATCACGCAATTCCGCTGCATATACTTTAGAAGTTCTTGTGCAAGAAGAATACCCTTGTCAGTGCGTTTTGCAAGTGGAATTAAATACGAAATGCAATCATTTTGAATCTGTTTTGTAAATTTTTTTAGTCCTAGATAGTGGTATAGTTCTATTAAATGTTCCCTGCGAGTGGTGTCTCGTCCTGATGCATAATCTTTCCAAGGTTCATTTGATAAATTAAGTCTGCTAGCGATATGCTTGAGTAAAAAATCGGAAAGTAGTGATTTTTTATCTGGGATCATCCCTATGTTCTTCAGGTAACAAAGCAAGACAGAAAAACCGAACCTATTGGCTGGCTTGCGGTGCGTATTAATAAGCGCTAAATCCTGTTCGCTGAAATAAGTCATGCGGATCAGCGTCAGTTCATCCTCAGGTAAAGCTAGTAATGATGCTCTTTCGGACTGGGAAAGAATTTGTCTCCTAGGCATATAGTTTGCATTGATAATTATTTTGTAGATTAGTTTTCGTTTAAATTTTTATCGCATAATGGTACACCTCAATGAAATATCTTAAAAATTATTAAATTGAATCAATGAAATAACCTATATGCAATAGATTCAATGACATAACCTAAATACGATAAATTCGTTAGAATATGTTCATCAGAGCTTATTTGAGAGCTTCAATAGAAGATCAGTTTGCAGATCGAGCAAAAGAAATGCTCGAGCAGTTTGTTCAGGAGAGAGGACACAAAATCGCTAGCTACTACCGAGAAAATATCAGCGGAACAAAACTGGAAAGACCAGAACTGGGACGATTACTAATGGATAGTCACCGAAATGATATTCTACTAGTAGAACAAATAGATCGGCTGACCAGACTTAGTAACAGTGACTGGCTAACACTCGAAAAGCAGATTGAACATCATGAATTGAGAATTGTAAGTCTGGACATCCCAACTTCATGGCAGGTTTTGTCTGACAAAGAACCATCACAAAATGATCCAGTAACTCGTGCTGTGATTTCTGCCATCAATAATATGCTCATGGATCTAATGGCCACAATGTCGTATAAGGATTGGTTGAGCCGTCAGCAACGGCAAAAACAGGGAATCGAAAGAGCACGTCAAGAGGGTAAATATCGTGGAAAACAGGCTGATCATGAGCGTCACCAGAAGGTAATATATTATCGAAGTGTTAAAAAACTAAGCATTCAAGATACCGCACAAGCTACCGGGTACAGCGCTTCGCAGGTATGTCGTATTCAGAAATTGTACTTTGTAAACAATGAAAAAAGCGATGCTAAGCACTTTTAATAAATTGCTGGAAAGTGGGAAAAGTAATGTCTGAAACATGTTGCTAATCAGGTAAATTTATACAATAACCTGGAAGAAAAAGAAGAACATCTTTAGTACAGAAAACAGCCTTAACGTACAATAATTTCCTATATCCAAGGAGACCCCTATTTGGCTTTTTTGTAAAAACTAAATTCTGGAATTATATCCTGGATGGCTGTTTTGTAAGTCCATTTATCGAAGAACTGATTGCCCGATTTATACTATATGCAGGGGTCTCCTTGGATATAGGAAATTATTGTACGTTAAGGCTGTTTTCTGTACTAAAGATGTTCTTCTTTTTCTTCCAGGTTATTGTATAAATTTACCTGATTAGCAACATGTTTCAGACATTACTTTTCCCACTTTCCAGCAATTTATTAAAAGTGCTTAGCATCGCTTTTTTCATTGTTTACAAAGTACAATTTCTGAATACGACATACCTGCGAAGCGCTGTACCCGGTAGCTTGTGCGGTATCTTGAATGCTTAGTTTTTTAACACTTCGATAATATATTACCTTCTGGTGACGCTCATGATCAGCCTGTTTTCCACGATATTTACCCTCTTGACGTGCTCTTTCGATTCCCTGTTTTTGCCGTTGCTGACGGCTCAACCAATCCTTATACGACATTGTGGCCATTAGATCCATGAGCATATTATTGATGGCAGAAATCACAGCACGAGTTACTGGATCATTTTGTGATGGTTCTTTGTCAGACAAAACCTGCCATGAAGTTGGGATGTCCAGACTTACAATTCTCAATTCATGATGTTCAATCTGCTTTTCGAGTGTTAGCCAGTCACTGTTACTAAGTCTGGTCAGCCGATCTATTTGTTCTACTAGTAGAATATCATTTCGGTGACTATCCATTAGTAATCGTCCCAGTTCTGGTCTTTCCAGTTTTGTTCCGCTGATATTTTCTCGGTAGTAGCTAGCGATTTTGTGTCCTCTCTCCTGAACAAACTGCTCGAGCATTTCTTTTGCTCGATCTGCAAACTGATCTTCTATTGAAGCTCTCAAATAAGCTCTGATGAACACATTCTAACGAATTTATCGTATTTAGGTTATGTCATTGAATCTATTGCATATAGGTTATTTCATTGATTCAATTTAATAATTTTTAAGATATTTCATTGAGGTGTACCATTATGCGATAAAAATTTAAACGAAAATTAATCTACAAAATAATTATCAATGCAAACTATATGCCTAGGAGACAAATTCTTTCCCAGTCCGAAAGAGCATCATTACTAGCTTTACCTGAGGATGAACTGACGCTGATCCGCATGACTTATTTCAGCGAACAGGATTTAGCGCTTATTAATACGCACCGCAAGCCAGCCAATAGGTTCGGTTTTTCTGTCTTGCTTTGTTACCTGAAGAACATAGGGATGATCCCAGATAAAAAATCACTACTTTCCGATTTTTTACTCAAGCATATCGCTAGCAGACTTAATTTATCAAATGAACTTTGGAAAGATTATGCATCAGGACGAGACACCACTCGCAGGGAACATTTAATAGAACTATACCACTATCTAGGACTAAAAAAATTTACAAAACAGATTCAAAATGATTGCATTTCGTATTTAATTCCACTTGCAAAACGCACTGACAAGGGTATTCTTCTTGCACAAGAACTTCTAAAGTATATGCAGCGGAATTGCGTGATTATTCCCACTATTGATGTACTGGAACGAACGTGCTCAAAGGCCATGGCTGCTGGTGATAAAATAGTATTCTCGGAACTGAATGCTCAACTTATATCAGAGCATAAGGTCAATCTAGACAGCCTTCTGATTGCATCAAATAATCATCTTTCACGTCTATCTTGGATTCTTCAACCTCCTGGTAAAATTAACGGAAAAAATGTATTACAGCACATTGAACGCTTGAATACGATCGTGGCAATAGACTTACCGGTAGGGATCGGACGTTTAGTTCATCAGAATCGGTTACTGAAACTGGCCCGTGAGGGTCGGAATATGAGCAGCCGAGATTTGACTAAGTTCTCATCGAGCAGACGATACGCTATTCTAATATGTGTGATTGAAGAAGCCAGAGCTACACTTACAGATGAGATCATCGATTTGCATGAGCGTATCTTGAACAGTATGTTCAGCCGGGCTAAAAGGCTAACATAGAAAAATACAAAAACAGCCTTAACGTACAATAATTTCCCATATCCAAGGAGACCCCTATGCAGCACGAAAGCATAACTGGAAACTATATGCTTTAGTAGCGATTCTTTCTTCTGTAACCTTTAGCCTTATGCATATTGCCACTGATCCTTCGTTATTCACCAAGTTGACGTTACTACCTAGATTAAGTGAGCATTTTTTGTTTGGATGCATACTTTGTAGCATATTTTGGTTTTTTCCTAGATTGGGCTTGCTCGTCAGCATACATGTTATCTCTAATTTGTACGGAATACTTAAGCTTGCTTCTAAATTAGGAGCTCCATGGTAAGGCTTTGAAAATCATGTGCGATGCTCTATAAAAAAATAAATGCAAACATAAATAATGTTTAAAAATTTGTTTTATACAAAAAAATTATTAGTATGGAAAAAAATTATTTATTACTAAATAATTTTAACAATCTAAAAATAAATTAAACTCAGTAACTGATTATAACTGGGTAGCCTAATGGAATCAATTATCTAAACATAAAATAATCATTATGGAACAACAAGCTAAAACTAAATGCAAAAAGCTGGTAATCAGCCTTAATGGATGCACGAAAGATGATAAAGTAGATAAAACTAACTCTGATAAGAGCGATCGTGCTACACGATATAGTCTAAGAGAAATGAATACCAATGGTATTTATCAAGCTGAACAATTTGCATCACAACTTTCTTATAAGTTTTAGCAAGTCAAAATAAGTGAAGTAATATTTCGGAAATGTTCAATGAACTGTATCACAGCCCACTTCATCTCAATTCAGGCAGACATCTTCTTTTCAATTTTCTTCTTTATTATATACGGATCTGAATTAAAAATTTTTTTATCAATCGTAGCAACTTCAAGAAGTTTGTCTCTTTTAGAGATACCTGGACAAGTAGTAAGATCAAGATATTGATTATCTCTGATTAAAAAGTCTAATCTTTTCTCTTCATTCAAATGTAATAAGTCAATAGGTGCTTGTCCATCACAGTTTTTAATGAATAAACTAGCTCCTTTTTCTAATAATTGAGTTATGCATCGTATATCTCTTCTTGCACAAGCAATATGCATAGCAGTATCACCCAACAGGGTCGCATCATTAATATGCTCCCTAATATCTTTTCTTTTTAATATCGCGTCAATTATACATCTTTGTATTTCATGCCCCTTGAGTAACAAAAAGTGTAAGGCATTCTTGCCGTAGCTATCTTTTATAAAAGGATTAGCATTGAATTCGTTCGATAACAATAATAATGCAGAAGTTGGCTGAATCTCTCTACCATATGCAATACGCCGCATCAACATAGTATTATTATATATTCCACCACGAAATCTATAGTTCTGATTTACGTCGAATCCTTTATTACAAAGATTCCGCATTATGTTAATATATTTATTAGCCATAGGATCTATAGGATTTTTTATACGATCTAAACATTCAGTTGCACCAAAGAACATACATTCCATAAGCGGTAGACTATATGGTCCATTTAATTTGTTATCGAAACATGCTAATTGTTCAACAACAAAATTTGTAATTTCTTCTGGTAAGAAGCCAGCATTAACTAATAGGTCATGTACAGGGTTTCCATCTGTAGGAACATGAGTGGCTGTTGCATCTTGAGCGTTCTGATTTGTTGTAGTTGCTGTGTCTCTATTTTTTTCATTCAACTCGTTGACCATGTTTAGAAGGCTCGTCCTTTTGAAATATCTAGCAACGCCAATACATATAGCGATAAATAAGATGCTTATTAACGAATTCCTTGTTATAGCGTATATACGTTGCATTTGATTTTTATTGGTTTTAAGTGTTAATTTTAAGGTTTTTATCTGTTCAAACTTGAATCAATACTGTTTAAAAACATATAGCTTCAAATCGCTACTATGGGTTATCCACATAAATCTATTTTATTGTTGCTATAAGGTTCTATAAAATCCATTAGTACTTTGGCTGCTGCGTCTACTTCTGCTTTGCTAGATTTAGCATCAGTTTTTAATAATATCCATGATTTATAGGCCTTTTCAAAAATTTCCATATCTTCAAAATCTAACCATAGAACATTGGTAAGTATATGAGCTGGGCCTTCCATTAACACCATTTCCTCTACGGCATGCCTAAACGAAGATTGTTGAAATCTAGCTGGCCATGCAGGAAAAACCATTGTCATGATAAATGAATAGGAATCTTGTTCGGTTGTTAATGTATCGTCACTTCTAAGCAAGATATGTTCTATTAAGTGAAACCCTTCACATGCTTCATTCAATGATCTAAACACTTCCACACTTTTTTGTACAATAGCCTCTGCTTGCTTAATATCCGTAATGGATTGGGTAACCAGCTCAATAGTGTTCTTTTTTACTTTATCCACATAGAGTAGAATGCTATAAGTGTCATTTGGTTTTTTGATAATATTATAATTTTTTTCATTGATACCATAAGATATAACCAAGGATTGAATGTTTTCATACTTTCCTCTAAACATAAAAATGTCATCATATTCTGTCTGGGAATTTTTACCTAGAAAAATATCCAAATTATATTGTGTAGCCTTTTTTTCTAAGTACATACTATTTTTGACTACTTGATGGAAAAGCTTTTTTTCTAAACTTTTAATACCCAAATTCCGGTAAATCCGTCGCTTAAACCCAGATGGCATATGGTCGATCCAGTTATTCATCTCATTGCTTGTTATATGGGCTGCCCGGTTTCTATTTTTACTGATATCAATATAATCCTTTAGAAATAAGGCTTTATTTCTATTAAACTCATCCAGTTGTGTTTCTTCATTTTTAGGATAAAGGTGCAGCGAGTAGATGGTAAATCGTTCTGCAAAATAAGCCAATAAATGGTCTAGCACCCTTGATCGCTTATCTAAGCTTCTAATATCACTTTCTAATGCCCTATTTATGTAAGAACAGTAGATTTTAGTAGTTGCATCAGCCTGGTCTTTATCTTCAGTAGGTCTATCTATTATTTCTTTTTTCAAGTCTAGGTACTTTCTTTGTACCACAAACTCAAGATCATTACCTGGGTCAGTTTCTTGAGTAGGTTGCTTAATAATGGTATCCATTCTAGGTACGTCCAAGGGCAAACGGCCATTAGGCTTGTTGTAATCCTCACTGTAAATGGCCATAGTGTGTTTGATATTAGATAATTGACCCAAATAATTGGCAAAAAGCTGGTCAAAAAGCATTAAATAACTTTTTAATTGTTTTGCTTTAGCGTGGTTTTCAGGTGTTTCGGATGGAGTACACCCTTCATGGCCTACATTATAGAGTAAAGGAAAATCTTGTTGTATGGAAACATGATCTTCTAAATGTCTATAGTTTCCTTCTAAAACAAAGACATTTTCCTCTTGTAGGTAGGCTTTTGTTAAGGAGCCTCTTCCTTTTATATCTTCGAGCATATCAATCACTTTTCCCCAGTCTGTATTGATGGGTAGGCCATTATAATAGAGGATGATTTCACTTTGTGCAATATCAAGCACTAACGATCGATCTGGCAAGACCGGTACCGTGACGCTACTTGTTCTTGTATTTTCTTCATGGATAAAGAGTTCAAAATTTAATACATTTTTGATATTACCAGTTTTACTAGCCTGCTCTAAGAGTTCAACTACGTAAATTCTAGATTTATTTTTTAGGTAAATGAGCTCTTCTTCATCTATAAATCCTTGTTTTAAAAGTGGTCCTGTAAAGATTTGGTCTATGGTTCTGCCTTTTTCTAGTAGTTGACTGATGCTGTAAAAAGGAATACGCGGCGAGAAAAACTCTTGAAACGCAAACAATATATGCGCAATAATGGTCTCTCCTTCTTCGTAAGCCAAACAATTGGCTACCTCAAAGGTTGCTTTAACACTAATGGGTAGTGTTTCCATGGTTTGAATAAGAAAGAAATCTTCACATAGATTTCTTTGGGCATGCAATCTTTGCTTGACTAAATCCAATACCTCTTTTTCTTGTGGTGTACGGCTGATGCGTTCTTCTACATCTACAAAAATCTTATACCCCCCTTTAATTTCTTGTGGTCCATCACTTAAAAAGATATTTGCGTTTTTTACCCCTGAAACATCTAGCACAATCTTTAAAAAGTCCCACTGGGTGAGTGGATTACACGGAAGAATCTCTTCAGCTTTGTAGAATGGTTGCTCATTGGAATGGACTACTGCGTCAGGATCCTTAGCCCATATATCTTCTATATAGAAGTTGGTTCTATATTCTAGATCCATGATCGCAAAGGAAAGTACTTCTAAGATGGTAATGCCAGGGTCATGATCTCCATAGTCTGTCCATTTCTTTCCTGCTAATTGTTGAATGTAGGCGATTCCTTGTTCCTTTAAAAAAGGATAATCCAGTTCTAGTGGGGTATTTTCCATAGTCTGTATCTATAAATAACGCTGATTTTTTGAAGTTATAGTGTCTAAAGCATAAATATAGCTATTCAGCCTTGTGGCCATATAAAACAAGAAAATGGTACTTTCAGCAACTTTTTGCACAGCGGTTGATTATTTGGTTACTTCTTAATCAAGCAGAAAGTAGTATGCAAATTTTTTCTTATTATACGCTGTTTATTTTCAGTATTGCTGACATGCTATTTGTTAAAAATAGGATGGTAGCCATATTGAATCGTCTCTTCTATATCTAATTTTTTAACTTTATAACTTACATTAATATCGATAGACCCTTCTCCATCACTTGGCGTAGTCAATGCAACATCAAGTACCTCCACTCTTGGCTCATGTTCTGTAATGGTTTGTTTGATGTTATTGATCATAAAGGTTTCTAGGTTAAGATCCAATTGTTGAAAGGCAAGTGGCGTCAGATCACAACCATATTGCTCCTCTACAATCCGTTCACCTACTCTGGTACGCATTAAGATGATTAAACTTTCTCTAATATCATTCAATCCGTTTACCATCTCTACGGTACTGCTATGGTGGTTAAAGGAAGGTGGAAATTTCCACCCTATACCCAAGAAATTATTGTCATCTTCCATATATCTACTGGTTTTATTTTATCCGCCGATCATTACCGTTGGGCATCCTTGTAATATCATTCCACCCATACCTGTTGTATCGCCTAAGCGTGCTGCTGGTTTTTTGCCTATTAGAACGGTTAGCGATCCTTTTACAATCGTATCCGGATGGGGTGGAGGCCCATTGCAAAGCATCGTGTCTCCCATTCTTGCTGCAGGGAACTTGCCTATTAAAACAGTTGGACAACCCAGCATAATCATGCCTCCAGTAAGATGGGGAACAGGTGGAACACCTGGCGTCACCATAGGGCACATGTGTTTATTTAATAATACGGCTGCAGGTGGCATAGTGTGCTATTTATAATAATGATGTAGACATAAAAATCTACAAAATAATTCTATTATTAACCTTCTTTCGAAACCTATTTGTGATCAGCAATTTTTAGGAGAAGAACAGTCGAGCGCCGCAGAATACAGGTGTATTTGAGGAGCATAGACCACAAAATTGCCATTTAGCAATAGGTTTTCAAAGAGGGCTAATTGATTAGTACAGTGGTACCTTTAATAATCGTAGCCATACCAGATTTTACTTCTGTACTGGCATTGCCACTTAAGATGGCTTTCATAGAAGCTTGTGCATTAATATTCATACTCTTAAAATTTACATTTTGTGTGCCACTTACAATCACATCTTTGCCTGACTTTATGGTGATGCTAGCTCTTGCACTCAAATTAATATCTTTACTGCTGGTTAAATTGATCCCATCGTTACTTAAAACCACTTTATTACCATTCTGGTCTACTATGTCAATGCTTTTTTTCTTATCTGATATCTGAATCAGCCCTCCTTTGGGTGTTTTAATAATGATTTCAGGGCCTTCTTTATCGTCATGAAAGTTTAACTCTAGTTTTTCTCTAGAAATAAAAGATTTAAAAAGATTTTTAGGGTCAACTGTTTTGGGTGGTGCATGTTTGCTGCTATGCAGCGCACCTAAAATAATAGGAAATCGGATGTCATCATTGACAAAGCCTACTACCACTTCATCTTCTAACTCTGGAATAAAAAAAGCACCTGACCCTTGCGTAGCATAAAATGAAGCCAAGCGACACCAAATCCCCTCTTTGGGTTTGTCTTGTACCAAAGGCAAGTGTACTAAAATTCGATTATGCTTTTGAGGATCCTGGGTGATTTGCTTGACAATACCAAGCTGTAGCCCATGCATGGGAGGCATCATGCCCGCTGCTGGAAGTGCACCAATGTCATGGTATTTGTGCATATAACGTTGTGCGTCTAACCCTAAGGTTAATAGGGTTTGCCAGTTTCCATTTGATATAATATGCTGAATACCAGATACATAAGCATTTCCTTCAAAGTGGCTTGCACCTTTTGCGATGGTTATCAAGCCATCATGGCGTAATGCAGCATTACCTGGAACGGTGAGGCTCCCTTTTATTTTAGCAATTCTACTCCGGTTTAGTAAACTAGTTGCTAACGTTTTGATTTCCAAAGGATCTAGTAGGCCACCGTGGGATATAGCAACGTTACCTGGTTGGGCAGCAGCGGTTAATTTTTTATAGGAGAGGTCTCCCATAGACTGTTCTCCTGGGTCACTTGCTTTTTCAACAACCTTATTTTGTTTGCTGCTATTCCAAGATAGCGCAGTAGCAGCTGACCATGGGTCTTTTGCATCTATTTCAGCTTCAAATTCAATAAAATCTACTCCATAGGTATAGGTAAAGGCGCCTTTGCCAGTTGCTTTGGGTTTTTTTACTGCAATGGTTCCATCATTGACCACTACGACCTGTCCATTTGCCTCGGCGCGAATATTCAAGAAATCCCAATCTGATATTTCATGTTGCGAAATGTTTTCGTGTACAATGGTGGTTGCTTCAATTTTATGGCTTAATCCACTATAACTACCTAGTATTTTTTTAAAAAGATCGCTATCCTTGCTTTTGACAAAATGCATGGTTTTAGGGGTAAGGGTAGTTTTATAGCTAGCATCTCTACAGGTTACGGTCAAGGTAGATAATCCCGTTGACCGAGACTGGATGGCTAATTTGGCCACTACACCTTCGAACAGCTGCTCTAATCCATCGTTATAACCGGCCCGTATGGAAACTGTGGCGCCAATGGAAAAAGTTTTGTCATTGGCTATAGAAAAAGCTTGTGACTGGATGCTCCCATCATGTAAAACTATTTTTGCATAAGGAATTTTATTGATTTTTTTATCAACAATTATAGATTGTATTGGGTAGCTTGCATCTAGCGTTTTAGAACCTACCTTGATTGCGTACTTAATAAAATCACCTGATATAGCTGTTGCCATGGAGATAAAAAAATAAAAAATATGGTTAAACCTGTGCTTATTTAGGCCGATGATCTATTGGGTGAACCAATTCAAAGGTATTCAACTCCTTACTATGGGCAATAAATTAAATAAAGGGGAAATTTCCAAGAATACTAGGCTATAAACTTGATTTTCTTGTTAAAATATTAATAAAAGCGGCTTGCGTAGGCTCTTTCGTTATTTCTGTTTATTTACAACATTTTCTAAAAATATTGCTACATTATAGGAACTATTTGTGAAACATTAGACCTTTTTCAAAACCTATTTATGATCAGCAGTTTTTAGGAGAAGCGCAGTCGAGCACCACAGAATACTAAATGTATTTGAGGAGCATAGACCACAAAATTGCCATTTAGCAATAGGTTTTGAAGAAGGTCTATTATAAAATTGCTTTAAATCTTCATCCCCGAGCGCATCAGGCTGCTAGCTTTAAGCTTTAGATCAGCATTAATCAGCATGAAGGGATGAGCTTAATCATGCCTTATGGATATATTAACCAATAGCTTTTTAATGACTAGGAATTACGCTATAAAGTCCAGTTTCTTTTTGATCCTTTTTTTCTATGCCATGCTCCATGGCGCATGCTTGAAAAGGTTAAATAAAACCAATAAAACCAAGCAAAAATTTCTACTAAGTAATACAGATAGGCCTAATAAAGGAGGTGGCCATGTGTCAGCAATAACCAAACCACTGAATCCCTTGTTAAGAGGTACGATATCAAACAACAATCCATCGCTCTATTCGCAAGATAGAACACTAATCAAGGAGGTAGTTGACCAACATGTTGAGCCCTCTATAAATGGAACTAAAAGCAATAAGCAAGTGGGTAACCAATTCCCTATACATATAACCAAAAGCAATCAAGAATATAGCGCAAATAATAAAGAATATGGTATAAGAGAATCAGAAAATAGCTGCTTTATTACCCCAGAGCTGTCATCTTCAGCCCACAAGATGTGGCACTCACCGAAGAGATGCTTACTCCAGTAAATAAGGAATTGGCTGATCTATCTGATCGCAAAATTCCTATCAAAATTGACGGCGTAGAGTTTTACACTAAGGACCTGCTTGCGCTCCTACATCTAAATGGAAATGGTTGACTTACCGATAATGTAATTATGGCATACATGAAAATGATTGAGAATCGTTCAAAAAAAGACGATAAGCTACCAAAGGTTTATATATTTGACTCCCTATTTTATTCAGCTCTTAAATCGTGTCCGAAAGATAAGTACGATACAATGCAATGTTGGATTAAGGGAGATCTATTTTCCTGTGATATGATTATTATACCCATTCATCTAGAGAACCATTGGTGTTTAGCAGTTATTAATTTGCCTGAAAATCCTGAAGCGTTTAATGTTATTGAATATTATGATTCATTAGGAGAAAAAAATGAGGATTGTGAGAAAAAACTTTTAAGCTACTTTAGTCATGTAATAAGGGACAAAAACTGGATATTCGAATCCAAATACCAGAAGGGCGCTAGCATTCAGCATGACGGTAGCGCCTGCGGTGTCTTTATATGCCAATTCGCTGACTACGCCGCACGGGGTGCTAAAATTGATTTCAAGCAGGAAGACATACCCCTACTTCCGTAAACGTATGGCAATCGAAATCCTCAAAGGAGACTTTATATAGGGAACAGGTATCGGTTTAGGTGCAAAACCTATTTCTAATGGCAGTTTTGGTGTCGAAGCTTGTCTATGCTCCTCACATACATTTAGTATGCTGCGGTGCTCGACTGCGCTTCTCCTAAAAACTGCTGATCACAAATAGGTTTTGAAGAAGGTCTTCTGAAAAATGGCCACAATGCGCAATGACGACAGGGAAAAAGCGCTATAATATCCATTGGCCTGTTAAACCTATTAAAGCACATGCCCTAGCAGGTCGGCCTATAACAAACCCCTCAGACTTATATCCCGCTGTAGCAACTATAGTGAAGCGCTCATTGATTGCGTAACTAAGATTTAAAATTCCCATCGCACCATTCTTCAGCTGGGCATGTATAGGATGTTTTACAAACAGTTCAGGTTGTCTCCAAGCTGATAAAGTAACGCCCGTTTTTACGCTACCTATAGATAATAAATGGGCCACTTCAAATGCTCCATAATAGGTATAACTGCTTGTAAAATTAGTGCTATCCTTTTCCGTAAAGCGCCCATATGCATCGGATGAAAAAATAAAATCACCCTCTTTTACTGGATCATTTGATTTTAATTCCTTACCGAACCCAAATTCAATTTTAATAGGGCTATATGCAGCATCTATATATAATACTATCAATTCTTTTTTCTAACACATTATAGGGGGTGAGGATAAGCCTTACTAATGGTATAATACCTGTTTCCCCTAACCCTGGTAGTATGCCGAGTCGATAGGTCGGAACCCGGACGTCACGCCTGGCTATTATCGAGTAAAGCGATGCAAATAGCATAGGGTTAAGCAGATCCAAGTAATTGAATGCTTTCATTCTGGATACTGGGAGTGAGTCCTTTCCATAGAGCAGATACATATTTTCTACATGGGATTTCATGTCGCAGTGCTCTCTAGAACCAAGACGGAATATATAACTTATCTGATTGCCTGCACTAAAGATATAAGTAGCAGCAATAACAGGACTTATAGCTTGCCTATTTTGTAGTAGCTGATTGGTAATCTTATCTGCTAAAACAGTGTTGGCTTGATTCCCATTAATAGTCCGTATGTCGTTTTCTTGTATATTCGGAATCCAGCCATTACCAGCCGAACCAGTAAACAAACCTATATGAATGTCTTTTATTTTGGCTCCAAATTCCTGTCCCTTAAGGCCATGTCCAGTAAATTCATGATTTAATAATGCTATGTAGAACGATAGTACTGTGTTAGCAAGGGTTCCAATAATGCTATTATGCCAACCATGTTTATGGCTTATACAAGCCAGGCCATTCATTGTTGATAACGCAAGATCAGTACCTGTATGCTGAGAATGGAATAATGGACTTATTTGACTATCAAAGGATAGCGTAATTGGAAATTTTTTACCATCACTAGTGTGATGATGGACTTCCTCATTCGTACCATTCGGTAGACTACTAGATTCGGCATATGCACGATTACCCAATAGCATCATGAGGCAAAACATTAAAAATCTGATTGGTAACATTAAATTTAATTAGGTTTCAAAAGAGGTCTAAGGTCTCGACAATTGCGTCAATAGGATAAAGATATGGTTATATACTTTTTAATTTTTTTATTTGTTAAATACATATTTACTTTCTTATAATTTTATTATCATACCAGTGGGTTTATTATCTACTACAGATAGTAGTGTAAGGGCCAAATTTCCAAAAATATTATAACTTATGCAAGATATATGTTGTACATAAGTGAGGCTTGCTCCTGTATGTATTCTTTCATGTGCTTTTAAAGAATTTCTAGAAGAAAATTGTTTATTGCATGTCGAACATAAGTGTTGGCTTTTATTGACTTGCGACGCCGCGATTATTTTCCTTAAGCGCCAGCCATTGGCTGAACAAATATGAAAAAAGTAGCATACAAACGCCTTATGCTTCTGCTAAAGCTTCTGCACCACTGGTAATCTCTGCTAAAGAACTGGTGATTAATGCTTGCCTAGTTCTATTGTAACTGATACGCAGTACTTTTAAAAGTTCATCTGCATTGTCTGTTGCTTGACTCATGGTGGCCATTCTTGCAGCATGTTCACTTGCACTGGATTCAACCAACATATGCATGATTTTATGTTGGAGTATCTTAGGAATCAGTTGTGCGATGAGTAGCTGACGAGAGGGTTCATACATATGGTAGAGCGGTCGGGTAGGGGAGCAGTCTTCTGCTATATGAGGCGAAAAAGGTAGAAAGGGTACAACCACTACTTCTTGCTTAGCAGCGTTTTTAAAAGCAGTATAAGCCAATGCAATTTCTGTATACTTATTTTGCTTGAAAGCTTCTATACAATAAGTAGTAAGCGCAGCACTTGCCTGGTCATCTGCTTTATCACCCGCTTTTTCTAACAGGTCTACATACGCATCTATAACAGGTATAGTAGACTTTTTAAAAAATTGATAGGCTTTTTTGCCAATAACGAGCACTTCTACAGTAGTAGAAGCCTCTTGTTTGGTAAGCTGCTCATAGGCTGCTTTGAGTACATTTTTGTTGAATGCGCCACATAGTCCTCGATTGGAAGCCACTACGATCAACAATAGCCGTCTACCTGTCTTTTGTTTTGTTAAACAATGCACTAGATCAGCTCCATCTATATTTTGTAGTGCAGTATATAACAATCTGTTGTATTGCGTGGTATAGGCTTTTAGTGGTAATAAAACCTGCTGAATTTTATGCAATTTCGAAGCAGATACCATCTTCATAGCTTTTGTGATTTGCTGGGTAAAGGCAATCAGGTTGATGCGGTCTACTACTTCTTTAAGATGTGCCATAATGATCGGGTTGCTTTATTTTTATTTTTTAACCTCTAAATCTACGTCTTTACTAAGCCTTTTGGCCACACGTATTTGTTCATTACTTTTACTGCGCGCCAAACTTTTTATTGGCGGCCATGGGCAGAGGAATATACTAACTATCCATAAACTGCTTTTTGTACTGCTGTATTAGCATGCTTTTTCCTTAAGTTGACGCAATTTCTTTAACCGCTTTCTGAATACTTTATTAGAAGCGGTTTGGCCATTTCTATCAGAACTTGAATGATTTGGTCTCCCCATGCGCCTCCGGCAATACTTGCAAGCATGCTAGGATGTTGGGCACGTAATCGTTCCAAAAATTGCTTTTCAAATATTTTTAGTTGATCCAGTGGAACACTATCCAAGTATCCATTCATAGCTATATATAAAATAGCAGCTTGCTCCTCTACTGCCATAGGCGCGTGCAAGTTTTGTTTGAGTAGTTCCTGGTTTTTACGACCTCGTTCAATAGCTTTTTTAGTCGTAGTCTCTAAATCAGAGCTAAATTTTGAAAAAGCTTCTAGTTCAGCAAATTGTGCTTGATCGAGTTTTAAGGTAGCGGCTACTTTTTTAATGGCCTTGATTTGTGCAGCACCGCCAATTCGGGATACCGAAATGCCAACATTAATGGCAGGTTTGATACCTGCGTTAAATAAGTTCATTTCTAGGAAGATTTGCCCATCTGTAATCGAAATAACGTTGGTAGGAATATAAGCAGATACGTCACCCATTTGGGTTTCTATAATAGGTAATGCGGTCAGTGATCCTCCTCCTTTGACTTTTCCAATTAAAGCATCTGGAATATCATTCATAGAAGCAGCCATTTCATCATTAGCAATAATGCGTGCTGCACGCTCCAATAAACGTGCATGTAGGTAAAAGATATCACCAGGAAAGGCTTCCCGGCCAGGTGGCCTGCGCAATAGCAGCGATAATTCTCTATAAGCAACTGCTTGTTTGGAGAGGTCATCGTAGATAATCAGTGCGTCTCTTCCCGTATCTCTAAAAAATTCACCAATAGCTGCTCCTGCAAAGGGTGCAAAAGATTGCATAGGAGCCGAAGCAGAAGAGGATGCAGCTACAATAGTGGTATAGGCCATAGCACCATGTCGGGTCAATATGTCTACTACATTAGCTACAGCAGATGCTTTTTGACCAATGGCTACATAAATACAATAAATAGGTTTGCCTTGCTCAAATAATTTACGTTGATTGATAATCGTATCAATCGCAATGGATGTTTTACCAGACTGGCGGTCACCAATAATAAGCTCTCTTTGCCCTTTGCCAATAGGAATCATTGCATCAATGGCTTTTAATCCTGTTTGGAGGGGTGCATCTACGGGCTGACGGTAAATGACACCAGGGCCATTGCGCTCTAGAGGCATTTCAAAAGTTTCTCCAACTATAGGTCCATTGCCATCTATAGGTAGGCCAAGGGTATCCACTACACGGCCTAGTAGTCCTTCACCTACTTGAATGGAAGCTACATGCTTGCTTCTTGTAACTACATCCCCTTCCTTAATTGAGTTGGCATCTCCCAAAATAACGGCACCTACCATATGTTCTTCTAGGTTTAATGCCAATCCTTTGGCCCCGCTGGCAAAAGAAAGCAACTCTCCTGCTTGTACATTTAAAAGACCATAGATGCGTACTACACCATCGCCAGATTGGATCACTATGCCTGTTTCGGCTAGTTCAGTTTCTGTTTTAAAGTTGGATAATTGTGCTTTGAGTATTGCAGTAACCGCATCTGTATTTATTTGTGCCATTTCTTTAGTTAAATTTTTGTCTGCTCCATAGAAGCGCGCAATAGTTTGTTCAATAGGAGCGGTATAAAAGAATGTCTACTAGACCGCTTTCGAAATCTATCTGTTATAAAAAATTTTTAAGAGAAGCGTAGCCGCCAGCATACTAAATATATGTGAGGAGCATAGACAAGCCCAAAATTGCCATTTAGCAATAGGTTTCCAAAGGGGTCTAATGTAAAACGCTTTGTAGTGCATGTAAATCATATTTTATACTTCTATCTAACTTTAATGCATCCATTTCAAGAATATAGCCTCCAATAATAGAGGGATCAATTTGTTGCTTCAATAAAACTTCTTTACAGGGGACCCATTTTTTTACCTCTTCTATTAGTTTTTTGGTTAAAGCTTCTGGTAAGGCAACAGCAGTTATTAAAGTGGCAGATTGAATCCCTATATGGTGGCGATAGGCTATCGAAAAAGCAGTTAAAATTTCTTTTAGCAAGCCAATTTGATGTTGATCTATAATTATTTCAAGAAACTTCCACACCATAGGACTCAGATTTTGGCTGCAAATTTTTTGAAGCAGTTGCTGTTTTTCGCAGCGAGGTATGGTAGGATTATTCAGTAAGTTATCTAATATTGGATGGTCTTTAAACTGGTTTTGCAAAAAAGAGAGGTCACTATTGATGGTTGTAAGGGTGCCATTTTGAATGGCTTGAGCTAAAAAAACGCTAGCATACCGCTGGGCTATCTTCTTTTTTTTTAACATAGACTAGGCTTTTGATGTGCACTAAGCAGATGGGTGCTCGTTTGCCATGCACCGCTCTATTAGTTCCCATTGGGATGAATCTGCACTTAGTTCTTTAACAAGTAATTTCTCAGCAACTTGAAGGACCAATGCACCGATATTGGCTCTCGCTGCTTCAAGGGTACGCGCTTCTTCTCTGGTAATTTCGATTCTAGCTTGTGCCAACAACTGTTCTTTTACCGCTAAACCTTCCTGATGCGCTTGGTTGATGATTGCTTGCTGGGTCGTTAGTGCTTCACCAATAATGCGCTCACGCTCTAGATGCGCTTCTCCTATTAACCTAACTTTGTCATCTTCCACTTGCTTGATTAGTGCTTGTGCTTGAGCTATTTTATCTACAGCATTTGCTACTGCATGCTCCCGTGCTTGCACTACTTCTAAGATAGGCTTCCAAGCGAATTTAGATAATACGAAAAGGACCACTAAGAATGTTGTGGTTTGCCAAAATATAATACCAAAATCGGGGGTTATTAAATTCATGACAGCTATAGTTGTGGAAAAATAGAGGTATACGCGTTGACTAAAACAGTACTAGCCTTCTTTTGGAACGCGCTTATGCTTAGGAATTTGTAGGAGACACGGAGCGCAAAACCGGAGCGTACTAGATGTACGTGAGGATTTAAGCACCGGATCAGATCCCCTGGATCACCGTGCAAATTACCAGCAGAAGTTAGCGTTGCGAAAGAAAATTGCTACTTGGTAGCAATCAACAGACAAACCAGTACACCAAAAAGCGCAACACCTTCAATAAGCGCACAAGCAATAATCATAGCAGTTTGGATCTTTGCGCTCATTTCTGGCTGTCTACTAATAGCCTCCATAGCAACAGATCCAATTTTACCAATGCCAATGCCTGCACCTAAAGCAATGATACCTGCACCAATACCAGCACCAGCGTATGATAAACTCATATCTAATAAAGCCAACATAAAAATTCCTGTTTAATTGTTAAAGACGTTAGGTAAATATACATAAAAACTACCATATTAATGGCTTTCTTGATCAACAGCTTGTCCAAAATAAATGGCAGAAAGTAGTGTAAAAACATAGGCTTGCAAAAATGCAACCAGCAGTTTTAGTAAAAACATAAAAGTGCCAAAAGGTACGCTAACCATAAAGCCTATGTATGTGCTTTTCATAGTAAAGACAAGTCCTATAATGCTTAGTAAGATGATATGACCTGCTGTAATATTGGCAAATAACCGCACCATAAGGGAAAAAAACTTGGTTAGAATACCCAACATTTCTACTGGAATCATAATGGGTAATAACCAATTGGGTACACCTTCTGGCTTAAATATATGGCGCCAATATTGTTTGTTGCCGCTGCAAATGGTAATAAAAATGGTAAAAGCAGCCAATACCAGGGTAACTGAAATGTTGCCTGTTACATTGGCACCACCTGGCAGCAATCCTAAAAGATTATTGAGCCATATAAAGCAAAAAATGGTTAATAGATAGGGAAGGAATCTTGTATAATGCTGCTTGCCTATATTAGGAATAGCTATTTCGTTTTTTATAAAGGATATGATCAGATCTATACAAGCAAAGCATCCTTTAGGTGGCGCAAGTGGCGCGCTCCGATATTTGCTTGTGGTCCATAGCAGCCCGCCTACTAGCAGCAGGATGCTTAAAAACATGGCGGCTATATTTTTAGTAATCGATAGGTCTACAACAGATCTATTTGGATCTAGACAGTGAATTTTTTGATCCAAAAGGAAATAGTTACGATGGGGGGTAGGCTGGTGGTGCTGATCATAAAAACGCGCAGAGGAAAAACATTCTATGCCTTTATCCGAAGAGTAAAGTATAATGGGCAATGGCAGCTCAATATGCTTGCCAGCAATGGTTGCAAAATGCCAGCTATGTGCATCTGCTATATGCTCCATCAGACAATCCTCTTTTTGTGGGGTAGCATGGGCACTAAAAGGAGCCATCAATCCCAATAGATATAATACCCAATATGCTTTTTTGGTGCACATAGGCCGCTTTAAAATGGAATAAAATAGCTTAAATAATGTAGCGTGTACCATAAGTGGTTAGATAAAATAAACATCCACTATGCTAAGGTACGTAGTTGCAAGGAATTTTTCAAAAGATAAGATGTGTATCCGACATTCCGCACAAAAAAATAAATTTTTAAATTTATCATTTACTTGGTTATCAATAATAAACTATATACATATATGAAGGGTCAACATCGAGAACATATCAGTTTATATTCAAAACAGCATTTTATTAGGCTGTTTATGGTCAGGTCCAGGAGTTACATACCGGATCTTATTTTTATATTAACCAATCAAAAAAGTAGAGTACTTTTGAAAATGATTAGTATAAAACCTGGTTTACAAGCAAATAACAACTTCTATAAGCGTGTTCTACGATTTGGCATCCGCTTATCCTCCTTCATGTAGTAAAATTATTTTTATTTAGCAACTTTTTTAAATACATAATTAAACAATTTTGTGAGGAATGTCGGTTTAAAGTTAAATCCAAATATTTTTTTTTAAACTGATCATAATCATATTCGAGCCAGCTCATCCTAATAGCGCATGTATATACATAAAAGATATATGACTAAGCTTATGATTAAGCTTAGGGAGATTCTATTTGTCCAAAACATTATTATAGTTGCTGTAAGTAGTGTAATAGTAGCTGGTATCATATCAGAAATACTTTTTATATCTCTGTAGCCCATAGTATATATGAGCTCTCCTGTAATAAGACAAATCATATAGTCTAGCCACTCAATGGTTGCTGGACGATTGTTTTTTTAAATGACACCAATAAGGGTAACACGCGTATTAAAAATACAATGCATGCGGCCACTATTATTTTGATCCACATTGTTTATACTTTACTAGATAGATTAGGGTAGCGATAATGAGCCATGCAAATATTGAAAACATGCCCAAACGCGTCACTAAAGGTGATAGCAATATGCCTAAGTAGGTGGCCAAGATGACACGTTTTTCTTGCTTACGCTTTATGGTAAGACAGAGAAAATGTATAGGCAGTACAATATGCGCTGCATTTTTTAAAATATACCTACAATCATAAGCTATATCAAAAGTTAAAAACCTTAAAACCGTTGCTATAATAGCTGTTATATAGCTAGGTATGGATACACCAAGGTAAAAACTCCAGTTATCTTTATCTGGCCTTGTCATAGAGACCATATACGTACTACTACATAAAAAATGTAAACTTATCATGTATTTCAATTTTTTTAAAAGTTTAGAAATGAAAGTCAATCCTGATTTTTTATGAAGCGTTTGTTCAAGAAGCGTTTGTTCAATTGGATTTGACGGATTTGACGCTTGATCGGGTACTTCTTTTGCATGCAAGTTATGACCATGATTCCATATCGATAATAGCATAGCTGACATAAGTAAAAATTTAAAATTTAATAGCAATGCATTGATAGATACTATGGTTAAGTCATTGACCGTTAATACAAGGGATTGTAATGGAACGGAAAAAATTATGGCGCTCATACTAGCAGCTTGCAGTAAGCTTGCTTCATGCATATAAGCCAACATACCCAGAGAAAAGAACATAAACAAAAATGCAATACAAATAGGGGTGGAAAAATAGCCTTAGAACAAATTAAATCAAACGGATATTATAAGCCTTACTTACTCAGACAAAAGGCCATTATACTACTAGGCATTAACTTCAATGAGGAAAGCAGAATGATAGATAACTGGGACTATGAAATACACGAAGAACACTTAGAAGAGTAATTGGTTATCAAGCGTATAAAGGAGTAGCTCGTTCTGGATAAAAGAATCTAAATAAACAGGGGAGAAAGGTAGTAAAGGGGAATACAAGTGCAGGAAATAAGCTTCCAAAAGGGAAAAATACAGATATAACACCAGTATCAAAAACAAGAATTGGGTCTTTTGTTTTAAGTGTGTAAATATTATTTAGGTTGAGTCTGTTGTGATAGATCTATAGTATAAAAACGTGCTCTTTGTACACCTTCCAAAGGAAAAACAAGCAAAAGCAAAGCACAGGAACCTCCTATTAGGTATGTGTGTTTTTTTGGCCAATTAGTAAAAGCATCTACTGGAAACTTTTGCCAATTGTTTGCCTCAAATGGTTTCATTATCCTTTCTGTGTACCAAATGCATAGCTTTTCTTCAAATGCGTTTATGCCCGGGAATTTGCAGGAAACAGGGCGCGCAAAAAAGGCTAATCAAAGAAAGACCAATGTATACCAATATCAGCTGCCTTTTTTAGGCCAGGATAAAATGGTGTAGCAAAATAGCCCCCTTCTGTATAACAAAAGTCATTGATATAGCTGTATTTAAAAGAAAGCTTTAAATTGTTGATGCGAACATTACAAAAAATGTCTACAATGGGTCTACCCTGTACGGCAAATTTGTTTTGGCGGAAAAATTGCTGTGCCACTATATCGTAACCATCCCCGTAGTAGAGCTCTTTAAAATGTATATTTAGACCTGTTTCTATATCCATCTTTTTGTCATAGGGTTGGTGTGCATAATAATACCGGCCTGTATAGATACAGGGCGGGATATAGCCTTTAAAAATTTTGCTCCCGCTGCTGAGGTCCTTTAAGATGGTAAGGTTGTTGTCAAAATGGAAATAAGAAAAGAAACAAAAATTTAAGTTGCCTCCTAAAGAAAGGAGGTCAATAGGTGTAGTAGCCTGCATAGGCTCAGCAATACAATGGTCATTATTACCATTTACAACAGCCTTTGCGTAGTAGATGTGGTTGTATATCTTTTTAAAAGATAGGATGGGATGAATGGTTATATGGGGCCAGTTGTGCCATATCTCTGTATCCACTGCAAATGCAGATGGTGCTCGAAAATCCTTATGCCATGGCCTATACCTGCTATAACCATGGGTTACTATATAGGGTACCTTGTGCTTAACCGTATGACAGGCAAGCTTAAAAAAATTGTTTTGGTAGGCTACATTTAGTTTATGATACCCTCCTTTTTCTAATAGATAATCCCCATCTATATCAAGCTTACTATGGCCTGCAAAATGCAACCGCGTATGACCGCCTAAGTAGTGCTCGTTTGCTTCCTTTGCTTTCTTTTTTGAAGTATCATTTGCTATTCCTTTAGGTTGCGAGAAGTTATAGTTTAAATAAATATTTTCGAGCCTATAATGTACTGCATAGAATAAGTCAGGTTGGGTAATATCTCCTTTAATGCCTATTTCATTGCCAAAGGTATGCATCACAACGCTGTTGTGGTCTTTGTAGGATGCATCATGGGGATATGGGTTATGCGCTATAAAATCTAATAACTCATCTGATTGTTTAATGGTAAATAGATTCGTTTTACGCCTATAATGCAGTTCATGGTATAATTGGAATGGTTTGCTAAAGTCATAATGGTGGTAGAGGTAGAAATGGCCTCTAGTGTCTTTGTGCATGACTTTCTTTGCTTTGTCGATCTTATTTTCCATAGATGCTTCTTTCAATAGTGGAAAAGAAGACCGATAACGCTTACTTGCATCTGGTTCATCAAATGCAAATTTACCTGCCTTGGAACGTACCCCCCCGTCTCTCTAGTTATATATTCCATACTAGACCAGCTGGTGAATAGGTGATAGGATTCGTCTGGGCTTTTAATATGGGTAAAAATGTCAAAATAGGGGAAGGCATTTACAATTTTATCATCTTTGGTATGCGGCCATTCATTTTCTGTCATCGCACCATACCAATTTGTACCTATATGGCAATTTTTAAACAGTCGTTGGGTATAGCAGCCATTAAATACAAAACTACCTAGATTGGCTAATACAATGTTAAAGTATGCGTATGCTTTCTCTGTATGATAGTAACGTATATCTTCAGGTTGCTGAAAGTAAAAATCATAAGTAGAGAGGCCATAGGTTGCACCTATATGCTCGGGCAATCTATAAAAGATATGCTGGGCAGCTGTCCAGTGATTGCCAAGGTCTTGAAAGTTGTAGTTATGCCGTTCTGCAACTGTAAAACGGTCCATTTTGGTTACAGTACGATCGATCCGATGATACCTTCTATGGTTCTGCTTTACCGCTCGTGGTGTTATAAAAAAAGTAGAACTTGCCTGAACTTTTTCTTCTTCAGGCTTTTCAAAGATATCTTCTGCTTTTTCCTGTCCATCAGCGCTAAATGGCAGAAAAAAGGCTAAAACAAATAGACTATACCGCCACCAAATCGAAAGATCTACCATTATGATTTACTACTTAAAAAATATATATTGTCTCTTGAGTAAATGGTGCCAAGATAATGTATCGGCGACCATCCCTAATATCTTAATTTTTATCCATTTAGCCTGCCGGTCATATTACCTTAAACCAAGAAAAACACCAGACCTTCTGGAAAACCTATTGCTAAATGGCAATTTTGGCGCTTGTCTATGCTCCTCAAATACATTTAGTATTCTGGCGACTGCGTTTCTCCTAAAAACTGCTGATCACAAATAGGTTTTGCAGAAGGTCTACCCTTTCTAAAAAGTTACGGTCACGTAAAAAATAGCCTACATTAAAGGTGGTAAGGTAAAAACTGGTTTTGGAAGGGATAATTTTATAAAAATAAGCTACCCATATCACGCTAAAAAAGTAAAGCTTGATTAATTTTTTCCTCAAAATCCCCTTGTGCCTCTTGGCTAAATCTTATTTCCATAGGAATATAGAATATAGGTAATCTGGATAATAATTTTATTCCATGGTGGTCTATTAATCTTACATAATCTTTTTCTGTTGTAACAATGGCTTTATCTGGATCATTTAATTTATGAAATAGATTAAAAATGTCTAATATATCAACATCATTAAACCAGTGATGATCTTGGAAAGCAAGATGCGTAACTTTATGTCCATTCGTTTCTAAATAAATGCGTAAGGGTAGGGGATCTGCAATCCCTGTAACCAGCAATAGCACAGTAGGCAACTGATTCGTTTTGCAATCTCCTATAGCAACAGGATCATGGTAGACAGTATGTGTAAAAAAGATCGACAGCGCTTTGCTATGGTATGGTTGCATAGCTGTTTTAATGACATCAATTTTTGATTGACTTAAGTTTGGTGGGCTTTTGGTTACCACTATGATATCTGCACGTGATGCCCCTTTACGTGGCTCACGCAATCGACCCAACGGCAATAGATGATCCGTAAAAAAAGGCTGATGAAAGGTGGTCAAGAGAATATTTAAGTGAGGCGTTAGGCTAAGATGCTGAAAAGCATCATCTAAAATGATGACTTCAACATTTGGCCTATATTCCATGATTTTTGCAACCCCTTTGGCCCTATTTTCGCAAACTGTAATGAGTACATTAGGGTTGCCTAAAAAATGTTTATACAAAAGGTAAGGCTCATCACCTGCTGTGGAGGCAGATGCTAGCCCATTGACTACTTTAAAGTCTACTGAAGTACGTTTATACCCCCTACTAAGCACTGCTACAACGTGCTCCTTAGCAAGCAGTTGAACCAAATAGATGACCAAAGGTGTTTTGCCCGTACCACCTAATGAAAGATTGCCTACACCAATCACTATTGGTTTTTTGTAAAAAAAACTTTTTTTAACTTTTTTTTTGTAGAGCAAATTGCGTAAAGAAACTACGCCACCATACCCCCAACTCAATATTTGCAACCCTAGTGAAAGCATAAAAACCATTCTATAATTTAAAATTAACCAACGCTATTACACAAATAACGATATATTTCTTATATTGAAGGTAATTCAGATCTAAACGGAGTAATCTTATACCTGTATATTTTGCCTATATTAGCACGACGATGACTATAAAAGCCCCAAGATATAGCGATCCTACTGTTACTATATCGGATGTTATAAACTATTTGGAGCAAAAAGTGCAGGTGCAAAGCCAAAATGGTGTAGCAGCATCTGGCATTGTAGTTGGCGATATAGCTAATGTAGTGACTGGCATACTGATTGCTTTGGATATAACAGAAACAGTATTGGATGAGGCTGTTGAAAAAGGATGCAATTTTATAATTGTAAATCAGCCTATTTTTATTGAGCCAATGGCTCAAATCATTCCAGAAAGCTATGCTGGAAGATGTGTGATCAAAGCGATAAAACATGAGCTTACTATTTATGTTTTTAGCACCAATTTAGATCATCTAG
This sequence comes from Cardinium endosymbiont of Dermatophagoides farinae, assembly GCF_007559345.1. Taxonomy (NCBI): domain Bacteria; kingdom Pseudomonadati; phylum Bacteroidota; class Cytophagia; order Cytophagales; family Amoebophilaceae; genus Candidatus Cardinium; species Cardinium endosymbiont of Dermatophagoides farinae. The sequence goes on from NZ_VMBH01000001.1 coordinate 472,437, forward strand.
GTCGGGGAACCAGCCATAGAATCGCTAATTTTATTGAATTACAAGATACCCACCCCATTGTTCCCCATCAAGTAATGTTGCATAAGCTTACTACTTTTGTGCCACCTCATGCAGCAAAACATTTAATTCAATCTTTATGTCAAGTAGGGGCTGTACTAGCGACTCAAAATTTAACAAGTGTTGCTGCTAACCTCCATTGTGGAACAGGATCAGCTTCTTTATCACATCTTTCTTTTGGTTCAAAGGTAGAATTTTCACAAGAAAGCCAGCTTACTTTTATAGTACCCATACCTTGCAAAGAAAAGATCATTCAAACGTTGCTACATGTACATCCTTATGAAAAAGTCACCTACTATTTAGAGCAGGTAGCAGTTATTGTAAACAATACAGGCAGTGGTGTAGTAGGTAGGCTGCCCATAGAGCTACCAGAAAAATATTTTTTAAAATATATCAAAACAAAATTGACTTTATCCTATCTTCAGCATACCAATTATTTCGACCGGCCCATTAAAAAGGTCGCCGTTTATGCTGGAAGTGGTGGCCAGCTACTCAAGGAAGTGCTAGCCAAAAAGATAGATGCATTTATTACAACAGGCTTACAATATGAGCAGTTTTTAGAGGCTAATGGCAAAACATTATTGATTGATGTAGGGTACCATGCTACTCGGTTGGGTCTGAAAAAACTAATACTTGCATTATTATCAGAAGAATTTAATAATATTGTAATACTGCGCTGCAAAACTATTACCAATCCTGTTCATCACATTAACGACTAACCAATGGATAAAAATATTGCAATTAAATTAACAAAACTCTCTGAGCTTCAGGAAACTGATACGCATCTTAATGATATTGTAAAGCTTAGAGGAACCCTTCCAGAGGAGGTATACGCCTTAGAAAGGAATATAGAAACCTTATCTGCAACCATCAAAGAGCGTGAATCGCTATTGGCCACGTTGCGGGAAGAGGTAGTCAGTAAAAAAGCATTTATCAAGCAAGCCGAAAAGAAGCTCCAGCAGTACGAAGCGCAACAAATGGAGGTCCGTAACAATCGGGAGTATGATGCGATTACCAAGGAGCTTGAATTGCATAAGTTGGATATGCAGCTTGCAGAAAAGTTTCTACGTACTGCGTATGGCAATATAGAGCAAGAGCAGGCTCATTTAGAAAATCTTTGTAAGCTATTGGAATCAAAAAAAGCCGATTTGGTTTTAAAGAAAGAAGAGCTGCAGGTAATTTTAAAAACAAGTGAAAAAGACGAGTGCTCCTTGCATGAAAAAAGAAAAGCTATTCTAGCAGTGCTCGGTGAGCCTTTATACCTTGCTTACGAAAGGATCAGAAAAAATGTGCCTAATAATTTAGCTGTAGTCCCTATTAAAAAAGGAGCCTGTGGCGGGTGTTGTATTGTAATTCCTCCTCAGCAAAAAATAGGCGTATATGAACGCAATAAAATAGTACTTTGCGAACATTGTGGTAGAATGTTAATTGCTTTAGAACAGCCTATAAACGAGCTATTGTTTGTTGGTTAAGGCATAAGCAAAGAAAGTTAAGTTACTAGGGTGGTGTAATGTAATGGCCATTTTTAAAGTTGTTACGTTAGGTTATTTACCATTAAGATCAAAAAGTTATGGAAGAGGAAGCATACTCATCTGAGGATTTAAAATTTTTTGAAAAAATTCTTTTAGAAAAATTAGAAAAAGCGAACCATGAACTTCAAGTATTGGAAAAAGTTTTAAGTCGTCAAGAGGCCGGTCTTGAGCCTGCTGGTAAACCATTTGAGGAAAATGCAGAGGTAATAGAGACAGAAAATGTAGGTCAATTGGCGGAGCGCCAACAAAAGTTTATCAAGCAAATTGAGCTTGCTATTCAGCGCATTAAAAATGGCACTTATGGCATTTGTGTATTAACGGGAAAAATGATAGATAAGGAGCGTTTAAAGGTAGTACCTCATACAATGTATGCAGTGGATGCCAAGTTAAATACAAAAAAATAAACGTAATGGCTAGGTTTTACTAGTTATGTTCTTTATGGAAGATTGTTCTGCTTACCTTTCATCTTTAATACGGTTAAATAAATTGATAAGTAATGCTGGTCTTTGTGCCAGAAGGGAAGCAGATCAACTGATCGAGTCGGGTTGTATTGCTGTTAATGGTGTAGTTGTGCAAAGGGTAGGTACAAAGATACCCATTGATGCAGTGGTTACTTATAAAGGTGTTGTTTTGCATCTAGAGAAGCGAAGGTATATACTTTTAAACAAGCCAAGGGGATATGTTACTACCATGCAAGATCCTGAAGGCCGCAAAACGGTTTTAGATCTTATTGGCAAGCAGCATTGTGCGGAGCGCGTTTATCCTGTTGGTCGGCTGGATTATGATACCACAGGGCTATTACTGCTTACCAATGATGGGGAACTGGCCCGTAAGCTATCGCATCCTGCTAATAAGGTTCAGAAGCTCTATCATGCAGTCTTGGATAGAGCCATACAAATGAAACATTTAGATGCTATTCGACAAGGTCTTATACTAGAAGATGGTCTAGCAAAGGTAGATCAAGTGGCTATAGTAGCAGGCGATCCCACTCAAATAGGCCTGGCAATTCATATGGGTAAGAACCGAATTATCAGAAGGATTTTTAGCCATTTGGGTTATCTGGTCCATACCTTAGATAGGGTAGGCTATGCCCACCTCACTAAGCAGCATATCCCTCGTGGCAAATGGATCTTTTTGAAAGATCAAGAGGTTCGTAAACTTAAAAGTTTGGTATAAGTGCACACACCCAACCCACCTAAACCTGTTGTTTTATTGATTCTTGATGGTTGGGGCCATGCTGCGGCCACTCATTATAATGCCATTGCAGGGGCAAAAACGCCATGTTGGGATCATTTAATGCAGTGCCATCCACATACCTTATTAGATGCATCTGGTGGCTCAGTAGGCTTACCAGCAGGTCAAATGGGTAATTCAGAGGTAGGTCATTTGACCATTGGTGCTGGTCGTGTGCTGGATCAGGACTTAACCCGTTTGAATAAATCCCTTGCATCGGGTGATTTCTTTACCAACAAAGTATTCTTATCCGCTTTAACGCAAGCAAGACGTACGAAAGCAGCTGTGCATATCATAGGCCTATTATCCCCTGGCGGCGTGCACAGCCATGAAAAACATATCCATGCATTATTAGCATTATGTGCAGAGCGGGGCATAACCAACTGTTATATCCATGCTATTTTGGATGGGCGTGACACACCACCTACTAGTGCAGCAGCATCCATTCAACTGCTACAAACCAAATGCGACCAAATCGGGTTAGGCACCATTGCTTCCCTTAGTGGTCGCTATTATGCAATGGATAGAGACCATCGCTGGGAGCGTACCCAATTGGCTTATGAGTGCATCGTAGCTGGCCAGGCACCCTATAATGCTTCAACCCCTTTAAGCGGACTACAAGCAGCTTATGCACGGGATGAAACCGATGAATTTGTGCAACCTACTTATGTGTGTGCACCAGGTAAACTACCTATAACCATGCGTTCAGGCGATGTTGTTTTTTTTATGAACTTTCGTTCAGACCGTGTCAGACAGCTCAGTCGCGCTTTAACAAATCCTGATTTTGCACATTTCAAACGTAGCGCTTATCCCCATTTAGGTGAATTTGTTTCATTAACGGAATATGCAGCTGATATCCCTAGTCGCATCGCTTTTCCTCCTTTATCGATACAAAATGGCTTAGGGCTTGTTTGGCTCAAGCAGGTTTGAGCCAGTTGCGTATTGCAGAGACAGAAAAATATGCCCATGTTACCTTCTTTTTCAATGGAGGTATAGAAGCCCCCTTTCCTGGTGAAACACGCTTACTCATTCCTTCTAAAAAAGTAGCTACTTATGATCTAGTTCCTGAGATGGGCGTACTAGAGATTACCGATCAGGTGGTTCAAGCCATTGAACAGCAAGCTTATGATGTAATCATTTGCAATTTTGCCAATCCTGATATGTTGGGCCACACAGGCAATCAATCGGCTACGGAAGCAGGCATTACCGTTGTGGATGGCTGTATCGGTAAAATCATCGCTGCATTAAAGCAGCAAGGCGGCGAAGCAATTATTACAGCTGACCATGGCAATGCAGAGTGTATGTATGATGAGACGCTCCAACAACCCCATACAGCACACACGCTAGCACCTGTACCCTTGTTGTATGTAGGACGCCCCGCTACACTAGCCGCCTCGGGTAAATTAGCAGATATTGCGCCAACCCTATTGGCGCTATTAGGCTTACAACCCGCTAAAGAAATGACGGGGAAAAGTTTACTGAGTTTTAGATAAGTTAAACAAGTTGACGCCATTGGCCTAACGACAGATATTTTCTACGCTCTTGTATACGCAAAGTTGCCTACCTTTTTCTATCCAGATGATTATGTTTCTCAAAGAACTTTATATAGGGATCTATATACTTACTAGAGTGAAAGAACATTCGTCCATATTTTACACAGTAGCTAGAATTTATTGCCATTAAATTATAACAATGTAGTGCATTATCAATATATATTTCTACATTTTCAGGATAAACAGGCTTATCTGTAGATACAGCAAGCTTACCTGTAGATTCAGCAAGATTTTCCCAGTTATCTGTCCTACATAATGCACCTTTTAAAGCAATCAGTCCATCATGTCTACCGTTTTCTTTTCCAGTAGCTATTTTTGCATATCCTTTACTGAATTCCTCAACATCCTTTCTATTCTGCTCGGGAAAATCGAAATATTCAGTCAAACTATCTATACAACCAGCTATAATTTGTATAGGAATCCCATCCTTATTCTTCGCGTATAAATTCCTTTATACGTTTACAAACTTTAGAACCGATACACATGTCGCTTACTCCTTTAAGCTTACCGCCCAAGTCGCTCAACGATCCGTTGAGTAGTTTTATTGCTAGATCTACCTCTAGATTTTCTAGGAATTTAGACTTACATCCTATTGCTTCCATACCTGGTCTTAAAGATTCACGCAACTTCTTGATATCAGATTTGGTATTCTCCAGTACATATGTGCCAGATAGAGGCGCATGGCAGAGCGTTAAGGAATTAATATAGAGCTCCTTACTATGCTTGATTGCTATCATACAAGCGACTAACCCACCCTGACTATAGCCAAATATATCGATTGATATAGCCTTAAGGGCTTCCTCTGAATATTGCGGATAGAGATTCCGTAATTCTGTTTTAATCTCTTCAACAACTTTTTCTGCTTGTACATCTATCGATAGATATAATGATTTTAAACCCTCTCTGCATTTTGGTTGAATGACCACAACATTACCACCATATTTTTGCTCCATTTTTTCCTTAAGCGCATCCTCTTCCTCTACATTCATCATAAGGCCATGCAAGAGTACCAAATGAGGTTTGTACAGAGGAGCGCTCGTTTTCTGATGATTAAGTTTAGTTGGGTTTTCCGCTTTAGATTGATGCTCAACTACCTCCTCTATTGGTTTATCTAAACTAGGATCCAGCTCATCCTCATGTTGAGTGTCTGAAGACTTGTGCATTTTCTTTATTTGTTCATCTACATGATGCTCTGGCTTTTCTTTTATTGGTTTAGGTAGACTACTATTCTTCGGCGTACAAATATTGGATGCGCAAACTAGAATTAAAAAAAATATTTTTTAATATTACATTTCAACATAGAGGAAATATTTAAGATAATAGTCCTGATTCAGTTTAGATTAATAAGAAAGTATATTACATTTACATAGATTTACTAGACCACTTTTAGTGCTCGCTTTCTAAATTAGATATATAATTTTTAATTTAAAAAAATCAAAATGTCAAAGATTAGTTCGGTTACTGCCTATGAAATCTTAGATTCCCGTGGGAATCCAACGATAGCAGCTGAAGTAGGCCTAACATCAGGCGAAAAAGGATATGCCAGTGTGCCTTCTGGTGCTTCTACTGGCTCACTTGAAGCAGTAGAGCTTAGGGATGGAGATCCCAATCGTTATCATGGCAAAGGGGTTTTAAGCGCAATCGAACATATTCAAGCCACCATTGGCCCAAATATAATTGGCAAAGCTATTGATGACCAAGCTGGGTTGGATCGTTTCATGGTAGCGCTTGATGGTTCGCCCAATAAGCAAAACCTGGGTGCGAATGCTATTTTAGCTGTTTCTTTGGCAATTGCTAAAGCTGCTGCTTTACATTTCCGCCAGCCTTTATATCAATACTTCTCTAATTTAATGGGTGCCAAATATAGCATGCCGGTTCCTATGATGAATATTATAAATGGCGGCCTACATGCAGATAATCAGCTTGCCATACAAGAGTTTATGATTCTACCCTTGGGATTTACTTCTTTTAGCGAAGCATTGCGTGCGGGTGTAGAAATTTTTCATCTATTAAAAGCCTATTTTAAGCGAAAAGGGCTAAGTACCAATGTAGGTGACGAAGGAGGATTTGCACCTAATCTATATGGCACCGCAGCAGCCATTGAAGCTATTTTAGAAGCAGTTACCCAAGCTGGGTATAAACCTGGCGCAGACATCTATATAGGCTTAGATGTAGCTGGCACTGAATTGTATAGGCCAAATGGATCTTATCATCTAGAAAATAGAGTTTTCACTAGGGAGGAATGGATCGCTTATTGGGTAGACTTAGTACGCCAATATCCCATTATCAGCATAGAGGATGGCATGGCTGAAACAGACCATATAGGGTGGAAACAGCTTACGCAAGCACTAGGTGACCGGGTGCAGTTGGTAGGGGATGATCTATTTGTAACCCATCCAAGCCTATTACAGAAAGGCATAGCCGAAAATTTAGCCAATGCAGTACTGGTTAAGTACAACCAAATAGGTAGTTTAACCGAAACATTGACCACCATTGCGCTAGCCCAAAAAGCAGATTATACGGCTATTATCTCCCATCGATCTGGCGAAACAGAGGATACCACTATTGCTGATTTGGCTGTAGGAACAGGTGTGGGACAAATTAAAACAGGTGCAGTTTGTCGTACAGATCGAGTGGCAAAATACAATCGTTTATTACGTATTGAATCAGATTTAAAAGGTAAGGTAAGTTATGCGGGCCACGATGCCTTTGCTCGGTTTTTAGATGGGAAGTAAGGCGCTATTCCATTATGATGTATCAACAATGCCTAGCCACTTTTAGCCTGTTGTTCCTTTAAAAAAGCGATATAATCCGATATACTTTTATCTTCATTATTTTCAAAAAGTTGTATGCCACTATCTTCTTTGATTGCATTTTGGTGTTCAACTACATCTGCAGTAGATAGCGTTTGAATATTGAATTGAACACCAAGAGATAATAAAAACTTATCGTTCTCTTTTTTGATACAGGCCAATAAGTTACCTGGGCCATAGCTAAATATATGCATTGGTAGATTAAGACGTCCTGCGAGTTTCAACAAGGATCGCGCTTTGAATTCCTTAGATAACCTATCCACCATTTCATCATAAACTTTTTCTCCAAGCGTCTTTATTGTTAGGTTTTTTTGTTTTAGTTCCGCTATGCACTGTATTTGAACCACCATAACATCTTCTCCAAATGTAGCCACCAGTTTATCCCTGATTGTATCAGTTTGAGCAGTATGCGCCTCGCAGCTAGGCAATAATACTACAAAAAATTTGGGAGCGGGAAGACGAGATGCTAATTTTTCATATTTAGAAATAGAAGACTCTTTGCGCTTTATTTTAAATAAATCTAAAAATGAAGATAATCCATATAAATGTGCACGCGATTGAATCGAAGTATATTGCTGGCAACTGCCAAGCGTGCAAGCTAGGATAAAAAAAAGGTATTTTTTGAGGTTATGTTTTATCATAGTGATATTCCTATTAGTAAGCACCCCTATGGGACATTTCAAGATTCATATTCATTGTATGCTAATTGTTTCTTTCTGTACAATATTTTATCTACACACTTCTTGAACGAGGCTTTATCTTTAACGCACTGTATAGGAACCTTGCTTTTTCCTGCATTTTCCAAAAATTTTATATTTTTTACGCCTTTTTTATTTTCACAATTTATATAAGCTATCGTTTTAATGTTGAGGGGAAATTGCCATTCCTTAGAATGCATCCATGAGGGACCTTTACTACGACCATCGCTCAGTTCTATTATTTTACGAACCAATGACTTAGTTTTTTCGTCAAAGCCAAATATATGAACGTCTATAGTCTTACATATTAACTTACTATTTTTGCCATATTGTTCAAGTAACGATGATGCAATCAGTTTATAAATAGCATCCGCTATTTTATAAACATTGCTCGTTATTTTTCTTTCTACCCAGCTTCTGCGTTCGTATCTTGCTTGAACGATCTGAATCCCATCGCCAAATTCTTTATTCAGTTCCTCCTCCATTGCATTAGTGTCAGACACACATCCCTCTTTGTTGGTTAATAATACGATAACAGGGATGGTAAAAGAAGATATTAGTGGTTGATATTCACTATCCTTATGGAATTTGCTACGTATTATTGCTAATGTCTTACTCACATTCTTCATTTCCATCTGATAATGCTGCTGATAGCTACAAAGTGCGCAAACTGCTATTAAAATTAAAAAAGCATATCTTTTGATTGTATTATACTTTAACATAGGGCTAAATTAGAATAATTTAAGATAATGGGCGCTATTCAATTTGTTCTTAAAACCTAATCTAACCATGCTATATTTATATGTATTTTGCAAATTTTTTTGTATATGATTGCACAACTTGTATCGTTCAATGTTGTGGCAATAATAAAAAATGCCCCTGTAAAAAGCTTATATCTTGTTGCTTGCGCTGATAAGGAGGTATAGGGTAAGAGGGGGGTAGATGGGTTTTGCAGAAGGTCTAAGGTCTTGGTCTTATACAACTGTTTTGATAAATTGGATGAGATCAGTTAAAATTAAGTCAGTATAGAGCACCATTTGGCCATGGTCTACAAACAAACGGGGATCTATCGCCACTAAGTTATGGGCATGGATGATGCCTTTATATACCTGTCTTTTTACTTGGGGATGGTTAAGCCTAGCCATAGCGCTATGCTTACTGCTGTAAATGGGAATTAGGTTATGTGCATAATCTTTTCTTGCCAACTGACTGGCCAACGGAATCAGGGTATCATGTTTTCCATCTTCTTGACCAGTAATAAATAGGGCATAGGCACTATTTAATGCCGCTATGGCGCTATGCTGGTTAGCGGTTTTAATATCGAATAATGCCAAAAAATCATTTTGATGGGTAGCAACCAGCAAGCAAGGAATCTCTTGGTTATCTTGTAGGAAGCTACCTACATCTTCTATACATGCACTGCTGGGCGCTATATCTTTTAAACCATTTATGGGTACCCAGCGTGGACGTGTAAGGAGCAGCATCCATGCCTGTAAGGTCATGCTCCATTTGATTCTAGATAGCGGATAACCAATAAGCTGTAACCCGGCTGCTGCATTGGCTATAAATTCTTGTAGATCCCTGCGGCTGCGTTTAAGCAGCGGGGTGCCCATTAGCGGCGCATTTAGGGTAATAATCCCAGCTATATTGAGGTGACTTTTATAGCATTTTCCTAAGGTACATGCCAATACGCCTCCTTGACTATAACCAATGATAATGAGTGGAAAAGAGCTGGCTTCTTTGTTGTATCGTTTATATTCAAGTTGGGTCTGTCTAAAGACATCTTCTGCTTGTTGTGTTATGGATCGTATAACAGATTTTAGTCGGACCCTACATGTGGGCTGAATGACTAAAACTTTTTTTCCAAATTGTTTATGTAATGCTGCTGCAATGGGCTTTAGCTCATCTACTTTGGCGTATAAACCATGCAAAAGTAAAACGGCAAAAGTAGGTGTTTGGGTAAATCTATCCATTTGTGTCTCTTCAAGTCAGCAGTAAAAAAGGAATTTTAAGGAATTTTTTGTATGTCAGATTCAGATAAGCCAGTGAAACACATAATCTTTTTTACTGGTTCACCCGCTTCAAGCATTACTTTGGCGATTTCTACACTTCTTTGCACTTTTCCCTCTAATTTCCCTTGTTCTTCCCCTATTCGAATACCCTCTAACCTTCCTGCTTCTTTTGCTTCTTTTTGAAATTTCTCTATTGTATTAGCCTCTATTCTGAGCCATTTTAAGTGATCTTCATAGGCCATTCTTTCCTCATCCGTAAACCGTAAAGTTCATCGTGTCTAATACATGCAATGCCTTTTTTAGGCTGTTACTAGCTAACTGCTCAGGTAAGCTGTCTTTGTTGAGTAAGTCGTGACGGGTAAGAAAAGCGGTCCAAATATCTAGTCCGTTTTTTATCTTTTCTAATAAGGTGTCTAGCGTTTCTTTCGGACCAGTACTAAACTTAACCAGCTCTATTGTATGCAATTCTAAATCGGAAAAGTAGGGCATACCACTCTCTTTTTCTGTGATATGGAAGACATTATGATACCGCTTACTATCTGGTATAGAAGTAAAGTTAAGAATATGAATACCTATTGCTTTGTTTAAAGTGGAATAGTGCTGTGCAGCCTGTAACTGATCTGTATACAACTTGGCCCAATAGTATAAAGCACGTTTGTCATAATCTGCTTCATCGGTGATTTGAATCTCTATATTAAACATTTTACCTGTTTCACCTACTGCTTTTACATCTAATATAGAGAGCTTATCACTTCTAAAATTTTTGGCATTATAAGGGTTTAATAGGGTCACATCGCGTACTTGATCTGCTGGTGAAACAGTAGCATTGATTAGATCAATAAGCAAATCTTTATTCTCTTCTACACCAAAGATTTTTTTGAAGGCAAGGTCGACTTTTGGGGTAATTTTTTCCATAGCTTATCTATTTTTTATGTTAATCTATAGGTAGCCTACTTGGTGAAGCACTACTTACCCATGTGCTTACAAAGTTAAGCAAATAGCAACTACTATTTTTATTAGATCACTTATTCAAAGCAAACAACAGACCTTCTTCAAAACCTGTTTGTGATCAGCAGTTTTTAGGAGAAGCGCAATCGAGCACCGCAAAATACTAAATGTATTTGAGGAGCATAGACAAGTGTCAAAATTGCCATTTAGCAATAGGTTTTGAAGAAGGTCTAACTTTCTTTTAATTAGGTGACTTTAGGTGCCAACTTGGCCATATCTGCACAGGATTCAATTAAGCGCAAGTATGTTCTGCTTAAATTACAATCTACCATACCTAAATTAATCAAAGCGATATAGAAATCAGCTAAATAAGTAGCGAGTTTGACCTTGTCTGAATAAGGTATTATAGCTGAATAAACGTCTAGTTGAGATTTTTTCTTAGGGCGTTTTATACTTGTTTGATCAAGTGTCATACTATTGTGGCCTAATCCGAAATAAAGGAGTAGTCTAATGCCATTGCAAATAGAGATGGTATGCATCAATCTACTTACACTATTTTTTAGTGCGTCTAGATTAGGGTCATTTTGTAAAGTGATGTAATATTTTTTTTAATAAAATTAAGCAGTAATTCGCCCATTTGCTGAATAGGATCATAGTATTTTAACTTTAATTTATTAAAATAATCTGCTAGGCATTGGTATATAGACGCTTCGTCAGGCGCTACAGCCGTTTTTAGAAAATGATCTTTGTTCACGCAATCCTTGAATATATTGAAGATATTGTCTTGGTATCCTTCACCGGTTTTGAAACGAAAATGCATAATTTTCTTTATATATTTTTCAATCTGTCCCACAATTTCTCGATGGCGTGCGCCCAGCTTTAAATCCGCTCTTGACTGTTTAATTATATGTATAATCTGATACTTCATACGATCAAACATCGCATTACCTAATTGCTTCATTAACTCGGTATCACTAGAAGATTCAACATTACTATAGGGTTGCTGAAAATTATATTTAAAATATTTTTTAGGATCAACAGTGATAGCAAGGATTTTATTAGAATATGTAATGTATGTCTCCATATCCGAATCCGAATCCGATGAACATAATTGCACTCCTATGAAATAACGTTTGTCTTGATCACAAACAATGAGGTGGTATAATAATTGAAAGATGGCCTTTTTAGCCTTATCATCATTATCGACTACATTATCAAGCTTAATCAGCTCCTTAATATGTTGTATTAGCTTACCTTTAAAATTATTTATAAGTCCATTCACGCATTCAGAACCAGATGGAGTAGGGGGTATAACGCTTGATTCAGATGACCTACTAGAAGGGGAGGGGATGTTTTGTGGATTATCATTTGTATTGTTATGACCTAAGTAGACACTGTTACATGATATAAAGAATAGGCGCAATAGAAAGGAAGCCAAGCAGTGCAATAGTATACTCATTTTTATAAGCCTTATGGTTTAAAGAGGTGGAAGCCTCTCGGTATTAAATGATTTTTACTTAAGTATAAAAATTTTTAAATAAATATTGGAAATTCGATTTAATATATGCGTAATAAAATATAAATTAATAAACCTATTTCAAAACTCGATTGCTACATTAGACTTTCTTCAAAACCTATTTGTGATCAGCAGTTTTTAGGAGAAGCGCAGTCGAGCACCGCAGCATACTAAATGTATTTGAGGAGCATAGACAAGCTTCGACACCAAAATTGCCATTAGAAATAGGTTTCGCAGAAGGTCTATAGAAATTTTGGGGCTTGCCTATCCGCCTCAAATACATCTAGGATGCTGTTTCTAAAAATTATGCGCTACAAACGTATTTGTTGAGGCTAGTGGTAAAAAAGACAGTTTTATACTACTTTTTGTTTGACAAACAAGTAACAAAAAAAATAAAGCGCTAATGAAAAAAGTCGCTAAAAGGAGAAGCTTACAGATAAAAAAAAGAATTTGCCCGCTTCGCGGGCTTAAACATGCGGAAAGGGTCTTTAGTTTTAAGTTATATCAATTTGAAAACACCACTGTTCCTTTGTCGTAGCCAATAAGGATCGGTTGTTCTTTGGTAACACGTCCAGATAGCAATTCTTTAGATAACTCGTTGAGTATCATGCGCTGCATTAAGCGTTTAAGTGGCCTTGCACCAAACTGGACGCTATACCCTTCTTGTGATAGATAATCTATTAACGCTTCATCTATCTGAATCGCTATACCATTCTTTTGCAGGTCTGCTTTAAGGTTTTCTACCTGAATATGTACAATATCTTTAATCACTCCTTTGGAGAGCGGATTAAACATAATGATTTCATCTATCCGATTTAAAAACTCTGGACGCATCTGATTTTGGAGCAGCTGTATCACTGCTTCTTTGGTTTCTGCTAATACTTCTTTGGTAGGTAAATCTTCAGTGCCAGCAAACTGGTTTTGAATCAAATGGGCACCCATGTTACTGGTCATAATAATGATGGTATTTTTAAAATTTGCTGTTCTGCCCTTATTATCGGTTAGCCTACCATCATCCAATACCTGTAGTAAAATATTAAAAACATCTGGATGGGCTTTTTCTATTTCATCCAATAAGATCACAGAATAGGGTTTGGTACGTACGGCTTCTGTAAGCTGACCGCCTTCATCATATCCTATATAGCCAGGCGGGGCACCAATCAACCGGCTTACTGCATGTTTTTCCTGGTATTCTGACATATCTATACGAATCATCGCCTGTTCGTCATTGAATAAAAATTGGGCCAATGCTTTGGCTAGTTCGGTTTTACCTACTCCAGTCGTTCCTAAAAAGATAAAAGAGCCAATAGGCTTACGCGGGTCTTGTAGCTCCGCACGGCTTCTGCGTACTGCATCAGCAATAGCCTGAATCGCTTCCGCTTGGCCTGCCACACGTCTGGCCAGTACAGCTTCTAAGTGCAGTAGTTTTTCTCGTTCGTCCTGTAGCATCTTAGCAACAGGAATACCGGTCCAGTGGGCTACAATTTCGGCAATATCTTCGCCTGTAACCTCTTCTTTGAAGAGTGGACTGGCCTCACGTAGTTTTTCTACCTCCTCTTGTAACGCTTTGAGTTTTTTTTCTGCTTCTGCAAGCCTTCCATAGCGGATTTCTGCTACTTTACCATAGTCAAAGTTTCGCTCAGCTTGTTCGGCTTCTAAGCGCAATTGTTCAATTTGTTTCTTTTGTGTACTGATGCCCTGAATAATCGACTTATCGTGTTCCCATTTTGCTTTCAGAAGATTCTTTTTTTCATTTAAGTCCGCAATGGTTTTAGCTAATTCCTCCAGCTTGACTGCATCTTGCTCTTTTCGAATCGCCTCCCTAGCAATCTCTAGCTGGGCAATCTTTCGTTGCAGCTGGTCTAAGTCTACAGGAATAGCATCCAATCCAATGCGTCGCTTGGCAGCTGCTTCATCCATTAAATCGATCGCTTTATCGGGCAGAAAACGTTCGGGTAAATAGCGATTGGAGAGTTGCACAGCTGCTATAACTGCCCCATCTTTAATCCGTACACCATGATGGAGCTCATATTTTTCCTTTATACCTCGTAAAATAGAAATGGCGTCTTCTTGACTCGGCTCATCTACCATTATCACTTGAAACCTTCTTTCTAAGGCTTTATCTTTCTCTATATACTTTTGGTATTCCTTTAAAGTAGTTGCGCCAATAGCATGCAGCTCTCCACGTGCAAGTGCTGGTTTCAGTAGGTTTGCAGCATCCATAGCGCCCTCTCCAGAGGCACCTGCGCCAATAAGCGTGTGGATTTCATCAATAAAAAGAATAAACTCCCCATTCGAATCCACTACCTCCTTAATAACCGCTTTAAGCCGCTCTTCAAACTCGCCTTTATACTTGGCACCGGCAATCAAAAGGCCTAAGTCTAACGCAAAGATTAGCTTAGACTTGATGTTTTCAGGAACATCCCCAGCTACAATTCTTTGTGCCAAACCCTCTACAATCGCTGTTTTGCCCACACCGGGCTCGCCAATCAATAGTGGATTGTTTTTGGTCCTACGTGAAATAACCTGTAGCGTTCTTCTCGATTCCTCATCACGTCCAATCACTGGATCTATTTTACCCTCCTTAACCAGCTGATTTAAGTTTTTTGCATAACGCTCCAGCGACCTATATTTAGACTCTGCACTAGGATCAGAAACTTTATGGCTCCCCCGTAAGGCCTGAATGGCTTGCAGCAAAGGTTGTTCTGCTATGCCGTGTTTTTTCATAAGCTCTGCTACCTTGTCTTTACCTGTGCAAAGGCTTAAAAGCAAGTGGTCTACCGCAATAAAATCATCCCCTAACTTTTTCTGGTAGTCTGCTGCCTTGCGAAGGGTAACATCCATATCTGGTGATAGGTAAGGCTGTTGCCCAGAGGCCTTTGGATAGGTATCGATAAGTCTGTCCAATGCTTGCGCCAAAGGTATTAAAGCAACCTGAAGCTGTTTGGTAAGAAAGGTAATGTGTGCTTCATTACTGCTTAGAATTGCCTTCAATAGATGACCATTTTCAATAGCAAGTTGTTGGTTTTCTTGCGCAACTGCTATAGCACCTTGTATGGCTTCTTGCGCTTTAATGGTATATTTTTTAAAGTCCATAATGCTCTAGTTATTGCTCACTAGACCTTCTGCGAAATCTATTTGTGGTGAGAAATTTTTAGGAGAAGCGCAGTCGAGCACCGCAGCATACTAAATGTATTTGAGGAGCATAGACAAGCTTCAACACCAAAATTGCCATTAGAAATAGGTTTCGCAGGAGGTCTACTATTTTACTACTGCTACTCCCTAAATATAATAATTTTTGTCTGGCTGAAATCCAAATCTTTTCAGCAGAAGGTCTAAAGATGCACCGACCTATGCCCATCTGTTTATTTGCATTCATTAAAGTTTATCCGTACGATATAATAGGCGCCATTTAACTGGCTTGTACGTCTGTAATGCCAGTCATATTGAAGGTGCAGAGGTTTTAATTGTAAAGAATCGTTTAGGAATCAACATGTTATTTAAAAAGATGAAAAATATAAATACTTTCTATAGTCGTATTTTCTGGGCCAGTACACTGTCAACATTAGTTGGATGTATTTACAATCAAAAAAATGGTATGATGAAACATACAGCTTCAGTAAGAGAAGAATCTGTTTACTGTTCATATGATCCGAATATATACAAATTCAAGGATCATGCCCTTACTCTATAAAAATTAATTTCTTTGGAACGTAAAATGGAACAATGTGTCATGTTCTTGAAAGAAAAATTAGTCAACACAAACTATCACAATGAACTGATCCATACCCATAATGAGTTTAGTAAAAGTTCCCATAACATTGTGGGTGAAGATGGTAAGGACATAAGTAAAGGCCTCTTAAAAAATATTATGGACTTAGGTTCTATGCGAAATGGCACTATAGAAGAAATAAAAGCGATCAATTTTGATTCGAAGGATTATATAAGAAATAGGCTAGGTCTAGTAAATAAGGCTTATGCTTCAACTTCTAATTTGATAAAATTACCTTTTTATGGACCTATAAAAAGTGGGAACAATTTTGCGAAGAGGCAGAAAGATAAAATACAAAGCAAGAGGTGCATGGAAAAAAGTAAGCTTAACAAAGAAAGCTGTTCTAATGATTTATCATCAAAGCTTAATGAAGCTATAGATGAATGTAAAGATTATTGGCGCGAAGTATTTCTATAATTCATACGCTATGGTAGTTTTACTAGTTTAAATCAAAAAAAAATTACTTGTGACAAGGTTACAGGCATATATGTAGACCGTGAAAATATTATATCTTTTTCTGAAGTACGCTGCAGTCAAAAAAAAATTATGTATAATGAGGTTAGAGATGTATATGCAGAATTTGAAAAAAATATTATATCCTTTTCTAAAGAAGAGTACTTTGAGCAATATAATTCATGCATTATGAGCTTCATACGGAGCCACTCTACACGTGATAATGTAGGCAACCTTGTTTATGATCCTGAAGTTATAATTAACAAACTAGAAGAGTTGCGTTTACAACCTCTTAAAAGTAGCTATGATAAACTTAGTAGCCTAGTTGCGGACAATAGCCATTATTTTGACGATACACTGACGCAAAAGGCAAAAAATATTCTTGATATACTCTATAATATTTTGTACAGCTATGCCATAGTTGATGTAATGACCCATATGATTATGATGCCTGCAGTAGCTAATTCTCCTAAAAATCATGATTTACAAAACGTTATATCACGTACAGAAGTATTAGCCAATTCGTATGCATCACAGTATAAATTGTTGCTTATGAAGGCTAGTCTAAATATAGAACCTGCTGATAATATTGATAAAATGAATGCTGCTCTTACGAACTTGAAGAATCTAGGTCTGTCTCATAAATGTAGTAGTTAAGCCCCTCGTATAAGTATAAGTACTAGGGAAAAATCATCAGGGGTCTTTCATTTTAAGTGTGTAAATATTTAGGTTGTATATTTCTCTAAATAATCTGCCTGAAGTATTATTTATTCATTTGTTAATCAATATAAAAAATATTAAAAACTGGTTAAATTTATATTAGGTGCCACTTCTATGAGCTGCATGCGTTACGCATGCAGCTCATAGAAGGCTCTACATTTATCTCAATAAGTTCTCTACAAAATTTATTAGACCTTGCTTTAAAAAATAAAATGCTTAAATATACCTAGCGGTTGACTTTTTAGGGTCGGCATCATTAAGGTAAATATGCGGAGCTATTTTATTGTTTGTATACTATTAGAGGTCTTTGTAGCTTTTGCCTCCCCGCTGCCTCATCTGCTTTCTTTCGATGATTACGTAAACGCAGTCTACCAGCGACAAAACTTTATGGAAGAAGAGGATTTTGAAGCAATTAAAGAAACGCTTCGAGAGGCCTATGCCGCGCCATTGGATTTAAATAAGGTAACAAGGGAATCATTGGAAGCATTAGGTATTTTATCTAAAAATCAAATAAAAAATTATTTTAACCATTTGGCTGCCACTGGTCCGCTCTATTCTAAATACGAACTACAGGCAATTCCGGATTTTGACTTAACCACTATCGCCTTGCTCTTACCTTTTGTCTACGTAGTGGAAAGCTACCATATACCATCTGATTACTTGAAAATCAAAACAAATAGACCTAGCTATTTTTTATTTCGTTATACGCCTTTATGCAGCTCGACGCGTTTGAACCCTACTTTAGGCAAGCTAGATAGCTGCATGGTTCAACTCTCTTATACCCATCAAAATTATACAACATGGGGCATCACGGCCAGAAAACAAGCAGGGGAATCTTTTTGTTGGGATTATCCTACCCATCGGTATGGATTTAACCTATGGTCTATTTTTGTAATGGTAACCAATAAGAAGTATATTAAACGAATGGTAATAGGTGATTACCAAGTTGGCCATGGGCAGGGCTTGCTATTGAGTGCAGGTTATATCCAGACAGGGGATGCCATTCGTGCTATGATCCGTTCTAATAACGTGGGCATTCGGCCCTATAAGGGCATTAAACGTATTGGCCTGCGTGGTATAGCCATTACGTCTGAGCTAGGCCCTATTGAGTTAACGGGATTCTATGCAAATCATAACCTAGATGCTACCTTAAAACGCAATGCAGCGAACAAACTTTATACCAGTCGCATTGATGAGAGCGGTAGGATACCACCCAGCATTTAGCAAAAAAATGGACGATCAATGAACAGGTGATTGGATGTACCATACGCAAGCAATACCATAGAAACCAAACAGAAATAGGCATGAATCTACTCTATAACCATTACGATATACCTATTATAGAAAAGGAAAAAGATCCCTATTACTCCCAATCTGTTGTTAGCCTATTTTATCGCTTGCTATGGAAAAACTTAATGCTATTTGGAGAGGCAGGGCTGAATGGTCCGACTACTGCTAAAAAGGGAAAGGCGCTGATTACAGGATGTCTCATCAGCCTTTCCCGTTATATAGATCTTGCCAGTGGCTTATATTACTATGGTAAAGGGTTTTATACACCCTATGGGTGTGGCTTTAAGCGGTATACCACAGACCATGGCAATGAGAAAGGGGGTATGCCTGTTTGCAGTTTACCCCTTTGCCCTGTTGGCAGCTCACAACGAGTGGTCACATTTTTGCTACCTTGTCCCCTAAACCACAGTTGGCAACAGCCAGTAGTGGGTATCGCTGCATTACACGTGCGCATTATACATGGAGCCGTGCAACCCTATTCGTTATGCAGCATAAGTTAGCTAAAAGTCCACGCAATACACCTAAAGAGGTAGATGGTAGTGTAAAAACTGAGCGATCTACTCAAAATAGTTTGAAGTGCAAGATAGACCATAAGCTTACCCATTATTGGTGGACCCATGCAGAAGCGCAATACACCCGTTATACTTTTTTAGGGCAAACCCATCATGGCTATGCACTCGCCAACACCCAAAAATGGAAAGGAATGCAATGGCAGTTTTCACTCAAATCAATCTATTTTAAAACCCAAAATTATGCTACTAGACTATACTTTTATTTTATACACCCAATCCATTATATAGTGGCACCCAGTTTCAGCCCTACTATGGCAATGGCATAGCTACTACCTGGTTGGTTTGCTGGAAGCTTATGGATTCGGTTCGTCTCGAAATTAAATATACTTTTACCTATTTTTTGAAGCGCTAACAGAAACCGCTCAAACCAATAGATCCAATAAAGGCAAACATGATGGAAGCATACAGCTTTTGGTTCGTTTTTAAAAAAGTAGATGATGTTCATCTAATTTTGAATTAAATTAGACCTTCTGCAAAACCTATTTTTGATCAGCAGTTTTTAGGAGAAGCGCAGTCGCCGGAATACTAAATGTATTTGAGGAGCATAGACCACAAAATTGCCATTTAGCAATAGGTTTTGCAGAAGGTCTACTATACTTATCTGAAATTTGTACCTATTATTATACATACCAATGAAACAGACTACCATTCGAAAATTGCCCCGCATGACCCATACTTGGGTTAAGCTTGTAGGAACTGCTATCATTACCCTTAGCAGTTTATTGGTCAATTATACCGCTTGCCATACCTCCAATCCAGCTGATCTGTACGTACAAGCCTGGTTTACACCACAGGACCCTTGTATCGATCTTATCGTGGCTAAGATTCTATCTGCCAAAACATCAATTCTTGTCCAAGCTTATGTGATAACCTCTTATGATATTGCAAAAGCACTGATACAGGCGCATCAAAATAGGGTAAAGGTTCAATTGTTAATAGACAAAGATGCGCAGACTACAAAAGGAAGTAAAGTTGGTTTATTGTTGCGACATGGTATTCCCATTATAATTGATAAAACAGTTGGTTATGCACATAATAAAGTCATGATTATTGATGATGCATATGTGATTACAGGCTCTTTTAATTGGACACATGGTGCACAAACTAGAAATGCAGAAAACCTGCTGATCATAACAGGGGAAAAAATCAATAGACAGTTTAAAAATAATTGGTATCTAAGAGCTGCAGCTGGACAACGGTTAAGGATAGGGTAGGGCCCGTTTAAGCTATTTTTGTCCTTAATGAAGCGGTACAAATCGATCTTTAGAAAAACGGAGCACTGGAATATGCTGATTGGAATGGTACTTGCCATAGGATACCCCTTGAAAAATATGGGTATTGTAGTGCATGTTTTCCCATTTTTTTTGAAAATAGGTGCCATAACGCCCAGCATCTGACCAAAAAATAGCATCATTTCATAACCAATGTAGCTTTTTTCATTGGGTTGCGTACCATTTCTTTCAAAGAATTTTTTGCGAAATGCGTGTAAAGCAGGTCTGCTATAGTCAATATAGTTGGGGGCTAAGAATAAAATAGGCAACCTTTTGAGTTGATGCATATGGAGTATCTCTTTTTTAATCCATTGCTCATGGCCTATAATCTGTGGCTTAATGCCAAGTTTTAAGCAGAGGCTTATCACATTAGAAATAAGCAACTCATCTTGAGATGGAACATAGATATGGGTGAGCTTCTTGTAATCAAACCTATCTTCTTCTCTCTCTTCTTCAGTAGCTTCAAGGGCTGGTTCTTCAATAGCTTGTGCAAAAAAATCTTTAATCGTTTTATTAGAAAGTTGTACAAACAGATCTACCTGCTTACCCAATTGTTGCTCAACTTTTTCTTTATATAGGGTTGCTTGCAATGCATCTTTCTGTTCCATACCATAAAAGACCCCTATACAAGGTGCTGCTATTGCTTTGGTCTCTATGTCACTTCGTGTAAGTGCTGCTGCTCTTTGTGCGTAAGTTTCTAGCTCAGGCTGAAAAAGAAAGGCAAATGGGTTTCCTTGGGTTACCGCAGCATTATCTGAAATGGGATTCACAAGATTGATCTTGTGTTTTTTAGTAAATGCAGTAACCAACGGAATCGTATTGGGATAAAGAGGACCTATGATAAGATCCATATAGGGCATCGCTTCTTGTGCGAGCAGCTCTTGTGTAACCGCTGCATTTTTTTTGGTATCAAATACAAAAAGATTAATAACAATACCTTCACTCGCAAGTTTTTCTATGGCCAACTGTATGCCCTGATATAACTCAAGCACAAAATGGTCTGTACAGGCTTCATAGTTTAACTCTTCTACAAGAAAGGGCAGTAAAACAGCTACATCATAGGCAGCTTTTTGCTTAGACACCAAACGCTTCAAAGGATCATATACATAGTCTGAAAAATTATATTTCTCCTTTAACCTATTGAATAGGGTAAAGTCTTGTGTAAGGTAAGCCTGTCGGGCGACTTTTTTATGTAATATCTCTTTGATAATAGGATCACTGGGAAATTTTTTAATCAGCTCTTCTAGAGCTGTATGGTGCTCTATTTGCTTAAGGAAATATTTTTTCATTTGCAGCATTGCCTGATCCATCTGCTTATCTTTAATCAAAGCAAGTGCTGCCAAGGCTTCTATAAAGGCTCCTGCTTCAAAGCTGCATTGTGCATACCAATAATGGACTTCATTGCGTTTGTTCCAATCTGGAAATTGTGCTTGTATCTCCAAAAAAGCTGCGCTAGCGGTTGCTTTTTCTCCATTGTGATAGGCGGCTAATGCATAATAAAAATGAATATAAGGAGAAAGGGAGGGAGGATGTTGCATGTTTCTAAGCCCATCAAATAATGATTTTGCCTCAGCATAATTGTTTGCTTTGTAAACTTTTTTGGCTGCTTCATATTGCGCCAATAGAAGCTGCGCATGCTGATCGGACATACCCAATCGTACCTTGCGTTTTGCAGCAGCTCCTAAAGGGAGCCAGAATAAAAATAATAATAGATAAACCTTAATAGCTGTTTTTGCTTTTTTTTGCATGTTCTAGATAAAGCTAAATTTTCCTGTACCTTTATAGGGTGCTTTTATAAAGCCATTTTGGTATGGCTAAATGTATTAATAGCAAATTTACATTTATTTCATCTTTATGACATAAAAAATGATGACTAAAGTGGCAGGATCAGCTTTTTAGAAAATGGGTAACCTCCTTAAAAATAAAATCTAAGCACAAGAGACCTTCTGCAAAACCTATTTGTGATCAGCAGTTTTTAGGAGAAGCGCAGTCGAACACCGCAGCATACTAAATGTATTTGAGGAGCATAGACAAGCTTCGATACCAAAATTGCCATTAGAAATAGGTTTTGCAGAAGGTCTAAGGTGATAAAGCAGATAAATGCATATATTTAACCATCTATCTACAATCCATTAAAAATATAACTTAGACATGAACAAAACTTTAAACAACTATATGTATAAGGTTGGTCTATTATTTGCATGTACATTTTGCATTAATTTAACCAATAAAATAGTCTATTGTGCACTATTGTTTACTTTTTTAACACTTGTCTTAAATGGTATAGCAAAGTACCATGGTCACAAAAAAGCTGCAATCAGTATTGTGTTGTGCACAGCTTTATCGCTTGGGCTATTCTATAATAAACAATATTTTATAGGCGGTAAGCCTATTAATGGACTTATCTTGACCTCTTTATGCGCTATATTGATCGCTTCATATATTGGTTTGAAACTTTTTTTAAAGCTAACGGCCAGATATGGTTTTGCCATAAGCAATTGTATCAGTTTATGCACTGCCTCGCTGGTGGATCATTGTATAATGGGTATATTTTTTACCACTAAGTTTCCCATGGATAAGGTTTGGGTAATAGTATATAAAGAAACAGGTTATACCTACCTATTTGGATCATTGGTATACCTATCTTCACTTGCCGTTTTGTATGCAAAACCGATTTATATTCAAATTAAAAAATGGTTGTATCTATTGGTCTCCGTCGAGCAGGCTAAATCTAAAACACCACTCTTATAAGTAATCAACGGATGCTATGGTACTAAAACCCAGTAGCCTTACATGATTTTAAATAGAGCTTTTTTTGCACAGGATACCAATACGGTTAGCATCCATTTAATTGGCAAGCTGTTGTGTTTTCATAACTTTCAGGGCATCATTACGGAAACAGAGAGTTATATTGGTGCAGACGATCCTGCTTGCCATGCGGCTAAAGGTATGACAAAAAGAACCAAAGTAATGTTTGGCTCGGCTGGGTTTAGTTATGTATATTTTATATATGGCAGGTATTATTGCTTGAATATTGTTACAGAAGCTTTAAACTTCCCAGCGGCTACACTGATCAGGGGCATACAATTGATTCATCCGCCTTATACTTACCTAGATGGTCCAGGTAAGCTTTGCCAGTTTTTAGGTATTAATGTAGCCCATAATGCAATTAATGTAACCGAATCAAATGCATTGTATATTAAAGACATAGGTTGCGCGTTAGCCTATACATCAACACCTAGAATAGGGATTTCAAAAGGTTTAGATAAAATGTGGCGTTACGTTGTTACGGATAAAAGTTGCATAACCGCTATATTACCTAAGATAGCCGATATTGCTAGCCTGGAATAGACCTCTTGCAAAACTCGATTGCTAATGGCAATTTTGGTATCGAAGCTTGTTTATGCTCCTCAAATACATCTAGTATGCTGGCGACTGCGCTTCTCCTAAAAATTGCTGATCATAAATAGGTTTTGCAATAGGTCTAATAGCTCTATAAGGTACTGGTGTGCTTGTCTTATACAACTTAATCAGTTATGCCTAGAAAAAACCATCATATTATTTTACGTAGTCGCATTGAAGTGACTATTGATCAGCACAGTGAAAATAGTATCCTCCAACATACCATTCATAAAGCCATCCAGCAACGGATTATTCCTATCCTATCCAAGCTCTTTTCTCAACATGTTCCAGAGGATGTAGTCATTCATTTAGACAAACTGGTCATAGATGGAGGTCGCTTACATCTTTCTACCCTTGGCAAGCAACTACCCTGCCAGGTAGAACAGGTGTTAACGGTTAAGATAAAAGAAGCGATTAAAAAGGTGATGGATAACCCTACCGCAGACCAAGTAATACCACTACCAGATGCAAAACGGCAAGCTATAGCACACTATCTATCAGAAGGTCATTTTGCTTGGTGGATGACCGAGCGTTCTGAAAGGCAAATTGAAAAGATCTATTTAGAGTTGCTCCACCATACGCCTTTGCAGATAGAACAGCTTTGGAATAATCTAAGCAAAAAAGAAAAAGCTGCTCAACGTTGTATTGCACTTTTTTCCAAGGCTACTGTAGCACATACACTTGCGTGCTTATTGAAGCAGCCTATCGCATCCTTTAGACCTATTTTAGCTGAAACAGGGTTATTGTTACATCATACCAAGATTTTAACCAATCTGTTGTACACACCAGAAGAGCAGTTGCTTTCAATGGCCCTATTGGGCATCATCAACCAGCAAAGATCCAAAGTAGACCGCATGGGTTTTTTAAGCATGCTCCTTAAACAAGTAGCCATGCAAACTTCAATAAGCTATGAAACAATTCTAGAAAAACTACACACGCACTATGGGCAACATGAGGAAAAATCTTTAGATGATCCAACCACTAAAGCCTTAGTATTTCAGTTGCGCGACTTGGTTGTAACGCCACCAAAACGCTGGTATCAAGATGTTCAAAGCCAAGAAAAGGTATTAAAAGAATTGGACAAAATAGGCAACAACACCATAGCGTTCCATCAACTGCCAGCGGCCATCAGTGACATGAAAACCGCAATGGACAAACCCAACATACGTCTCCTAGTAAAAAGTTGGCTGCAAGAAGCACACAATAGGGAAAAGTTGGTTAAAAACTTGCCTGATAGGCTCTTTGTGCCATTTTTAGCATCTATAGATTCTTCTATAGTATCTATATTTTCTGATTTTATCCAGATTGCAACGGCTGCTACTGCTACCACCGCACCCGCTTGCGCCATTAAAGCGATTACGTTAGCCTATTGTGCCTTTGCGTATGGAAAAAACGCCTACCTTAAAGAGATGCAATCATTATTCAGAAAATATATTGCCAATCGTACCATTGGCAAGCAACAGTTCGTAACACTGCTTACCACGCAATCCTATCACCCAGCCGTAAAAGGTATAATGGGCCCATTGGTAGCTACAGCAGCTCTTCCATCAACTCCTCTTAAAAAAACGCAAGATGGCACCATCCATCCGAAATTAGGGACTACTCATCAAGATGAGCTATTGAATCGTGCAATCAATCAGCCTATCCTACCATCGAGCTTTGTACACAGCATAGAAGCACTGGTCATGGCATTGCTTGAGACTACTCCATGTCAGGTTGGCATGGATTCGGTGCGCAATATTTTACTTACCGCAGCAAAGGCAGATTCACCTATTACGGGGAGGAATATATAGCACGTGTGGTAGCCTACCTTGCTCCCTATACGCCATTTTCTGCTCATATACTATCTGCTAAGCTATCCAATATCGCGCGGCAGGTAGCAGATCCAGATCTAGCAGAAGGTTTTGCTGGTTTGGCACCAACAAACCATTCCACGACCCACTTAGATGACAAGCTGATCTCAGAAAGCCCACTAGCTGATGTAGTTGATTTCCTGCTTTATAATGCATTGCCAAAGGATCAGTTGGTACCTGCCTATGTAATAGCCAAACGTTTGGAAGATGCAACACCCGACCAAATACGCGATCAGTTAACGCCTTTATGCCAAGAAGTGGCCATCTTAAAAAAGTTAATACAACATGCCACAGCGTCTACTTTAGCCAAGCTATTTCAGGCTTTTATTCCTTTTCCTGGTGCGCTACTGAATCGATTAGAAAAGGTAGTGATTGCCTCAAAAGTCCTCCAGAACAGCCAAGAAGAAGTCAATATCCGTTCAATCAAAGAAATTTTTATTGCAGCTGCGATTATGCATACCCCATCTACTACGCCACAAGCATATATAGCGCGTATATTGCTCCACCTTAGCGCAGCGGTTGCATGTCGCCCAATCACTTTATCTGATCAATTAATAGATGCAGCCAACCAAGCAGCCGATGACTATCTAGTAGCGAGATTTTCCTTACTCAAGGAGCAGCTAGCGCCACTCGACCTGAATACAATAGATGGAGTAGATCTTATGTTGCTCTCTACACACGAAACATTAGACAAAGCACTTTTGCCACTTTACTATAATAGGTTACTACCAGCTATTAAAGATAGGGTACAACGATCTGTTGCGCTATCTCAATCAGAGCTTAACCAATTGGTTGCACAGCATTTACCAACTACCTCCAAACCATTACAGGAAACGATCAGCATAGCCCTCTACAAGCAGATTAGCCAAACCCTGCAAAGCAACAAAGAACGCGTTGCACAAAGATGGCATCTTTTTTTACATACCGGTAAGCTTGAGAATTATGCAGATGGAACTGCCTTATTAAATGATGTGATCGCCCACCTTCCTACTTTTTCCTTAGCACAAGATAAAGCACATGTACGTCAACGGCTTATTGCAAACTTTACCCATACACAACTGATGCTATTGGTTCAAAGGCATAGTGAAGTCGGCAAAACGTTAGGAGACTTTATACAAGGAAGCTATCAATTGTGGTGTGCCACACAAGGTGTATTAAGCGGGCAAAGTAGTACTAAAAATTTATTTTGGGATAGTGTCTTGAAAACGCTACCGCAAGCATCCATTGCTAAAGATGATTGGCTTGTACAAATCACTACCGAATGGAGTAACCTTTTAGAGATTACACCCACTACCTTACTGGCAACTTTTCAACTCCTGGATACCACTGGGATACCGGAAGCATTAACGGGTTCATTGCATCTACTACAAAGAAAATACCAGCAAGGGATTCAAGAACAAGCCATACAACGTGGCTATAAAGCACCTGTTTTAACCAAGCTCTATCTATTGCTCAATGGTAATTTATCCCTTTTTGATCAGCAATACCATACAGACATGCCTATATTAGGCAAGCAACTGATTCAGTTTATAGCAGACCAACCATTGGCCTTATCAAAGTTTCTAGCAGCGCAAAGCAATCATCAATTGGTAGCCAGACGCATGGTATATTACTTTAGCCAAGAAGTTGCTACAAAAATTATAGCCTGTTTGGCAAAAGATAAAGCCCAATTTATAAGCCATTACCTAAATCTATTAAGTAATCCATTGCAACAGACAGCCATAGCGTTCGATCATCCCTCAACATGGCAAAAAGAACTCTACATCTCTACTATATATTATTTGATTACAAAAAAGCAATTTGAAGAAAGCGACTTTGTACACAGCACCTTGTTGACCATTTGTTATACTAAAGAAACCATTTACAAAGTGATTACCTCAATTATGGCTACAGGAGCAACTAATCAAGAAGCAGCCAAAATGATCACCTTGCTCAAGCCAGTGATAAAAGCAATCAACAAACCTACCATTGATAGCCCAGCTTTAGGACATCATCGATTAGAAGAACGAGCAGTAACCAATCAAAAAGCACCATCCTCTAATATACCAGAAGAAGAGGTCCGGGTCTATACCAAAAATACTGGATTGGTTTTTTTATGGCCCTTTTTGTATGATTTTTTTAAGGTGCATAATCTTATGATTGGCAACCAATTTTTTTGTGCCCAAGCAGCCCATAATGCAGTTTATCTCTTACAATACTTAGTTACCGGCAAGCTAAAGAGTCCAGAATGGCAGCTTACCCTTCCCAAACTACTTTGTGGATTATCCTATGATGAAGTATTGCTACCCTATAGACCTATAGATGAAAATTATGATGCTCAAGAAGCAATAGAAGCAATAGAAGCTGAGTCATCAAAACACACTCAAGCGGAGGCAGCAATGGCAACAGGTGCATCAATAGCTAGTAGCGATATGGAAAGCATCGCATGCAATAACCAATTGCTTATTGAAAAAGTAATCAAACGCTGGAAAAGTTTAACAAAGCTCAAAGCTATCGCTTCATATCAAGATGCCACTACTGAGCATATTTTGATAAATTATTTTTTAAATAGGCTAGGTATTCTGACTAGACAGGATGGTGATGATGCTACCCAAAGCAAGTTTTGGCATTTAACCCTTATGCATCAGGACTACGATAACGAAAATTTACTTCCTCCCTGGTCTATGACCAGTATTAAATTACCTTGGATGCAAGAAGCAATTGTTTTGTTTTGGATCCCTGGGTAACATCACAGTCCATCTATTGATCATAATTCTTTGCTAAAAATCTCTTTTAATACTTGTAATTATACAAATGGTTTTGTAGTATGAGTAATGCAGCCTGCTGTAGTTATATCTACAGACCTTCTTCAAAACCTATTTCTAATGGCAATTTTGGTGTCGAAGCTTGTCTATGCTCCTCAAATACATTTAGTATTCTGCGGTGCTCGACTGCGCTTCTCCTAAAAACTGCTGATCACAAATAGGTTTTGAAGAAGGTCTTACCATTGGACTATTTTTTTATGCAAAAGTTGACCTATTTAACCATTCAATCCATCTTTAAGGTCTTTGATAAGAAGACAAACTTACTACCTTTACTACTTATTTGTTTGCTATTAGCCGGTCGGTGTCCCAATAACAACCAGGTTCCTATTACATCGATTTCAGATACTGAGAGTCATCCGCAAATTAATAAGGTAGCTGATAATAAGCCACAGGTATCGATTTCCTCTTGTAGGTCACTAGGCAGTCTCAGTTGCATGGAAGGTAGCAAAACAGATTTTTTACTTCAAGTGAAGGGATGTATAGCTAATATAGACCCTCAATTAAAAGGTCAAATAGGGTTTATAGGGATTCCAGCTAATGGGAATGAGATTGAGGAATTTATAAATGATTTAGAACAAAAGGCTTTAGATGACGGTAATGCAGCGTTGAGTACCTCCATAGTACAAAACGCCATATGTTCTAAAAACAAGGTTGAAGAATTTCTATGGCAAGACGAAGATGTTTTTAATTATTGGAATGCTATAACTAAGGTTGGTACAGGTCCGCAAGAATGGACTATTCGAGTAGATGAAGCGGCATACAAAAAATTAACTTCAAACAAGTACGCTATATATATTATATGTGCCAAGTGGTGCAGCTGCCAAAGATTATGTAATGTCTCCTACTCGATTCCAAATGGATATAACAAACAAGGATGCATCGCTACCAGATTGGAAAGGTATTGGTTTAGGGGCTGTGGAATATGGCCAAAAGCAAGTAGATGATGACACTGCTTTCGTTTTAAAAGGGAGGATCAATAAATCTTTCGCAAAAGATGGAAATGATGTAGGTTTTATTTTGGTAAAAGAAGGGGTGAATCTTTACCATTCGATTCAGAAAGTAATAGCCTCTGAAAATGGTTGGTCTACTGTCACTACATCATTTAGTAGTGAAATGGTCATTGTTCCAGCTAAGTTAAGAAATATTGCCCCTTATATAATAGCTGACTTATCACCTAAAGAGGTTCAAAAGGGAAAATACAAAATACTTTATTACGTAATTGAAAATACACACTATTATTTGAGTCAAATGGAGCAGCTCTTGTCTGATGTTACAACAAGTTCTATTTCTGGGGAAAGCATAGCTCCTTCTATTACATTTGATGGCAGTAGCCATGGTTTAAAAGTATTGGATTTAAAGCTTATCCGTGAGCGCGTACCCGGTCAAGACCAAACTGTAAAAATTTTAGAAAATTCTAAAATAGAATATTCCGTTAATGATCAAATACAACAGCTGCCTAATCTACAATCAGCTTTACTCTTTATACAAAAAGGGACTATTTGGAGAACTACTGTCATTGAATCTTTATTTAAAGAATTGCAAAAATCAAATGGCAACGCTAGCATAACAAATGATGGCACCATCGCGCTGATTTCAGATTTGAGCAAACCGCTAGGCCAATCTGGTATCGACTTCTTTAATCGTGCAGCAGATTATGAATATTTTGCCTGCCTATTTTCTAAAGAAAATAACAGGCTTATGTTTTACACATAAAAAGAAGCATTAAGTATAGAAGAAAAAGAGATACAAAAATTAGATGAACTAAAAATAACCCTAAACAATGAAGGAGCGAATATTACTTTCCATAAGATAAACACACTTAAGCTATACGGTCCACGAGATAATCGCGCTACCTTGATACCTCCTAAGGTTAATCTGGAGCCTACTGGGTTTTGATGAAAGTAAGATCATACATCGGGGGTTTTTAATAGATAAACGCATCAATAATAGAAACATGGCACATCTGCTTCGTGCTATTGAGCGTTTTATTAAAGGTCAACAAGAGGTATGGCAAAATAAGCAGTTGGTGCTCTTAAAAGAGTGCATCATTACGGATGATAAAGTCACGCTAGGAGATCAATTGTATAATGCATACTATAATGGCATACAGGAAAGCTAAACAAAAACAAGTAGACATTAAAGTAAACATTATCTATTGGGCTGAATATAATGGTAAGATTGTATGTAGCGATCCGGTCAGTATCGAACTTATCAAGGCATAAAAAAATTGCACGCACAACGTAGCAATACCAAAAAGGGGGGTATTTGTTACGTGTACAGAACAAGATGAGCCTAGAAAGAAGCGCAATAAGCTATTCGTATCCCTCTTCTTGGTTATATTTACTCGTTAGAATAATATCGCTAGCCTGTTTATTAATCAGGTTATAGGTAGCGTAAGCAGCTACAACTGACTTTCCAGAGAAAGCAATACCGCATGCTAGAACTTCTTGTACATGAGGATGCTGCAATAATTCCGTATGATAGGCTTGTGCTTGTATTTGATCTAAGGCAAGTTTAGCCGCAGTTTCCAATTCTTCTTCTTTACGTACCTGCTTAAATTCCAGTAGCAGCGCTTTTAGACCATCTTTAGGAATGATTAATACATCATATCTTCCAAAGCCGCTTTCTCGATTCGAGCGTATATAATGGGTTCTACCTAAACTGGCCAGCATTGCTAAAACAAAACCATGATAAAATCCTTCTGATTTTCTAGAAAATTGTGTATCAAAACAACTAGCACTTTGCCGTAAAAATAAGCTTAGTTCTTCCACAAAAAGAGGAACTGCCCCAACTACTAAATGTTCCAAAAAAGCGTTATAAACACATTGATCAGCAAATTTACTACTCAACCATTCTTTAAAGAATCTATTGTAGAGTCTACGTATTTCCTGATTGGGAAGCACAACGATACAATCGTATAAATCACTATCTAAACTTAGGTTACTTGTTTGAAAGGTTAAAATAACCAGCAAATAAAAGTAAACTCCATAAAGCTGTTTTCGTCCCTATCCAATAGATCAAAAGCAATGTGTTTGTCTACAGGAACAGTTAAAGCTTTGTTTTGCATTAATTGTTCAAATTGCCTTTTAATACTATCACTAGCTGATAGTAGCAATTGTTTAATTAAATCATTGTTACCCGTATTCACCCAATAGACATCAAAACGACCTGATCCATTGATACAAGAAATAATAGACCATGGATTATACATAACTAAGTTCCCTACCTTATAACCATTGTACCAATTTCTTACTTCTTCCATAGAAGTAGGCAAATCTTTTGCTTTAAATAGAGCGGAAACTTCTGTTTCACTAAAACCAAAATGGGAACTATAGGCTTCATCTAGTAAGGTATAGGTCTCTAGGTTATTCAAACCAGAGAGCATGCTGTCTTTAGAAACACGCAATATGCCTGTTAAAACACCTCTTTCTAGTGTAGTATTGTCTTTTAAGGCAAGCACTAAATAGGTTACGCATAAATGCGACCATAGCGTCCAAGTATGGCTTATTGCCATAAGCTTTATTGAGTGGCGTATCATATTCATCTATTAGAATATAAACCTTCCGGCCATGGTGTTCATAAAGACACTGACTAAGAAGTTTTAAGGATTTTTCTAATGCTTGTTGATTGGCTTGCCGATTCCGAATAACATGCAGTTGCTCTAACTGTAACGCATTGATTTTATCACTTGTAAATAAATAAGGGTAGAAGCTATAAATTTCTAGTATCAACTCATAAACCACATTATAAGCCCCTTGAAAATCACCTGCATTAACATCTTTAAAGCTGATCATAATAACAGGGTACTTTCCTTGATGTTTCCTAATGTACCTACCACTTTCTAGCTTTCCGATTGCTAAATCATCAAATAAACCTGCTGTAATGACCCCATTCACTTCTGAGGCAAAAAAGTGTTGCAACATAGACATATTGAGTGTCTTGCCCCAACGGCGAGGGCGTGCAATTAAGGTAACCTTATCTCCTTTGCTCAAAAATTCAGAAAGCATAGCTGTCTTATCGCAAAAAAGATAATCTCCTTGTACTAACTCTTGAAAGTTACTAACTCCAATCGGTAATTTTTTCATGATAAGAAGCGTTAAGGTGTATAATGAGCTGATTATTAAAATAATAAGGAATAACCCAGCCAATAGTTGCTACAATGCACTTGTAAATACAAATATGATATATTAATTCTAGTATACTACTAAAATCAATGGAATAATATTCCAGTCAATAGTAATCCTTCTAACTATTTTTTTCTTCTTTGTTAGTATGAATAATCTCTAATGCCTGATTAGCTGCCTTTTCTAAGGCCATTCCTATAGCTGGGCCTAAGTATGTATTGGCTATCTGCACATCTATAGCCAAGGTTTCTTGCGCCATATGGGCTACTTCTGGTAGATAAGCATAACCTGCTGCATGACGTAGGTCATAGAGTCTTTCAGCCAGTTTAATAAAAAGAACGGAAAGC
Organism: Cardinium endosymbiont of Dermatophagoides farinae; assembly: GCF_007559345.1. Classification (NCBI taxonomy): domain Bacteria; kingdom Pseudomonadati; phylum Bacteroidota; class Cytophagia; order Cytophagales; family Amoebophilaceae; genus Candidatus Cardinium; species Cardinium endosymbiont of Dermatophagoides farinae. Next base: position 505,407 of record NZ_VMBH01000001.1, read on the forward strand.
TGTACGTGCTCTTCTTTGATCGCTTGTTCCAAACGGTTTTGCACATAAATCAACGAAGGATGGTCTAGCTCCTTTCGTTTATCTATACCTATCACATTCAATACAAAAGCATATACTCCTAAATTATAATGTTCCTTCACATAAGAAAGTGGCAAGCAGGTACGACGCACCAACTCATAGAGCAACGAAGCATAAATCACTTTAGGTGAGTGAAAAACCCATTCTACCACTAATTTTACAATACCTACTGCTCGTACATAAAACAATTGACCAGAAGCATGCCGTTTACATCCAAAGTGTTTCCGCAACAATAAAAGCAAACCTGCAATCGTTTTTACATCGATGGGATCATCTTGATGAGAGACTTTACAGACATAATCATGGAATTGCATTAATATCATCATCGAATTAGCTTGTTCCTGGGGGGTAACAGGCGTATCTAAGGTTAAGGAATCTAGTGGTAGAGCTGCCGTCATCTTACTAAATATTTGAGTAACATCATTAGGAAGTACCAATAGAATACCAGGTTGTTTACTATCAACAGGAAATTCCAAATAGCCATAGTGTGCTCCAATAATAGTGGACATAGTTTGCATCTGAAGATCTATTGATGGATGCGCTTCCTGTTTCCCTTTAGGGCTCATACCATCTATTAGACCATCATAGACCTCCTTTACTGCAGGAAGGGACTCAAAAGAAGTAGCATGCTGACTTATAACCAAAGCAGTGGCTAAAAAATCCATATAGGTAGGATAGCTGTTATCAATAGCATCAGCTTTCTTAAATTGCAAAACAGTAGGAGACAGTTGTACACGCACAATTTTTGTACTAGAGTGAGCTATATTACCAACTCGTAAAACGGCCTGAGCCAATAGATAAACGACTTGGTTAATATCACATACCATAGCAGATAGCTCCCCACTAGCATCACTTATTTTTTTACCAATAGTCTAGGCGGATCAGCTACCTCTTGAGATAAAACATATTCTACTTTACGAATCAATTTGCTAAAAGTAATTTGAGTAGGCTGCAACAGTGCATGATTTTTGTATTTTTCTTTTCTATTAAAATAGATAACCCAATCATAAAACTTATTAATAATACTTTGAAAATCTTGTTTATAAAGGGGCATATTGCCATCTAAAAAAGAGATAGTTTCCTCAATTTTACCAACTACTTGATTTAAAATAAATCCATAACCTTTAGGACCAAAGGAAATAGCACCATTACAAGGGACCAACGATGCGTCATATAGGGATGCTTTTAATTTTCGTGCCTTTTTAAGCGCTTCTCTATCCTTGAAATAGATTACTTGGTTGGAACAACTATCGTTTTTAGCCTTAAGGTAGATAAAAATGCTAAAAATAAGTAAGCTTAACCCAAAACAAAGGAGCAGTAACAACGAAACAGTTGATGGCAATAGCACCAGATACTTAGTACAATAGACTGAACCAAGCCGCATGGCAATCAATAGCGTAATCACTAAAAAACTTATGCCAAGATACAAAGGAAACACCAACAAGGTTACTGACAAATGAGCTAAAGATAAACCTAAGGTTAAGAAAAGATTAGTACCATGCCACCAGTGCCAAAGTACATTGATAGGAAGGCAAAAAGTTGTACCTATTGTAAAAAATAGGCCAATCACCCAACCTGGAATAGGTTGTATATTTTCTGATATAAATGTGCTATACCCTAAAAAACAAGCACCTAGCAAAATTTGTAATATAAGCCAATAACTATGATCTGAAATAGAGGCTATAAAATAAGTCAGTAAATTACTAACGACAATATAGAATCCAATAAATATTAGTGTAGAACGATTGGGTTGAAGTTTAGCCAAAGTGTTTTTTTTTATTCGTCCAAGATTTTTTAATCTTTTCTTTCCATTCTGCCTTTTTACGGGCCTTCTCTTGTTGAATTTGTTTAAGCGTATCATCTGGACCAACCCAACCTGCACTTTTTGGCTGTTTTAGAAAATAGTGAGCGACCATCATAGCTAAGCCATTGGCCAACATAGAAATGAAAGAACCATCTATTCCGGTATCAGGCTCAACCCATTTGTTCCAAGCTAAAATAGTTAATACACCTGTTGCCATCCCGATCAAAGCGGTACGGGAAGTGCCACGAAAACCAAAAACAGCTAAGACAAATGGGGCAACGGTTATAGGAATAGAAAAATTTAAGCTGTACTTTAATAAAGTTAAAAGACTATTACAATAAAAAGTTAATATCATAGCTAATAAACCTATTATTAGGCTACTCCATTTAACTATTTTAAGGTGATTAATAGGACGTAATTTATTTGGTATGATTTTTTCTAAAATATCGTAACTAGTTATGACTGCACAATTATTTATATGTGAATCAGCCGTAGACATCGTCATGGCCAATAGACTGATAGCAATAAATCCGTTAAGAGCAGGAGGTACATGAGTTGGTATATAGTTCCAAACTTTATTTAGGGGAAGATGTGGCTCTTTTACAAAGACAAATAGGCTGATTAAAATGATCAGTACCTTTATAAGGTAATGGCAAATAGTAGATATCTTAAAAACCTTGCAAGCCTGAGTAGGATCTGAAGCCATATAGATCCTTTGCATAATGGTGGGCTCTTTCGTATATCCTACTAAATAACTAAGCAAGAGAAAAAATAAACTTATTAATTTAATATTACACTGAAATAAATTATTAAACCGAAATTTTTCTTGATCCTTCAGAAAATATATAATTTCCAAGATAGATTTCTCAGTGTTGAGAAACATAAACCAAGCTACTAGTGGGATAATAATAGTAAATGTTATAAACTGTAATACATCAGTAAAGGTGACTGAACGAATACCACCTAGTGTGGAATAGAAAATAAGTATTAAAGTAGCTAAAATAGTAATAATATATGAGTTGTATGGAAAGATACTACTGATGGTTACTGATATAACATTGATTTGAATAGCAATAACCGCTATAGCACTACAAACAGAAGATATACCTGTAATAATACGGGCATATTGTCCATGTATGCTACCAATTGTTTCTGGAAGGGATAAATGTTCCATAAATGGACGCCATACGTATGGCCATTAGACTAACTATCCAAAGATTAAGTCCTGCTAAAATCATAAGCATGATCCAGTATAATCCACTACTATATACCTGCTCTACAGCACGTACTAAGGTTCCACCACCATAAGTTGTAGCTAATACCGTGGCTACTAAAGTAGTTGTAGAAAAAGTTTTATCTCCTATTGCATATTCTCGAATGATGGTTGATTTTTTATTATAACTTATAGTAGATGCCAGTGGCTAAGGTAAGCAGTAAAAATATTACTACCATCAGAAAAGGAAGATTAAACATAAAAGGACATAATTATTATACGTTTTGTATACTTGGATACGATACGGAATAGCAATTTGCATCTATTGAGGGGGTCATTCATACCTCATCATAATATAGTGAACAATTAAGAAAAAAGTATATTAATGAAGTTAACTGTCTGTTTAGTTCAGCACACCCCTATGTAACTTAATCAGAAAATCAGTAGTCATAATTCATATGAATACTTTTAATAGAAAGCAAAGGTACTGTATTACATACGTCTCTCATTTATCTAGTTATTTTGCATACTTGTGGAATAAGTTTAGGAGATTGTTGTAGGATTGCTTTTGCCAAAATGGAACCAAGGTAAGCGTGGTACATTAAACCACGAGATCCTAATCCTGGAAAACACCAAGTTTTGTTATCTAATTGATCAATAATTGGGTGAGCGGAAACTAGAGAACGGTAGACTCTAATGCCAGACTTGTAGCCTAGCACTTGAATATCGCTTTTAAACCATGGATCTACCTGAGATCGAATAAGTTTTGTAGCTTCATCTAGGGTAAGATCTGTTAAGTCTGTTCTCGAGGTTGTACCCATATAACATATGTTGCTTTGATCCGTTAGGCTTAAATAGCCATCACCAATAAGCGCATAAGTCAATCGTTTTTCACAAATTAATACCTCTCCTCTTTTTAGTACTAAATTTAATGCAGGATATAATTCAGCAAGATTGGCACCACAAGCTAAAATGACCTTATCAAAATAAGCACTATCACTTAACGTAAAATTTTGTAATACTAATTCAGCACCATAGTGATCACATAAATGCCAAATTCCTTTTAAGTAAAGATCTGTATAAACACTTAGTCCATTCGGAATAAATAGAGCTGGCCTGTATACTCCTGTTTGACTATAGGTATGCTGTGGATCCCATAAGGACACATCATCTTGTGTTCTGACTATATTAAAAAAAGCTTGCTGATCTTCTGGGTGTATGGCGCAACGAACAATGCCACTTATTTTATAAGTTGCTTTCCCTATAGCCTGTGCTGCTGCATCTAATAATTGTATGGTTGCTGCTATACCTGGTTGGGCACACCAGTTAAGCTGTGCAAGAGATCCTGTATATGGATGCAATAAGCCTGCAGCAGATCCTGAGGCTCCTGCTCCTATACCGTCCTTTTCAAATAATTGTATTTTTAAATTACGGTCTATAGCTAAAAGATGATAACAAGTGGCAAGCCCTCCTCCTACAATAGCTACACGCATCCCTAATAATTATTACATGATGACTATCAATAAAGATTTTTCTTAACACGCTTGCTCAATAGCATTGATGATTTACCCATGGTAATAAATTTTATTTGAAAAAACCAATAGAAAATCGGAATATTAAGTTTATAAGATGCCAGTCAGCGGTATATAGTATAAGCCAGTTTGAACTAAACTAAACGGTTTACAAGAACTTCACCAGGTGAATAGATACAAAATATAGCCGATACAATCCCATTAGACGAACTAAAAAAGTTATCTTTTCATAAAGAGAACAGAGCAATAACAACTAAGAATTTAGCAATAAAAAGCCTACCTACAACAGATATTTATGTGCGCAACATTATGCCAGGCTATGGCTATCCGCTTGACAAGCTACAAGCCTCTGCTATCTTTATTAGCACCCCTATTTATATTATAAATCAAACGAAAGATAAACGCTGGTCGCTTGTTATAACACCAGACTTTGTGGGAGCTAAATGGATGCTTATATGAGGAGGGTGAGGGATTCGAACCCTCGGTACTGTTAAAGGTACCACGGTTTTCAAGACCGTTGCATTAAACCGCTCTGCCAACCCTCCTAAAAATACAAATAGGTTACAACTTAATCTAGCTAAAGATAGATAACCTGGTTAGTCAATAGATTGATAATCCTTAATATCAGACAATATTTATAAAATCTAAAAAGATAGCAGATACAATATAAGCTTATCTGTAAAATTACTAAAGTTATCGATCAAATTTCATCAAAAGAGGCTTTACAATAGCTACCTATAATAGGTACGCCACTATACTGCTTCATCTAAATCTGGGATATCCTCCTGCTCCTTACCATTTTTTAGTGGGGTAAGCCCTCCAGAAAAATTAAACTTCATTACTTCAGAACCAGGTAAATCTAAAGGTGTAACCAATTCTGGAGGAACAATAATCAAGATTCCAGCCAAATCATAAGCATTGGGCAAATAAACCGCCACATGGTTCGGCATAGAGAGCACCTCTAAAGATTCTTTTGTAATAAACCCTATCCTATAGACCTGAGTCGTTTTATTCATTAGAACGACAACAGGCTTATTAAACTTTCCCTTGCTGCTTACAAAAGCCGAAGTAAAATCTTTTAAATAAGAATAGAGCGCACGAATAAATGGCACTTTTTTGATGAGCCCTTCTGTAAACCCAAATACCGACTTAACCAGTAAAGTAGTACCTATATATCCCAATAGCGTTATAGACGCTACTACAATGAACATACCAAGACCTGGAATGCTAAGGCTTACAAATCCATCTACCTTTAGCAATATCACTGATATTAAATAAAATGTTCCCCCTAATGGAATGATTAATAGCAACCCTCTAAAAAAGTAGAGTATAAGCTGATTGATAAGTGGCTGTTTTGTTTGCATGGTTTCAACATTGTAAATATAAAGCAGCCTAATCCTTAATTATTTAACTCCAATTTTAAGAAAAAAGATGATACTACACAATAGTATAGCAACTCTTTTTTATGCAAACCATATATTAAAGTAATAGATCTATAATCAAATATATAGATTTGATAATGAGCCTATATACACATACTACCTTATTTTATTCGGTCTTATGCGCAATGACAAGCATTATAAGTGGAATATAAGCACCATATTTATTAAAGTTTTTGTTTAACATTTATATATTTTATTCTGATTATATTATAAATTAATACTTAATACAAATAATATTTGGGCTTATTAGGGCTAGCTGACACCTATTTATCGAATCGAACGAACCAAAGAGATATCCATCAATTAGACCTTCTGCAAAACCTATTTCTAATGGCAATTTTGGTGTCGAAGCTTGTCTATGCTCCTCAAATATATTTAGTATTCTGGCGACTGCGCTTCTCCTAAAAACTGCTGATCACAAATAGGTTTTGAAGAAGGTCTATTGATTGGCAGCACATGCCTTAAACTGCCTACATCCGTCAAGCACAATCTTTGGCTTACCCAGCCGACACTGCCTAAAGTCAAGAAAATACCCAATAAAAAAAATAATATTTTTATTTGATTTTCAGTATTAATTTTTTTTAGTCTAAACTAAAAAAATTTTTATACTTGACTAAAATCACAAACCATAAAACCTGCCGTCAATTTGCAATTCATGTTATAGGCTAGTATTTAGATATGTCTAAATATTTATTTAAATTTGACTAAATTCAATATATTTATGAAACGTACACATGCAGAAGAAAATTATTTAAAGGCTATTTATATGCTTTCGGAAAAGAAAGAAGCATTGGTTACAACTACTGCCATGGCAGAATTTTTACATACCAGTGCTGCATCGATTACCGATATGGTACAGAAGCTACACAACAAAGGGTTGGTTGTCTACCGTAAATACCAAGGCGTAGCTTTGACAGAGACAGGGAAACAATTTGCTATAAAGATTCTACGAAAGCATTTGCTTTGGGAGGTTTTCTTAGTAGATAAGCTAAAATTTGGATGGAGTGAAATACATGAGATAGCAGAACAATTAGAGCATATTGACTCTGATATACTCATAGATCGGCTGGACGATTTTCTAGGTCATCCCTATTGCAACCCTCATGGTATCGTTATTCCAAATGCTGATGGAAAGATTATAACTAGGCCTAGATTGTTGATGACAGATCTCTCTGAAGGAGCAAGTGGCATAGTAAGCGCCATTAAAGATGACTCAACCTCTTTTTTACAATATCTGGGTAAAAGAAATATCTATTTAGGGGTTAAGATAACGGTTGTTGAAAAAATTGAATTTGATGAGTCTATGGATGTAACTATTGATAATCAGCATAAAATTAATATATCTCGTAAGATAACAGATAATATTTTAATAAGTTTATAGTTATGATGGCTATTTTTATTAGATATCTAGCCTCCAATAGGCATATAGTTTTTTATTTGTTTTTTTGTTTAAGCCTATTTTCATGTTTTGATCCTGTTACAGAGGAACCATTTACCATTTTGACTACTACAGGTATGCTGGGAGATGCGGTAAAAAACATTGTGAAAGAAGACGCGCATGTAGTCAGCTTAATGGGCCCTGGTATAGATCCGCATACCTATCAAACTACCCAAAAAGATGTGCAGCAGCTGATGCATGCACATATGGTTTTTTACAATGGACTTGATTTAGAAGGAAAAATGAGCAATCTATTAAAAGAGATGGCTAAAGAAAGGAAGGTATACGCAGTGAGTGATGCCCTTGATAAAACAGCGTTACTATACGAGGGTACCATTGGGGCAGATCCCCATTTCTGGTTTGATGTAAAACTATGGAAACAGGTAGTCGGCTTTATCAGTCAAAAGCTACAAGAAGCAAGACCCGAGTCAGCGGCGTATTATCAAAATAATACGTTGGCTTACATGGAAATACTAGAGCAATTGCATAAATCAGTTGCTACTCAAATTCAATCTATTCCAGCAAAACAGCGGGTATTGATCACTGCACATGATGCTTTTGGCTATTTTGGAAAGGCGTATAATATAGAAGTAGTTGGTTTACAAGGAATTTCTACTGTAGCTGAGTGTGGTTTAAAAGATATTAACCGGATTGTACAGCTTATTAGGGAACGAAATATTAAAGCAATTTTTTTTGAAACTTCTGTTTCAGATAAATCGATGCGGGCTGTATTAGAAGGTTGTGCCAATTATGGACATAAGGTAGCAGTAGGAGGGTATCTGTATTCGGATGCACTTGGTGCGCCTGATACGTTAGAAGGAACCTATTGCGGCATGATTAAGGCCAATGCTACAACAATTGTCAATGCACTGAAATAATAGACCTTCTGCAAAACCTATTGCTAAATGGCAATTTTGTGGTCTATGCTCCTCAAATACATTTAGTATGCTGGCGACTGCGCTTCTCCTAAAAACTGCTGATCACAAATAGGTTTTGAAGAAGGTCTATTATAATGCACGGATGCAAATAGCAAATTTATAGGGAAAGCATTAACTTTGCATGACCTGCTCATAAAGTTCTAAAAAGTGCAACAGCATACTTGGATCGGTCTATTGAAGCAATAATAAAACTACAGCAGGCTATAGCAATAGGAGACCTTCTGCAAAACCTATTTCTAATGGCAATTTTGGTGTCGAAGCTTGTCTATGCTCCTCAAATACATTTAGTATACTGCGGTGCTCGACTGCGCTTCTCCTAAAAACTGCTGATCACAAATAGGTTTTGAAGAAGGTCTAGGGATGAATAGGCACATAATGTTAAATATAATATTCTGTATGGCAGCCAATTTTGCTAGATACATATTGTCAAATTTATATAGCGTTTTTTATCTATTTTCTTGCTTTGCTTTACCTTCTTGTTTGATACCTACAAATGAAAAATTTGTTATTTTAACTACTACAGGCATCTTAGGAGATGCGATTAAAAACATTGTAAAGGAAGATGCGCAGGTAGTTGTCCTAATGGGCCCTGGCACAGATCCGCATACATACCAAACTACTCAAAAAGATGTACAACAGCTTAGGCATGCGCATATGATCTTTTATCATGGCCTTGATTTGGAGGGAAAGATGACAGATATCTTGCAAAGAATGGGGCAGGAAAGAAAAGCTTATGCAGTGAGTGATGCGCTTGATAAAACAGCGTTACTATACGAGGGTACCATTGTGGCAGACCCCCATGTCTGGTTTGATGTAAAACTATGGAAGCAGGTAGTCGGTTTTATCAGTCAAAAGCTACAAGAAGCAAGACCCGAATCAGCGGCGTATTATCAAAATAATACATTGGCTTACATGGAAGAACTGGCGCATTTACATGAATTAATTACTATTCAAATTAACTCTATCCCAAAACTACAGCGGGTATTGATTACTGCACATGATGCTTTTGGTTATTTTGGAAAGGCGTATAATATAGAAGTAGTTGGTTTACAAGGTGTTTCTAGTGTAGCTGAATGTGGTTTAAAAGATATTAACCGGATTGCAGCGCTTATTAGAGAACGAAATATCAAAGCGGTTTTTTTTGAAACTTCTGTTTCAAATAGATCGATTCGGGTTGTATTAGAAAATTGTGCCCATTATGGACATAAGGTAGCGGTAGGGGGATATCTTTATTCAGATGCACTTGGTGCACCTGGTACGTTAGAAGGGACCTATTGTGGCATGATTAAGGCCAATGCTACAACAATTGTTAATGCACTAAAATAAGGATGATAGAAAAAAACATCATAAGCATAAAGGATTTAACTGTTGGCTATACAAACCATAAAGTTGTGCTGGAAGCAGTTAGTTTTGATTTACCATCCCATAAAATCATTGGCATAATAGGTCCAAATGGGGCTGGTAAGTCCACCTTACTAAAGGCTGCTATGGGGCTAATTCCTTATCAAAAGGGTGAAATAAAATTATTTGGAGAACCTATAAGTAGGGTAAGAAAGTGCATTAGTTATGTCCCTCAAAAAGAATCCGTAGATTGGGACTTTCCTGCTTCTGTATTTGACATTGCGCTTTTAGGCAGGTATAATAGATTGGGATTTTTTCAGCGGCCTAGTAAAAAGGATAAAGTAATAGCTATGCAGTGCTTAGAGGAATTAGGCATGGCACATCTTGCTAAGCGACAAATTGGAGAGCTATCTGGAGGGCAACAGCAACGGGTATTTTTGGCCAGGGCATTGGCACAAGATGCAGCGTTGTATTTTATGGATGAACCTTTTACGGGTATAGATGTTACTACAGAAAAAATTGTTATTGGACTCTTAAAAAATATGGTGGCAGCAGGAAAAACAATTGTGGTGGTACACCATGATTTGGGATCGGTACATGGCTACTTTGATTGGCTGGTGCTACTCAACCATAGGCTTATAGCTTCTGGTGATACAAAAGAGGTTTTTACAGCTGACTTATTAGAAAAAACCTATGGTAGTACGTTCTCTTGCTTCCGAGGCCATGCAACCAAGTGTCCGCTATAGGTTACTTGGATGGATGATACCTTATACCACTAATAATTCCCATGGTCGTATACCATGGGAATAGACCTTTTAATGCTCCAAGAAATTTATGGGACCTGTATTGCTAGAGAGCTTATGGGGGAGATTAGACCTTCTTCAAAACCTATTTGTGATCAGCAGTTTTTAGGAGAAGCGCAGTCGAGCACCGCAGCATACTAAATGTATTTGAGGAGCATAGACAAGCTTCGACACCAAAATTGCCATTAGAAATAGGTTTTGCAGAAGGTCTTATATAAGACGCTGGATATGTGAGCGAGATAACCCAGTAAGCATAATAATATCGTCTATAGGATAACCCTTTAAAAGCATAGACTTAGCTATAGAACGGGCTTTCTCCATTTCTCCCTCTAGTTTCCATTTTTCTTTCCCTATTTGTATACCCTCTTCCCTATATTTTTGTGCTATAGTTCTCATAATATCTTCTTTATCTTCTTTGGGTAGATGCTCCCTAATAATATTTTTCCATATCTGGATGCTTATCTTCTGGCAACTTGCTGTCAGTGTACCATAAAAAATTCTTTATATAAAAATATAACCTTTTTCCTTATCTAGCAGTATACAAGACTTAAAGTTTTCTAAAACTTCCTCCCATAACCTTAATCATATCACGAACGTGGACATACTTCATAAAATATTCCATCATCCCCAAATGTGCCTTCTTCTTGATCTCATCATCTGGCATAGCATACAAGTCCACCAGTTGATAATAGACCTTCTGCAAAACCTATTTCTAATGGCAATTTTGGTGTCGAAGCTTGTCTATGCTCCTCAAATACATTTAGTATGCTGCGGTGCTCGACTGCGCTTCTCCTAAAAACTGCTGATCACAAATAGGTTTTGAAGAAGGTCTATAGACCTTTTTTCTAATCAACCAAAGCAAAAGCGCTTGATTTTTGGTTGACTCTTGAATCAACCAAAAAGTAAAATCAAGCCTCCTTTTGTATATTGCAGGGGAATTTTTTAAATTCCCTTTTTGAGTAAAATCCCCGGGCGTTGCCCGTTATGAAACAACTTTAACCTATGGATCAAAATATTCTAGAGATTACAGATGCGCAGTTTGATGGAGTCATTGGCGAACACAAACTTGTCTTAGTAGACTTTTGGGCACCTTGGTGTGGGCCTTGCCTAAAACTTGCCCCCGTTATAGAGCAGCTTGCGGCTATCTATAAAGGGAAAGCAGCTATTGCCAAGCTTAATATCAGTGAAAATAGCCAAACACCTGCTAGATATTCTATTACCACCATCCCTACTATGTTGTTGTTTCATCAAGGCCAACAGGTAGACCGTTTGGTTGGAAATCTGCCGATCATTCAAATTCAGGAAGTATTAGATAAATATTTATCTTAAAATGTGAGAAATTATATATCTTGCTTTTTACAAGCACAAATAAAAACGTGCCTTGAAAAAAGTTACGATTAAAAAATCCAGCTTATAACTGGAAAAATTGTATAGTAAAAACGCGCCCTTGGAAAAAGTTGCAATGGGTAAGCATGCCCTCTAAATGATGGATAGAAAATCAGTACCCATTCGGCTATATGGCACTGCTATCCCCAAAGTAAGAGCGCTTGATTTTTTGCTTACTTTTTGATCAAGCAAAAAGTAAGGTAAAAACGCCTTGTATGCAACCCATTACTAAAAACCTAAAAACCTTTATCCTACACTTTGTAGCGCAATACAAATGGCATTTTATTGCTATGGCTTGTTTGCGCATGTGTTTTGTGCTCGATAACTTAGTTGTCCCTTATGCTTTTAAGATACTCGTTACACGGCTGACAGCATTGGGCGACCATACAACAGGTTCTTGGATAAAGCTAGCCTGTCCGCTAAGCGCTTTATTGGGTGTAATCGTACTCATAGAGCTTTTGTTTCGTCTGTTTGACTACATGAAAATCAGGACTATTCCTGCTTTTGAGGCAAAAATACGGATCTGGATTGTACGCTATTTGCAGGGGCATTCCTACCAGTTTTTTACAGAGCATTTCTCTGGTGACCTGGTAAAGCGTGTCAATGACTTAACAGATGGCATCAGTCAAATGGTGATGATTGCCATTTCATCATTTTTGCCTACATTCTGTACTATGTTGGCTGGTGTCTTTTCCTTTGCCTATATACAGCCTACTTTTGGTGCATTGTTGATGACTTGGCTTATATTACATACCACTACCTATCTTTTTTATTCAAAAAAGGTAAGCCATAGTGTGGCCTTACATGCAGAAAAAGGCAGCCGTTTATCTGGTAGTATTGTAGATGGGTTTACCAATATCTTAAGCATTAAACTCTTTGCTCGAAAAAATCAAGAGATAACCCATTTGGTAGCGCCGCAAGCAGCAGAAAAGTTAGCCCATGAAAAAGCTTTACAGCTTATTATGCAGCTGCACTTTATCATTAGTGGGCTTTCTATTGGCTTTATGGGTATCGGCATGCTTACCTATATGGTTTATTATTGGCAGCTTGGTAAGCTATCTATTTCTGAATGCACCTATATTTTTTATGCCGGTAATAATATTTGTAATTTGGTTTGGGTTTCTGTAGCGGAGTTTCCTGATTTCTTTGAAGAAGTTGGCTACTGTAAGCAAGCTTTAAAATTGGTACAAAAACAACACGCTGTGCTCGATGCACCTGGTGCTGTACTGCTTAAATGTGGGCCTGGTGCTATTGCCTTTCAAGAGGTTTCTTTTGCCTATGTGCCGGGTAAGCCTATATTTGAAAATCAAAGCATGGAGATAGCACCCGGTGAAAAGGTAGGATTGGTGGGCTTATCTGGTAGTGGTAAAACTACTTTTATTAATCTGCTTTTAAGGTTTTTTGATCTGAATCATGGTGTTATTACCATTGATGGTCAGGATATATCTACTGTTACGCAAGAATCATTGCGTGCTGCTATTTCCCTTATACCGCAAGATACCACTCTTTTTCATGGTAGCATTTTAGAGAATATCCGGTATGGACGCAAAGAGGCAACGGATGATGAAGTCATCGCCGCTGCGAGGAAAGCAAGGTGTCATCACTTTATTATGGGTCTATCGGAGGGATACAATACCCTAGTGGGCGAAAGGGGTTCAAAGCTTTCAGGCGGGCAGCGCCAACGTATTGCTATTGCACGTGCTATATTAAAAGATGCGCCTATTTTAATACTGGATGAAGCTACTTCTGCATTAGATGCCGTTACCGAAACGGAAATTCAAGAGAGCCTTTCTATGATTATGGCTGGTAAGACAACCATTGTCATTGCCCATAGGTTAACGGTTTTGGCTGCAATGGATCGAGTGTTGGTCTTTAATAATGGTACAATAGTGGCAAGTGGATCCCATGAGACCCTTTTAAAGATTAGTCCCCTGTATGCAAATATGTGTAAATTACAGCTTGACGGCATGCATTCGCTCACCTAAACCCTATGCGTTATCAACCTATTGATCCGAATCTATTTATACAAAATAGAAAAAAACTAGTAGCGCATCTGCGTCCCAATAGCTTGGTGGTGTTACAGGCCAATGACCTAATGCCTAAAAACGCAGATGGCACCATGCCATTTGTGCAAAACAGTGATCTTTTTTACCTTTCTGGTATAGATCAAGAAGAAACTATTTTGTTGCTCTACCCAGATGCGCCAAGGGAAGAATGGAAAGAAATTCTATTTATAAAAGAGACAAACGCACACCTGGTCATTTGGGAAGGCCATAAATACACGAAAGAAGTAGCAAGTAGCATAAGTGGGATTGCTACAGTGCACTGGACCCATCAATTTAATCAAATCTTTCATACGTTAATGGGCTTGGTCCATCAAATATATCTGGGCACGAATAAGCATCCAAGGGCCCATTCTCCTATAGCCACCAGGGAGCGCCGTTTTATCAGCTGGTGCCAGGACCACTATCCCCTACATCAATATGCACGGGTTGCACCTATTATGCAGCAACTACGTGGCATAAAAGATGAAATAGAAATTGCGTTTATACAAGAGGCCTGTAATATTACAGAAGCTGGCTTTCGATCTGTTATACCAATGGTGCGTCCTGGTTTAATGGAGTATGAAATAGAAGCATTGTTTTCCTATGCCTTTCTTCGAAGGGGTTCAAAAGGCTTTGCCTATGCGCCTATTGTGGCCAGCGGTGCCAATAGCTGTGTGCTTCACTACATCCATAATGATAAACCCTGCCCAGCAGGTGAGTTGCTGCTCGTAGATGTAGGTGCAGAATATGCTAATTACTCAGCTGATGTAACACGCGTTATACCTATTGATGGGAAGTTTACAACCAGACAACGGAAAGTATACAATGCCGTACTACGCATATTAAAAGCTGCACAGGCACTATTGCGCCCAGGCTTATCTTTTGCATCTTACCATAAAGCAGTTGGTGAATGGGTAGAAGCAGAACTGGTAGCCCTGAACCTTATAGATGCTACAGCTATTAAAAACCAATCCAAAGAGGTCCCAGCCTATAGAAAATATTTTATGCATGGCATTTCGCATCATCTGGGCCTTAGCACCCATGACCTAGGCGATACCCATGGTCTTATCTTACCCAATATGGTACTAACCATAGAGCCTGGCATTTATATTAAAGAGGAAAAGATCGGTATACGGCTAGAAAATAATGTGGTGGTAAGAACAGATGGTGTGCAAAACCTAACAGAAAACATTCCTATAGAAGCAGAAGCAATTGAAGCATTAATGGCTAAAGGTTAGGCCACTTATACAACTTCAAGAAAAAGTCGTAAAATTATGAGAGAAGGCTTCTGCTTTAACTAAAGCTGACCAGACAAGCTATCGCAGTTGAGCAAGATCGACTGGATTGGAAGCCTATGCTGGCATACGAAATCATCAAAAAAATGGAAAAAGAGATGGAAAAAGATAAAGTCATCCGTAAGATAGATGCACTGCCTATTGGTTACTCAGATGTTAAATCCGTCATTGAAACAGGCTACTATGTAGACAAAACAAAATATGCACAGGAGTTGATTGAAAAGAGAAATCCTATTTTTATAGCTCGACCTAGAAGATTTGGAAAATCTCTATTTATTGATACGTTAGATACTATATGCAGCGGAGAACAAGAAGTTTTTAAAGATTACCATATAGGTAGGCCAGAAAATGGGTATACATGGAAGAAATATCCTATAATCAACATAGATTTTTCAGGTCTGAACCACAATCCGAACTGTTTGGAAAACAGCTTAAAAAGTAAGTTAGATAAAATTGCTTGTTTATATGGTTTAACCATACAGGTCCCAGATATACAAGATGGGCTAGAAAACTTAATAGAAGCACTTTCAAAACTCAGCAATGGTTATGAATCCAATATAGTAGTGCTTATAGATGAGTATGATGCGCCAGTTGTCAATTTGCAGAAAGGATCAGATTTGGAACAGGCCAATATCAAGGTCATGAAAGATTTCTTTATGACTTTAAAATCACTCAATAAACGTTTTCAATTTACCTTTATCACTGGCGTAAGCAAATTCAGTTTATCTGATGTATTTTCAGGGGCCAATCATTTAAGCGATCTTACGATTGATAAAAGTGCAGCCGCTATGTTTGGTTATACCGAACAAGAGTTATTAGAAGTATTCTCCGATCGTATAGCCATGGTTGCTGCTACTTGGAGTGAAGAGCTGGGCGGGCCAGTGACCCAAGAGAAAGTCATGCAAGAGATTGCTAGCCATTATAATGGTTATAAGTTTTATGAGAAAGGTCCTTCGGTTTACAACCCTTGGTCTACCCTTCATTTTTTTAAAGAGGGGAAGCGAGAAGACTACTGGTATGAATCGGGAAGCTCTACGTTGATAATCAGTCAAATGTTATCAGATCCTGATAGATTTAACCTAGATGAACTACCCATTGATGCCTATAGACATCAGTTAATGTATACCGGTAGTAGGAGCGAAATCAGTTTAAAAGCATTGATGTTTCAAACCGGATATCTAACCATAGCACATTATGAACCATCTACAGGTATTTATAAACTCAAGTTTCCTAATCAAGAAGTAGCAAAGGCTTTTGCGCAAACAATTCAAGATACCTTAGAGCGACGCGTAAAAGATTACTTTATACAAGAGCGGGATAAAATTAGACATGCATTAGCTGATAAAAAAATTGATACCTTTATAGAACATATCAACATAGCTTTTGCGGCGCTTCCTTACTATATTAGACCTCTTTCGAAAGCGATTTGTGATCAGCAATTTTTAGGAGAAGCGTGGTCGAGCACCGCAGAATACTCAGCTGTATTTGAGGAGTGTAGACAAGCTTCGACACCAAAATTGCCATCAGAAATCGAGTTTCGAAAGAGGTCTGACACGAAGCAAGAAAAACAGTACTATAGTAATTTACATATGCTACTGCAAGGATTGGGATTTTTAGGTGGGAGAAAAATGCATATGCATAGTGAGTCAGCATCTAGTCAAGGCAGATCCGATATTGTGCTAGAACTAGAAACGGCCATTTTTATTATAGAAATAAAGTATAAATCCAGCGGAAAAATAGCCTTAGAACAAATCAAAGCAAACGGGTATTATAAACCTTATTTACTCAGACAAAAAGCCATTATACTACTAGGCATTAACTTCAATGAGGAAACCAGAATGATCGATAACTGGGACTATGAAATACATGAAGATCATATCAAAAAATAAAATCACCCGCTTGATCAACCAGATGGAATCTGTAGAAGGTCTTGTTTACCCGCTGCTATTTCCAATACCTTTTTTGTGGTCTCTTTTATTTTAAAGCGTTCGTCTATGCGATGGCCTACTACCCATATAATCTGATCCTTACTGGTGACTACCAGTACTTTATTTTTTATGGCCATTGGTATTTTAAGGTCAATCAATAGATCACTGATTTTTTTACGTCCTTTTATGCCAAGGGGGTGGAAAAAATCTCCAGCTTGCCACGGACGTATCATCAGTGGAAATTGTAGCCGATCATAATCGAATGCGCCGACCATTGCTGTTTTTTTAATGATATAGTTGGCGCTGGCATAGATGTGAAGGTGTAGTCTATAATCTCCATATGACTCTGTTGTAGAGGTAATGGCTGCTTGTTGCAGCAATGGTCGTTTTTTAGGGATGATCAACCACGCTTTTCTATCTACATATAGCGTATAGTCTGTTGAATGAATTGTTTTTCCGCTGATTCTATCGCCTTTTATAAGCTTTTTAATAGCTTGAAAGGTAAAGCCATAAGGACGCAATAGCTCAAATGCAACTGTAGCTGCCCATGGCTGATCGATGATTGGGTCAATGGCTAGGTAATGGATACCATCTTTAAAAGTGATGCGCTCTTTTTTAAGCTCAGCCAGATGGCCGTCAAAGAAGGTGCCTATATCTTTTAGTTTTGTAGCGGTTTCTTGCGTGGTGGCCTCAAAGTTTGGATTGATTTGGTGTAAGAGCGGGATGACTTTGTTTCGGATAAAGTTTCTTTGATAGTGGTTGGATCTATTGGAGCTATCCTCTTGCCAGTGCAACTTTTCTTGTTGTGCATAAGCTATTATTTCCTTTTTTCTGGCAAAGAGCAAGGGACGTATGATCTGGCCATCTATACCTCTCGGAAGCGGGCTAATTGGCTCTATGCCATAGAGCCCCTTAATGCCTGTTCCTTTAATAAAGTTAAATAGTATCGTTTCAATCGCATCATCCCAGTGGTGTGCGGTAGCCACTTGATGCCATCCATGTTGCTGCAGCAGTTTGTCAAAAAATTCGTAGCGTAAGCTTCTGGCAGCCATTTGTATCGAAACTTTATAGTGGCATGTAAAAGTAGTGGTGTCAAAGCAGGTACTATAAAAAGGCACTTGGTAGGATTCCGCTAAGCCTTTTACCAATTCCGTTGCAGCCTCTGCTTCTGCGCCACGTAACTTGAAGTTACAATGGGCAATTGCAAAAGGCAGGCCAGCCTGTTTGAATAAATGCATGAGTACCACAGAATCCACGCCACCACTTACTGCTAAAAGAGTCGTTTGACCTGTGATGAGCTGCTTACGCGCTAGAAAGGCTAAAAAAGATGTTAACATGTAGGCATTTTTATCTTAGACATTCTGCAAAAGCTATTTGTGATCAGCAGTTTTTAGGAGAAGCGCAGTCGAGCACCGCAGAATACTAAATGCATTTGAGGAGCATAGACAAGCTTCGACACCAAAATTGCCATTAGAAATAGGTTTTGCAGAAGGTCTCTTGTTGTAGGCTGGTATGACCATATGACCAAAAGGATAGATATAAGCTTTTTACAGGGGCATTTTTCTACTATAGTCATAATGTTAAACGCATACAGCTAAGTTGCTAAATTATATGTAAATTTATTGAAAAGTTAAAGAAAAATCATTTTATGCTATTTTTTTAGCAAGAAAAGATTAGCATAAAAATACCTTTTTTTCCACTAACCTGAACAAATACTATCCAGGGTAGTTATTAGATTATTTTTAATTCGAAGCATATGGCAGAGTTCATTAGGATGCCTAAGATGAGTGATACCATGCAGAATGGTATCATAAGCCGTTGGGTAAAGCAAGTAGGGGATAAGGTGGTAGCCGGGATATCCTTGCTGAAGTAGAGACAGATAAAGCTACCATGGAGCTAGAAGCCTATGAAGATGGTACGTTGTTGTATATAGGTGTACCCGAGCAATCAGCGGCACGGGTTAATGACATTATTGCCATTATAGGGGAGGCAGAAGAAGACATCAATGCGTTGCTTGCGGCTACTGCTTCTATAGATGGCGCTACGCATACGGATGTAGCGTTGCCTTCTAATCCATCTGCTCCAGTTGATCCAGTTGTAGCTGCCAAAGTAGTAGCACCTACCTCCTCTACCGAACCTTTACCTTCAGATCGCTTTTGTGCTTCACCTTTAGCCAAAAAAATAGCAAAAGAAAAGGGGTATGACATCACACAGGTGCAAGGCTCTGGTCCGGCTGGACGGGTGGTTAAGAAAGATGTTATCCATTTTGTTCCTGATGGCGTGCACCAAGCTTATATCGGTGCAGACTCCACTGAACCATCCTATCAAGACCTTCCGATTACCCCTATGCGTCAGACCATAGCAAAGGTGCTGACAGAGAGTAAAATGAATATTCCCCATTTTTACTTAACGGTTGCCATCAATATGGACAAAATCGTTGCGCTGCGTGCAGCGTTGAACCTCCACGCGGCAACAAAGATTTCTATGAATGATTTGATTATTAAGGCTACGGCCTTAGCGCTTGCGCAGCATCCAAAGGTAAATGTTGCCTGGTTAGCCGATAAGATTAGAAGCTACCAGGATGTCCATATAGGTGTAGCTATAGCCGTTGAAGAGGGTTTAATCGTTCCTGTTGTTCGTTTTGCAGACCGAAAACCGCTCGTAGCAATTAGTAAAGAAGTAAAAATCTTCTCTGAACGGGGCAAAAAACTTACACCTAAAGATACTACAGGTGCTACTTTTACCATTTCAAATTTAGGCATGTTGGGTATCGCATCCTTTGCAGCTATTATTAACCCACCAGCGGCTTGTATTTTAGCAGTTGGTGCGGTGCAGCAGATACCTATTGTGCAAGACAATCAGATTGTTCCTGCGCATATGCTAGAGGTTACCCTCTCTTGTGACCACCGTGCTGTCGATGGTGCCGTAGGGCATTGTTTTTAGCTACCTTAAAAGGATTCTTGGAAGAACCATTGCGTCTATTCTTATAAACTGCTAATCCGTACAAATCATTATGACCCAAGTTAAGTCGACCACTGTTTTAGCCATTATTCATAATGGAGCCGTAGTCATTGGTGCAGACGGCCAGGCTACATTTGGCCATACCGTTTCCAAGCATAACGTTAAAAAGGTAAGAAAGCTTTTTGGAGGCAAGATTTTAGCCGGATTTGCCGGTTCTACAGCCGATGCTTTTACCTTATTGGAACGCTTTGAAGAAAAGCTCCAAAGCTATCATGGCAATATGAAGCGAGCCGCCATTGAGCTGGCCAAGGATTGGCGTACAGATCGTATGCTGAGGCGATTGGAAGCGATGTTGATAGTAGCCAATCAAGACACCTTATTAATGGTGACCGGTACAGGTGATGTATTGGAACCAGATTATCCCTTAGCAGCGATTGGATCAGGCAGCATGTATGCCCAATCTGCTGCTATGGCTTTGATGAAACATGCCCCTCATTTAACCGCTATGGAAATGGTTCGCGCCAGTTTGACCATAACAGCCGATATTTGTATTTATACCAATCACAATTTTGTCTTTGAAACATTGCAAGATGAAGAAGAAAGAACAAAATGACCCTTTATATGGCCACGCTACCTCCAGAAGAAGATATCCATTCAGCTCCCACCCACAGATGTGGGTTATACCTAAGCAAGAAACTGTATTTGAGTGTGGTTTCTTAGAAGCCCTATGGCACTACTACTTTGAAAACAAGGAAAAACGCGCCTTTGGAAAAAGTTACGATCAGAAAGTGTAGCTTACAGATGAATAGAAAAACAGTTAGGTGGACTTGCAGGGTTGATTCTGTTTTTCCAGCTGTAAGTTGTGCTTTCAGCAACTTTTTCCATCAGCGCTTGATTTTTTGCTTACTTTTTGATCAAGCAAAAAATAAGATAAAGAATTCCATTTAGCAATCGAGTTTTGAATGAAGTCTATTATATCGCATTATTTTCCTGAGCTCTCACCGGCTCAAATTGAACTTTTTAATCGTTTAGGTGCCATTTATGCCCATTGGAATGCCACCATCAACCTTATATCTCGTAAAGATATCGACCATCTTTACCTCCACCATGTCTTGCATTCCTTAGCCATTGCCAAGGCGACCACTTTTTCTGCCCATACTAAGATTTTGGATTTTGGCACAGGAGGAGGTTTTCCTGGTATTCCTTTGGCCATTATCTTTCCAGCGGTTGATTTTCATTTAATCGATGCTACTGCAAAAAAGATAAAAGCCGTAGAAGCCATCGTGGCCACCCTTGGGTTAGATAATGTTACCGTAGCTTGGGGAAGAGGAGAGGCGCTAAAAACACAATATGACTTTATAGTTGGCCGAGGCGTTACCAACTTAACTGTATTGTATAGTTGGGTAAAAGATAAAATCGCTCTGGAAAGCAAAAACAGCTTATCCAATGGCATCCTTTACCTAAAAGGCGCGCCATTTGAACCTTTACCATGTGCTATCGACCTATATCCCCTCCAGCGCTATTTTACCGAAGCTTTTTTTAAAGAAAAGTATTTGGTGCACGCTTATGGTATATAAGTCATTCATTCACACAATAATGGAGAATTAAGCCCGTCAACTTAAAGCATATATGTCACAACCGCCTCATTTTCTATTTTTATGTACCAGCGACTTCAATGGACTCTAAAGAACTATTTAAGTCAACTTTTTCTTTGCTTTTTCTAAAAAATATATCTTGTATGCTGTTTGCTATCTTATTTGCGACTGCTGCTCCTAATGCAGCTCCAGTGTATTGTGCAGTGTGTTTTGCTATCCATGTTATTATATTTGGTGTTGGATTTAGTGCTAGTGCTTGTTTTTCTTCTTCTATATTGTTCATATCTATATTATTAAGTATATACAAATAGGATCCAATATGTCCGCCAGCTAACGCCACTGCCCCTATAGGCAAATTTTCTGTTATACAGTACAATATGCACTTCCCATGACTGATACAATTAGTGCATGTTTTCAACAATCCAGTCTTGGTGTACCAACTATTGTTATTAAGGTCTTCTGATTCAAGCATTGTTTTTGTTGCAACTTCTAACTTGTTTAGCGCATCCGGTTCTGTTAGATGGCTACAATCCGACAGGTCCCATCCCGGTTCGGGACCACTAGGATTATCTGGATGGCCTGAGTTACGTTTAGAATCTGTTAGTTTGCTTGCAAGCATTGATCCTACCGTTGCTCCAATTAGGAGTACTACATTTTTTATGATTGGTTTGGTTTCTATTCCTTCTACCTTTATAAACTTATGAATAATAAAGTAGACAAAACTCGCACAGTCTAGAGATGCGCTCCCTTTAATGCAATATCTTAATAAGTCCTTACCATGATTTTTCCAATTAGCGCATGTTATCAATTTAGTGCATACTTTGCATAATCCAGTCTTTAATCCAGTCTTAATATTGGTATAGCAACTATTGTTATTAAGGTCTTCTGATTCAAGCATTGTTTTTATTGCAACTTCTGACTTTTTTAGCGTATCCGGTTTTGTTAGATGGCTACAATCCGACGGGTCCCATCCCATTTCGGGACCACTAGGATGATTTTTCTTATCTTGGCAAGGTTTGAGACCTAGTTTGTTCCCTACAGAACATGATGAAAGCGTTGACAATAAAAATACTACCACTGCATGCCGAATAGTGAAATTGTTAGTAAGCATAATAACTTGATGTATTGTTTTAATTATAATTTTTATATGAAAATATTCTGCAAATATACTCATTTTCAATTAATTAAAAAAAAGATATACTATTTCTGCTTTTAACCTTTCTATAATAGGCTAATAATCTCCTTGTTTTTACCACTTAAATCTTTGCGTAGTCTTAAGACACGTTTTCTATGGGTATATTTTGCTTGTAGGTAAGGCTTGCCAATAGATCTAAAAGGGTGTATGATGCATTTGTAGTCAACATATAAGCTTTTTCCAATCAGCATTTGATAATATTGCCAGAAGATTAAATAAATACAAATTAAGCCTATTAGGGGGGTATAAGCCGCAGGGCATAGGAGTCATTAAGATGCTTTTTGAACAGTTCTACTAAAATATATTCCTCTTAGCATTCAACCGTTCGATGAAACGTGAAAATTTAGATCTTTCTTGTGGATTACCTGTATTGTTACGTGATATCCTTTCTAGATTCTTTAATCCCTCTTGTTGAACACTCTTGTAAATTTTTATATTACGTGATATTGATTTTTTGATATTATCTGGCATTTTACTCAGGATTTCTTTATTACTCATAAAGTCAGGAAATTCTTTTATCTCGTTTTTTATATATTCAATAAGTAAATCCGCCAGACTTTTTTTACTTTTAGAATCTGGAGCTAATTCCATACATACCTTTTCAAGGTATATGCCATCTGAGTTATTTTCTATCTTCTTATTAAGAACTTGCTGTTCTTTAGGCGGTAATTTAAGGCACCATTGCATAAGAGCCTTTAGATAAAAATCATGGTGCTTTATTAGAAATTCTATTTTATCGCTTGTAACGTTACATTCTGGTAATAGGTAGTATGATCTGTATGAACGTTTACTTTTTTCCTCTTTTATGTCCTTTAGGATAAAGTCTATAAAGTTGATGAGGCGGCCAAGGCCATCAGGTATATTTTTTTTCCATGTTATTTCAAGTTCACTTGGCTCTTTCTTTTTCAGGGTCTCCTTAAGCTTGTTTTCCTTAACTTCCAGTTCTGTCTCCTTTTGTTCATTGATGAGATCATTTTCTGTTCTGTCATTTTGGTGATCTGTATTTTTTTGTTTATTACAAATAGGGAAAAGCTTATCCCCTGTTATGTCATTTTCCAGCTTCTCTTTTTGTAGCTTATCATGAAGATGATTTTTCGTTACACTATTGTGCGTATCCTTAACTTCGTCCAATTTTTGCTCTGTGCACTTGCTACCAGTAAATATTGCTGTACATAAAGAAAGTAAAATTGGTTTATAGGCGTATTTCATGTGAAAGGTTATTTTTTTTAGGTAATGTTTAAAATTAGGCCTCATTCAAAACTCGACTACTAAATGGCAATTTTGGTGAGGTCTATTGTACTTAGACCTTCTGCAGAACCTATTTCTAATGGCAATTTTGGTGTCGAAGCTAGTCTACGCTCCTCACATACATTTAAGTATGCTGCGGTGCTCGATTGCGCTTCTCCTAAAAACTGCTGATCACAAATAGGTTTTGAAGAAGGTCTAACGTAAAGCCAAGCAAAACCACGCCTAAGTGGATGTACACAATGTTGGTACAACCATTCCTGCTGCGTTGACCTCTTTGAGGCGCACCTTACAGAGTTTACTGGCCAATGTCTCTTGGTAGGGTATTTGCACCCGAATATAATTTTCTGTAAACCCTTCCATTATATCATCATCTGCTCCATATTCAAATAGAACCGTAGCAGTATGGCCCAGGTGTTGGGTATAAAAGTCTCTGAGTTTTTTTTCTGAAAGGATGCGCAGCATTCTGGCCCGTTTTACACGTTCTTGTTGCGGTACTACACCCGCCATGTTAGCTGCTTTTGTATTGGGTCTTTCTGAGTAAGGAAATACATGTATATAGGCAATAGGCAATCGATTTAAAAAATGATAGCTTTCTAAGAAGTCTGCTTCTGTTTCGCCTGGAAACCCAACCAGTACATCTACGCCTATGCAACAGGTCGGCATTTGTGCTTTTATATGGGCTATACGTTCTTGGTACAGTGCGGTTAAATAGCGGCGGCGCATGGCTTTTAAAATCTTATCACTACCAGATTGTAGGGGAATGTGGAAGTGGGGCACAAAGCGTTTGGAGCTGGCTACAAAATCTATAATTTCATTACGAAGCAGGTTCGGCTCAATAGAGGAGATGCGAAAACGTTCTATCCCATCTACTTCATCTAAGGCTTGAATCAGTTCAAAAAAATTGGTTTGGCGTTTGGCATCAATGATGCCAAAATCCCCTAAGTTAACACCGGTTAGGACAATTTCTTTTACATTTTTGGTGACAATTTCTTTGGCTTGTGTGACCACTTCTGCAACGGTAGCGCTTCTGCTAGGACCTCTAGCCAGTGGTATGGTACAAAAAGAACAGGCATAGCTACAACCATCCTGTACTTTAAGAAAAGTCCTGGTTCGGTCGCCTATAGAATAGGCAGGGGAGAAGGTTAGCTTTTCTTTGATAGAGGCAACCTGTATCGTAGCTGGTTCATCCGATTTTTTTTTATTCCAATCGGTAATCCAATCAAGCAGCTTGAATTTTTCATGCGTGCCAAATACCGCATCCACACCTGGTATCGCTGCAATCGCTTCTGGCTTAAGTTGGGCATAGCAGCCTATCACGATTACAAAGGCCTCTGGTGCCATTTTTAGCGCTTCTCTAACAATTCTTGCACACTTATGGTCTGCATGCTCCGTTACAGAACAGGTGTTCAAGACAAAAACATGCGGCCGTTGCGCTAAGGTTACAGAAACAAATCCTTTTTCTGTAAACAATCGACCAATCGCAGAGGTTTCGGAAAAATTCAATTTGCAGCCTAGGGTATGAAAAGCAACTTTTTTCATTCGGTTGTTAAAGTTTTTCAGTGATTTATCTCAAGAGACCTTCTTCAAAACCTATTTGTGATCAGCAGTTTTTAGGAGAAGCGCAGTCGCCAGCATACTAAATGTATTTGAGGAGCATAGACCACAAAATTGCCATTTAGCAATAGGTTTTGCAGAAGGTCTAATAACCTACTGGGATGATATCGGTTCAAGCCTATCAATAAGGTAAAGCTATTTAAAGTTTAGACAAGTTTACGTAAAAAGGTATACAAATGTAAACAAATCTGGCCAATTGGCTTTTTGGAATCTCTAAGTGGCAGTTTGAATTGATTTGAACTAGGTTTACAATCGCTTGCCAATTCGTAGGAAATCACTAGATGGACTGTCGAATTTATAATAGCAACCTGCCTTAAAATTGTAAAATTTTAGCTGCAACCTGGTTTTTCAAAATCGATTGACTATCTTTGCATAATCGTAAGCAAGTTTTTATGCTCTTTAAACAATAAAACAAATAATTTACTAAAAACTAAACAATAATCAAAACCATAATATATGAAAAATAATAAAGGGAGTACGAAACTATCTAATGTATTTGTACAAGGGATTACTGCGTTACCCCTTGCTTTATCGTTACAATTCAGTGCCGGTTGTACTATTAAGCAGCAGAATATGTGGGGGGAGTCCTGCAAGATGTCCTACTTACCTTTGTGTGAAGATACTCCTACACTCAAAGATATATTCGGAAATGGTAATCTAGTACAAACAGTGAGAGAGTTGCTGCCCATTTTGAATGATTCTAATTCCGAAGATATCAAGCAGATCTTAAACCAATATTATTATTATAAAGATAAGTTAACTATACTTGCAATCCTTCTACAGAAAGCCGTTTCACACGAACTCTTTGCACATAAAAAATCTAATAAATTTTTCGACCTTATCGAGGAAATGATAAAATATTCTAAATATATAGATTTTAATAAAGCAAAAGAGGGTATTAGTTCTTTCCATTACATCTTGGACCTTATTCAAAAGGATCTGCTTGCAACAAAAAAAATACAAAAAATTTTACTTAAGCTTCTAGAGAAATATGAAGCTATAGATTTCACGAGCCAAGACAAAAATGGTAGGCCTCCAATTAAGGTGCTACTTAACTTAAGTAGAAAGTCATTCTCGAATGCCGACCCTGGCGATTTCTCTTCTATAATTTCAAAAACAATCTGTAAATATAAGTTAGAGCATTTCCTATTGAAGGATAGAAAAGATAGATGTCTATTGCACTATGTTACACGCTGTCCTATTCCTTTTCTTATTCCTTTTCCTGTTCCTATAGAAGATAAAATTAAAGATAAAATTGAACATAATCTAAATCTATGTAAAAACTTGATTAAACTGCTACAAGGTTTAGGTTGCAGCAATCAAGAAATATTTGATATGTTCTTTTTTAAAGATAAAAAAGAACGTAATCCATTGCGTAATATGGCGGATTGCTTTTCGGATATCTTTGAACAATTTGTAGAAGGTTTAGTCGATCTCTTGCATTTAGACTCAGGGCAGCTTAAGCGTATCAAGCGTACCCTCCTTGAGGCTAAATCTGAATCTAAGAAAAAAAGTTTGTTGTTTGAAAAACCATTACGTTCGAGGTATAGAAAGTGTATAAACATAGTAGAAGAAAAGATCCAAAAGGAAGAAAGCAAGCAGACCGTTCTAAATAATCTATAGTATGCTATAAGTAAGTAGGAATGTAAATGCCTACTTACTTTCCTTACATCATCTGCTTAATTTAATCTGAGCGCAAGGTAGGCGTGTTAAGTCTATCACTTTATTTATTCAGTCATATGGCATTATCACCTCCAAAACAAGAAAAACGCGCCCTTGGAAAAAGTTACGATCAGAAAGTGCAGCTTACAGATGATTAGGAAAAACAGATTCCTTTCAAGCCCGCGGAGCGGGCGGTTCCTGTTTTTCCATCTGTAAGTCTGCACTTTCAGCAACTTTTTCCATCAGCGCTTGATTTTTTGCTTACTTTTTGATCAAGCAAAAAGTAAGGATACAAATTCCATCTGTAAGGGCGGATTCCGCAACTTTTTGCCGAGGGCTTGATTTTTTGCGCACTTTTTTCTTGATAAAAAAGTGCGATAAATTGCCTTATTAGCCATTGACTTGAACAGATATCTCTCCGGCTCTGTCCACTTAAGTGGACAGAGCCGACCCTTTACTTACTTACTTGCTATCGTTTCACTACCATCCCAGATCTTTGCACCAGGTATTTTATTTTCTTGCAATGCCAGCTGATAGACCTGATCTACAGAATCTACATAGTGAAATATTAAATTTTCACGGTAGATTTCTTTGATCTCTTGAACATCTTTTTTGTTTTTGCTGCTGAGTATAATCTCTTTCATGCCCACACGCTTTGCGGCTAGAATTTTTTCTTTAATGCCACCTACTGGCAGTACTTCGCCGCGTAGGGTAATTTCTCCTGTCATAGCCAAGCGGTCTTTAACCTTTTTTTGGGTATAGAGAGAGGCCAATGAGGTAAAAAGGGTAATCCCTGCAGAAGGACCATCCTTAGGAACGGCGCCAGAGGGTACATGAATGTGTAGGTCATAATTTTCAAACACACCATGTGATACGTCAAGGTATTGGTCGTTTGCTTTTAGGTAAGAAAGAGCAGTCATAGCAGATTCCTTCATTACTTCTCCTAAGTGGCCAGACAAATTAACCCTCCCTTTCCCTTTGCTCAACACAGATTCTATAAAAAGAATTTCACCACCAGAGGCAGTCCATGCTAAACCAACCGAAACACCAGGCAGCGGTGTGGTGTGATAAGGGACCTGGTCAAATGGCTCTGGACCAAGTAAAGTAATGACATCTGATGGTTTGAGTTTTTTGGTGTAAGCTTCGCTTAAAGCAATCGATTTGGCAGTTTTTCTGCAAATATTGGCGATCTGACGCGATAGCTCACGCACACCAGATTCCCGTGTGTAACTTGCTATAATGGTGGCAAAGGCATCATCTTGTATGGCTAAATCGGTAGCTTTTAGGCCATGCTCTTTTCTTTCTTTGGGGAAAAGATATTTTTTTGCAATTTCTATCTTTTCTTCTAGCAGATAACCACTTACTTCAATAACCTCCATTCTGTCTTGTAAAGCAGCTGGAATACGATCCATCGAATTGGCAGTGGCCACAAACAAAATATTAGAAAGGTCGTATGGAACCTCCAAAAAATTATCTACAAAAGCATTGTTTTGCTCTGGATCTAGGACCTCAAGTAGGGCAGATGCTGGATCCCCACGCATGCCGTCTATTTTATCTATTTCATCCAATACAATAATCGGATTGGATGAACCCATTTTTTGAATGTTATAGATGATTTTTCCAGGCATGGCGCCAATATAGGTTTTTCTATGGCCACGTATCTCTGCTTCATCATTTAGCCCTCCTAATGCAATGCGGGCATACTTCCTACCCATTGCTTTTGCAATAGACTTGCCTAAAGATGTTTTGCCTACCCCAGGAGGACCACATAAACATAAAATAGGCCCTTTCATATTCTTTTTTAGCTGTAATACCGCTAAAAACTCTAAAAGACGCTCTTTTACTTTTTCAATACCATAGTGGTCTACATCAAAAATCTTCTTGGCGCGGTTCAGGTCTAGATTATCTTTGGTGTAGGTATTCCAAGGAAGCTCTACGAGTAGCTCTGCATGGTTGATGCTGATAGAGTAGTCTGGACTATGGGGACTGATCCGCTCTGCTTTTTCCAATGCTTTTTTAAAATAATCTGCTACTTCTTTAGGCCATTGTTTTTTATTGCCTTTTTCACGCAATGCGTCGATTTCATCCGAAAGGTCGTTTTCACCAAGTTCATCTTGGAGTACTTTAACTTGTTGTCTTAAGTAATAATCCCGTTGCTGCTGGCTAATATCGGAATGCACTTTATCCTGAATCTCTTTTTTAAGCTCGGAGATTTCTAGCTCTTTAAGCAGATGCTTTAAAAGCAAGTTGGCGCGTTTGCTGCTGTTGTTTAATGATAGTAACTTTTGCTTGTAATCGATATCTGTATTTAAATTAGAAGCTAAAAAGTAGGTAAGAAAATGTAGGCTTTTAATATTGGCTAGCATAGCCTGCGCTTCACTAGAGCCCTCAGATCGAAACTTAAGGATCTTAATTGCAACATCTTTCAATGACTGCATGAGTGCAAGCACTTTTTTATCTTCTTTATAAGGTTGGTCTTTGAGCAGTTGAATGGTAGCTTCTAGCCCTAATGACTCTGTAAAGAGTTGAATGGTGTAAAATTTTTGCCTGCCATGCACCAAAGCAATCGTTTTACCATTTGGTAAATTAATGATTTTAATGATTTTAGCTAGTGTACCTATTAGATAAATATCGCTTGGCTTACCTTCAAAGGTTTCTGGGTTGCGTTGTGCAATAATGCCTAGTAGCCCATCTTTTTCATGTATGGTTTCTATCAAATGCACCGCCTGCCTTTCCTTAACGGTAATAGGTACCACAACATTGGGAAAAAGTACCGTGTTACGAAGCGCTAACAAGGGTATTTTATCTTGGGTCCCCTCATCAGAGGGCTGTTCTTTTTCATCAGAGACAATCAGCTCTACCATGCCGCCTATGCCATCCTCACCCCATCCAGAAGCAAGGCCCCCATCCATTACTAGTGACTTATTGAAGTACATATGGTTATAAATGGTTTATATTTACGTTTCTATTATAAAGTATATAATAGTACAAGCAAATAATATGCCAGAAAAGTGAAAATAATAGGCTTGCTAATTATTTATAATAACTTACGAATATCATTACTCAATGCATAAAACGTAAGTAAAAGTATAAGAATCATCCCCAATTTTTGGGTGGTTTTTAAAAATCTGTCAGAAGGTTTTCTGCCAGATATTGCTTCATACAATATGCATAAAGCATGCCCTCCATCTAATGCTGGAATGGGTAGCAAATTGATTACAGCAATGGCAATGGATAAAGAAGCAACCAACATCCAGAATCTATATCCAATAAACTCATTGCCAAAGCTTTGGGCAATGCCAATGGGACCACTTAAAGAGTTTTTTAAATTCAGCTTGCCTGTAATTAATTTCCAGATGGCTAAGAATTGTGCCTGCATCAAATCCCAAGTTTTGCCTAGACCAATAGGAATAGATGCTATAAATGAATAATTTAAGTTTTTATACCTATATGGAGATGCATCCAATTGAATACCTAATCCTTGCTGGCTCACCTGAATAGCGGTGGACATTTGCCTACCATCGCGTAGATAGGCCACTTTGACGGTTGTATCTATAGAAGCTTTAACGATCTTCCTTAATTCACCTATGTCAAGCGTAGATTGGCCCGCTACTTCAATGATTTGATCTCCATCCATTAAACCTGCTTGTGCAGCATTGCTGCCCGGGGCAACCTCTTGAATGAAACAAGGGTAAATGGGCCGTATAAACATATCTTTTTTTAGGTCTGCAAAGTCTTCTATGAGCTTTTCTGGAATGGGTAGTTCGAGTAGCTTACCAGCTCTTTCAATGGTATAGTAGCTTTTACTACGGAGTAAAAGGTTGGGCGATAGGATATCATTAAAATCTTCAAAATCTTTTCCATTGATTTGGATGATTTGGTCCCCTATTTTAAAACCCATTTGGCTACCTATTGCACTGGGTATAATTCCATATTTATTTACTTCATCTTTAGGTAAATAGTTATAGCCCATCATATAGGTTAAACCAATCCATATAAAGATGGCACTGATCAGGTTAAAAATAATACCCCCCAGTATAGCAATCAGCCGCTGCCAAGCTGGCTTTGAACGAAACTCCCAAGGCTGTGGGCTATGCTGCAGATGATTGGTATCCAATGACTCATCCACCATACCTGCAATCTGAACCGCTCCACCTAGCGGGATCGATCCTAAGGAATATTCCGTTTCACCCCATTTTATTTTAAATATTTTAGGCGGGAATCCAATCATATAGCTGTTGACCCGCATTTTAAACAGCTTGGCAAAGAGTAGATGACCCAATTCATGCATGCCAACCATAATGAATAGAGCTGCCAAAAATTGAACAGTCTTAATAAGAAACGCCATATGGTATAGTAATCGTTATTGTATTAGTGCATAAATATAAGCAAAAAATAGAGAATATGTCTTAAAGCATGATGCAGACTGCGTTATGGATGGAAAAAATGAGTTGTCTACTAAAAAGCACCCTTATAAGATATAGCTGCTCAGATCTTTTCGTTTTATTAAATCTGCTAGCGCGTCTTGAACCATTTCTTTGGTGATGGTAATGGCCGTGTCGGGGGTAATGGTATCTGGTACATCAAATAGTATGGGCGTTAGTAGATGACTCATTACGGTTTGCAACCGCCGTGCACCAATGTTTTCTATCTCTTCATTGAGCAAGTAAGCAGTAGCTGCAATTTCTTGTTTGGCTTCTGGACTAAAATCGAGCCTAACTTTTTCTACCGACAATAGTGCCTGATACTGAATGGGTAATGCGCTTTTGGGTTCGTCTAGAATCTTATAAAAATCTTTTTGTGAGAGGTTTTCTAGTGTTACTCGGATGGGAAATCGGCCTTGTAATTCCGGGATAAGGTCAGATGGCTTGGCCATATGAAAAGCACCCGCTCCAATAAAGAGAATATGATCTGTATCGATGGGGCCATGTTTGGTTTGTACCGTACTGCCCTCTACAATCGGTAAAAGGTCACGCTGCACGCCTTCTCGGCTTACACCTGGACTATTGCCTTGACTGGTATGGGCAATTTTATCAATCTCATCTATAAAAATAATCCCTGTATTGCTGGCTCTGGCTAAGGCTTCCTCTTTAACTGCACTCATATCAATGAGTTTGGTGAGTTCTTCTGTTAATAGCAATGCACGTGCCTCTGCAATGGTTACTTTTCTTTTTTTAGTTTGTTTGGGTAAAAAATTGCTGAGCATATCCTGAAAGTTTATTACAAACCCTTCGTCTATAGCAGGACCTGCTCCTAAACTATTTATACCCCAGATGGGGTAGCTTTGGTTACTTTGATTTCTATTTGCTGTTGATCTAGTGCACCGCTTCTTAGCTTTTCACGAAAACGTGCTCGAGTAGCATCGCCGCCTTCTTCCACTTCTGCAGATTGATCTGCTCTGGTTTTTGGATGAAGTGGAGGAAGCAATATATCTAAAATCACTTCTTCTACCTGCTGAACCGCTTTATGTTGGATGGCTTCCATTTTTTCTGCTTTTACCATGGCTACGGCACGTTCGACTAAATCCCTGACCATGCTCTCTACATCACGTCCTACATAGCCCACTTCTGTAAATTTAGAGGCTTCTACTTTGGTAAAAGGAACTTTTGCAATTTTGGCCAGTCGCCTGGCTATTTCTGTTTTGCCTACGCCAGTTGGCCCAATCATTAAAATATTGTTTGGAATAATGTCTTCCTTGAGCTGCGCTGTGACTTGCATTCTGCGCCATCTATTCCGCAATGCAACTGCAACGTTGCGCTTGGCTTCTGCTTGACCGATAATATATTTATCTAGTTCTTCTACAGTTTCTTTTGGGTAAGGGCACGTGGATCAGCTGACATCATTTCTTGGATCTATAAAATAAGTATACGCCACCCTCTTGTGGTCAAGATAGTAGGACGCTATTGGCATCTAATAGACCTTCTGGAAAACCTATTTCTAATGGCAGTTTTGGTGTCGAAGCTTGTCTATGCTCCTCAAATACATTTAGTATTCTGCGGTGCTCGGCTGCGCTTCTCCTAAAAACTGCTGATCACAAATAGGTTTTGAAGAAGGCCTAATGTTACCTAAATTTACTAATTTTTGAAGATTAAAAATAACCTAATTTAAAAATTAGTACATTGCAAAAACAAGCTATACATAGCATACTGTTTCTATCAAAATTTAACAAAAAGCATTTGTTAATTGCTCTTTTATCATTTTTGTATGATAAACCATCTATATATAATATCTGGACCCAATGGAGCCGGAAAGACCACGGCAAGTTTTACGATCTTGCCTGATATTTTGGACTGTAAGGAATTCGTCAATGCTAATCAAATAGCTTTTGGATTGTCTCCTTTCGATCCTGATAAAGTTTCTATGCAAGCGGGAAAACTAATGATCGCTCGCATAAATGAATTGATGGAAAAAGAGGTAAATTTTGCACTGGAAACAACTTTGGCAAGTCGCAGCTATGTATCCTTTATCAAAAGAGCAAAAAATAAAGATTATGTCATCTCCTTATATTACTTTTGGTTGAGTTCCGTTGACATAGCTAAAGAACGCGTGCAGAAGAGAATTGCAAACGGGGGATACAATATTCCTGTTGAAACTATAGAAAGAAGATATAATAGGAGTATAGTAAACTTAGTGACCCTATACCTTCCCATTTGTGATAATTGGATCATTCTTAATAGCCAAAATTCTAACTCTGAGGTAATTGCTTATAAAAAAATGGCGAAAAAAGAACAAATCCTAAATAAGGATGCTTGGGAAAGTATCCTAAAACAAAGTAAACAGTAAACATATGAACACGCCTGAAATAAGCCCATTTATAAAAAGACTGCTCGAGGGAGTCAATAAAGCCAACTATAAAATGGTAAAGGCGGCTGCTGCGGAGAATAGGTCGCTTGTCCTGGGAGATGACAAGGGTAAGGTGATTATTCGACCGGCAATAGAAGTATTAAAAGAGTTAGATGAAAAGTATAACAGAACCGAAGAGACAACCTAAGACGTAAACAGATCATCTATGTTTACTAACCACATAAAAACCATCCAATACCCTTCCTTTTTGGCAGAAGTGCTTGCGCATTTAAATAGGTCCGGTAGGGTGGGGGAGCCTCTTTTTATATTTCCCAATCAGCTATCTATTGATTGCTTTCAATCGGTATGCAATAGTTCTCATATTTGTATAACCTTGCCTCACTTTATGCGTAAGCATAGTAAGTTAACCTGTTTACCTACTTTGGATTTACTCCGCAGGCTACATGGATTGGTTGGACCAATTAGCAAAGAGTCTTTTGAGCAATTTTATGGTTGGGGGCTTACGCTTTTACAAGATTTTAATAGAATAGATAGCTATCTGGTGGATGGTGCGGCGTTGTTTACATCCTTGCCAAAACAGCTGACTAGTAATGCTTTTATAGACCAGATGGCATCTCTTAAAAAGGATAGGTGGCTGCTGCCATTGGAACAGAAGGAAGGACTGCTTTTTTGGAAACAATTGCCGCTGCTCTATCAATCTTTTAGAGAAAAGTTAATGGAAGCAGGGGAGGGGTATGAGGGGTTATGTTATAGCATGGCCCAACCGAAAGCAATCGATCAGGAGCTGGTATTTGTTGGATTTAATTTGCTAACGCCTGCTGAAGAGCGGTTTATTGAGCAGTGCCAATTGATGGCTTCGACGACCTTTTTCTGGGATGTAGATCGGCATTATTTGGATAATCCAATCAATATAGCGGGCCACTACTTGCGTCAGCATAGGGAAAAAAAATGGTTTCAGGAAAGTTTTCCTACGGGTAATTACTTGACCGATCCGCATAAAAAGGTTTTCCTAATCGAAGCATCTACTACGGTTGCACAGGTGCAAGCAGTTATAGCTGCTTTACAAGAAAAAATAAATGATAGCCACCCAAAGTTTTTGCCCAACCAAACGGCAATAGTAGTAAGTGGTAGCGATCTATTGATTCCTTTGCTGGATCAGCTGGCTACCCTATCTATTCCGCTCCATTGTAGATTAGATTATCCATTCAGTGCCACGGTTATCTATACCGTAGTAGAGCGATTGGTACAGCTTTGGGAGACTTCAGAAAAGGAGGAAATGTATGGCCATATGGCCCATCTATTGGCATTGTGGCATCCATTTGCGAAAGCAGGAATGCAATCAAAGCTCACTGCTATGCGCCAATCATTAAATGAGGGTAAGCAATCTGATGCCTTTGACCTATGGTTTAATAAGGATCATCAAGCGCTTTTGCCTTACCTTCGGGAGGGTTTAACTTATATCTATAACCATTTTATAGAGGGGATCACCTTTTCTTTGAACTGAATAAAAGGGCATTGGATTATCTATTGGGCTATATAGAGGGCTAGAGATGGCTACTTGTTCGGGGCTTTTTTATTAAATGGTTTAAAGGAAAGTAGGATGCTATTCCATCAAGACAACCCTGTAACTGGTCTATATATTATAGAGGTTGCTGAATCCTATAACTTAGATTTTGAGCATGTTTTCTTTCTGGATATGAATGAAGGGTGTTTCCCTAAGGTTACGCATCATGATTCTTTTTTACCGTATGACCTATGCCATAGCTTTGGGCTGCCATTGGCAGATAAAGTAGCAGAAAATAAAACAGCTTATGGATTTTATAGGCTGCTACAGCGTGCCCAAAATATTTGTTGTTACTTTTCCCAAAAAGGTCATTTGGATGGTTCTGGTGAAATGAGTCGGCTGTTGCTACAGTTGACTTTTGATAGCAAGTTAAAAATAATAGAGACGCATCATTCCATAAATCTGCTAGAAAGGCCAGTAGCTGCTATAGCTATTCAAAAAGACGATAGCGTGATGCAGCTATTGGATCGATTTTTGGAAAAAGAGGAGGGAGCTGTTTCCAGCCTAACGCCTTCTGCATGCATCTCTTATTTGTCTTGTCCGCTTCAATTTTATTTTAAATATTTGCTGCAACTCAGGCAGACCGTGGCGACAGAAGATGTGCAATTGGGTATATTGTTTCATGATGTTATGGCTAGGTTGTATCGGCCTTTTGCTGGTAGTCAGATAGATACAAACATGGTACGTCAGCTACAATCAAAAATAAAAGTAGAGATAGCGGAAGCCATAGCTGCGTGGCGCACCCCACTCAGTGCGCCTATGTTGCTCCATGCACTACTGGAAAAGCTCTTAGGGCGCATGTTGGACCTAGATGACGCAGCTGCACCATTTACCCTTTTGGGCGTTGAAGTAGCCATGAAGCAATCCATCATGCTCGATGGAGAGATTGCGCGAAAGGTCTGGTTAAGTGGCACGATCGATCGTATCGATAGGCAAAACCATTGCGTCCGTATTATAGATTATAAGACAGGGCGCTCCAATTGTAAAATATCGAGTATAGTTAACTTATTTGATCCTGGAAAGATTAAAACAAACAAAGCTGTTTTTCAGCTTTTTTTTTATGCTTGGCTGTTTCAGTCGCTACATGGAGCTGATAACGCGATTATGCCGTATTTAATCCCTATTCGAGAATTTTTCTTAGCGCATTATACCCCTGGCATCTTTATACAACAGCCTGATAATGGGCCTCTTTCGAAAGCAATTTATGATGTAGCAATCGAGTTTGGGAAGAGATCTGGTAAAAAGTACCAACAGATAGAGGATATAAAGGAATATCTACAACCATTTGAAGAGGGACTAAAAGGATTACTTGTAGAAATATTTAATCCTACTATCCCTTTTGCCCAAACAGAGGATCTTGAAATATGTGGCTATTGCCCATACGTGCGGATTTGTCAAAGGGATTAGTCTATTCTTAATATCTTTTACGCTTCTAAGTGTTCTTCATGTATTTCATAGTCCGTTTGCGTTCAGCACTGTGGCAGAAATTTGATCTTCGGCATGTTTTCGACACCATTTTAGGACAGTTTTTTATCTAAAATGATCAATTTTTGCTCAAAATTTTAGTAAAAAACTAGAAAAAACGCGTTTTCTGCCAATGCGCTGAACAGGTACTCATAGTCCCAGTTATCGATCATTCTGGTTTCCTCATTGAAGTTAATGCCTAGTAATATAATGGCTTTTTATCTCAGCAAGTAGGGTTTATAATACCCGTTTGTTTTGATTTGTTCTAAGGCTATTTTTCCGCTGGATTTATACTTGTTAGGTAAGAGGAGGATAGCAATAGCCTCCTCCTACCTAACAAGATACATAGATTTCGTAAGATGAAATGCATAATAGAATTAGATTAGTTAAGATGTGGGTTTGTGATCTCGTGCCCGCTACGTTGAAGATGCACTGATTTGTAGTTGGTCAGGATTTTGATAGTATATTTCTTTTGTATCTAACATAGCCCTGATGGTATCCAATTAGGTTGGATATCCTTAATGTACTTTTAAAAAGTTAGTCTATAGAGCGATCAAGTAGTTAAAAATTGCTTAACCATCGAACTTCACTATCTTTCCTACGTAGGAAACCTTCCTACATCTAGGGCATCTTGCGTTCTCTTTAGGAGAAATTTTTTGTTCGTTACAAAACTGTTTATTTGGTTCAGAATCAACTAGACCTTTGATACATGTTGCTGGCTGCAAGAATCAGCACATTATTAATGACTCCATATATCTCTATTCTAATCTCGTTAAGATTTAACTGAGGGTACCTGTTTTTTTAATACTTCTTTAACTTGTTCTTGCGAAGGAATTCCATTTGGGTCATTAGTTTTAATGTTGCCTAAGCTCTTTATTTTAATTATATCTTGTAATTTTTTTTTAGTTTGATTCTCTATTTTATTTAAATCTAAATCTTTTAATGTTTGTTTACCTGGTTGTAGAGCTGTATAGGAAAGCTCTACGTGACCAGTGTAAAGTCCATTGCTGACTGCAAAAATCACTACCTCATTAATGACTCCATATATCTCTATTCTAATCTCGCTAAGATTTAATTGAGGGTATCTGCTTTTTAATGCTTCTTTAACTTGTTTTTCCGAAGGAATCCCATTTGGGTCATTGGTTTCAATTTTGCCTAATCTCTTTGTTGTAATTATGTCTTCTAAGCTTTTTTTAGTTTGATTAGGCATCCGATTACCTTGTTTCTCCGAAGGAATTCCAAGTGGATCATTAGTTGCAATATTGTCTAAGCTGTTTATTTTAAATTTGTCTTTTAAATCTTTTTTGGTATGGTCGGTACTATTAAGATTACACCAGGAGAAGCTTAGTAGCATTGGTATTAGGATTCCTTTAAATATTTTGTTTATGTGCATAATACATTATTTAATTTCATTAAAATTTGTATGGCTGTTTACTTTTTTTCACTATGGTTTTCTACATTAATAGAATTAACCTAAGATAACTTTGCCAGTTTAGATAAATTATAGTTAATTTCCTATCCCGAACTTAGGAGTATCTAATCCTTAGATATAACTAATTAGCATACTAATTTCTTTGTTTATCTTTCTTCCTGCTCGCTTTATCTATAAGTTGTTGATCTAATACCTTATTGGTTCGTGCACCTAATAGTTTCATTTTTTGCGCTCTAGAGACTAAACTGCCTTTGCCATCATATAGTTTTTTAGCCGCTTCTAGGTAGTTTTTTTTGGTTAGATCCAATTGGCGGCCTATATTTTTAATGTCCTCTACAAAGCCAACAAATTTGTCATATAAGGCGCCGCCTTGCGTGGCAATCTCTAAAGCATTTTGATTTTGATAGGCTTGCCGCCATAAATTTGCAATGGTGCGTAGAGTGGCTATTAGGTTTGAGGGGAGACGATTACAATGTTGCGTTCATAGGCTTCGTTAAAAAGCATAACTTCTTCTTGAACAGCTAGTGCAAAGGCTGGTTCAATGGGTATAAACATTAAAACAAAATCTAATCCTTGAAGATTATAAAGCGACTGATACTGCTTCTCGCTTAGTGTTTTAATATGACGTCTAATGGAATGAATATGTTGCTTAAGGTGTGCAGCGCGTTCGAGTGCATGCTCATTATTAAAAAATTGTTCATAATGGGTTAAAGATACTTTTGCATCAATGATAATATTGCGCCCTTCTGGAAGGTTAATGATGACGTCTGGCTGAAGTCTTTGCCCATCTTCTGTGGTAATAGAGGGTTGTATTACATATTCTCTATTTTTGACCAATCCAGATTGTTCTAAAATATTTTCTAGAATAAACTCTCCCCATCCTCCTTGTAGTTTTGAATCTCCTTTAAGTGCCTTGGTTAGTCCTTCTGCTTCTTGCGTGATTTTTAGGTTCAGGTCATGGAGTTGTTTTAACTCTGTCCGTAAGGCTACATTTCTTTCTAAGCTTTCTTGGTTATACTGGGTTACTTGTTGTACAAAGGTCTTAATGTTGTCGCTGAGTGGGTCAACAACCGTTCCATTTGGAGTCCGCTATGCTCTGAAAGTTTTTTACTTTTTTCTTCTAAAAGTTCATTGGCTAGGTTTTTAAAATGAATGGTGAGTTGCTGCTGGAGCTGCTCAACCGATTGGCCTTGCTCGGCTATTTTTTTTCTAAGTGGTTATTATCTGCTAGAGCAGTGGCGAGCGCTGTACTGATTTGTAGGTGCTTTTCCTGTAATGCGTAGCATTGACTTTGGCTTTCGGCTAGGTACTTTTCTAAGCTAGCCAGCTTATCCTGTAAGGTTACAATGGGTGCTTTATGTAAGGCTTTTGTGATCAACCATCCGATGATACAGCCAATAAGCCATGTAATGATCAAGTAAATTGTAAAGGACATGGTAGCCTAATAAAGGAATAATTGTATAGCTGACTAACTGTATGCCTGCTTTTAGTTCTGAATATCAGAATATAGTCTTGATATAGTCTTGAAAACTTTTATCCTGTTGTATTATTATCTTTTGCTCATTGCGTTGACGTATGAGGTGCTGTTATGAACATTTTTCCTTAATCGAAACTCCACATTCTTGTACGGCCATTCTAAACTCTTTTATATTATTATATTTTTTTGCTTCTTCAAGTGCCTCACTGGTACTCCCTTCATTAGGCTGAATGCCTGACACGCCTAACAACCTGTTACATCGACCTATATTCGAGTTCGTTGTGCCCATAAGTGTTCCATCCAATACTTCTTGAGTAACTAGCATTTTCTTTTTTTAAAAGCTGTATACATTCTTCTACGGCAGGTTTGGGCCTAGTCCTACTATTATATACTAAATATTGTACTGACATTCAGTTCCATTAAGTAGAATCTTATATATTGCTAAGCACATCAACTATATCTTGATGATTATTTTTCTTTACTTTTGCCACTGCTGAATTGATATCTTGTTTATTGAATTGAATATTTCGGACTATTAAGTTAACTACATCTAGATGACCATTTATTGCTGCTTCCCAAAGCGCTACCCTGCTCATTTCTCCATCAAGCTGAACACCTTTGCCTAACAACATTTCAACTATATCTTTATAACCGTTGCATGCTGCTATTTCAAATGCTGACATGATCATTTCTGAATTAAGTTGAACATTTGTATTGAACAACGTTTCAATTATATCTTTATAACCATTGCCTGCCGCTCCTTCAAGTGCTGGCATGATTATTTCTCCATCAAGCTGAACTCCTGAGTTTAATAACATTTTAACTATATCTCTATGACCATGTTCCGCTGCTACTTCAAGTGCTTGTCTGATTGTGTATTCAGGAAGCTGCATACCTAAGCCTAATAACATTTTAACTATATCTTCATGACCATTTCTTGCTGCTTGCCAAAGTGTTGAAGAGACAATTTGCGAGTTATTATTAATGCGTGGAACATCAAAAAATGCTTTAAGCATCTCTATATGCTTGTTTATCACTGCTAAATTAGCAGCAGTAGTGATAGTATTTATATCAAACAATTCTTGAAACATATCTAATAGATGTTTAGCTAGAAGAACGTTATTGTCCAACACTATCAAATCAAGTGCACTATGTTTAGCATTATTACGCATATTTACCACATTACGATTACAACTTCTTCGTATCAATTCTAATTGAACACGAGTGTAATTATCATAATTATGTGGTGGATTTAAGACAATCCAATGAAGCAACCCATTTCCGCGATCGTCTGGAGCATAAGCAGCCAAAGATTGTAAATTGCTAACCTCCTTTTTTTTACCATCACTGATACCATATCTAACTAGATAGTTATTACAAGATGTAGTAAATAACAGAAGAAATATCAAAAAATATCTTGATAATGAATATAACATATAAGAAAACTTTATAGTGGGTTACTAATCTAAAATAGATACCTTATTAGTACCAGTAGTTACAAAATGCACCATAAGTACTTTCACCTTACTGCTTTTAATTACGAAAAAAGACGCACTTTTGTAGAAAGTTGCGATCAGAAAACGCGTGCTGCAGCTGAAGTAAAAAAAATATGTTTGAAGCCTGCACAGCAGTCAAGTTCTAATTCTACCAGCTTTCGGCTACGTTTTCACTAACTCTTTTACCAACCTTTCACCAGCGTTTGATTGTTTAGGTACTTTTTGATCGGGCAAAAAGTACCATATAGCATCTTTATACTTTAATCTCAACCTCTACACCACTAGGTAGCTCCAGCTTGGTTAAAGCATCTACTGCTTTTGAACTACTGGAATAGATATCTATTAACCTTTTATGGGTACAAAGCTGAAATTGTTCTCGTGACTTTTTATTTACATGTGGAGAACGAAGTATCGTATAGACTTCTTTTTTGCCTGGAAGCGGAATGGGGCCGTTTACTACTGTTTTCGTAGCTTTTACAGCCTTAACAATGCTATCTGCCGATTTGTCTAAAAGGGCAGGATCGAATGATTTGAGTTTAATGCGAATTTTTTGATTCATATGTGTAATTGCTATGCTAGGGTTACGATACGGTTATGCCTTTTGCTTTGTTAATAATAGCTTCTGCTAAGTTCTTAGGAACAGGTTCATAATGCGAAAAGGTTAATGAGGCAGAGGCTCTACCGGAGGTAATGGTTCTTAGATCTGTAACATAACCAAATAGCTCTGCTAACGGAACATCTGCTTTAATCATTTGTGCGCCGCCTTTTCCAGTCATCCCTTTCATAATCCCTCTTCTTCTATTGAGGTCTCCTGTTACAGGACCTGTAAACTCATTGGGAGTGGCTACTTCTACAGACATAATAGGCTCTAAAAGTACAGGCGAAGCTTTCTGTGCCGCTGCTCTGAATCCAGCTCTAGCGCATAATTCGAAAGATAAAGAATCTGAGTCGACATCATGATAGGAGCCGTGAAAGATTTTAACCCGCATCGATTCTAGAGGATAGCCTGCCAATGGACCATTCTCCATAGCTGCTG
This sequence comes from Cardinium endosymbiont of Dermatophagoides farinae, assembly GCF_007559345.1. Lineage (NCBI taxonomy): Bacteria > Pseudomonadati > Bacteroidota > Cytophagia > Cytophagales > Amoebophilaceae > Candidatus Cardinium > Cardinium endosymbiont of Dermatophagoides farinae. Next base: position 548,198 of record NZ_VMBH01000001.1, read on the forward strand.
TAAACCCTTTTTGAATGGCTGGTATAAACTCTTTGGGAATAACCCTCCTATAATCTTATTCACAAACGCTAATCCTGGCTGAACAGCTTCTCCTTCAACAGCTTCCCTAGGCCCTATCTCAAAGACAATATCGGCAAATTTACCCCTACCGCCTGTTTGCTTTTTGTAGACTTCTTTATGCTCGACCGTAGCTGTGAGCATTTCTTTATAGGCTACTTGTGGGGCGCCTTGGTTGATTTCAAGTTTAAACTCGCGTTTAAGCCGGTCAATGATAATCTCTAGATGAAGCTCACCCATTCCTTTTAGAATGGTTTGGCCTGTTTCATGGTTGGTTTCCATACGCAAGGTTGGATCCTCTTCCATAAGCTTGGCAATAGATAGGGTCAGCTTATCTTGGTCTGCCTGTTTTTTAGGTTCAATGGAGTAACCAATGACGGGCTCTGGAAAGGTGATGGCCTCTAGTATCGCTTTGTCTTTTTCATTGGTTAAGGTATCTCCTGTTTTAATCTCTTTAAACCCTACTACTGCGCAAATGTCCCCTGCTTGTACCGCGTTAATGGGGTTTTGTTTATTGGCATGCATTTGCATGAGACGAGCAATGCGTTCTTTCTTGCCGGTTCTATTGTTGTGCACATAAGATCCAGCGTCTAAGGTACCTGAATAGACACGTAAAAAAGCCAGCCTACCCACAAAAGGATCTGTTGCAATTTTAAAAGCTAGCGCCGTAAATGGCTCGCTATTCTCTGGCTTTCTTGACATGGTTGCACCTGTATCTGGATGGGTACAGGCTACTGGAGGTAGGTCTAGTGGAGAAGGAAGGTAGGCACATGCTGCATCTAGTAATGCTTGCACCCCTTTGTTTTTAAAGGCAGAACCGCAAAGCACAGGGGAAAAAGAAAGGTCGATAACCGCTTTTCGAATGGCTGCCCTGATTTCATCTGGCGTAATGGCATCTGGATGATCAAAGAATTTTTCCATTAATGCTTCATCATAACTGGCTACACTTTCAATCAGGTTTTGACGCCACTCGGCAACTGTTTCTACTAAATCGTCAGGAATGGGTATTACCTGGTAAGTCATGCCTAAGTCATGCTCGTTCCAAACGATGGCTTCATTGGTAATCAAATCAACCACTCCTTTAAATGAGGCTTCACTGCCAATAGGAATTTGTAATGGAACAGGATTGGCTCCTAGCTTTTCTTTGATTTCGTGTAACGCATTAAAAAAGTTGGCACCGGCTCTATCCATTTTGTTTACAAAACAGATACGAGGCACCCTGTATTTATCCGCTTGGCGCCAAACTGTTTCAGATTGAGGCTCTACACCAGATACAGCACAAAACAACGCAACGGCACCATCCAATACACGCAAAGAACGCTCTACTTCTACTGTAAAGTCTACGTGGCCAGGTGTATCGATGATGTTGACTTTGTAGGTTTGGGTTGTATCATTTGCCTTGCCCTGTATAGTAGGATATTTCCAAAATGTAGTAGTGGCAGCAGAGGTAATGGTAATGCCCCGTTCTTGCTCTTGCGCCATCCAATCCATTACAGCCCCTCCATCATGTACTTCGCCTATTTTGTGGGTGAGACCTGTATAATATAAAATGCGCTCAGTAGTGGTTGTCTTTCCAGCATCAATGTGGGCCATGATGCCTATGTTTCTTAAAAAGGTTAGTTCGTTTGCCATCTATCTCAGGTTAAAATGTGAGAAGGCTCTATTGGAACTGGCCATCTTATGGGTGTCTACCTTGCGCTTGAAAGCAGCCCCTTCCTCTTTAGCAGCTGCAATGATTTCGTTGGCAAGCCTTTCTGTCATGGTCTTTTCACCACGGGACCTTGCATAGTCAATCAGCCATTTCATACCTAAAAATACCCTTCTGTCTGGCCTTATCTCAATAGGAACTTGAAGGGTAGCCCCCCAACCCGTCTGCGTTTGACCTCTAAAGTAGGGGTTACATTATGAAGCGCTTTGCGCCAAACCTCTAACCCTTCTTCTTTTGTTTTTTGGGAGACAGATGCAATGGTATCATAAAAAATGCTAAAGGCAAGGCTTTTTTTGCCTCTTTGCATTAACCCGTTTACAAACCTAGTCACAAGCGGATCGCCATATTTATAATCGGGTGGTAGTACTCTTTTTATAGCTTGTTTTCTTCTCATATTATTCCTGAAATGAATGCTTTATGTAGCTGCTTACCGCTCTATTGGCAGCCCTATAACTCGGCAACCAATGGGGTAGCTACATAGGAAACACATTAAAACTTTATTTCTTTTTCGGTTTCTTGGTGCCATATACAGACCTGCCTTGACACCTTCCATTAACGCCTGAAGTATCTAATACACCACGAATAATAGAGTAGCTCACACCTGATAAGTCTTTTACGCCTCCTCCTCTAATCAGGACAATAGAGTGCTCTTGCAGGTTATGGCCTTCTCCAGGAATGTAAATGTTTACTTCTTTACCCGTTGTTAAGCGTACCCTAGCTACTTTTTTCATAGAGGAGTTTGGCTTTCTTGGCTTCATGGTATAAACTTTGACACATACGCCCCGCCGTTGCGGACATGATGAAAGTGCTGGAGATTTAGATGAGGAAGAAGGTTTTTTTCTTCCTTTTTTTACTAGCTGTTGTATGGTTAACATGTACTAACTTTTGTTTTAAACCTAGAGGTGTGCAAATTTAAAAAAATTATAAATCTTTATCAAAACCCTTGACCGCTATTGGCTGTCTATTCAAGGCTCATCATGCGAATATAGGCATTAATATTGATTATTTCTAATAATGCAGCTACCATTCTTATGGCATATTTTGTTTAAAGCTGTGTTGTGATACTATATATTTTATGCTTTGGTATATATTCAGTCAATGGCGGGGGCTTAGTGGCACATCTATAATTTAGCGCAGACGTGCAAAAAAGTGATTTATGGATGGTTCGTATGCTCCTCTGCCATGGCCGCCAATAAAAAGTTTGGCGCGCAGTCTCCTTAAGCCCCGTCATTGACTATTCAGCCTTTTTGGCATTACTACCCCTAAAAGCAAACCAAAAAGTAGCATAAAATACCTTAAATTGATACCATTTCCTCTGCGATTTTAAATATAAAATCAATTTTTATAAATTAACTAATCTTTAAGCCTAGCCCGACTTTAAGCCTAGCCGAAAGGGCTTTATGGTTTATTCTGGTAAAGTGTTAATGGAGGTATTAACCTTTGTGAAGAGACCTTCTGCAAAACCTATTTCTAATGGCAATTTTGGTGTCGAAGCTTGTCTATGCTCCTCAAATACATTTAGTATTCTGGCGACTGCGCTTCTCCTAAAAACTGCTGATCACAAATAGGTTTTGCAGAAGGTCTAAGGTATTAAATAACCCTTGATTGGGTAATTTTTATTAATTTTTTTTAGTCATGCATATCGTTTACGCTTATCTTCGAAATCAATTTAAACAATCCGGGAATGGATTTATACAGTTGATTTTGATACATATTTTAAGCTTTCTATTGCTTTTTTTGTTTAATATTGGATGTTATATATGTGGTTGTGAAGATCATAGCTCGTGGCTCTATACGCAGTTGGCCTTTCCTTCTCTTTATCCATTGTTATTAAAGCGGCCATGGGCCATTATTACCTATTCTTTTATACATAAAGGTTTGCTAGATTTATTTTGGGATATGTTTATATTATATCTTTTTGGGCAAAGGATACGCGCCATTACCCGTTCAAAACATATATTACGCCTCTATTTTTTAGGACAAATAGTGGGTGCGCTTGTTTTTTGTATACTATACCAGTTTTCGCCCCCTTTTAGGGGCATTGCTGCCGATCTTACGGGCCTTCAGCGGCTATTTATGCTATAATGGTTGCAGTGTGTGTTTTGATGCCTAGTTTGCGGCTATATTGCTTCTTTTTCTCTTTACCATTACGGTACGTTGCGCTTGCTTTACTGGTACTGGCGCTTGTGCATTTGCCCACCCAACATGCGGTTATTACTTGGCTCAATTGGGTGGCGCATTGGTTGGATATGTGTATACTAGGTTTTGTAAAAATGACCTAGATATTAATCGCTCTTTTTTTAGTGTACATAGTGTGAGCAGAACAAAAATGTCAGTTAGTGTTACGAAGAAGTAGGATGGCTCATATGGGCTTGTTCACTAACTGAACCAAGGTTAATTTTTATTTTTACTTGATTTGAATAGCATGCTTTTTAAAATTATAAAAATGGTATGCAAGCTATTTGGTATTGCTTGCATCGTGGAGATAGTCAGGGAAAGGTTGGGTATGTTGGCCTATACATTGCGGTATAACCTTAGCGCGCACGCTAAAAAAATCGCCAGAATGTTTTTGCTGGTTTGTATTGCTTGTGTATTGCTTGGTTTAGGGTTGTCTTTTTTATTGCTTGGCTTGGCCTACTGGTTGAATATAATCTTTTCTAGTCTCTATCTTGGTTTTTTTCTTGTTTCGATCTTTTGCTTTTTAATGGTTGCCTTTGTAATCCTTATGTTGCGTAGAACGGTCAATAGCCAAGCAGTGGAGCAGGGAGACATTATGGATAACGAGTAGGTAAATGGATTTACTGTTGCATGCGCGCACTGATCTTTTCTTTAAATTGATTCCCTCGATCTTCAAAGTTTTTAAATAAATCAAAACTGGCACATGCAGGGGATAAGAGTACTACGTCTCCTGGTAGTGCTATGGATAGGGCGCTATCTATGGCTGAGGATAGCTTCTGCGTCTCTTCTATGGGTAATCCTAGGGGACGAAAAGCTTGTACAATGGCGTTATTCTCTTTTCCCAAACAGATAATGGCTTTCACCCGATCCCTTACGATGGGCAGCAGTGGGCCATAGTCGTTTCCTTTGTCTATGCCACCTGCAATCCAGATAATAGGTTGGCTAAAGCTAAGCAATGCGGCTGTTGTAGAGGCTATATTGGTAGACTTGGAATCATTATAACAGTCTATTCCTTGTGGTGCGCCGCACCATTCCAGCCGATGGGGTAGCCCGCAAAATTTAGGCAAAGCAGCAGTAATTGCTTCAGAAGGTAGGCCTGCTAATGCTGCTGCTTTAACCGCAACCCTAGCATTATACTGGTTATGCATACCTAGCAAAGGTAACTGCTCTTTGCTTATGGCAACAGCATGGTTAGATTTTTTAAAATGGAACAGACCATTGGAGGATGGATCAATAGGATGTAGTTGGGGTAAAGTATTTTGTGTGTGAAGATATTGCGTGGTAATGGGGTCGGATGTATGGTAAATAAAGTGGTCCAATGGGGTCATATTCCGTAGTATATTTAGCTTAGCTTTTGCATAGCCTGCTATGGAATAATGGTATCTATCTAAGTGGTCAGGTGTAATGTTTAATAGGCAGGCTATATCTGGCTTAAAATTTTTGATGCCTTCTAGTTGAAAGCTGGAAAGCTCTAGTACATAGTAGTCATACATAGATTGTGTAAGGCATTTTGCAAAACTATAGCCTATATTTCCAGCTAAAATGGCATGATACCCTGCTGCATTTAGCAAATGGTAAATCAGATGTGCAGTGGTGCTTTTGCCATTTGAACCCGTTACGGCTATAATCTTACCCTTTGCATAGCGTGCTGCAAACTCTATTTCATCTATGATGGGGATATTATGGAACCCTTTGATCATCGTCGCTTCGTAAGGTATACCAGGGCTTTTAATCACCTCATCAGCTGATTGTATGGCTGCTAATGTATGGCCGCCTTCTTCAAAGGGAATCTGGTGGGTGATGAGTAGATGCTTATAATCCGCTTGAATGACACCAGCATCTGAAACAAAAACATCTATACCCTGCTGTTTGGCCAACAGTGCTGCACCTGTACCGCTTTCTCCGCCACCTAGTATTACTAATCGCATCTTTGTTTCATTTTAGAATAGCCTTCTTTCGAAACGCTAACTTCTGCATAAGCGCGTTTCGAAAGAAGGCTAATGGTGTTTTTGTGTTTTTTGACCAATCAAGGTTACATACCCATAAGCTGCTAAGAGCAGCCCAATGGCTAGCAGAATACGCGTTACAATCGTTAAATCATGTATCAAGCAATCCAATCTTTTATCTAATGTAAGGTATATTATAGAGGTAGCGCATAGATTATGTAGCCCATGGGCGATAATAGGGTAAATAATATGTTTGGTTTGATGGTATAAGTAGCTAAGAAAACATCCCATTACAAAATACAAAAGGTTATTGCGCATGTTACCGTGCATCAAGCTAAATGCTAGCGCGCTGATTATCGTGATCCATAGCCTGGCTGGAATAATTCTACGGAGTAGTTTTTCTAAAATACCTCGAAACAGCAGTTCTTCTAAAATCGCAGTTAGACCGCTTATTTCTATAATGCCACGGTATAGAAAGTTGATTTTACTGCTAAAATGTAATACAGGTTGTATAGTGGGATACCCTAATCCTGCTTGAATGCTACTGAGTAATACTAAAGCAAATGTCATCATCAATTGAGCCAATATGGTGCCAATGGTTAAGCTATAACCACTAGACCGTTTTCGAAACGCGATTGCTACATGGCAATTTTGTGGTTTATGCTCCTGAAGTAGATTTGAGTATGCTGGCGACTGTGCTTCTTCTAAAAATTCCACATCACAAATCGCTTTCGAAAAAGGTCTATGCACACATTTCTGTGCAGAAGATTGTATTCCTTTTGGCTCTTCTAAATGTAAATAGTACCTCAAGGTAATGCAACAAATGATGATGCGTACAATAAATTGCTCAAAGAGAGAATGGTTCAATAAGGAGCACCCAGCCGGCTCTATCAGGATTTTGCAAAATAGCATACCCAGATACAGCCCTATAGATGACCACATCACCCGTTGCACTAGTTTGATTTTTGATCCCATTATTGATTTTTTTTACCTATATTTTGGTTTAGTAAAGATAGAAAAATGGAGCATGATCTTATCAATGGCCCCTTTAGTGGGCTAAAGAAGCCAGAAGAGCAGCTTGACAAAGCCTTACGTCCACTTCAATTTAATGACTTCTTTGGGCAAGAAAAGCTCGTAGAGAATATCCAAATATTTGTAGCAGCTGCTAAGCAAAGAAAAGAAGCATTGGATCATGTTTTGTTGCATGGTCCGCCTGGCTTGGGCAAAACGACATTGGCCTATATTATTGCCTATGAGCTGAATACCAATATAAAAATTACTTCTGGTCCTGTATTGGATAAACCAGGGATTTGGCAGGGTTGTTGACCAGCTTAGAACCAGCTAATGTACTTTTTATAGATGAGATACATCGTCTTAATCCCATAGTGGAGGAGTATCTCTATACGGCCATGGAGGATTTTAAGATAGATATTATGCTCGATGCAGGTCCCAATGCCGTAGTGTACAGTTGGCACTCAATCCTTTTACCTTAATTGGGGCTACCACCCGTTCTGGTTTGCTCACCGCACCTTTACGGGCTCGTTTTGGTATTAATGCTAGGCTGGATTATTATCATGTTACTTTATTGAGTAAAATTGTTCAGCGTGCCAGTGGTATATGGGGTACGCCTATTGACCAAGAAGCTGCTTACGAGATTGCAAGGCGCAGTAGAGGGACCCCACGTATAGCCAATAATCTACTAAAGCGTACGCGGGACTTTGCTCAGGTTAAAGGAGATGGACGCATTACTAAGGATATGGTCACGTTTAGTTTGGCTGCCTTGAATGTAGATGAGAATGGATTAGATGAAATGGACAAACGTATTCTTACCAATATTATTGAAAAATTCAAGGGCGGTCCTGTAGGCCTTACCACTATTGCAACTGCTTGTCTGGAGGAAGCAGAAACGATAGAAGAAGTATATGAACCATTTCTTATTCAAGAAGGATATATCAAACGGACACCCCGTGGAAGGGTGGCAACAGAGGCGGCTTATAAGCATTTGGGCTTTCCTTATACGGCTGATCTTTTCGATAAATAGATGACATTATAACGTAACACAATGGCAGGACATAGTAAGTGGTCTAATATCAAGCGTAAAAAAGGTGTCAATGACGCAAAAAAAAGTAAAATATTTACAAAACTGGTTAAGGAAATAACTGTAGCTGCTAGAAGTGGCGGAGCTGAGCCAGAGTTCAACCCACGGTTGCGTTTGGCCATTCAAAATGCCAAGGGAGCTAATATGCCTAAAGATGCGATTCTTCGTGCCATTAGCAAGGCTAATGGGAGTGATGTAGCGGCTTATCATGAAGTAACTTATGAGGGATATGGTACACATGGCGTGGCCATTATGGTGGTCTGCATGACAGATAAAATCATTAGAACAGTAGCAAATGTGCGGGCTATATTTACGAAATATGGTGGCAGTTTGGAAAAAAATGGCGCGATTACTTTTTTATTTGATTACAAAGGGGTATTTACCATTCCCACAGCTGATATTAAAGATCAGGAAGACTTGGCATTAGAGTTGATAGATGCAGGCGCAGAAGCATTAGAAAATGATGAGGGCGCTACCCATGTGATTTGTGCGATAGAAGACTTTGGTAGGTTACAAAAACACTTGGAAAAGCTTGCGATTATGCCAACTGCTGCCGGTTTAGAATATATTCCTCATACCCTTGTACAGGTAAGTGATGCAGCATTGCCTAAATTGATCAAGTTGATAGATGCATTAAGAGATGACGATGATGTGCAAAAAGTCTATCATAATATCGATGTCCAACCAGAGCAGGAAGCTTTATGGGAGTAGTATGTATTGTTTTATATTGATAATCACCATTGTATAAGTTTTGCATGCTGTAGCAACCGCTTGTATGGTGTGAAGGCGAAGCAGCATTTATCTTCTTTGCAGCATTTATCTTCTTTAGGTACTTTTATTGGGCTATTGCTGTCTATCATATGAACATGGATTGTTATTTTTTTGTATGAAGATTGCGCTGGGGGGTATATTTAATAATGTAAGCCTTGTCTTTCTGATTGAAAAAAGTAGTTATCTGCTTTACTTTTCTTGCCTTAAGTCTTTCTTTATAACTTTTTTCATGTTCTTGAGAAGGTTTACTTTGTTTTTTTAAACAAACCATGTAAGGTACTTTTAGGCTAGGTGTATTGTCCTTGGGATGGAACATCATATGGTAGATTGTGGGTGTAGGATTATTGGTATCAATGCCGATTTCAATTGTTCCATCACGGCATACTTCTTTTGGTTTATTTTTCTCCTTAGGGAGCAATACTAAACTTGCTCGAGCGCATCTGTCTTGTGGTGTCTTGATAAAGTATTGATGATGATATGGTCCACTTAGTAAATCAACTACACCAGGCAGATAATGGAATGCATGTTGGATCCATAGTTGTTCATCTGGTAGGTGTGCATAGGTAGCCTTACCATTGTCTGAAAATGCGCTTATATCTTTGATATTATCTGTTACCCAGCGCGCCACTCTGTATAGTAGGGTATATGTTTCTGGTTTTGCTTCTTCGTTAGCGTGCTTTACCGTTTGGTTTAGTATACCAATGGTTGAGTTGGCTTTGACACCTCTTTTTAAGGATTGTGCTATAGCTATACTTGGGAAGGTTGAGCATATACGAAGGAAAAACTGTGCTACAAGCAGCAATTAAAGCCATTAAAATAATTCCTATAAACATGGTAAGCAGCAATATATACCTTGATAGGGTACTTGTATGGTTAATTATATAATCTATCTATATACAATTGGCATCTTGTAGGCTGCGTAAAAGTTTTTTTCTACGCTATAGGGGTATTTATTCAGCCTTGTGGAAGTATTGCCTCAAAATCAAAAACCGGAAAAAGTTACGGTGAGAAAACAGCGCTTACAGTAACTTTTTCATTAAGGGCTTGATTTTTTTATACTTTTTGGCTGGGCAAAAAGTAGTAGGCGTTACCCTTGCCATTTGATTTATTAAAATTTAATACTATTAAAATTTGGAAACCTTTGCAAGTTAGGTGGTGCAAAAAAATAGTAGACCTACTGCAAAACCTATTGCTAAATGGCAATTTTGTGGTCTATGCTCCTCAAATACATTTAGTATTCTGGCGGCTGCGCTTCTCCTAAAAACTGCTGATCACAAATAGGTTTTGCAGAAGGTCTAGTGTAATCTCAAAGAGACACATTTGGATTAAATCGGATCTATATCTAAGACTATTTTTATTTTGGATCTTTTACCCAATGCATAGGTGCAGGCGCTTTTTAAGGTTGCTTTTGCGTGTTGCAGTGTATGTAGATTTTTGTGGGGTAGCTTTAAAAATAGATCTAGCAAAAAATGATTCCTGATCTTGCCAACCAGCGGCTGTTGAGGGCCTAGTACCATGCCTCTAAACTTTTTTGCTAATATGTTTTTTAACAGCATAGCTCCTGATTGTAACGTAGCGGCGTCCAGGCTGCTTAGGCTTAGTTTAATCAGTCTAACATAGGGAGGATAGGCAAACCGCTTTCTTTCTGCTAACTCAGCTTGATACATCCCTTCGTAATCACCATTAGATAGATATTGGAATAGGGGATGATCGGTTTGTCTGGTTTGAATAAAGACACTACCTTGCTGGTTGCGTCTACCTGCTCTGCCTGCCAACTGTGTGATGAGTTGAAAACATTTTTCATTGGATCTGAAATCTGGAAAGTAAAGCAAGCCATCTATATCTAGTATGCCTATAAGGCGTATGTTGGGGAAGTCCAATCCTTTGGCCATCATTTGTGTGCCTACTAAAATATCTATGGATCCAGCGGTTACCTCTTCTAAAATAGATTGGTAGCTATTTTTCCCTTTTGTGCTGTCCAAATCCATGCGACTGATCTTTTGTTCTGGAAAGATAAGTTGCAAGCTCTCCTCTAGTTTTTCTGTACCAAAGCCTATGTTGTGTAGTTGCTGCGACCCACAATGGTTGCACGAATAAAAAGGAAGCGTGGCATAGTCACAATAATGGCAGCGTAGTTGATTGGCCTCTTGGTGGTAGGTAAGGCTTACCGCGCAGGTAAGGCAACGGGGAATCCATCCACAATCGGCACATAAAAAATACTGGGCATAACCCCTTCTGTTTTGAAAAATCATCGCTTGGCCGCCTTCTATACTATTCTTTTGAAGCTTATCTAGTAGCGTTTGCGAGAAATGTGCACGCATGGCCTTCCGCTTTTCTTCTATGTTTAGGTCAATAAAAAATAATTTCGGGCGACTGGCTGCGCCAAATCTATGATGGAGGGTTACCAGACCATATTTTCCAGACTGGGCATTATAATAGCTTTCTATAGCAGGTGTGCCCGAACCTAACAAAACCTTTGCGTGATGTTGTTGGGCCAGTAGAATGCTGCTGTCTCGTGCATGATAGGTAGGCATTGGATGGCTCTGTTTATAGGCAGGATCGTGTTCTTCATCTACAATAATGAGTTGTAGTCTCTTAAAAGGCAGTAAGAGTGCAGAACGTGTGCCTACTACAACCAAGGTTGTTTGGTGTAACAGGCGTGCCCATGTCTGTAAACGCTCTTTATGCGATTGTTTAGAGTGGTGTACTACCAACCATTCTCCTAAGAATGGTCTGATGCGTGCTGCTATATGCGTTACCAAACCTATTTCTGGTACTAAAAGTAATACTTGTTTTTGTTCCTGTAGTGCGGATGCAATCAGATGCATATATAACTCTGTTTTGCCGCTGCCTATAGCACCATGTAATAGTACGACTCTTTTTTGAACAAATTGCGTTTGAATAGCTGCTAGTGCATTTTTTTGAAATGGGGTTAAGGTGGCTAAGGGTGCCACGGGTACAGTAAAAATCGATGGAGGTAACTGGTTGAGACGCGTTAAAATCCCTTTCTTGCATAGAATATTAAAAGCTGACTTGGAATAGGCTAAAAGCTCTTTTTTAGAAGTGTATGGGATCGATTTTTCTCTGTTAGCTAAAAAATGAGCTAATAGGGCTTGCTGTTTGGGTGCGCGTGGCGCTAGATGGGAGGTGGTAAGTGCGTCTAGGTCGATGGTAGGAGAGAGGGTAAAGTAGGGGTTTTCGTTAGCTACCAGATCGATTTTGGTCGTGGGAACTGCCTTTACCAATCTTTGAGATAGTAGCGCTATAAGTGCTTTGCTGGCTTCTTTTGGCTCCATTAACTGGAGGATAGATTTATAAGATAAGGGTTGTTGGTGTAGCGCAGCTATAATAGCTCTCTTTTGAAACTCGATTGCTACATCACAAATCGCTTTCGAAAGGGAGCTGGCAACCGGTTCCGTTGGATGCTCGTGAATCGTTTGATTGATTTGAAAAACGATGCTATTCTGAAGGTTGAATCCTTTAGGCCATGCAAGCGACAAGGTTTCACCCAGGTTGGATAAGTAATAATCGGCTATCCATTCTAAGAGTGCCAGTTGTTGAGGGGTAAATAAGGGTGTTTCGTAGCATATGCCTAATAGATCCTTGGTAGGGTAGGTGGGTGCTTGACAGTGGCATCTCATCACCATACCCAAAAGTAGCTTTCCTATGCGCAATGACACAAGTACCATACTCCCTCTATCTACCATATTTTCGTATGTAGAGGGAATATGGTAGGTTAAAGGTTTAATAGGCAGCGGTAGTAGAACATCTGCAAATTTTTTCACGTCTATGATTAGATCATGCCCATTTTAATTTGTGTGAGCTTACGTTTGGTGTCCAAGGGAAAGTCTCCTTGAATCATCCAGTTATAGTAAGAAGGTTCTAGTTTGAATACCTCTGATACGGTTTTTCCTTTATGCTTGCCAAAGTTAAAGATGGGCACATGTTGCTCATTGTAGACTATTCTACCTGCAAAATCGACCATGTTGGTATTGGTTAAATCATGTAAGGTAGCTACATCATTTTTTACAATACCCAATGTATTGCCTAAAGCATCAACCACAGATTGGTTTTCATATCTTTTTACTTGTTCCATCAGTACTTCTACCGTAGCTTCTATATCTACCATGGCATTATGGGCGCCCTCTAGTTCCTTCTGACAATAAAATAGATAAGCTGCTTTTAACGTTCTTTTTTCCATTAGATGAAAAAGCTTTTGCACATCTACAATTTTGCGATTTTCTATTTTAAAGTCTAAGTCTGCACGCAAAAAGCTTTCTGCCAATATGGGTATATCAAAACGAAGCAGATTAAAACCAGCTAAGTCAGCCCCCTTTAAAAACGAAATCAATTCTTTGCCTATTTGTTTAAAGGTTGGTTTGTCTGCCACATCTTCAGCATAGATACCGTGAATTAGACTCGCTTCAATAGGAATAGCTTGTTCTGGATTAATTCTTTTGTAAAAAGTTAAGCGATTGCCACCCGGCATAAGCTTAATGATTGCAATTTCTACGATGCGATCATGTACCACATTGGTACCTGTAGTTTCTAAATCTAAAAAAGCAAGTGGGTTGGTTAATTTTAAACTCATAGTATATTTAGGCTTGGCATACTTTCATTTTTAACTATAATCTTTTTTGTTTATGGCAAAAAATGGCTGACTATACTTAAATTTTTGTTATTTTAAGTTTTTTATCAAAAAAACCTATTCTAATAGAACAGCAGTGCGCAGCAATATTGCTTCTCAAATATAATAAAATATGCCATTACACTTTCATTTATTTGTATGTTAATTAGTACGATCAACCATGTTGTGTTTCGTAGGTTATTGCTTACTTGGTATAAGTCGCACCAGCGTTGCTTGCCCTGGCGTATTACTAAAGATCCATATAAAATATGGTTATCAGAAATTATTCTACAGCAAACAAGAGTCATGCAAGGGTTGCCCTACTATGAGCGTTTTGTAGCGCAATATCCTTCTGTAGCCGCGTTGGCTGGTGCTAAAGAGGAGGAAATTCTACGTTTGTGGCAAGGATTGGGTTACTATAGTAGGGCACGTAACTTACACCAATGTGCGCAAACCATTGTTGCGCAATATAATGGTGATTTTCCCACGAGTTATCACGCACTACTTACGCTCAAGGGGATTGGGCCTTATACAGCTGCAGCCATTGCTGCATTTGCTTTTAAAGAAGTAGTTGCTGCCGTGGATGGCAATGTCTACCGTGTCTTGGCACGTATTTTTGGACTCACCTATGATGTAGGTACGTCGAAAGGAAGAAAACAAATGCATCAGTTTGCAACCCTACTGGTAGATCATATGCAGCCCGATACATATAGCCAAGCCATTATGGATTTTGGTGCGCTCCAATGTACGCCTGTGTCTCCTTTTTGCACGACTTGTGTTTTTAACAACTATTGCATCGCCTACGCTACCGATAGCCAAAAAACACTACCTGTTAAAACCAATAAACTCAATAAAAAAGACCGTTATTTTGACTATTTTATTTTGCAGCATAAAGATGCTATATATATGAAAAAGCGTGTGAAAAGTGATATTTGGAAGGGTATGTATGATTTCTATTTATTAGAAAATAAGCAGCATTTGGTTGTAGATCAGATGGATGACCCTTTATTTATTTTAGCTAGAAGCTATCACTTACCCATTACTACTTTTGAAAAAGAGGAGCGCCATTTATTAACCCATCAGCGGTTGTTTGTAAAATTCCATAAGATAGACCTCACTGTAGCTTTCTTACAAGAAGCCAAGCAGCTCTTCCATCAATTTTCCTTAGTGCCATTTAATCGCAGAGAGATTGAAGCTTTGCCTAAACCTATATTGATTCAGCGCTTTTTAAAAAAGGTTGACCTGTCCTAGCTAAAAATATTGGAGTAGCTGTTTGGTTATGCTCACAGCCTATCTGCTGCTTACTCCTTTCGCATACAAGTTTTATGAAGGGAAGTTTTCTTTTTTGAACAAAAAACTTTACCTTGCAACCAGCGTTTTTTTCTTAGATCTCTTTCAAAACCTATTTTGTGGCAGGCAATTTTTAGGGGAAGTGCAGTTGAGCACTGTAGCATACTAGATGTATGAGGCGCATAGACAAGCTTCGGGCCAGCGCAATCGAGTTTTAAAAGAGATCTATTCCAACCTTGAATCAAGGTCCTATAGGTTGCTCGTTTCACAACTTTATAAATAGGAAGGTAGGGTAAAGCGCTTGAAGTTTAATTTATTAATATAGTTTTTTATTTCCCATGGAAGGAGTAGTAAAATGGTTTGACCCAGCTAAAGGTTATGGGTTTATCAAACCAGTAAATGGAGGTAAGGATGTCTTTGTGCACATAAGTGCACTTGTTGCATCTAGAGTAAGCATGATAGACCAAGGCCAATCGGTGGACTTTGAAATCACCAGCGATAGAGGTAAGGAGGTAGCTAGTAACATTAAAGTTCTTGATGCGTAAAACGTATCAAGAACTTTATTAAATTTTAACATTGTACTTTGAGTAATACTTTTCAAAAATATAATCTGCCATCAGCTCTGTTAGGGGCGTTGGCAAGAATGCAGTATGAACACCCTACTGCCATTCAAGATCAAGTAATTCCAATAGCCTTAACCGGTCAAGATATCTTGGGTTCTTCTAAAACAGGTAGCGGCAAAACAGCTGCTTTTTCTATACCTGTAGTTGCACAACTGATGCATCGTCCTGATGCTAGCGTATTGGTATTAGCCCCTACACGAGAACTTGCTGAGCAAGTAGCAGGTGTTATGTCAAGCATGGTGAGTGGTTGTAAGCATTTGCGTACGGTATTGTTAATAGGGGGGGAGCCTATTGGAAAGCAGTTGATGCGTTTGCGTACTAATCCTAACATTATTGTAGGTACACCTGGTCGTGTAGAAGATCATTTATGTAGGGGATCGTTGCATTTGCATAAGACTACCTTTTTGGTATTGGATGAGATTGACCGAATGCTAGATATGGGTTTTTCTATTCAAATAGATAAGATTATCAAACGCTTACCGGTAGAACGACAAACTTTAATGTTTTCAGCTACTTTGGATAGGAATATTGAGCGGTTGGCTGGATCCTATTTAAGGCAACCAGCACGGATTAATGTGGAGATTGCAGATAATGAATCTAAGAATATTCAAGAAGAATCTCTTTATATATCAGAGTCAGGGAAATTTCAAGTTTTATTGGAGCAACTTAGTAGGCGGGAGGGCTCTGTTATTATCTTTGTAAAAACCCAAATGAGAGCTGATCATATCAGTTACCAATTACAGCAAGCAAATTTTAAGGTTCGCGCTATTCATGGTGGATTAAAACAGCACCAACGCAAGCGTGTCATAAAGGACTTTAGAAATAAGCATTATGCTATTATTGTGGCAACTGATGTAGCTGCAAGGGGATTAGATATTGATCATATCAAACATGTAATCAATTATGATTTTCCGCAAGCTGCTGAAGATTATACCCATAGAATTGGTAGAACGGGTAGAGCCGGCGCTACAGGCTTTGCCTTGTCTATGATTGCTTCTCCTCAAGAAAAAAGACTTTGGCGTATTATTCATAATGAGCCAGTAGAAAAAGAAGAGAGGGGGTCATTTAGGCAAAGTTCGGGTTTTAATCGGTTTAAATCTCGCCCTTTTAGGCGTAGTTTTTCAGGCTAACCAGTTTGCTTGTTTGGCCTATGCTACTTAAAGACCAGCGCTCATCCATAGACCTTAGGTCTCATTTTGAGGGTTGGTTTTTTTTATGTCTGCTCTTTTTGTTGTATTAAAGCTGCAACAAAAGATACAAATAAAGGATGAGGGCTAAACGGCCTAGACTTATATTCTGGGTGAAACTGTACACCTATAAACCAGGGGTGCGTGTCTATCTCCAGTGATTCAACTAAATTCCCGTCAGCTGAGATTCCACCTATCCGCATACCCGCTTTTTCAAAAGCATTTTTATAATGTATATTGAATTCAAATCGATGTCTATGGCGCTCCAAAACATGGTCAACTTTGTATATCTCTTTGATTTTACTGCCATTAGTCAAAAGGCTCTCGTAATTTCCAAGGCGCATTGTGCCGCCTAAATTTGACGCGTGCGTACGTACCTCTTTTTCTTTCCGTTATACCAATTCATCATTAAGTCAATTACATTGGAGCAATCATTGGTAAACTCTGTAGAATTTGCATCTTTTATGCCTAACACATTACGTGCAAATTCTATAGCCATTAATTGCATACCAAGGCAAATGCCAAATAAAGGAATATTATTTTTTCTGGAATATTCAATCGCTTTGATCTTTCCTTCTATACCACGCGAGCCAAATCCTCCAGGAATCATGATGCCTTCAATGGTATCTAATGGTGCATGGCACGCAGCGTCTATCTCAGCGGCATCAATCCATACCAGGTTTACTTTACATTTATGGTGCATGCCTGCATGTAAGAAGGCTTCTAAAAGCGATTTGTAGGCATCTTGCAATTGGTTATACTTTCCGATAATAGCTACATGCACCTGCTTTTCATAGGTAGTAATCCTGCTTTCAATTACATGCCATTTCTCCAAGTCAATCTTATCTGAATCTGTTAAGCCAAAGTATGCTATTATTTCTTTATCAACGTTTTGCTTATAATAAGAAAGCGGTACGTGGTATATGGTCTTTTGATCAACGCCAGCAATCACCCTATGTGTAGGAACACTACAGGAAACGGCTATCTTATGCAATAAAGATTCTGAAATCTCTCTATCGGCCCTACATATTATTAAATCTGGCTGAACGCCTATAGACCTGAGCTCCTTAACGGAATGTTGGGTGGGTTTCGTTTTAAGCTCGCCAGCTGTTGCAATATAAGGGAGCAAAGTGAGATGGATAGAGATAACAGTAGCGCTACCAAGTAGATACCTGATTTGTCTAACGGCTTCAAAATAAGGTAATGCTTCTATATCTCCTACTGTACCTCCTATTTCGCATATCATGAAATCTACCTCATCTTGGCCAAATTTAATAAAATCTTTTATCAGTTTTGTTAAATGTGGTATAATCTGAACGGTTCCTCCACCATATTTTCCCTCTCTTTCTTTGCTTATAACACTTTCATAAACCTTTCCGCTGCTTATGGTGTCATGCTTAGAAGCAGGGATATCTGTAAATCTTTCGTAATATCCAAGGTCTAAATCGGTCTCTGCACCATCAGATGTAACAAAGACTTCTCCATGTTGATAGGGATTCATAGTGCCAGGATCAACATTTAAGTATGGATCAAGTTTTTTTAATCTAATGCGATGGCCACGGGCCTGTAATAGTGCTGCTATACTTGCTGCACATACGCCCTTTCCTAGCGAAGAAACGACTCCGCCTGTAACAAAGATATATCGACACATAGTGTTATGATGGATGCGTTTAAATATAAGACCTTCTGCAAAATCTATTTCTAATGGCAATTTTGGTATCGAAGCTTGTCTATGCTCCTCAAATACATTTAGTATTCTGGCGACTGCGCTTCTCCTAAAAACTGCTGATCACAAATAGGTTTTGCAGAAGGTCTATAGATTAAGAAACATAGGAGACCTATCTATTGCAATATTTTTTCAATGGAATCAGTCCAACTGCCTATCTTTTGTATAAGTGCATTAGTTTTGCTTGCATCGGCTTCTTGTACTTTTAAATAGGCTACCAAACAATCAAATGCTACCATAGCTAATAAATCTTGTTGATCCTGAATACCAAGGTTTTTTTTATATTCCTTAATCCGTTCTGCTAAAGTTTTACTGGCTACTCTTACAAAGGTCTCATCTTCCGGTTGTACCTTCATGGGATAGATCCGATCACTAATTTTAATTTTTATAGAGAGTGATTCCATTTTTTATGCTTGTTCAAAATAGGTTAAACAAAGATCTATTTCTTTGATATACTTATTAAGCTGATCTACTAAATGGTGCGCCAATGGGGCTGCTTTATGATTGGCTGCAGTGGATCTGCTGGGGCTTATTTTTGATCCTTCCAATAGGGATTTTAATTTTTTATTTTCCTCTGTCAGTTGCATGATTTGTTTTTGGTAGTCTGAATGAGCCTGTAGCAGCTGCATCAGCATGTTCTCAAAACGCTCTATAATGCGCTGATCTTTTTGGTTATCTTCTAATGATGACATTTAAATCACGTTCAAAAGTTTGAATCAGCTGATCCATGATTTGGTCAATACTTTTGTCATCTAGTGTCTTTTCTTTATCCTGTAGCGTAAAACGAATGGCATAAGATTTTTTATCTGCTGGTAAATGTGCCCCCTCGTAGATATCAAAAAGATTGATCTCTTGAATAGCTTTATGGCCCTGCTTTAGAATGAGCGCTTTTATGTTTTGGAATAGCACAGCTTTATCGACGATCAAAGAGAGGTCTCTTTTAACAGCAGGAAATTTAGAGATAGGCTCATAAATTTTATGAGGTTTGCTTATCTCTAATAGATGGCTCCAATCTATATCTGCAAAAAAAACAGGTTGAGAAAGGCAATCTAGAATAGATGGCTGAAGTTGACCAAAGGTCATTACCACTGCTTCTTTATATCTTCCTTGAACGGCTTGTATATAGAATGGGTGTGTTACAGTGCTATAAGATAGTTCTGTAATGCCTAACTTTTGTATGAGTTGTTCTATAGTAGCCCGTATACTGTGTAAGGTTACAGGACCCAGTTGACGGACCCAGTTGGGTGGTTCTATTTGACCGGTAAGCCAAAGGGCTAGTCTTTTTTCTTCGTGGTATGATGCACCATCTTGGCTATAGATTGTACCCAATTCAAATAACTTTAAGTCATGCTGACGGCGTGCAAGATTATAGGCGATGACTTCTAAGCCGCTAAAAAGCAGCGTAGGACGCAAGATACCAGTAGATTCACTCAGTGGGTTAAGGATAGAGACTGCTTTTTCAGTAGGTTCTATGGCTGTGTAAGCCTCTTTGGTTAAAGAATTGGTGCATATTTCATAATAGCCGTTGGCTACCAACATTTTACTAACTTCTTCTGCTACCTTATAGGCTTGATCTATGCTGTTTTCAGGGGAGAGGTAAGCAGCAGCTAAATAGTTGGGTATGCGATCGTAGCCATATATGCGTGCAATTTCTTCAATCAGGTCTGCTTTTCTGGTAACATCTACTCTATAAGGTGGTACTTTTGCGGTAAAACCTTGTTCGGTTTCTGCTTCAATAGCTATTTCTAAGTCTGTTAAAATTTGCTTAATAGTGGCTGGGTCAATCGTTTTACCCAAGCATCGGATAATTTCTGCGTAAGCAATAGGAATGGTAAAATGTACCAATGGTGTGGGGTAGTGTTCTATGACTTGGCATGCTTCTGTAGATGGAATCAGCTCTTGTAATAATAGCACTGCTCTTTTTAATGCATAAAGGGAAGGTTGGGATCTGTTCCACGTTCAAATCGAAAAGAAGCATCAGTTTTAAGGTTATGGTGTTGGGCAGCACGACGTATAACCGATGGATTAAAATAGGCACTTTCTATAAACACATCTCTTGTAGCATCGGTGATGCGTGTCCTGAGCCCTCCTAAAATGCCAGCCATTGCTATAGGACCTGCTTCATCACAAATCATTAGCTCGTGACCAGCTAGTTTTCTTGCTACGTCGTCCAAACCTGTAAATAAAGTAGCTGGAGCGCATGGCTGAACCATAAGTGATCTACCGATGATGGTATCGTAATCAAAAGCATGTAATGGTTGCCCCAATTCATGTAATACAAAATTGGTTACATCTACTACATTGTTAATAGGTTTGACGCCAATATGTGATAGCCTGGTACGCAACCATTCGGGAGAAGGTTGTATAGAGATATTTTTAAGCAATAGGCCAGTGTAGCGTGGGCATAGTGCAGCATCTATATGGGCTATTGTTAATGCCCGGTCGCATCTTACCGAATGAAAATCTTTAATAGAAGGAAGCGTAATAGGCAGGTGCAAAATAGCTTTAAGCTCTCTGGCCACACCTAGGTGTGAACAGGCATCTGCTCTGTTGGGTGTAATCTCAATTTCTAAGACTTCATCTAATAGCGGTTTGAAGTAGTCTTTAGCAGGGGTTCCTGCAGGCAATGTAGTGGTTAGTACTATAATGCCATCATGCGCTGGGCCGATGCCAATTTCATCTGCTGCACAAATCATTCCTTCAGACCATACCCCCCTAATTTTAATTTTTTTAATTTGAAAAGAAGATTGGTCTACATAATTATAAATCGTACTGCCTACTGGGGCGACCACTACCTTTTGCCCGACTGCTACATTAGGCGCTCCACAAACAATAGTGCAGCGCCTATCTGATCCAATATCCACTAAGGTTTGCTTTAACCTATCTGCATTAGGGTGGGGCAGGCAGGATACTACATCACCTATTATAAGCCCTTCTAAACCACCCTTAATAGTAGAATGTATATGGGCAACTTCTAGTCCGCTCTGGGTTAAAAGAGGTGCTATATCAGCGGCCTTTAAAGAACAATCAATAGAGGATTTAAGCCAATTTAAAGATATTTTCATAATGCGTAATCAATCCGTTCAGCTAGGTAGTGCAAAGCTACCTTTAATTCTGATGGCCTACCCGTTCTAATAACTCCATTTTATAAGCATCCCAATCATGAATAGGCTGTCTAGCCACGCCAGAGTCCATAGCAGCCTGCGCAACAGCTATAGAAACGGTAGAAAGCAAACGTGTGTCCATGGGCTTAGGGAGTAAGTATTCTTTTCCAAAATGTATCGTTCCACCATAGTATTTCCGAACGGCAACGGGTACTTCTTCTTGTGCCAGTTTTTGAATAGCTTGTACCGCAGCTTGTTGCATCGCTCCATTAATGGCGGTAGCACGTACATCTAAAGCACCCCTAAAAATGTAAGGAAAAGCAAGTAAGTTATTGACTTGGTTGGGGTAATCGCTACGTCCTGTAGCAAAGATCACATCTGGTCTGGCAGCCATAGCATCTCGGTAAGAAATTTCTGGCATAGGGTTTGCTAACCCAAAAATAATGGGATCCTTAGTCATGCGCTCTATGCTTTGGCTCATTAATAGATTGCCAGAAGAGAGCCCTATAAATACATCTGATCCAATTACTGCATCATGTAGCGTATGTACAGGACGGTCTGTAGCAAAGGGCGCTTTAATAGAATCAAGATCATCTCTATCCTTACGGATCACCCCTTTTCTATCACACATAACGATATGGGCCGGATTCGCTCCTAAGGCCATCAAAAGCTTTGCCGTAGCAGTCGCCCCTGCGCCAGCTCCACTGAAAACAATCTGCACCTGTCCAATCTCCTTGTTTGTAATTAATAAGGCATTTAATAGCGCAGCAGCTGTTACAATAGCCGTAGCATGCTGGTCATCATGCATAATAGGTATATCCAATTGAGCCATCAATGCCTCTTCAATCTGAAAGCATTCAGGCGCTTTAATGTCCTCTAGGTTAAGCGCACCAAAAGTAGGTGCCAATGCTTTAATCACTTGTATGACTTCTTCAGGAGTAGTTGCATCAATTTCAATGTCAAAAGCATCCACGCCAGCAAACCTTTTTAGGATCATCGCCTTTGCTTCCATAACTGGTTTAGCAGCTAACGGGCCAATATGACCATACCCTAATACAGCTGTACCATTGGATATTACGGCTACTGAGTTGCCTTTATTTGTATATTGGTAAACTTTCTCGTTAGATGCAGCAATTTCCTCGCAAATAATGCCCACACCAGGGGTATAAGCTGTAATGATATCGCGAGGTGTATGGAATGATTTGGTGACACAGGTACCTATCTTGCCAGCAGGAAACTGCGCGTGATAGGCTAGAATTTCTTCTTTGGTAACTGCTGTTTTATTCATAGTATATACATTTTATTTGTAAATGTTGGATATATTGGTTTAAATATTTTTGTTTCTATTCAGTTTAATGGTTAATAAGGCATTTTATCCCACTTTTTTCTTGATAAAAAAGTGGGCAAAAAATCAAGCCCTCGGCAAAAAGTTGCGGAACCCACCTCTTACAGATGGAAAAACAGAAGCCGCCCGCTACGCGTGCTTGAAAGGAATCTGTTTTTCCTAATCATCTGTAAGGCGAGGGTTCTATTTCGCAACTTTTTATAGGGCATTTTCCTACTATGGCCATAACATTGATGAATGGATACATATTTTTCTGCTTGAAGCAATAGCTGAGCTAAGTTACCATTTTTCAATCATTTATACCAAAGGGCCTAACATGAATCATGCGTTTGGTTTATGTTTGAGTTGTTTGCTGCGCAATTGGCCACAAGCAGCGTCAATATCTGTTCCATGTTCTCCACGTACAACTGCATGAATCCCTTGTGCACGTAGCGTGGAAACAAAGTCATGAATGGTTTTGGGCGTACTGCGTTTGTAATGGTCCAATTCATCTACAGGATTATAGGGAATAAGGTTTACATGAACCAAATGGCGTTGTTTACGCGCTAAAATTAAATTGGCTAGCTCAAAAGCAGATGATTCTGAGTCATTTATATCTTTTAGTAGAATATATTCAAATGTTACGCGTCTGTTTGTTTGATCTAAGTAGTAATCAATTGCTTCCATCAGTTTTGCTATGGGAATGGCTTTATTGAGTTTCATGATGCGTGTACGCAGTGGGTTATTGGCTGCATGTAGCGAAAGGGCAAGGTTTACCTGTAGGCCTTCATGTGCAAAGGCTTTGATTTTTTGGTCTAGTCCACTGGTAGAAACGGTAATATGTCGTGCACCAATAGCAAGACCTTTGGGATGGTTGACCATACGTATAAAGCGCAAAACATGGTCGTAATTATCAAATGGTTCTCCAATACCCATTACTACGATATGGCTGATTCTTTTCTGTGCTATATCCAACTTTTCTTGCATGTGGACTACCTGTTCAACGATTTCACCTGTTGTTAAATCTCTTTTCTTGCTTAAAAGACCGCTGGCACAAAAGCTACAACCAATATTGCAACCCACTTGTGTGGTCACACAAATCGATAGGCCATAGCTATGTTCCATTAAAACGGTTTCAATTAAATGGCCATCTCTGAGTTTAAATAAAGACTTGATTGTTCCATCTTTTGCATATTGCACCTTATCTTCTACCATGGAGGCCAGTGAAAAATGCTCATCCAAGCGCGACCTGGTCGTTAAGCTTACATCGCTCATTTCACTAAAGCTGCTGACACGTTTTTGGTAGAGCCATTTCCAAATTTGGGCACCCCGAAAAGATTTTTCACCTTGCGCTTCCAACCAAAGGGTTAACTCCTTGTCGGTTAAATTATAAATAGATGGTTTTTGAGACTCGATTGTTAATGGTAATTTTGAAGCTGGTCTATGCTCGTCCAATGCAGTTGAGCGCTCTGGCGACTGCGCTTCTCGTGAAAATTGCGCATCACAAATCGCTTGCGAAAGAGGTCTAATAGATGGTTTTGGTAAAGTGCTTGCTGAATGGTTTAACATATAATCTGTGTCGGTCGAGGTTAGGCCAGTAAAAAAAGATGTTAAAACGCTCCTTTGTTGGTTTAAATTGGAAGATCCAATTTTCTACCAAGCCAACAAAAGCATCGACTATGAATGTAGCAAAATTAGTAAAAATATATGATGCCACGGATGCATTTTTTACAAAATGTATGGAAATGTTCATTAAACTGTGTCAAGGCCATAAAAAGTTATAAATTTTTTCGAGAATATAGATTTATGATTTTTTCCTATACTAGGATCGAAAGTAGGAACAAGATGTTGCATTAGTGTCACTTCATTGGCTCTATTAAGGATCATATCTTTGGTCAAGTGTGTAGTATGGCATGCATGATTGATTTTAAGATTTGATTCGAACAGGTCTAGGTTCTATTTTTCAGGTGTCCAAACCTCAAAAAAAATAAATTTTTTAGCCTTCTTCGGGAGGCTTTTTTATATATTCTTATATTTTTATACACCCTTCATAACTTATTTACAGAGGATTCCTTCATTAAAAGACTTATTATTAACCCAGTAAACAAGTGAAAATTTAGTTTTTGCTAGTAATCCTTTAGAACACAATTCTAAAAGACCTTTATTGGTGGATGATCTAGTTTTATATCTCATGAACTTGCTAAAATCATCTATATCAAATAACAATTTACCATCCTCCGGGATACCCTTATGAATAATATATTTTATAACGTTTTGAGCTGGTTTCGACAAAGAAATTAAAAAATCTAAATCAATAACCCTTTCTGACCTACCTCCAATAAATGGGTTAGATTCAAATTTATCAAGACCATCTCTCATAGAGTTTTTCATCATAGATTAACATCTAAAAGTTCAGTACAGATTAATTCTCGATACATACTACAATTGAATAATAAGATTTATACTAATATCTCGTAAAACTAAAAAAGAAAAATTAGTTTTCTAACGTTACTTTGTATAGATACAATTATAATAAAATATTTTATAAAAAAATAATTTTAACTATAAGAAATATATCCTATGTATCATACTCCATTTAATTTATCTAGTTAAAAAACAACCAGGTGTTAAAGAGATGGAATATACCACACCTTATTAATATGTAGAAAGTATACGGTAATTATGCACGTATTGAGTATGTACAAAAAAGCACTTAATAGTAAGGAAATAGATTGAAAAGTAGTGCTATTAAAGTTATATGTGATCAAATAAGGCCAGATAAATTTTAGAAAAAGGCCAGATAAGAAAATACAAAATAACTTCACTTTCAATGAAAAAAGTATTAAAAAGGCCAGAAGGCCAGATAATATACTTGTATATAATTCGATAAGTTATTAGATATATTCATATATATGTGTCCTTAATAACTATGAATTATATCTATAAATATAATTTATCTGGCCTTCTGGCCTTTTTAATATAAAAACGTTGTATATGAATGTTTTAAATGGGGCTAGATATTAATACATATTTAGCCCCTATCTGGCCTTCTGGCCCTATTTAAAAACGTTTAATACGCCTTAAACGCTTTTATAACTTATATTATATTAAGTGTTTCTAATTAATACTTAACTAAATAATTTATAGTACACTTCAGTTAACATAAATAAGACTGGATATGAATAATTTATATGTATATTTCTATATACTTTCATATATATTATTCTATAACACTTCAGCAGACACTTCAATTAACACATATATAATTGATTATGAATAACTTATGTATTTTCATATGTCTATTTTTATAAAAAGACACACATACACATATATTGAACTGATAATCAGCTTAATAACTATCATACAAGTGTCTTCAGAAGTATCAACGGAAAATAAGCACATATGGACACATACAAGAGATACCTTCCCTCTCTTAATCGAAAGAAATCTCCATACCCATCACAGTCGGCCCCCTTTCGCGTTGCTTACGCAACCCGTGTTCCTGCCCACTAATCACTAACTCCTTTTGAAGTTTTCTAAGCATTTCTTGCCTTCCTAAACCAGATACCAATTCTTCATTCCAGTCTTTAAACTGAGAGGGCATGGACGATCTACAGTTTACCCGACACGTACCAGCTAATTCACGAACTTCCCTATACATCTGCCTCCCCGCTTTATCACTATCAAAAGCCAGCATTACTGACTGTCCATTCTCCCTAGCATTAGACAACACATTCTCTAGTTCCTTTTTAACCCCTTCAGATAAACTACCACAAGTAGAAACATACATAGTACCTTCCGAAGGC
This sequence comes from Cardinium endosymbiont of Dermatophagoides farinae, assembly GCF_007559345.1. Lineage (NCBI taxonomy): Bacteria > Pseudomonadati > Bacteroidota > Cytophagia > Cytophagales > Amoebophilaceae > Candidatus Cardinium > Cardinium endosymbiont of Dermatophagoides farinae. The sequence continues at coordinate 574,643 of NZ_VMBH01000001.1, forward strand.
TTATGGATCTGCTTATAGCTCAAAGCATCTATAGGCTTTCTGAGACCACAATATGCTTTACGGGTAGACCACAAGACTCAACCAAGACAGACAACCCACGAGGAAGCCCTTTTTGGAAGTATTTGGTGCTATTAAAAAATCCGTCATCTGATATGGTACCTTTAACATCAAATTGATAACTAATGGTGCTGCATATAGTACCTTTTCCGCTACTATCTATGTCCCGGTATAAGGCAAATACAGCTTGGTTACCTACCTTAACACCTGCATAACACCCATAAGTAACCTCATCAATACCTCTACAAGACAGATAATTTCCTTTTTGATGCTCAACAACCCTATCAAACGCCTCTTGAGCGATATATCGTTGAGATAAAACATCTCCTATTTCTACAGAAAATGATTTTTGATCCTTAACGATACGATCGTCTAAATGTCTGCTAGACAGCCCACAAATACTCTGATAACTAAATCCACGTTTTTGCATAAAATCCACAATGGTTCCTTTTTCTTGTTCATCTACTAAAGATTTATACATCCAATGACCATTCTGATTAGGTCCATTTTTAATCAAAATTTTATCACCTTCTTTTTCCATAACGGCCCAGGCTTTAGAGCTTTTTTCTTTGTCTAAAACATAACCCATAGAAGCAGCATGTTGAATCAGGTTAACTTCATGCTTGACTCTTTCTAAATCATTATTAATGCGATGCTCTATAAGCGTTTTATGAGTATTTCTAGAATAGATAACTTCCTGTTTAAGACCTCTATTTTCTTCTTCTAAGGAACGAAGCTTATCCTGTACGTTTTCTAACGCCTCTTTGGCTTGTTCACGATGAAATGGATTTAAGGTGTTTATATACTTAGTTTCTGCTACCAACTCTCTTTCAATTTTATTGATGCTTTTGTAGTATTCTTTTGAGGTAGTGTGTTTTCTACCAGTTAATGAAACTTCTATGCCACGTTCTAAGCCAAACGGAGCCATAGCTTCCGCATACCTATTTTGATATCCTTGTAATTTAATAGTGCCGTGTCGATAATGTTTAGCGTTTAACCTTCCATCTGGAGTAATTGGAACTACTACACAATGAATATGTGGTGTTCTTTCATCTCTATGTATAGAAAATCGAACAATATTTTTTTCTCCACCAAATTCTCTACAAGCAAAATCCCAATTAGCTTGTTTCCAATTTTCAAATAACTTTTCATTAGATTCTATTTCTTTCATGCGATCACGACTGCCAGTCATAACCAAACCTAAAGCCTTAATAGCATCCAAACGAATAGATTTAGATAGCTTATAACCTTCTGATATCCTTTGCTCAACAAGTTCAGATAACGATTTACCTCCTGTATCTACCCATTCTTCGTTTAAGTATGTTCTAGAGGGATCTATATGTAAGCCTAGTTCTGAAGTTAGATTCTTATCTTCTTCATCTTCAAATACACCTGTTTTTTTAGCTTCCTTACAAGACCTATCTATATGTTTACCGATTCCTATTAAACCTTTCTGATATCCCTTAATATTAAATGTTGCGAACGCCATACCTATAAATGCATCATGCTAAACATACCCAACCTTCTTTCCCATTTGCTTGACCTAAAATACCAAGCATAAGATAACGATAATTTGCTAGAAACGAATGGTCCTTGCGAAGCAAGGATTAATAAATAAACCTTACTAAAATAAGGCCTTGAAGACAGCAAGCTAATGGGGGAAAAGTTGCTCCATTCAAGCGTATGATCCCTGGAATATTATCCTATATTTACACCATGAGTCGTCGCTTAAATTATTGCTAATTATGGCAGATAAAATTAAAATAATAGTCGAAAAACTGATTAAAGCAGGTGTGGATATGAATACCTTTCTAAAAGCATCTGGATCGTCTATACAGGAAAAAATAGCAGAGATAAGTCAATTATATACTGCTCGAGTAAAAAAACCAAAGCATAAAAGAAAAATGGCAAAATACTAATGGACTATTACCCATGTTAACTTTTTATTTTTTTCTAGCCTTATTTCTATTTCAGTTACTTTACTGGATGAAAATCAGTAGAATTTGTATGAATGACCGATACTTGAAATGGGCAGTTGATTTAATATTCTATTCAGGGTTTGGGTGCTATACCCGCCTGGTTTTAATAGGGTCTATTTGTTTTCTAGCATGGAATAGATTAAAGCTATTTTTATTAAAATCTTTCGGTAAAAAAAATGGGTTTACGTCTACAGTATTACTCTTTTTATGGTTAATATTTACCTGTTGTTTTATATCCTTTGAAAGGATATGTATTTATTTATCCAGGTATGATTTTATAAAATCACGTGAATGGTTAACACCTTATCTATTTATACTGTTTTTTAGTGCTTTTGCACTTCCATTTTTGTTTAATAGAGGTATAAAACCTTCCATAAAAAAAGATAAAAGTTCAATTATTAGTCCTAAATTTTACGATAAAAAGTCACCTTTTAGCATTGCTTTACCTACTAAAAACGGTCTATTACCCATCAATAATCCTCAGAGAGGAATTTATATACTAGGCGGTCCTGGAAGTGGTAAAACTAGATATGTTTTAGAACCCATATTATATGAAATGATCCAAAAAGGTTATTGTGGACTTGTATATGATTATGATTTCGAAGGTACTCCAATAGATCCAAAAAGAAGCTATTGCTTATCTAAATTTGTATATAATTGCTATTTAAAATTACCAGGAAAAAATAGGGAAAATATTACTTTTAAGACGATTAATTTTACGGATCTGAATAAAAGTAGTCGAATCAATCCTATTGATCCTATATACATATCGGATAGAGCCTATTTAGAAGAATATGTAACCGTATTATTAAAAAATCTTAATCCTGGCGGGAAAGATGATTTTTGGTATTTAAGTACTAAATCCCTTCTAAAAGGCATTATCGCTTACTTATCCAACCAGGCAAAAAGTTGTTGTACGCTACCACATGTGTTAACATTATCTACTAAGCCTTTTGGTAAAATATTAAGTTTAATAGAACAAGACCCAGAAGCCTATTCCTATGCAAGTTCCATATTTGATGCTTATAAAGGCGGTGATAAATCATCAGGTCAGTTAGTAGGTATCATAGCAAGCTTTAAAACAAGCTTACAACCTTTAATTGATAAGAACTTATTTTGGGTATTGAGTAAAAATGAAATAGATTTAACTATCAACGATAATATTAATCCAACCATACTCTGTATAGGCAATTTTCCACCTGCCAAATCAGCTTTCAGTCCAGTTATATCCCTACTGATTACCATATGTTTTAAATCTATGTATGGGCACAATAGAACGAAGAGTTTTGTGGCCATAGATGAACTACCTACCTTATACATCCCAGGTCTTTCAGAAGTCCCAGCTACGGCAAGAAAGTACGGTATTAGTACCATTTCTTGCATACAATCGAATGCCCAACTAGAAGATACCTATGGAAATATAGGTGCTAAAAAGATACAAGGTACCCTAAGCAATCAATTTATGGGCAACTGTGGTGTGGAGTCTTCTAGATATGCCAGTTCCATATTTGGAAAGGAAGAACATACGATCAAGTCTACAAGTTCCTCAGAAACCTGTCACAGTAATACTCAAGGTCATCACACTACGCATGGTGAAAATATCACTATACATGAACAAGAGTTGATCAAACCTAATGAGTTTTCAAGTTTTGGTGTGGGATTTTTTGCGGGGAAAGTAGTAGAAAGTGATAATGTATTTTTTCAGGAACAGTTCAAAGAAGTATCGTCCTATGACAAAAACTTTAAAAATGAGTTATTAGAAGATTTACCAGATGTTACAAAGGTCAGTAATGAAGATAATGCTATCTATAAAGACAACTGTCCTCTTTATAGTGCTGTATGTAATGAAAACGAAGATACGGTTGCCTTATTACTCTCTCATGGTGCTAAAGTTATCTTTCAAGGAGATGGCAAATCAAATATTTTAGACGCTGTACGATATAAAAAAAATGATGCATCTAAAAGGATATATAATCTTTTGGTCTCTAAACTTTCTCCTGAGGAAGTTGCTAGACTGAATGTTCAAGAAAAAAAAGAACAAGATATAAATGAGGTTAAGAATGAAAGTACGCCTCTATTATGGGCTGTTATAGATAATGATTTACCTAAGGTGAAAGAACTTCTAAGCTTAGGCGCTAATCCAAATATAGCTAACGTGCATAGTAACCCTCTTGAGGTGGCTGTACGTAATAAGAATAAAGAAATGGTTTCTGTATTACTCTCTTATGGAGCGGAGGTAAGATTTGATAAAGATGGTGATTCAAGTGTTTTTAATTCTTTAGAGGTCAATAACAATCAAGAAATCCTTGATGTAGTTCTTTGTCATTTTGCTGATATCGGTAAGAAAGATTCAGTGGGTTTAACTCCTATTCATTGGGCTTGTAGGGATGGACACCTAAATGTAGTAAAACATATTTTAGATAAATCACCTTTTCTGGTTCACAATACAGATAATCCTTACAAATTCACGCCACTTCATTGGGCTGCCAGAAGAGGGTTTAAAGAAATCGTTGAACTGCTTATTGCTAGAGGTGTCAGTAAAACTGCTAAAAGCAAGAGTGGCTTTACATCTTTGATGTTGGCTATAGCTAATAAGCATGAAGCGTTGAAATGTATCCTTTCTCCAGATGGTTTTTCAAGACATTCAAAATTGGTAGACAAAGATTGGCAGTGTAGTATTTGTATAGAAGGCGTACAAGATTCTAGGGATAAAATATTTCCTGTTATCCCGTTGGATTGTGGTCATAAGTTCCACTTCAGGTGTATTACTATGCATGTGTTGAACCAGCATGACAATGATCAAACCATTAACTGTCCTAATTGCCGTGGTAATCTATCAGCAGATATGATTCAAAAAATAGTTTCTAGTGCTACTAACCCAACCATGAGTGCATTTAGTACGTTAAATGCAGTTAGACAAAAAGATATGAAAAAGTTGAAGTTTTTATTGGCAAAAGGTGGCAATCCAAATGAGTCAACCGTTACTAATTCGGCTTTAGAAGAAGCAGTTCGTCAGTCTAATTATGAGATGGTCTCTTTGTTATTGGACTATGGTGCTGATCCTACATACCAAGACCCTAGGACAAATAATACGCCTTTGCATTATGCAGCAGATAATATGTTTTTTGAAAGAACTAGTCAGGATGTATCTAACAAGATATTCATAGCCCTTATCAAACATGGTGCTATAGTAAATATGCAACGATTAGGATCAGAAAACCGTGAAACACCTAGAGATTGTGTGTGTACGTATGATGATCCTCTATTTGTTTTAACAGAAGCTGGCGGAATTCGTTCAGGTTGGTTTACTGATATTCAACCTGCCTTTGGCTTGTCAGGTGATAAAACTATATACAAAATTTTGTTTGGACGAGATCCAAAACAGGACACCTATCATGCAAAACTATAATTATGTCTAATCAAAAAATAATAACAAGCCTTTTCATTTTTTTAGGTTTGACTTTTAGTGTATTTGGTAAACCGAATAGGGTTTATATCTTGCAAAGACCTATTCATACACATGGCTGTCATGGGATAGAAGTCAATTATGGGGTTTCGCATAAAATGCATGGGGTTTCTGCAGGCTATGCATATCACATTAATGAAATATGGCATATGAAATTATCTGGTGGTTTTTCCAACAAAAACCTCTTAACGGTATACAATACTTACCACTATAATTTGTTTAATCATTACGAATCTATCTTTCTGAATGTTTTAGTAGGATGTCAAGGAGTTATAAGTTTCATCATGCCTGTTGGGAGCATTGTGCTAAACGTTTCAATATAGGCGCCCAATTAGGTTTAGAGTTGGAAAAATATATCACGGATTATTTGCTTTTGATATTACTAGCAGAAACTCCTATTTCCTTGTTGGATAAAAATGATGTGTTTAATTATCGATTTTCGGCAGGATTACGTATTACCTTTTAAAGAATAGCTATTGATCTAGTCGAAGCAATAATGTAGCAAATAGTTTTACTATGTACTATTAACCCAATATAACGAATATATGGTTAATTAATGAAAATGAGAACTAAAATGAGAAAAATAGCATCCCCATCATTTATTGTTGCTTCTTTATTTTTTTGGTCTTGTACAGTGGCCTTTAGACAGCAATTTGCCGACGATATTATTTGGATACCAAAGCATGAATATGCCTTGTTGCCAGAAAAAGGTGTAGCACCTGTTTTAGCTGAGAAAGTTCCTGTAATCTTGAGTATTAAGTTTGACGACACATGGAATAACGATAGGTCTAACAAACCCAAAGCTCCACATAGGTATGAAAAATGGGATGTTAATCCAGAGGTTATCCAGTTTCGTATTAAGGGTATTAGGGTTGAAGGTGGCGAAGGAAAACTGTTCAAGCGTGTTGAAATAGATGGAAAATGTTCTATAGGTGAGCCATTTAAAGTAGGTAGTATAGTCCAGCATGGCGAAATACCCCTATATTATGTACCCAATGAGAAAGACACTTGTCATACACATAAGGTAAGTATTGATGCCATCATATTGACTTGTGACTTTAACAGGGAGGGAGGAGATCCTATAACCTGTTCGCTAAGGCTAGATGAGCCTCCTTATGATTTAAAAGCAAGTGCCAATGTTAAGGTTATTTATGTAGAAGACAAAGAGGATACACCTATTAACATTAATATCAGTTCATCCAACGTATTAGCATCGTGTCAAAAATACCGATTGGTTAAATGGTGTGTGACAGATGGCCAGGGTACTATGTATGTAGATACAGGATCATGCAAAAAACCAATATGTAGCAATGAACCGCTTAAGTTTGGCAGCAATACACTCTTCTACGCTCCAAAACCTGGTAGTGATGGCACCCATACCATTCATTCATTTAACAGTAGGCAATACTAAAGGTGATACCACACAAGACTATTCTTTTTCTGTTAAAGTTCAAGATCATAGAATTGAAAACTTTACAGCAGAACTTTCTATAGTCTCAGAAGAAATACCTTTGTTACCGTTTAAAGATAGGGTATGTAAACTTAAGATCAGACCATTAAGCGATGCAGGTAAAGTTCTTAAATACCATATTAAGGCCATTAAGCTGAATGGAGGTAAGTTCATTTTAGGCAAGGATTCCATAAAAGAAGGAACGCCCCTAACAGTAGGGGTCAATACACTAATGTTAAATCCATGTGGTTATGTTGGTGATTTAACGCCTTCTATCACCATAGTAAATGATAAGGGAGATGAACGTGAAGTAACGCTTAAACATCAATTTATTGTTAAAGATCCATCTTTTAAAGTAGTGGGTAGTTTAGAAGGTAGTGTTGAGAATGGTATGGATAACAGACATATCAACTTAAAGATTATTGCTCCTTTTAATACTACAAGTGATAAGTTTATTTTGTCAGATTATCGTCTATCAGGCGGTATAGAAGGTGATTTACTAAAAATAACAGGAGAACTTGTTGAACCAGGTGGTATGCTTTCAGTAGGCGATAGTGCATTTAAATTTAGGTTAGGTGATATAGATCAGTTATAGATAAGATTGATGGTGCACCGAAGCTGTACTTCGACATTACCTATCCAGATGGCACACATCATGAAACAGAAGCTGTAGATCTTTCTATTTTCTTATTTGAAACATTGGCCTATAAGATAGAGTCATTATCTGAAGATAGTAAAGAGCTTTATAAACCAGTTGTTCAGGACTATAGTTTAAATCCAGAATCAGCCTTTCAAAATTTACAGGCTATAGAACCAGATTGGTATAATAGACAATCTAACCTACATAATATACTGGTTTATATGCAGCATGATACGGCTATTGCCCCTCAAGCTATGGATGCACTTACTAGCCTACAGACACTCAAAAGTGATACTAAAGATAAAGTAAAGACTAGGGTATTGACCACAAGGTTATTAAATGATTGGCATAAAGAAATGAATCATATTAACGCTAACCAAGAACCAGATGGTCGTAAAATACATACAGAAATACTAGAAAAAGAGCTTGGTGCTTTTTCTGATATATTTCGATCATGTAGAGATACTCTAGGTATGGAAGATGTAGTACAATCGTTAGATGATATGCTTGAAAAAATTGAGGGATTAAAAGTAGAAACAGCAAGATTAGATACTAAAAAATATGAGAAAGAATCAGAATACAAAAATTTCCAAAGAACAACCAGGAGTGATATAAAAAATGAGAGAGAAACTAGAGAGGCTGACGTTAGTATTTTAAAATCTGAAGACAAGCGTTTAGGAAGAGAGATAGAAGAGCTATGTAACAGTAGGGATGAACTAGAGTCTAAAATAAGAACCCATGATGGTAGTATTTCTAGATTAAACTCGTTGATGAACGAGTTAAGCAAGGTTAATAGTGATCTGCGTTCTAAGTGCAATACATTACAGTTATGGTCCGGTAAAGTAAATAAATATATTAAAAGTGTAAATGAAAGATTGTACGATAAAAGAGATAAAATGGGATGCACGCATATTTGGGAAAATTTTGAAAAAGATTTTTGTTAAAACATATATCTAAAGTGTAGTAGTTAAGATTTAATCTTACAGGCAGTAAAAAATTATAGTTTAAACTTGTCAGTTAAGTCTAGTTTGTCAGACATTTCTTCAATATAGGCGATTTGATTATTTTTTCAAAGACTAATTTTTTACTGTCTTCCCAAGTTTGTATAGGTGTTTTACCGTAACAATACTTTCCAGAATGGGGTCGCTCATGATTATAGTAATGCAACCATCTATCTAAATCCTCTTGCAAATCATCTAGATTAGTATAGATTTTTTTACGCATTGCTGTATCAAAAAATTCCTGCTTCATTGTTTTATTAAAACGTTCACAAAATCCATTGGTTTGTGGTGAATAAGCTTTAGTGACAGTATGTTCTATGCCTTCAATGCTTAAAAATAACTCAAAAGCATGATGTTCTATTTTACCTTTATACTCAGTACCACGATCTGTTAGAATGCGCAAGATTGGTACGCTTTGCTCTTGATACCAAGGTAATACTCTATCATTTAACATATCAGCTGCTGTTAGAGCTGTCTTATCAGTATAGAGTTTTGCATTAGCTACTCTAGAATAGCTATCTATAAAGACTTGCGTATAAACTTTACCTATACCTTTAAAGTTACCCACATAATAGGTGTCTTGACAGCCTAAGTAACCAGGATGTTCGGTATCTATTTCTCCACATGCCTCTTGTTCGTTTCTACGTTTTTCTAATGCTGCTAGCTGAGAGTCAGTTAAAACAAAACCATCTTGCGCCATCTTAGCTTCCAAAGCTTTAAACCGTTTCTTTATGTTGTTCAAGTCATTACGTAACCAGATAGATCTTACGCCACCAGGAGAGACAAGTATACCTTGTTGCTTTAATTCGTTAGATACCCTAAGTTGACCATAAGCCGGATAGTCTATGGCCATATCTACTACTGCTTTTTCTATATTAGGGTCTACTCTATTAGCTAGAATAGGTTTCTTACGGCTTATTTCATACAATGCTTCTTGACCAACTGTCTCATACAAGGATTTAAATCGGTAATAGCTATCTCGGCTATAACCCATATTTTTACACGCAGAGGATATGTTACCTAACGTTTTAGCTAGTTCTAATAAGCCTAATTTCGGTTTAATGATTTTTTGATGTAAGTTCATAATAGTTATAATTTATATCCATACAATTTAACAATTGTAAGACTAAATCTTAACTACTACATTTAAAGAGCTGATTTCAATAAAAATTTTAAGGGATCTTGACTAGAAAAACAAATATAAGTACATTGCTCTTCTAGTCAAGATCCCTTTTTTTAATAGAGAATCTAATTTTTTATTTCCTATACTTTAAATTAAAGGATAGGTGCCTCCACAAAAAATACCAAAAATTGATTTACACACTTAATGGGACAGGGCCAGGTACACCCATACATTTGGGTGTAATATGAACAGAAATGTTTATTTTTGAACACATTTTTCAAACTTATTAAAAAATTTATCCAAAAACTCTGAAAAATCTTTAGCAAAATGTACGAGATTACCAGAACTATCTACACAAAATACATGGCCTAAATTAGAATTTTTTTCTAAATTTATACAATATTGAATATCTTGATCTTTAGATATTAACCAATAATTTTTCTCATTTCTTCCTAGTTTCTTAATAGAACGATGAAATAAAATTTGAGTTGATGTTATGACATTAACTTTCTTGTCTATATTACTTTCCTTAATCTTATCATCTAGATATTCATATTCACTAAGTTCACATTTATATATATCGAAAGATGTACGACATATAGATCCATATTTATTTAAAAACTCCTTATACCCTTTCAATTCATATTGATCAAAACTATTGATATTCATGCCTAGTTTTTTAATTGACGAACCTAATATATCATTAGTTATAGCAAACCCTAATTCAAGTCTATTTTTGCTCAAAAACTTATTTACTCTGTCATCAAGACTTTCTTCAGAAGGCTTTTTTTCTTTATAAGAATCAACTTCTCCAGATTTCATCATATAATCTTCAAGCAACCTAGCCAAAAATATTAAAAAACTTTTAGAGAAATATTTAGGTATACCATCAATCCCAATAACATATATATATCCATGATTTGAAAAATCTATATAATACTGGTTATCTTCATCTTCAGCTATTAACCATATTTTTTTTCCTTCCAGTTCTTTCACAGTTTCATTCATTCTATTATTAAATGAACGTTGCATTGATATCATACACTTAACTTTTTTCTGTTTATCATCAGCTGCCTTGGTAGGCCCGAATATAAATAAGCTTCTACCATATATAGACCCATATTCGTTTAAAAAGTTTTTATACCCTTTTAGTTCATCTAGATCAAAACTATTGCTATCCCATTCTAGTTCATTAAATACTAAATTTAATTCCTCACTAGATATACAAGATCCTTGCACAAGCCTTCCTAAGTTCAAGAACTCTTTCACCTTTTCACGAATAAGATAGATATCACTGTCATCTTCAGGTACACTACATATATTCTCCTCTTTAGACGTAGACTGACAACTTAGCTCGTCTCCCATTCCCTTATTCATTTGATTACGATAGTATGATGTACATCCTAAATGTGTTACGCATATGAATAATAAAACGTAAATATTCCTTTTTTTAAACATAAGATGAATTATTATGAAGTTGATGATACATATAATTACTTAACCGTTTTATTTAACAGAACATAATCTCTTGTATCCTTTGATTTGTATATTTATAGTCTACCTCTATTTGGTCTATGTGTCCAGTAATTATCGGATTCCCTTATTACGTTTTCTAGAGGCAAACGTATTAGATTATCTATAAATCTATTCTTTTCTCTATGAAGAAATGCTGGTAGCTCAATCGTAATACTGTTATCTCTAAACAAATGATCTACGTCAACCCTATCTCCTAGATACCTAGGCGAACGCCCATGTTCTGCAAAATCCCAATTAAAAATATCCAAATGACCTGAGTCATCATGCGAACGAAAACCATAAAAATTTGTAAAAAGATCTCGTATCCTAAACTCTACCGTGTATGGTCGTCTGTTATTGCGTGCTACGTTAGTATCCCAATCTACTCGCACTGGTTCCCAAATTAACATTTGATTACCTGGAATTCTTCTAAATTCACGTACAAACTGATCCCTTCCATCTTCATCAAACACTGTTCCAGGTTTTTTCAAATAAAGAGAATTACAAAATACAAACATAAAATGCTTTCTAATGTTATCATTATTTGGATCTTACCCACCAACAAAACCTTCTCCCTCTAATCTTGTAAATTTACTTCTTAACTCTCTTGGAAAGAATCCGTTGACATAAAACCTTAAATCATTTTGCAAAGATTCTATTGGAATAGGATTTATATTCAACTCTCTTCCTCTAATAGAGCAAGACTGAAAGAAAAAACCAAGAAGATATAATAATGATCCAATTGATGAAATAGATGAGTATACTCTATTTCTATATATTTTTACCATACTTTAATAGGACAACCTTAAATTCAAAATATTAATAACAGATTTAACTTACTAATGATACAAAAAAATTTATAAAATATGAAAATAAATGCAGTAATATACTTTATAACCACACCCAACTAAACCAGTCTCTAAATATAAAATAGAGCACTATATCCAAACACGTTTCACAAAAAAACCTCTTCTATTTATATCATTATACATAATCCGATCAAATCCAGCTTCTCTTAACGCGCTTCCCACTAATTTAGTATTTAGCCTAATCGTAGTGCCAACAATTTCCTGCAAGTATTAAGTATATCGGTAGCTGTCATAAATTCTCCTTCTCCTTTAGTAGAAGGAGAAAGATATTGTACAATCAACTCAGCCTCTGTAGACATAGTCGTAAAGTGATTAGAACGATCTACTAATTCTGATAATTCTTCTTTACTTAATTCACCACTATTCGAATCTAATCTGTACAAATGATAAGCCTGCTTCCATGCTTCCTCTAAAATATACCTTGATTCATTATCCAAATATTCAATAGAATCTACCTCAAAACTAATCCATCTACTATGACCCAAATCTGATCGTAAAAACTCAATATCATTAGTACTTCCTAAAAAAGAAGCTATACGTGATGCTGTTATTTCATCTTCTTGATAAGGCAAACGAACATTAACATAACGCTGGGACAACCAAGTTTTGATTACATGAGCATTAGAACGAAACTGATGTAATTCATTTAATTGTATTATAGAACCAATTTAGTATTAATTTAAATCTAAGTTAATATTAATTAGAAAATTAAATAAAGCATTAAACTCCTGTATAGCTTTTACATCTTTAGGCTTTATCTCAGTAATTGCTAGTCCTTTTGAAGATGCATTTGGAAACGACTTCCTGTTTCCTATGAAAATATCTATGAACTCCAACGTTTTATTCTCCTTAAGAAGGTTAGCAGCCTCACTATCATCTTGCCCACTAAAATCAGCCTTATTGATAAAAGAAAATGATTTTAACTTTGGGTTAATGATCCTCATTTCTTCTATTAGTGTGGATACTTTTTCTATTGTCCAAATATCAAATGATCTAGGAACAAATGGGACTAAGTAAATATCAGCAATGCTTATAGCAGCGCGTTAACTAGTAGTATCCCTACCACCTGTATCAATAATAATATGGTCATACTTTGATGCTAACTTTATTGTTTGATCACGAACTGTTCTATCTGATAACTGAATGGATGTATAATCCAAGTTATCTTTCATTGTTGCACTTCTAAAAACAGTAAAATCAGAGGCACTTTGTTGATCGTCTGCATCAATTAAAAGAATATCTTTGAATTTTCTGGCCATTAAAACTGCTAAATTTGTAGAAATAGTAGATTTACCAGATCCTCCTTTAATACCACCTATTACATATATCATTTTTACACTAATATAGATTTATTACAATATATTTTATATGTCATAATAAACATTACTTAATATTATAGTGATACTTTTTTAGTATTACTTACATATCATTCTTAATGAGAATTAATCAAATATACAATATTAATATCGCAATGGTATCAAGATTTACGTATTGCTAAATAAGCATATAAAGGGTGATCTCAGAAAAGGGAAAATAAAGCACGTCGTACGTTTGTATTAAATAAGACTATCTTATTAAAGAGCTGGAATAAGGTCGCATTGCACCTGGTACTAGATACCGTCCTTAACGTTTAACCCCAGCTCTTTTCATCTTTAAAACTGAATAGTTCGCTGGCCATTAAAAGCCCGTGTATGCGACGATAGTTCATAAGATGAATCAATTTTAATATAAACGTCTAATAATATGAAATATATAGGCATCGATATAGCAAAAAGTAGTTTTGTAGCTGCTTTCCCTAAAGGTAAAGGCTATGCTACGGCTACGTATAATAACGACCGATCTGGCATTTTAACTTTTCTAACTAAACTTGATAAATTCTTAGATCACTGTGTTTTAGAGGCGACTGGCAATTATGGTGCTTTATTAGTAGAAGGGTACTAGGCAAAATCGTTCGTAAATGTACGCTAAGGCTTAAATCATTTAATCAAATTTTTATTTATGATGTACTATCCGTATAGCAATACATTATCCCATCCGATAGGCTAATGTGCTCTAATAATTTCAAATTTATTTTTTCAGCTTTAGGATTACATTCATCTATTACGCATTTAATTTCCTTTGCCTGCCAATAAATAATGCAAGCTAAGATCAATGTTAAACAGCTACATGTATTTTTTTGTTCTTGAAAATCACGTGCTTTTATTTTACCCCTTTTACCATAAGCTACTTCTCTAGCAAGTTGATGTATTTGTTCACCTTTGAGTAACCCACGCCGCCGCTTTTTTCGTAATAATGGATCAGACATATAATAAAATATTCTCAGTTTTAATAATCCTCCAAGCTCACGATTGGCACGATAGAAATGGTTTTTATTATTAAATGATACTAATCGTTTTAATGCCACTGATGCTGTAGCATGACCTCTCTCAATGGAGGCATAAAATTGTCCCATCCGGTCCCATTGACCAGTAATCCATTCGATATGAATTTTATGGTCACTAGATGAGAGTAGTGGTTTTAAGCTAGCATAGTCTTTTTTTTCATCAATGCGATAAATTTTTTGATGTTGCACACCTCTGATACGAGGTGAAAATGTTCGACCCAGTAAAGCGAAAGCTGCAAAGTTAATTTCTGTATAACCATGCGTATCTGTATAATGCTCTTCTATAGCTAGATCACTTTCATTATAGAGTAAGCCATCTAATACATAAGCGGCATCTCGATCCGTACATTCAATAGGTGTACTATAAAAAGGTGCGTAATTATCTGCAACAAACGTGTAGAATTCTAATGCAAAATCACCAAATTTGGTACTATAGGTTTGATTCAATACTTTTTGTTTAAACTCATAACGCTGACCGTCGCTACTTGATGTTTTACCGTAACCCCATGATTGTGTTACATCCAAATCAGAAATAGCTTTAACAATTTCGGCTAAGCTACTGCGTTGTGCTCCTTCTGTTAACTGCCAATCTGTGACACGTTTAATTTGTTCATAGCTGATTCCTGACGTTAATCGTGCCATTGTATAAGTTCCTATAAAGCAACCATGTGCCATTATAGTGGCTAAAATTGAACAGATATCTTCTACAAGTCGTTGATTGTGTTTTACAGGCAACATGAAATGACAAGTAAAGTGTAAATCATTATCTACTTCTATGAGCAATTCAGGTAATTTAACATGTCGCATATGATCTGCTAACCAACTTTTAAGTTATCTAAATCCAATTCATCTTCAGGGGTTAGCTCTGATGCAGCATCAACTGATAATATCCATTTGTTATCTTTAACCTTTGCATAAGTATTTTCAGATTCTTTTGCTAAAAAGGTATCATATAAGCATTATTTAATCTCATTATCAAATAGGAAGGAACATCTGTTGGGTTTTCTGGTAACTTTATACGCTTGAAAAAATCAGATCTAATTTTTATCCAATCATTATCAGACATAAAAAAATCATCAAATTGACAAAAGCGTTTACTACCTTTAACAGATAAATTACCTGCTTTGATTTCATCTCTAACTCTAGTTAATAATGCACATTCCAAGCCTGTTTATCAATATTGCCGCATGGAGCAACTAAGGTTCTAAGCTTTACAGGTACAAATCCCATTGGTGTGTCTTCTGGTAGTTTACGTTTGTTATTACTGTTTAAATCCCGCAAAATATCGATAGCTTCTAGTAAATCCGATGATATATTGCCTTCCTGTTGGAAATGAATATGGTTGAAGAGTGCTGGTGAGAATTGTCGAAGATAGTTGAATCTTTTAATAATCAGATTAAACACATGGCTATACTTACCTGTCAACCAAGATTCCGCATCATCTATTTGTGCAATTAAAATTTCTCGTGGTATCTTTTGAAAGACTTTTTTTCGTAATTCTTCGTCAGAAACTGTATCATCTAAGATAAGGTTGCTAATTACTTTTAAAATGGAAAGTGATCTTCTGATTTTTTTACGCTTCTTACGCATCTCTTTAAAGAGTTCATTTTGTGCATAACTATAAACTTTGGTAATCAATTTGAAGTGCATATCTATAATATAATCAATCGTGTCACGGTTGGTTTGCCATAAAAAGCAAACCAATATAGCATAGCGGTGTGAAGGTTTCATTTGTCGTAATCTGTGTGCTGAGCATCGACTGCAATATTTAGCTAGCGAACGCTGATAATTGTTGTTTAACCAGGACTGTTCTATCTCAAGTATTTTACTTTCTTGGATTAGTTCTAATTTTTGAATTAATGCCAGAATACCTTTGGGTGATGCTTTAGCCAGTGGGCATTTTAATTGTTGTAGTTTAGAAGTTTTGCCTTCGTCTACTGAGATGATACTATCTAAGCTTTCGATCATTTTTTCATCGAGCTGTGAATAGATTTTTGAGAAAATAAATTGTCGTGCTTTTTCACGCTGAGTAACAATAATTCGCTCTAAAGTGTCCCTAGCGGGCTGCAAAAAACGACGCTCTTTTAAAAATTGTTCAGCACGCACAAGTAATATTCCTGATTATTCAACCCTGGAAGATTCTTTAAATAAAAATGATTTAATAGTTCAATAGCTTGATGATCAAACCGAATTAAATTCAAATAAATTCTAATTTGTTCCTGATGTTCAGCAATAGTTTCTCTTCTTTTTTTATAAGATATAATTTCAAGTTCATCAATATTGAGTTGTAAGCTGGCAAAGTTTAGCACCTCTGGTATGATTTCAAATGGTTTTTGCTTAGGAAAATAGTTGGCCAATTTGACAAAAATAACTTGATAAGCAAAACCAAGTTTATTATAATTTCTTCGACATTGATTAACGCGTTTTATATCTTGAGATGTTAGCGTACCTAGTTCTACTAATTGAAGATGAGAGTAATTAGTAATTACCATAAATACTTTTTTAATTTTATCACTTCTTGACTTCGTGATCCACTTAATAAAACGAACTATCAAAAAAATATCTTTAAGAAACAATAATATATTTTCAGCTCAATACCTGTTATATTTCGCTCTTTATGAATGAATAAATGATGCTATAAATAACGAATTTAATTCGTAAATTTTAATACTTTACGAACTTAAAACCAAAATCATAAAATGGCCTATCAATATGTAAGAGAACCTTTACGATTTGAAGAAGCGGATCGACTATGTCAGGCTTGTGAAACTGTGCAAGAAAAATTAATCGTGTGGACTTTATTAGATACAGGGTTAAGGGTATCCGAATTATGTGGGCTTACTACACAGCAAATCCTATGGCAACAAAAGGCGATGCGTATTTCTGGTAAAGGTGGGCCTTATGGGAAAAAATCTAAAAAACGTGTGGTACCTATGTCTAAGCGGGTTCAAACATTACTTGAGCATTATTTCGCGATTAATAATTCCTGGCCTATTGGCGTAAGGTAAGTGCAAAAAATCATTAAACAGATTGCTAACAGAGCAAAAATAGCACAAGAAGTTCCCCGCATGTCCTGCGTCATACATTTGCCACTTTAGCACTACAAAAAGGAATATCTTTGGCATCAGTACAAAAAATACTTGGACGAACTATGTTAATAAACAAATTTTTTGTGACAAAAATCTTTTATCTTTAAGGTCCGTCTTGATTGGGATGTGGACTTATGGATAACTTGATCAAGTTATCCATAAGTCCACATTATAACTATTATAATTCTAATTTAATTTAAATTGATAATCAAGATAGATTTATAATCTATTCAGTTATGAAATATCATATTGCCTATCCATTCAATACTAAGGATTTACCTTAAGTTTAGATAGATGACCATCTACATAAAAAGTATTGTCTCTTATGATAGCAAATATTTGTCTAATCAGTTTATTGGCCACAGCAATAAGGGCTACCTTGCTAGGTTTTCCCCTTTCCTTTAACCTTTCATAGAATGCTTTACAGGCTTTATTAAAACGTATAGCAGGCCAAGAAGCCATATAAAGCAAAGAACGTAACCCAGGATTCCCATGACGATTAATATACCCTTTTTTTCTTATTGATGTACCTGAATGCTCATAAACAGGTGCCAGGCCGACGTACTTGGAGAACTGTTTAGCACTTTGGAAGTGTTTACCACCACCAGTGGAAACGATAAGTTCCATAGTCGTTCTATCGCCAATCCCTTTAATAGAACTAATTCGTTTATAGATCTCTTTATAGTGTTCCTGCGTAATAGAAAGCATTGCTTTCTCTAAAATATAGCTATTTGTTCTTCCTGATAGGATATAGTTGACTTGAGCATGGTTAAGGATGCATCATCTGGTTTAGGCAACACACTAAAAGACTCCAGCAAATTATAAGACATCGTAAGTTGTTTCTTGAGCTGAGTAAAAAGTGTTTTTTGTTGATTTAAAACCTCAATTCGGTATTTTATTTATTGTAAATCAGCCATATATATATTAGTTATAGAAGGTTTTTTCTCTTTTAGGTCATAAGCCGCAATTCCAGCTATCAAATTCACAAGAAAATTAGGGATACTTCTATGTCTGGAATGTTCTATCTGGCTAATATTTTTAAGCTGATCTATAATGGTTTCAATTATCGAGCGTTTTCTTATCATCAATTTGTCCCAGGGTGGCATAAAAGCATTTTTCATATTTTTTCTGATTTGGGTAATCAGTTGCATGCCTTTATCCATTAGTTTCTCAAATAAATCTTTACTCAAGTACCCTTTATCACTGAATACTTTACCGAGCAAATTTCTACATAAATTCCTTACAGGAAACCTATCATTAACCTTACCTGTTGTGAGTTAAAAATTCATAATTTCTCCTAAATCGTTGACTATCAAATGTAATTTGATGCCAAAAAACCAACCGGTGCTGGTTTTACCTTTAGTAGCAATTGATTTAAAAACCTTATTAGAATGGGCTCTTTTGATATTACAAACTTTGATAGCCGTAGCATCCATAAAGTAACAGCCTGTTTTGGTTTTAGAAAGGCTTTGTGTAAAAAAGTAAAAGGGAATCAAGGTTCTTTGGACCAGTTCTATAAACCTATTGTAGCTTACTAACTTGCCAAATTCACTAGTATGAAATTGCTGTAAATGAAGATAATAAGCCTTAAAATTTCTAAAGCCAATTATATGAAAGGCAATGAGTATGGTCATTATTTCACTTAAACTTAATGAACATATTCTAGTGGGTTTTCTTGTAGAATTGGTTAACAGTTGTTTTTCCATATAAGGCATAAATTTTTTGAGAAACTCGTTAACAGCGTAGTATATTTCTACTAATTTTGATACATTCATAACTGGCTCCTTTGTTAATTTGGTTGCAAACTTGATCTCCAAATTTAAAACACAAAGGAGCTCTTTTAACATCTTATTGGACTGGATAATCCCGAATTCACGTTTAAAGCCTGTATACTTTCTAAAGGCATTGTGCAGGGCTTAGGTTCCATCTTTGAGCCATACAGCGCAATAAGTTTGGCATCTACCTTATCTGTTTTTGTCGTATACTGCATTACACGAGAAAAATGCTTGATTTGCTTAGGGTTAACAACTGATACAGATACCTCAGATTCTAGCAGCATCTTTACTAATAAAGCACCATAGTTGCCAGTGGCTTCTAAAACACAGTGATGAAATAATTTATCAAGTTGAGCCAAAAATAGGGCAATGCCATCTGGATCATTTGTATAGATAGCCGTAGTATAGCCTTCACCTTGAGGACAAGCCGCTACAAAACTACTTTTTGCTATATCGATGCCTATATATTTCATAGTATTAGATGTTTGTATTAAATTGATTCATCTTGTGAACTATCGTCGCATACACGGGCTTGAATGGCCAGCGAACTATTCAGTTTTTAAGATGAAAAGAGCTGGGGGCGGAACGTCCAAAGCGGTATCTACTACCAACATGATAGCTGCCTTATTCCAGCTCTTTAATAAGATTATCTTATTAATATAAACGTACGACATGATAGGTTAATGACCACCGCAATCTATCTCAATTTTACAGACGCACATGTTATGGAAGAATATGCTGATAAGTGGTAAGCGCTTAGCGTGTATTTGTGTGTCCAGAGAGACTAGTATGTACCAGTAGGTGCAGGTGCAAATGATCAGGCCGCAGCGCAAGCGAACACACGGATAGCCTCGAAAGCTAATAACTCTGAGGGCCGAACTAACGAATACACAGTGAAGGCAACATGTTAAGTCGAAAACTAACTGAAACGACTTAATACCTCGGCGGGGTGTTAGTGGCAGCATGATCATAAGGATATACTGAGTGACTGGAGAAGTCCTCCTCATCCCAGGAAGAAAACTCCTGGAGCAGGATAGGCTCTATAACTGGCAACACCAGGAAATGAGCTGAAAGATGAAGATGATGGCGGATGGGTTCGTACTAGCAAAGAAGCAGTGTAATAGCTGCGGAGCAAAGGGACCCTACTGATAACATTGCTCCGACAAAAAGGGAGGTAAGGGTATGATGATAAAAAAACGCCCATAATATTACAGGACCTGAGAAGGAGGATATATATCAAAGCTAAAGCTTACAAGTCGTGGCTTAAAGCAAGGTTTCTATAGTTCAAGGTGGAGTAAGACTTATTCTGAAAGCAAAACTATTAGATAGGCCATAGGTAATGATAAGAAGTTGTCAGGAAAGCGTAGTACGGGAAATCTGTATGCTGCGTTTGACGAGGCGGGCAATGGAAACGGGGATAACACCACCGCGCCCGCGCCATTGCTCGACCCTACACGAACGATTTTGCTTAATACCCTTATAATAAGCTTTGACTTTTTAGGGTATAGTCAAATGATAGAATATTGCTATCTATTAAGCATATATAGAAATAAAACAAAGTTCTGCCATTGACTAACAAGTCCAATGAATTAATTAATTTCGTTAGTCAAGGAAAAATATATTTTAAGACTCTAACAGAGTAATCATGGTAGTTGAATATTAATATTGGTACCTTGTAAACGGATGTTTACCATATACTGATCAAGATTATTAACTTCATTACGGATTTCTATAGCAGCATCTTTAGCTGTACGAGCAAACCCATTAGCGTCAGTAATATTATTTTTAACATTTGTAAACATAGTATTACAATTTGTAACATTAGCACCAGTATAGTTAACATTATTAAAAATCTGCTGATTTAATTGGCGTACCGTTCTACGAGCAGCGTCACGTCGATTACGGGCGTTGCGCACAGCAGCTTGAGCTCTATTAGCAGCGGCTTGAGCTTGATCAAGAGCATTTTTGGCCTGTTGCCTAATATTGTTAGCTTGATTCAAAGCATCTAAGATAGGCTGATCACCAGGTAATACCGCTGCACCTTGTACGTTAGATTGAACAGCTGCTACACGAGTCTGAGCACTTGCAGCAAAAGTTGCGATACGGCCCAAAATGCTGACAACCCTATCATACAAAAGCTTAGCCTTATCAAAATCAATTTCAGCAAGCTGTCCATGATGATGAGCCCAATCATAAGTTTGATTAACACAATCACGCATGGCCATAAAAGAGTTTCGTAACTCAATATTGTAACCATTAAGACCTTGATTAGTAGCTCCATTTAAAGCGTTATATCTTAATGTAAGCGTATCATATGTCTGATTATACAAATCCGGTCCTGGTGGATCAGCTGGGTTCAACATTCCCATTAACGAGATTGGTATAAAAATGTAAAACAAAAACTTTGAAAAAAACAATGTTAAACTTTTAATATTAGGTGTATACGTCATTAGGATTAATTATTAAATAATACATATAATATAAAGACCCAAAAAAAATAAATTTAGATTAGGTAAACTTAATACTTAACTAAACTGATACTTACTAGGAAATATCCTCCATCTCCTAAATCCAGTCTAGTAGCCCTGTCTTTACCATCTCAATCTTTACCCTTCGTGCATGCTGAAGATGAGGTATCTCCTCCTGCCAACTCTAGGCTCCTCCTTTCTGCATCATCTGCAATTTTACGCTTCATCTCTAATGAATTCTTAGCACATTCAAGAGCTTCTTTTGCATGATCAAGAGCCTCTTGTTTACTAATGCAAATCTCCTCTGCAATAGAAACAGCTTCCTTCATGCCTCCGAGAGAGTCTTCCATCATCTTATGATATAAAGTACCACCTCCTGCCAATTCCAAGTTCCCCCTTTCTGCATCATCTGCAATTTTACGCTTCATCTCTAATGAATTCTTAGCACATTCAAGAGCTTCTTTTGCATGATCAAGAGCCTCTTGTTTACTAATGCAAATCTCCTCTGCAATAGAAACAGCTTCCTTCATGCCCCCGAGAGAGTCTTCCATCATCTTATGACAGTCTATAGAACCATATGTAACAATTTCAGTGGAACTACTTCCTGCTTTAGAGTCCCCATACAAATCACCTATTTTTCTACATTTCTCCTTGCTCTCTTCCTTTCTATCACCACCACCATCCATATAACTTGGATTCTCTATTTTGTTACACCCTGTTATTCCTATCATATACAAGAATAGCATAATTTTAAATTTCTTTGTGTTCATTTTGTTTTTTTTAGTTTAAAATTAAAACTAATCGCGTTATTATTACAATTTTACCATTCAAGTAACATTAAAGGCTAATTTTACAAAAAATTCACAAAATCTGCAAATAATTACAGATATATACCACTTCCCAAAAATTAAACATTTATCTTTTAGACAAAATAGCCACGTCTATCTAACATATAATACTTTACCCTATCAAACCCAGCTTCTCTTAGCGCACTACCTACCAATTTAGTATTCAACCTAATAGTAATTCCAACAATCTCCTGCAAATATCTAAGTATATCAGTAGCTGTCATAAATTCCCCTAATTCTTTAGTAGAGGGGGAAAGATACTGTACTATCAACTAAGCTTCTGTAGAACTAGTTGTAAATTGATAAGATCGAGTTTTTAACTCTAAAAATTCCTCTTCACTTAATTCTCCACTACTATTATCTAATTTATACAGATAATAAGCCTGAGCCCAGGCTTTTTCCAATATATATATTGCTTCATCATCTATATATTCAATAAACTCTACCTCGAAACTAATCCATCTACTATGACCTAAATCTGATCGTAAAAATTCAACATCATTAGTACTACCTAAAAAAGAAGCTATACGAGAGGCTGTTATTTCATCTTCTTGATAAGGTAAACGGACATTAACATAACGCTGGGACAACCACGTCTTGATTACATGTGCATTAGAACGAAGCTGATGCAATTCATCTAAATTTATTATGAAGTTCCTGATCAATGACTTTTTTGCATCCTTCTCATTACTAATAACTGGATTGCTATTGTAGTACCTTATAAGAGAGGGAGGACATAAAAATTCACAAAAATAACTCTTACCTATATTTTCTTTAGGAGAGCACAAAATTAAAGCATGTTTATTTATCCCTTCTGGTTCAAAAACAGTACGAATAGCCCTAATCATCCACTTCTTAAGATGTATTACCAACATCTAGTATTAGAAGGCGTAGGATCTTTTAAATGAACATAATTGGCCAGTTGACGAATATAATCCTTACTATCATCAAATTCATTTCCTTCAAAGGCTAAAAAATAAGATTCTATAGGATTAAAACGTTCTACAAAAAACGATTTTAATATACAATTAACTAATTCCAAATTACACTCAAAACCATGTCTATCTAAATTATCTCTTAGTTCATTTACATTAACTTTTTCCCATAAATCAGGATTACGCTTAGTACTTATTTCACGCTCTTGAGTAACTACATTCAATCGAAAATTAAACTTAGTACTCAAATAGGCTTTCACTTTACTACGTTTAGTATTACTTAACTTTCTAACCCTATGGTTATCAATAGAATTTACCGTAATAGATTGTTCCTGTTGTATACCATAATCTAGAAGTAGCTGGAAATCATCAGTAGTATACTTTTTAAAATATTCTGCTATATCCTTTACATCTCCTGGCAATTGAACGGATACAATACCAAAAGAATCTCGTAACTTCTTAGAAGCATTCTTTACTGCCTCATCATTATCATAACAACATAATAGTACGGAAGCCTTACTACGTAAAATCCTCAACAGATCATCACTAGGCATCTGGTGCTCCGACTGTAAAGAAATAACATTGCTAAACCCATGTGCATAAGCACTCATGCAATCTTTTTCACCTGCCGTAAACAATACATAATCTAAGTTTCCTTCAGGTAATTGAACCAACCCAAAAACATCATCTTTATTTTGATTTTTATATGAAAATGATTTTTTCTGACCTTTAAAATAAGGATCACTAGAAAAAGAAGATGGTATTTCTGGAATATAGACTTTAACCCTACCAGATATATGGTAGGCAGATACAACTTGATGCTTTTCAAAATATTTAAAAGACAAACAACGACCTGAGTTAGCAGTATAAGATAAAAAACTTACTTGTTTAACGTCAAACTTTATATCGATTTATTTAGTAGAATATGGTTAACAAAGGGTTCAAATGTCGTGAGGAGTTTTCTGCCAACCCATTCCTAACTGATGCTTTTAAGGTGGATACCTCTAGTGTGATAATGCAATTATAAAAAGTGTCGTTAGAGTTAATGTATTACATATTGGACACAAGGTCCTTTATGGAGGATAAATTTGTGTTTGACATAGATGAATTTAAAAGGTTTGCTAATAAAAAAACAGATGCATCAGCTATTCAAGCTTTGAGAGAGCTTTGTGCTTTTCACATTATAGCAAAGACTATAACGTTTAGGGTTTATTGGGTTAATAAAAATGTTTTTTTAGATGAAAAAGAAATGGAATTTTTGAAAAAACGTTTGAAAACAAGAAGAAAAATATAAAAATAGCCTCCCGAAGAAGGCTAAATTTAGTTTGTTTGGTTGAGATCCATATGAATGTAATAACTAGTCTTCCATTGGGATAATATCATAACCTATGATAACAAAAGAACAAATCCTGGAAAAGGTAGGGGGAGAGGAATATCTCATCCGCCACTTGGTTCCTACATTCAATTCAAATGTAAGAAAAAAAAATTACAAATCTATATTTTCCGAGAAAGATGATAGACCAAGTATGTCTATTTATAAGGAAAAAAAGACAGGTACGTTAAAATTTAAATCTTTTAATACGGGTCATCAGGGAGATGCCTTTAGGATGTGGGCAGATTATTATGGATTAGATTGTAGAACACAGTTTAAGGAACTTTTAGAACTCATTAACCAAGAAATGTGCTTGGGTTTGAATACTGAAAAGAAATCAATAGTTACTCAAAAAATTGTTTTTCCTAATTTATCCACTGTTAAAGACACTGAATCATCTTCACCCTCTCAAACACTTCGTATTGAATACATGTCTGATTCAGAATCTTTTATTTCTAGATTATATCTAAAATACTGGTTACAGTATGGTATTGACCAATCTGTTTTAGGAAGGTTTGATGTTAAGCAAGTAGGTTTTTTATCTTATACTGCTAACTCAGGTCGTTGTTTATCTTTTAAATATTTTGAAAAGCATCAAGTTGTATCTGCCTACCATATATCTGGTAGGGTTAAAGTCTATATTCCAGAAATACCATCTTCTTTTTTTCTAGTGATCCTTATTTTAAAGGTCAGAAAAAATCATTTTCATATAAAAATCAAAATAAAGATGATGTTTTTGGGTTGGTTCAATTACCTGAAGGAAACTTAGATTATGTATTGTTTACGGCAGGTGAAAAAGATTGCATGAGTGCTTATGCACATGGGTTTAGCAATGTTATTTCTTTACAGTCGGAGCACCAGATGCCTAGTGATGATCTGTTGAGGATTTTACGTAGTAAGGCTTCCGTACTATTATGTTGTTATGATAATGATGAGGCAGTAAAGAATGCTTCTAAGAAGTTACGAGATTCTTTTGGTATTGTATCCGTTCAATTGCCAGGAGATGTAAAGGATATAGCAGAATATTTTAAAAAGTATACTACTGATGATTTCCAGCTACTTCTAGATTATGGTATACAACAGGAACAATCTATTACGGTAAATTCTATTGATAACCATAGGGTTAGAAAGTTAAGTAATACTAAACGTAGTAAAGTGAAAGCCTATTTGAGTACTAAGTTTAATTTTCGATTGAATGTAGTTACTCAAGAGCGTGAAATAAGTACTAAGCGTAATCCTGATTTATGGGAAAAAGTTAATGTAAATGAACTAAGAGATAATTTAGATAGACATGGTTTTGAGTGTAATTTGGAATTAGTTAATTGTATATTAAAATCGTTTTTTGTAGAACGTTTTAATCCTATAGAATCTTATTTTTTAGCCTTTGAAGGAAATGAATTTGATGATAGTAAGGATTATATTCGTCAACTGGCCAATTATGTTCATTTAAAAGATCCTACGCCTTCTAATACTAGATGTTGGTAATACATCTTAAGAAGTGGATGATTAGGGCTATTCGTACTGTTTTTGAACCAGAAGGGATAAATAAACATGCTTTAATTTTGTGCTCTCCTAAAGAAAATATAGGTAAGAGTTATTTTTGTGAATTTTTATGCCCTCCCTCTCTTATAAGGTACTACAATAGCAATCCAGTTATTAGTAATGAGAAGGATGCAAAAAAGTCATTGATCAGGAACTTCATAATAAATTTAGATGAATTGCATCAGCTTCGTTCTAATGCACATGTAATCAAGACGTGGTTGTCCCAGCGTTATGTTAATGTCCGTTTACCTTATCAAGAAGATGAAATAACAGCCTCTCGTATAGCTTCTTTTTTAGGTAGTACTAATGATGTTGAATTTTTACGATCAGATTTAGGTCATAGTAGGGGTCTCCTTGGATATGGGAAATTATTGTACGTTAAGGCTGTTTTTGTATTTTTCTATGTTAGCCGGTCGTAGAGGTCGGAACTTACTTAATGTTTTTTTACGCTTTCTTGTTCAGATATAATCTCCTGTCAAATTGATATGCTCCCATCCTAATGGAGATAGATGTGATAACAATTGATCATTGATTTTTATTCCCTGTTTTTTCAGAGAGTCTACAGCTCTTTCGATGTAGACCGTGTTCCATAGCGTGATGGCAGCTGTGAGCAGTGTTAGTCCACTGGCACGGTAGCTCTGATTTTCCAGGTTTCTGTCCCTGATTTCCCCCAACCTGTGCATAAATACCGCACGGGCAAGGGCATTACGGGCTTCTCCTTTATTAAGCCCTTTTTGTACACGTCGACGCAATGCTGGATCTCGAAACCAGTTCAGCATGAATAATGTTCTTTCTATTCTCCCGATTTCTCTGAGAGCTTTTGCCAGACCGTTCTGTTTTGGATAACTGGCCAACTTCTTGAGCATTAGGGATGCAGTAACTGTCCCCTGGCTGATCGAGGTGGCTAGACGAAGCACGTCAGCCCAGTTTGATTTGATATCTTTCAGATTCAGGCTGTTCGAAGATATAATAGACTGAAGTCCAGGGTATTGTTGGGCTTTTCCTTGAATAAAAAGTCGTTTGTCATGTAGATCTCGAATTCTTGGGCAGAATTCAAAACCAAGTAGGTGCATCATGGCAAATACATGATCGGTGAAACCAGATGTATCGGTATAGTGTTCCCGGATTTCTAGATCACTTTCGTGATACAGCAAGCCATCGAGTACATGAGTTGAATCCCTTACCCGGCTGATAACCCTGGTATAAAATGGACTGTATTGATCAGAGATATTCGTATAAAACTGAATACCAGGATCCTGTCCATATTTAGGATTGACTTGTCCAGCGTAGCGTCCAAGGCTTCCGACTCTGAAGTTCTGACCGTCTGAAGACGATGTAGTACCGTCACCCCAGTATATCGCCATAGGTTGCTTTCCCTGCGCATTAACTAATTCAGCAAGAGCAGCTGAATACGTTTCATCTCGTATATACCACGCCTGAATACTTTCCAGTGAAGATCTAGTAACTCCAGGACAGGCCTCTACCATTTTACCTAGCCCAAGGTTAATTCCATCAGCCAGGATAGTGGTTAGGAGGAGCCGAGTATCAGGGCGGATGACCTCATTTTTGAGATGAGAAAAATGGTCAGTAAACGCTGTCCAGTCGTTTACTTCATCCAGTATCTCTGTAATTTTAGGATGAGGTAACATACTATAAACCAGGGCTGTCAGCGGTGAAACCTCTGCAGGAACACTATTATCCAATGGCGTGACCTTTACTCTTTTATTAGATATTTCAACATTAGGTAAATCACCTATAAGGGCCATTTTGTTTACCTCTTCGAGTCGTGATTTCAATAATGTTAGGCGACTTCCAATATATTGACTGTAATCAAAAGGGACAGAAAGTGGTAACTGATGATTCTGAATCAACTTATTAAACTCCTTTTTAGGAATGAGGTAATCGTCAAAATTTTTATATCGGCGAGAACCTTTTACCCAGATATCCCCTGAACGAAGCGCGTCTTTCAGTTCGTTAAGAGCGAAAAATTCATAGTACTGTCGATTTATTCCGGTGGGTGCAATAACCACTTTCCTCCAGTTTTCAGGAATAAAATCCAACGGTTCCATTGGTGGGACCTTTCGTAACTGTTTATGATACATTTCTCTGATGACTGTCAGAGCCTCGGCTAGTGACTGTGCAGCTGGCGTGGCATTCAGTTCCAACGCAGACAACATTCTTGGAGCGTATTTACGTAACGTACTATATTTCTCAATAATAATATGCAGTGGATCAAAATTACTTTTTTTGGTCAAAAAACGGGTTTCTTCTAGACTTATAATAAATTTTTGCCATGGCATAACATGTTCAATAGCAGTCCATGGATCTTCTCCGGATTCACGGGCTTCAGTTAATGCTTGACCAATAGCAATATACTGGTACAGTTTAGACTGGATAAGTTTACCTGTTTGCTGGAGTCGCTCCGCCTGAGTCCTTTTAGCCCGGCTGAACATACTGTTCAAGATACGCTCATGCAAATCGATGATCTCATCTGTAAGTGTAGCTCTGGCTTCTTCAATCACACATATTAGAATAGCGTATCGTCTGCTTGATGAGAACTTAGTCAAATCTCGGCTGCTCATATTCCGACCCTCACGGGCCAGTTTCAGTAACCGATTCTGATGAACTAAACGTCCGATCCCTACCGGTAAGTCTATTGCCATGATCGTATTCAAGCGTTCAATGTGCTGTAATACATTTTTTCCGTTAATTTTACCAGGAGGTTGAAGAATCCAAGATAGACGTGAAAGATGATTATTTAATGCAATCAGAAGGCTGTCTAGATTGACCTTATACTCTGATATAAGTTGAGCATTCAGTTCCGAGAATACTATTTTATCACCAGCAGCCATGGCCTTTGAGCACGTTCGCTCCAGTACATCAATAGTGGGAATAATCACGCAATTCCGCTGCATATACTTTAGAAGTTCTTGTGCAAGAAGAATACCCTTGTCAGTGCGTTTTGCAAGTGGAATTAAATACGAAATGCAATCATTTTGAATCTGTTTTGTAAATTTTTTTAGTCCTAGATAGTGGTATAGTTCTATTAAATGTTCCCTGCGAGTGGTGTCTCGTCCTGATGCATAATCTTTCCAAAGTTCATTTGATAAATTAAGTCTGCTAGCGATATGCTTGAGTAAAAAATCGGAAAGTAGTGATTTTTTATCTGGGATCATCCCTATGTTCTTCAGGTAACAAAGCAAGACAGAAAAACCGAACCTATTGGCTGGCTTGCGGTGCGTATTAATATTTGTCTCCTAGGCATATAGTTTGCATTGATAATTATTTTGTAGATTAATTTTCGTTTAAATTTTTATCGCATAATGGTACACCTCAATGAAATATCTTAAAAATTATTAAATTGAATCAATGAAATAACCTATATGCAATAGATTCAATGACATAACCTAAATACGATAAATTCGTTAGAATATGTTCATCAGAGCTTATTTGAGAGCTTCAATAGAAGATCAGTTTGCAGATCGAGCAAAAGAAATGCTCGAGCAGTTTGTTCAGGAGAGAGGACACAAAATCGCTAGCTACTACCGAGAAAATATCAGCGGAACAAAACTGGAAAGACCAGAACTGGGACGATTACTAATGGATAGTCACCGAAATGATATTCTACTAGTAGAACAAATAGATCGGCTGACCAGACTTAGTAACAGTGACTGGCTAACACTCAAAAAGCAGATTGAACATCATGAATTGAGAATTGTAAGTCTGGACATCCCAACTTCATGGCAGGTTTTGTCTGACAAAGAACCATCACAAAATGATCCAATAACTCGTGCTGTGATTTCTGCCATCAATAATATGCTCATGGATCTAATGGCCGCAATGTCGTATAAGGATTGGTTGAGCCGTCAGCAACGGCAAAAACAGGGAATCGAAAGAGCACGTCAAGAGGGTAAATATCGTGGAAAACAGGCTGATCATGAGCGTCACCAGAAGGTAATATATTATCGAAGTGTTAAAAAACTAAGCATTCAAGATACCGCACAAGCTACCGGGTACAGCGCTTCGCAGGTATGTCGTATTCAGAAATTGTACTTTGTAAACAATGAAAAAAGCGATGCTAAGCACTTTTAATAAATTGCTGGAAAGTGGGAAAAGTAATGTCTGAAACATGTTGCTAATCAGGTAAATTTATACAATAACCTGGAAGAAAAAGAAGAACATCTTTAGTACAGAAAACAGCCTTAACGTACAATAATTTCCTATATCCAAGGAGACCCCTACATGCTTTATAATGTTTAAAGGTTATATGCGTTTTTTTTTGCTAAAAAGCTCAAAAATCATTATAGTAAAATATTTTTTTAAATAAAATTTAAACTAAAACCTGCGCACCAAAAATTGGGTTTCAAAGGGGAGTTATTGTTTGCACTGTTTTATGTATATTTGCTTACTTGTGTGGTTACAAGAGACCTTCTTCAAAACCTATTTGTGATCAGCAGTTTTTAGGAGAAGCGCAGTCGAGCACCGCAGAATACTGGATGTATTTGAGGAGCATAGACAAGCTTCGACACCAAAATTGCCATTAGAAATAGGTTTTGCAGAAGGTCTAAGTACAACAGGAGGGCAGTAGTCTTCTTGTTGAGGATCATCTATTACATTATTAAATTCACTTGCTCAAATGTTTCTTATAGGGTTAAGTATACTCTTGCTGGCTTCTTTTTTGGGGTCTCGGCTACAAGGCATGAGCCTCAGCATGTTAGGTGGCCTTGGTGTATGGTTGTTTATGTTCGTTTTAAATGCGCCACCAGCAGATCCTCCTTTTCAAATCATGCTTTGTATTGCTGCAGTAGTGGCTGCAGTGGGCACTATAGAAGCGGCAGGTGGTTTAAGCTATTTGGTACAACTGGCTGAGCTATGTATCCGAAAACATCCGCGTAGCATCATATACATTAGCCCTATGGTTACCTATGCGATTACCTTTTTGGGTGGCACCAATCACATCGCGTACTCTATTTTACCTGTTATCGCAGAGGTTTCTAAAGAAGTAGGCATTCGTCCGGAGCGGCCTTTGTCCCTTTCTGTGATTGCAGCTTTACACGGTGCACTTGCCAGTCCTATTTCTGCTATAATGGTTATTTTAAGTGGATTGTTAAGGGTTTCTGGAATAGAAATGGTCACCATTTTTAAGGTGATTATTCCATCAACGGTTGGCGGACTACTGCTGGCAACATTTGTAACCAGCTTATTGAGTAAAACCATGCCGGCCACTTCAACAGTTACAGAAAAGACAACAACAGCTGCTGCACCTACGCTGCTGCCTTTTGGTGCTAGGGTAGCAAAACACTCGATTGTTTGTTTTTTACTCGGCAGTTTGGCGATTGTTTTAATAGATGCGTTGCAATGTTTACGCCCTTCTTGGGAAATAAATGGCATAAAAGTCCTTTTGCCATCTGATTATATTATGCCACTTGTGATGTTATCCACTGCTGCATCTATTATGCTGCTCTGCCGGATTTCACCGAAGTCTATTACCCGGGGTAAAGCATTTACTGCTGGCATACAAGGGATGTTTTCTATTCTAGGTATTGCTTGGTTAAGCAGTACCTTTGTGCAAAGCAATCAACCCGTTTTATTGGAGTTTATATCCACTTATCTTTCTAAACCTTGGCAGTTTTCTATTATCCTAATCTGTATGGCTGCTATTATGGGCAGCTCTGCTGCCACGATTAAATCTGTATTTCCACTGGGTATTGCCCTAGGGATTCCGCCTAAAGTATTATTGGCTTCTGCAGCAGCGGTTAATGGTGTTTTTATTATTCCCATTTATCCTACCATGCTGGCTGCTATTCACTTAGATACTACAGGCACTACCCGAATTGGTAAGTTTCTTTTTAACCATAGTTTTATGTTGCCAGGTTTGGTTTCCATTGCTGGTGCAGTGGGTATTGGATTTTTCCTGATTTGTATTGGTGGTCTATAATAGACCTCCCTTTCCGAAGGGGGGAGCCTCATTATATTATATTATATTTTATTTTATGATATCTACAACTGGATGGCCTATGCTCCTATTGGTGCTGATAATAGGTTTGCGTTTGGGTGGGGTTGCGCTTGGGTTATTGAGTGGACTGGGCTTGGGACTGTTAACCTTTTGGATGCAACCTGTCCCTCCGCCTAATGACTTAATGCTCCTACAGGCAACCTGGCTCCTTCTGATGGCTACATTAGAAGCGGCTGGCTTTTTTTATCTACTGGAAACCAAACTCACTGCTTGTATCAAGCAGGCTACCAACCATTATGGCTGTTTGGTTGTACTGCTTTGCTATGCTTTTGTCTTCTTAACAGGGGATACCAAATGGCTCCATCGACCTCTACAAGAGGTTCCATATACAGGTAAGTCCTGGTTGCTTGTTGCGCTGCGCATTGCGGCACATATGGCCTTATTGGCTAGTCCTTTATCTATTTCAGGTATACTGCTTATTGTAGTGGCAGGAAATAGTGGGCTATCTATAGTCGATCTGGTAGGGATGATTGTGGCCATCACAGTTGGCATAACAGTGACCAGTAGCCTACTAGTTGGATATATTCCGGATCAATGGCTTATAAGGCTAGCTGCATGGCGTAAGGAAACTGTTCAGGATGGTACGCAGGTTATCCCTGCATCAGCAGGTAAGGTTCAAATTACTTTTTTGCTTTTGCTCCTGGCTGAAGTGCTGTTTTTACTTATTAAACCTGAAGCCAATAGGTTAACTGGGTTAAGTTATGCCGGAAAAATTTTTCCAGTTCGATTTCCTATATTTTTTGCTTTGACCATGCTTTCCATTGCAGCGGTAGCCATGTTGGGGTTTAAGATAAAGCCTATTAAAATTTTGCAAACCCATCGATTTGAGCTAGGCATTCAACAATTCTTTATCTTTTTAGGGTTAACTTGGCTATTAGATAGCTTAATCAGCCATGACAAAGGGGAGCTCATCCAAATGTTGTCTGGTGGTAAAGTGAGCCATGGTTTGTATTTAGCCTTATCTATGCTTTTAATAGATATGCCCATTCTGATTTGGCTTTTTACTGGACTACTGATGGCGCAGCATTACGCTATTGTAACGCTTGCCCTATGGCTGGTGGTGGTACATAGCTTAGCGCCGCTAAGGTATTGGATAACCAGTATGGTGCAAGCGCATAAAAAAAAGTAGTGAAAGTAGTTTTTATTTTGTTTTTAGGCAGTAGACTGCTTTCGAAACGCTAACTTATGCTGAGGAATTTGTAGGCGACACGGAGCGCAAAACCACAGCGTACTAGATGTACGTGAGGATTTAAGCACCGGATCAGATCCACTGGATCAACGTGCAAATTACCAGCAGAAGTTAGCGTTTCCAAAGAAGTCTATCACACTAATTTTTATCTTATTCCTATGGATATAAAAGCGCTATTTGGACAAATGGACCAGGCCCGAGAAAAGATCGAAGCGGTCAAAAAAGAATTAGACCAACTCATCGTAACCAAAGAAACAGGCGCTGGGCTCGTCAAGGTAACAGTAAGTGGAGATAAAAAATTGCGGGCTTTATCAATAGATGAAAGCCTGCTCAATAAAGCGGACAAAAAAATGGTTGAGGAGCTTATAGTGGGTGCTGCTAACTTAGCATTGGAAGAGATTGACTATAAGACTCAAGAAGTCATGCAACAGCATGCAGGCTTACTATAAGCAGCTACCTAATCAGGATCCGATCAGTGTGGCCATTGTAGTGTTAAACTATAATGGCCTACCATTATTAAAAGCATATCTACCTACCTTATTGCGGTATAGTAATGGCTATCCAATAGTAGTAGTGGACAACGCCTCTACCGATGGATCTGTAGATTATATACAGGCTCATTTTCCAACCGTAGCCTGTATCGTGCATGATGCAAATTATGGCGTTGCAAAAGGATATAATCTGGCCTTACGGCAGCTTAAAGCTACCTATTACCTATTGTTGAATAATGATCTACTGGTTACCAAACATTGGTTAAAAAGGCTATTGGCCCTTATGGAGGGTGATCCTGCTATCGCATGCTGCCAACCTAAAATACTTGCGCTAAAAAAACCAGATCACTTTGATTATGCTGGAGCAGCTGGTGGGTTTATAGATGGCTATGGCTATCCCTTTTGTCGCGGAAGAATTTTTAATCGCATTGAAAAAGACAACGGACAATACGACGATACAAGAGCTGTTTTTTGGGCCAGTGGGGCTTGCCTATTGGTACGTGCCAGCGCCTTTCATATGCTAGGTGGCTTTGACGAGCTTTTCTTTGCCCACTTTGAAGAAATTGATTGGTGCCAGCGCGCGCAACTTGCCGGTTGGAAGGTCTATTACTGCGGCAGCAGTACCGTTTACCATCTAGGAGGCGCTACGCTGCCCTATAATAGCCCTAAGAAAACCTATTTAAATTTTAGAAATAGATTGCTCCTGCTATATAAGCATCACCCCAATCATTTGATGCAAAAGATACGAAATGTGTGTCTAGACCTATTGGCTATTTTTTGGATGTTAATGCTGGGCAAGTTTGCACATAGCTGGGCCATTTTAAAAGCACAGATAGATTTTTTTAAGCTTAAAAAAAAATGTATGGTAAAACCTTCTACACGACCATTGCCGAATAGGTATAAAGGCAGCATATTGATGGATTTTTTTATCAAAAAAAAGAAATACTTTTCAAAACTTGCCCCCGATCGGTTTACATAAACCGTTCAATGTTATGGCCATAGTAGGAAAATGCCCCAACCATTTTTAGCTTACTTTTTATTAAACCCCAAACCCATAGTTATGTTACCGTTTAACGATTACACTTTTATATATTTTATAGGTATTGGCGGCATTGGCATGAGCGCCCTGGCACGCTTGCTGGCTAAGCAAGGGTACCAAGTTTTTGGGTATGATCAGTGCCCATCTCCTATAGTGTTACAGCTTAGAAAAGAAGGTATAGAGGTCCATTGTGAGGATACGCCTACTTCGATCCCTGAAGTTATTTGCCGCCATCCTGGCCAGACCCTAGTCATTTATACACCCGCCATTCCCACTGACAGCCCTCTTTTAACCTACTTTAAAAAGGCTGGTTACAATATCCAATCACGTGCAGTAGTGCTGGGACTTATTTCTAGGCAGTTTACCACCATAGCAGTGGCCGGCACACATGGCAAAACCACTACTTCAGCTATGATTGCCCATATACTCTATCAAAGCAACCTGCCAATGATTGCTTTTGTGGGCGGTATCATGCGTCTATATGATACCAATTTGTTATCTAATTGTTCATTAGATCGAGTAAAACTAATGGTAGCAGAAGCCGATGAGTTTAATAGGTCTTTCCTCCATCTTCAACCCACCTTTAGCATGGTAACTGCTGCAGATCCAGATCATCCAGAAACCTATACAACATCAGCCCTGATGGCAGCTGGTTTTATAGCATTTATCCAACGGAATCCACAACACTTACTGATACAACATAGGGCTGCAGCGCAATTAGCAGTGCGTAAACATTATCCTACACCCTTTCTGACCTATGGATTGGATCAAGGCGATATTGTTGCGCGTAATATAGCTATTGCACCCCATCAAAGCAGTTTTGACTATGTGGGCACCGATGCAACCATTGCGAATCTAGTTTTACCTATAGCTGGGCCCTATAATATTGAAAATGGCTTAGCAGCCATTACAATCTCTTTGATGCTTGGCATAACAGCCAGCCAAATACGTACTGCTATGGCCAGTTTTCCCGGTATAAAAAGACGTTTTTCCTTCGTTTGCAACCGTCCAGAATATCTACTGATAGATGACTATGCCCACCATCCTGTAGAGATTAGCGCTTTGCTACATTCGGTTAAAAAGCTCTATCCTAGCAGTACGATAACCGCTATTTTTCAACCCCATCTTTTTTCACGTACCCAGGCTTTTTATAAACCATTTGCTACCAGTCTAAGTCTAGCAGATCAGGTTTTTATATTGCCCATCTATCCAGCCAGAGAAGCCCCCATTCCAGGTGTTACCGCGCAACTTATTTTTGATCAACTAAGCTGTACAAGAAAAGCCTTAGTAACGATGGATCATTTGCCCACAGCACTGGCTGCTTGTGCTACCATAAAAGGACATCAGGTTATCCTTACCATTGGAGCAGGAGATATAGGAGCGGCCGTTCCAGTGGTAGCTGATGCCTTACAACAGATTTTTATAATGGTTTGATTGTCAAATGAAATGAATATAACCCTCTATTAGACCTTCTGCAAAATCTATTGCTAAATGGCAATTTTGTGGTCTATGCTCCTTAAATACATTTAGTATTCTGGCGACTGCGCTTCTCCTAAAAACTGCTGATCACAAATAGGTTTTGAAGAAGGTCTGTTGATTTTACTATCATTCAGCTTATAATGCTTTTTGTTTTAACAAATAATTTACTATAATCATTTTTTGTAGGCATTATGAATGAAGTATGTGTGGCAATAATCAATGTTTCCATGTAATAGTGGTCATTTGCGTAGGGTTTCTATTATTTACTACTTCTTGTAGCAAATATAGTAAATCTACTATGAGGAGTTCTAGTGATAATGGGGAATACCTGCCAACATCAGATTGCAGTTTAAGCGATGAGGGTGAAGGTGGCGTTACGAATCAGTTTGATTGGTCTACAGTTGATTTGTGTAAAGTTTACGATGAGCAGACTGAATTTTGTATAGTAATAGAAAAAGGCAAATTAAGTCTATTGAAAGAACTTCTAGAATACATTAAAAATAACCCTATAACGTACCCTTGTGGCAAGGTAATATACCTAATAGCTGGTTGTGGAAGCGAAAAAATAAAAGGCATGAAATTATCTCTGTTGAGTCGGGCAGTGCTTAAAAACAATCTGGATATAGTAGCGCTATTATTTGAAACGCTTCGTGGCTATGACTTAGTCGCATGTGAAAAAGTTTTTTCTCTAAGGTTTGGTGACGGAAAATACACAATTATGCACCAAGCAGTAGAGCTATCTAGCTTAGAAATCGTATACTACTTAATCAACACTTTTATTAAAATTAAAGCACTGCAAGGGTTAACAGGTGATGCTGCATGGAGTAGTCTGATAGAAATTTTGAATATAAGAAATAGCGTGAACGCAACACCGCTGGATGTAGCATTTACAGAGTATGCTCGTGTAGGTCATTCAGATAGCTTAAAGATTCTGTGTTATTTGGTACAGTATGTGGATCCTTGGTGTTATATGGAATCGAAGCATAGTTTCATGCTTCATGTTGTAGCCCAATGTAGTAATAAAGAAAGGTTAGAAGGTATGATCAATGTCATAATAGAAGGATCAAAAAGAATGGCTAATCGCCAAGATAAGGAGATGGTCTACAAGATTGTACATCTATATAGATAAGGATCATTGTACCCTTCTATATCGTGCGGTTCAAAGCGGTCATTATGCTACAGTTAAATATCTAATGGAATTAGATACTGATTGCACATGTTTCGATAAGAATGGCGTATCTCCGCTCTTTATAGCGACTGGGTTTGGTGATCTAGATATGGTGGAACTACTATTAGACAAAAAATTTCCTGTGAACGGGAGTAAGTCGTTAAAATTGAATATAAATAAGCAAGGTAGGGATGGGCTAACACCGCTGAATTTATCAGTTTCGTGCAGGGATAGTGTAGTAGTCTCAACCATATTACGATGTAGAGATAGGCGTAATGATAGGCGTAAAGAATACAGTAGTGATGCTGTACACAATAATGATGCTGAGTCTTGCAATGTGATAGGGAAGTGTGATCCTCAGATCGTGCAAGCATTACTGGAAGCTGGTGCTGACCCTTTAATACCAGATAACGCTGGTGACACTCCCCTTCATAAAGCAGTTGCCAAAAGCAGGGATGTTGTGGTAGGTCTGCTTCTAGATGCTGGGGCCGATCCGTTAGCAAAAAATTTAAAAGGATATCATGCTTTAGATGTAGCAGTGGACCAGATCCTTGTTAGACCTTCTTTAGAATATGATCATGAAACCATCATGAGTATTTTTTTTAAATTGGTAAAAAAAGCAATACAGGTGACTCACGCTGCAGATTTACAAAAATCTCAAGATGACTTGCTGGCTTTAAGTAGGGATGTGTCGGCAGTTTACAAACATGGTGACCACAAATGTGAGCGTTCTAAATTTGAATCGTTGTTGGTTCCTTTATTCGAAAATTATGGCATATCGACTAGAATTACCTCTCAATATAAGCGCAAAAAAAGCCATGCGATGTTGATTCGGGCCCTATGCAGCTCAATAAGCGGTATAAGCGAAAAATTACGCAGCAGCGTGATGGTTCTTCAAGTGGTCGATCCCATGCAACCTAGTTTTATACATTATAGTAATGTTAACGCAACACGTTGGTTTTAATCAATAGGTTGATCTAACTATATTTGGTTATGTTATTCGACACTTTATTGTTTATAGTAATAGTTTTTTTGCTATCTGTTTCACTAGTCGCTTTTTATGCTACTAGAAGGCCTTCTACCACCTTTCGAGCCTACGCTATGGGAAACAGAGCATTTTCTACAGCTAACTTGGTAGCTACTGCATTGGCCACTTATTATGGCGGCGCTACCCTGATGGGCTATGTAACACAGTTCTCTGATGGACTCTTTTGGCTAAGCTGGAGGATTTTTGGTATTATTGCTGTTTTTTTTACGTTGAGTTGGCTAGGCATGCGTATGTCTAAGTTTAGCTACCATATCTCCATGCCAGAGACAATGGGTCGTCTATACGGCAAGTATCCAAGGATTATTACAGCTTTATTAAGCGTTTGTTATTCTACTGTTGTGATTGCTATGCAAATTCATATTATGGCTCAGGGCATCAGTATGTGTATTGATTCAGTGAGCCCATTATGCATTACGGTAGTGACTACTTTATTGCTGGTTACCTATTCCATCTTTGGTGGCATTCGTGCCGTTATCTTGACGGATGTATGGCAATGTATTATTTTCTCTAGTCTTATTTGCGTATTGGCCTGGTTTATGTTTCAGCAAACCAATGCCTCATTTGGCCAAACCATTGCCTTTGCAGCAGCTCAAAAAAAGTTTGGGTTAGGCCATTTGTTCCTGTATGATAGAAAAGTGGTGGCTACATTGCGATACCTAGCTACTATGGTCAACTGTATAGAACCTGCTTTTATACAGCATGTTTATATAGCTTCTAGTCCCTCCCAAGCAAAAAAGATGTTCTTATATGCTGGTATTTTTGGTTGCATGCTAATGGTCTGTTTCTCGCTAGTTGGTTTGTTTATTTTTTCATGGGTACCATCCAATCTATCGGGAATGGAGATTTGGAATTATATCATGGTCTATACTCCTCCTTTGTTAAAAGGAGTCATTTGTACTTGTTTATTAGCCATGAACATGTCCACAGCTGATTCGAGACTACATATCTGTGCAGTTATGATCAGCTATGATATATTGCCAAATATATTGCCTTTTAGAAAAAATATTTCCTCTGCCTATCATTATAGAATGGCCCATATGGCTATATTGTTTATCACTACCTTAGCCATTCCGTTGGCGCTTAGTAGCAACTATTTTATTGTGGATAAGGTGGTGCTTTGGTATAGTCGTTTGTATGTGCCTGTAGTAGTTGCGCCATTTATCTTAGCTGTTTTGGGTTTTCGTACACGTACTGCTTTAATCGGTATGGTTGCAGGTGCACTGGCTGTTTTTGCTTGGCGGAAGTGGATTTTTCCCATACTGGGTACCAATGATGGGGTCTTCCCTTGTATGTTGATCAATGGTTTAGTTATGCTAGCTGCACATTATTTACTACCCAAGTCCAAGCGTATAAAAGAACTAAATGATGATCCATTGAAGCAAATTTAATCTATCCATTTAGCCGTATGTCCACATATTACAACTGTAGTTTTTCCTTTGCTACTGACCGCCGATAAAGGAAACCGCGCCCTTAGAAAAAGTTTCGATCAGAAAGTGCAGCATTACAGATGCAAAGAAAAACGTATCCATTCAGCCATCTGGCAACGTTATACTCCAAAAAGAGCAAAACGCCCATTGTAAAAAGTTACGTTTAGAAAGCAGCGCCTAGAGCTTTTTACAGAGGCGTGTTCTTTTCTTAACATTGCCACATAGCTAAGCGGATGCTTAACTTTAAAAATACCTTTTCTAATTGCAACTTTTTCTAAGCGGCTTTTTTGTTTTATTTTAGAGTAGTATTGCTATTTCCCTTCCCACCGTAGTACTACCAAATCAGGTAAATACTGTTCATTAAAAGGCTTGTTTTAATGCTATCCACACTGAGGAAGCAAGATGGAAAATCTAAAAATATGCTATAAATTACGGGAGAAGGATGCTACTTTAACTAGATTTGACGCTGATCAAGATCAATCTGTTTGTAAGCATATAGTGGTATACAAAATCAAGAGACCTTCTTCAAAACCTATTTGTGATCAGCAGTTTTTAGGAGAAGCGCAGTCGAGCACCGGCCAGATACTAAATGTATTTGAGGAGCATAGACAAGCGCCAAAATTGCCATTTAGCAATAGGTTTTGCAGAAGGTCTAATGAAATAGAAAGAAATCAAAACATATAATAATGATGCGTAAGATAGATGCACTACCTATTGGCTACTCAGATGTTGAAAGGGTGATCAGAACAGGCTATTATGTAG
This sequence comes from Cardinium endosymbiont of Dermatophagoides farinae, assembly GCF_007559345.1. Classification (NCBI taxonomy): domain Bacteria; kingdom Pseudomonadati; phylum Bacteroidota; class Cytophagia; order Cytophagales; family Amoebophilaceae; genus Candidatus Cardinium; species Cardinium endosymbiont of Dermatophagoides farinae. The sequence continues at coordinate 615,774 of NZ_VMBH01000001.1, forward strand.
ATAAAACCAAGTATGCACAAGCGCTAATAGAAAAAGAAAACCCTGTATTTATAGCTCGGCCACGCAGATTTGGGAAATCACTATTTATCAATACACTGGCCACTATATGCAATGGAGAACAAGAAATTTTTAAAGACTGCTATATAGGTAGGCCAGAAAGTGGGTATCAATGGAAGAAATATCCTATAATCAACATAGATTTTTCAGGCCTAAACCACAATCCGAACTATCTGGAAAACAGCTTAAAAAGTAAGTTAGATAAAATTGCTTGTTCATATGGTTTGACCATACAGGTCCCAGACATACAAGATGGGCTAGAAAACTTAATAGAAGCACTTTCAAAACTCAGCAATGGTTATGAATCCAATATAGTAGTGCTTATAGATGAGTATGATGCGCCAGTTGTCAATTTGCAGAAAGGATCAGATTTGGAACAGGCCAATATCAAGGTCATGAAAGATTTCTTTATGACTTTAAAATCACTCAATAAACGTTTTCAATTTACCTTTATCACTGGCGTAAGCAAATTCAGTTTATCTGATGTATTTTCAGGGGCCAATCATTTAAGCGATCTTACGATTGATAAAAGTGCAGCCGCTATGTTTGGTTATACCGAACAAGAGTTATTAGAAGTATTCTCCGATCGTATAGCTATGGTTGCTGCTACTTGGAGTGAAGAGCTGGGCGGGTCAGTGACCCAAGAGAAAGTCATGCAAGAGATTGCTAGCCATTATAATGGTTATAAGTTTTATGAGAAAGGTCCTTCGGTTTACAACCCTTGGTCTACCCTTCATTTTTTTAAAGAGGGGAAGCGAGAAGACTACTGGTATGAATCGGGAAGCTCTACGTTGATAATCAGTCAAATGTTATCAGATCCTGATAGATTTAACTTAGATGAACTACCCATTGATGCCTATAGACATCAGTTAATGTATACCGGTAGTAGGAGCGAAATTAGTTTAAAAGCACTGATGTTTCAAACCGGATATCTAACCATAGCGCATTATGAACCATCTACAGGTATTTATAAACTCAAGTTTCCTAATCAAGAAGTAGCAAAGGCTTTTGCGCAAAAGATTCAAGATACCTTAGAGCGATGCGTAAAAGATTACTTTATACAAGAGCGGGATAAAATTAGACGTGCATTAGCTGATAAAAAAATTGATGCCTTTATAGATAATATCAATACGGCTTTTGCCACGCTTCCTTACTATATCAATAGCGGCCAGGAAAAACAGTACCACAGCAATTTACATATGCTGTTACAAGGATTGGGATTTTTAGGTGGGAGGAAAATGCATATGCATAGTGAGTCAGCGTCTAGTCAAGGTAGATCAGATATCATTTTAGAATTAGAAACAGCAATTTACGTTATAGAGATAAAGTATAAATCCAGCGGGAAAGTAGCCTTAGAACAAATCAAAGCAAACGGGTATTATCAACCTTATTTACTCAGACAAAAAGCCATTATACTACTAGGCATTAACTTCAATGAGGAAACCAGAATGATAGATAATTGGGATTATGAAATATATGAAGAGCATATAAAAGTGTGATTTACACACTTAACTGGATAGACCCGCTTATTTGCCAATACAAAACTTGGAGAAAATTTCCCCAAGAATTTCTTCTGTTGTAATCTCTCCTGTAATTTCGCCCAGTGCATATAGGGCACTGTTTATATCCACAACGAGTAGCTCATTGGATCGTTTTTGTTCCAGGCCTGTAATAACAGCTGTTAAGGCTTGTTTGCTTTTTTGTAACCGATCGTAGTGGCGCGCATTGATAACAACAGTAGCTAGCCCATCAGTAGGCTTGTATGCTACCAGTTCTAGCAGCTTATCTTTAAGTTGTGCTACACCACTGCCTGTTTGTGCAGCAATCAGCAGATAATCTTTAAAATTTTCTAGCGCAGCAGCTGGTGCAAGATCGATTTTATTGCCAATTTTAAGCACCGGTAACCCCTCTAAGCCCCATCTAACCAGGTCGGCCGCTGCTTGTTTAAAAGTAGTGTTGGATAGATCAACCAAGTAGAGTACGATAAAGGCTTTCTTTAACTGCGCTTTGGTGCGTTCAATGCCTATTGCTTCTATAGCATCCGAAGTGTTTTCCCGTAAGCCAGCTGTATCCACAAATCTAAACGGTATACCCCCTAAGTGCAGTATGCCCTCAATGGTATCTCTGGTAGTGCCTGCTATAGGCGAAACAATGGCCCGTTCTTCTTGTAGTAACGCATTTAGTAATGTAGACTTGCCTACATTAGGTTTGCCCACAATGGCTACCGCAACACCTTGTTTTATGACGTTACCCAGTTGGAAACTATCTATCAAGGAGGTCAAGTTTTTAATAAGCGCATCGGCTAATTTATGTAACTCCTTTCTGTCTAAGAATTCCACATCTTCCTCTGCAAAATCCAGTTCTAGCGTTAACATAGCTGCAAAGTGGCGCAATGCTTTACGTAATTCTTGCAATGCTGAGGAAAAGCCCCCACGCATTTGATGCAGTGCAGTTTGATGGGCTAGGGCACTATCCGCTGCAATCAAATCCGCTACTGCCTCTGCCTGTGCTAGGTCAAACCGACCATTTAAAAAAGCCCTTTTCGTAAACTCACCTGGTTCAGCGATGCGGACACCGTGTGCCACAAATAATTCGATCAATGCAGAGACAATAAAAGGTGCGCCGTGACACGAAATTTCTACCGAGTCTTCTTTGGTAAAAGAGTGTGGCGCAATAAAAATGGAAACCAGCACCTCATCGATTGTCGTATCCCCCTTTTTTATAAGGCCAAAATGAATTGTATGAGAGGCTTGTTGGGTCAAGTCACTGCCACAAAATAGTCCATTTACGATGCCAATCACACCCTTTCCAGATAGACGTACCACTGCAATAGCGCTCACCCCTTGCGGTGTGGCCAGTGCAATAATAGGATCTTGGTTAGGATGCATTTTCTTTTATAAATAAGGCTTCTGGATACCCCACTTCCACTAATGTTAAGCCATGTGGCGGCATTAAAGTCAGCACGGGGCGAACCGCGGGTTTTTGCCTAATAAGCTGCGCTAGTGCCGTTATATCCATTTTCCCGGTTGCTGCTTTCAGTATTGTACCTACAATTGTCCGAACCATACCCCTTAAAAAGCGATCCGCTTTTATGTGAAATACAATTTTTTGATCTATTTGCAACCAAAAAGCTTCCTTTATATTACAGACAAAACTTTTTGTTGCATCAGTTGTCTTGCTAAAAAATTCAAAATCCGCTTGTATAACAAACAAAGCTGCGATCTGGTTCAATAAGGCAAGCGGTGGAACGTGGCACAGCCAAACCGCGCTATCCCTATAAAAGGGATCTTTCTGCGTAATGATCGTATAGGCATAGCTGCGGTAGCATGCATCAAGGCGCGCATGCGCCCCATCTACTACTGGGCGAATCGCTGTAATGCTAATATCAGATGGCAAAATCCTATTGAGCCTATAGCTTACATCAGCAGGATCTATGGGCCCTATTAGATCAAAATGAGCCACCTGTTGCCTTGCATGTACCCCTTTATCCGTTCGGCTGCTGCCTGAAATAGCCACTGCGGTTGGTAGCAATCTACCCAGCGCCTCTTCCACCACTTGTTGCACAGCAAGCGCATTCCTTTGAACCTGCCACCCACTATAGGCTTTACCAAGGTAAGCTATATATATAAAATAACGCATAAGATGAGACCTTCTTCAAAACCTATTTGTGATCAGTAGTTTTTAGGAGAAGCGTAGTCGCCAGAATACTAAATGTATTTGAGAGCATAGACAAGCGCCAAAATTGCCATTTAGCAATAGGTTTTGCAGAAGGTCTATGGTTTAGCCTAACTGCCTAAACGGGTTATGGATTATTGATTATTGATATGCCTTTTTGCCTAGGGTGTTATTCGGCTGCTGGTTTATCTTTTGAATAGCTTCCTCTAGCAATATATAGAAATAATGGTGGAGATAAGCAAATTCTAATATTCCAAAGGATCTTTTTGTTGCTTGAACTGGAGATATGTCTTGTCCCTTAGGAGCCTTATTAAACAGATCATTAAAGCGCTTTTCATTGAAATAAGTGGTGTATTCTTGCTTTAATGATGATATCATCTTGTTAAGGTTATCAATATTGTTATTGTTTAGCATCTTTCTACCTAAATCTTCTAACTTGCTAAGCATTGCCTTTGTTTTTAGTACTGACTCATCATCTTTTTTATAGTTTTCTGATGAATCTAAATCATTTTTGAGCTTTTCGAATTTTTCATGCAGATCTAATAATCCGTCTAGTTCTTTTGGTAATTGTTTTATGCCTTCTTCTGCTTTACCCGAAAATAACTTTTTTATTGTTTTTAATTTGTTATTTATTTTGATGGATAAGTCTATGATATCCAAATTCAGCTTCTTGTTTTTTTGTTTCTCTTCCTCTGACCATTCCTCGTTGCTTTCAATATCCTTAATCGCCTGCTCCTTTATATTTTTCAATTCAGTATCTGAGTTATCTTTTTCTATGGCTGTATAAGAGACCCCTTAACCCTTCCAGGTTTCCATCTTTCGTAGCTATATCATTGTAGAACTGAAGTGTTTCTGGGCCTAATACCTCATTACCAGTTATATCCACTGATTCGCCAATTCCTTGTGTTTTTGTGTTCGATGAGTTAGATGGAGAAGGGGTAGAAGGATTTTGGAATATAGCCCTAAGGTCATTAACAATTTTTTTTGCTTGCTCCTGTTCCAGGTGCTTGGTTTCATTAGGCAGCTTGCGGTTATCTTGATTAGAAGGACATCTACATTCCACTGTCAATAAAAGGAGGCTGGCAGCTAGTAGTATCCTTTTACTAAAAAATATTGATTTTTTCATATGTAAAAACTGTTAAAAATGTATAAAAATAGAGGTAATTTAACTAAATTATAGATGGTTGAAAACCCTATGGCTATTTTTGATCTCACCAGGTCCCACTTGGTTTTTCGTGGCGTTAGCAAGTTTACAAAATAAAATTGAAATAACCTTAAATGGGTTGCGTGAGGTGGTGGGTTGGATCTTCTATTGCCTTTTTGCCACTGACTTACTTCAACAGGTAGAATTATTTTTCCATTGATAGGCATTGCTGTAGGTCATGAAAAATTGGGCCATTATTATTCTTCAAATTGGATATGATCCATAAGCTTAAAAATAATAGGTTCCTGCTTTAGATATCTGATTCTAATCCTTTTGTTGATCACGTGGCTTAGCTTTTTTTGAATGGGCATGTACTTCAATTGGACCAACTATTTTTTCTCCCTGCCTGTTAATGGCAGTGCTTTCAGGTGCATCATATGTGTATGTATAATAGTATGATCCATCGGACTTATCTTGTCCTTTAGTTGAAATAATGGCAGTTGTTTCAGCCCATTCATTAGACGCGTCTCTATGCTTTGATAGCAAACCACATATGTCGCAATACAAAAAAAAATGGGGCCGAATACAAAAACCAATGGCTATGCCAAATGTAATAATAGCTCCTATAGCAAAAAATATTTTTATCTTTTTGTTTGGATGCATTATAGTTGGGGTTTACAAGACCTTCTGCAAAACCTATTTCTAATGGCAATTTTGGTGTCGAAGCTTGTCTATGCTCCTCAAATACATCTAGTATTCTGCGGTGCTCGACTGCGCTTCTCCTAAAAACTGCTGATCACAAATAAGTTTTGCAGAAGGTCTACAGTTGCTTTAATCTTAAATTTTAAGAATCTATAATAAGTTTAATCTTAAATGAACTAATTTTTCCTTAAATTTAAGAAAATTAATGCGATGCAACATGTTAACCTATGCCAGTTGTAGTGCATTCCGTTTAGCCTATATGTTTTACCATAGAAACCCATGCATTTAGTTCCAGAAAGCTTACTTATTGCCGGCTCTTTTTTGCTTTTTTTAAGTATTGTCATTACCAAGCTATCTACCAGGTTAGGGATTCCTGCTTTGATTATCTTTTTATTGGTCGGTATGGCAGCAGGCCATGAGCAATTGGGCAATATTGATTTTCACAATCCTATAGCGGCTCAATTATTAGGCGCGATTACCCTGAGCTTGATCCTTTTTACAGGGGGTATAGAAACCGAGTACAAGCATATACGGCCCATTCTTTGGAATGGTATATTACTGGCAACCGTAGGCATTTTAATCACCACTTTTAGTGTGGGGCTCTTTATTTGGGGCGTTACAGCCTTTTGGGGGGGTAATATACAATTTACTTTATTAGAAGGCTTGCTGATGGGTTCGATTGTTGCTTCTACAGATGCAGCTGCTGTTTTTGCCATTATTCGTGCTAAGAACATGCACCTTAAAGCCAATCTTAGCCCGATGTTAGAGTTAGAATCTGGCAGTAATGATACGATGGCGTGGTTTTTAATGATTTTATTTAAAACCCTACTCCTTACCAACCAAGCCATTAGCCCCATGGCAGCTATTTTTACCTTTATTCAAGAAATGGTGGTAGGTGGACTAGCTGGTGTATTAGTGGGTAAAATCATGCTTTTATTGCTGGAGAACCTGCGTCTTGCTAACCGTTCGCTCTACCCAGGTTTGATGCTTGCTGTAGTAATTTTTACCTATTCAGCCACACACTTTTTACATGGAAATGCTTTTTTAGCCGTTTACCTTGTAGGATTAATCTTAGGTAATAAAGACTTTGCACATAAAAAAAGTATCATTCAATTTTGTCAAGGCATTTCTTGGTTGATGCAAATCATTATGTTTATTACGCTTGGGCTATTGGTTTATCCTGCTAAGCTCCTACCTATAGCTGGGATTGGCCTCTTGCTTTCTATCTTTTTAATGTTCGTAGCCCGTCCATTGAGTGTCTTTGTTTCCTTATTTTTTTCTAAAACATTAAATGTAAACCATAAGATTTTTATCTCTTGGGTAGGCCTTAGAGGGGCTGTTCCCATTGTTTTTGCTACTTATCCATTGTTAGATAACATTCACCAAGCAGATGTAATCTACCATATTGTTTTTTTTGTTGTGCTGACTTCTATCTTGTTTCAAGGCACAACCCTTTCGCCCCTTGCCAAGTGGCTGCAATTAGAAGCACCAGCAGTGGTAAAACGTGAGCCTAGTATTCAGCTATCAAAAGAAGTAGACAGTGAATTAATAGAGGTGATGGTCCCAGAAGACGCGCCCGCTATTGGTAAAAAAATAGTACAGTTGAGTTTTCCAGAAAATACATTGATTGTGCTTATAAAACGTAATGGTGTATATGTGATTCCCAGAGGTGATACCGTTATTGCTGCCTTTGACTTGTTGATGATTATGGCAGAACAAAAGCAGGCCATTCATACCATAAAAGAGCAATTGGGTATAGTACATTAGTAGCTTTTTAACTATAATTGTCTACCATATGAGAAGTGATAGCTTTTTTCATATTAATAGGCCTCTTTTGAAAGCGATTTGTGATCAGCAATTTTTAGGAGAAGCGCAGTCGAGCACCGCAGAATACTCGGATGTATGTGAGGAGCATAGACCAGCTTCGACACCAGAATTGCCATCAGAAATCGAATTTCGAAAGAGGCCTACTATCTAAAGCAAACAACTTATATGTCTCAAGAACAGGAGTATGATCTTATTGTAATCGGAAGTGGTCCAGGTGGCTATGTTGCTGCTATACGGGCTGCGCAGTTGGGCATGCAAGTTGCTGTTATAGAGCAAGAAGCGCTTGGTGGCGTTTGTTTAAACTGGGGTTGTATTCCTACAAAGGCTTTGCTAAAAAGTGCCCAGGTATTTGACTACTTGAACCATGCTGCAGCTTACGGTATTGAAGCAAGCCAAGCCAAGCCTAATTTTGGGGCCATTATGAAGCGGAGTCGAGATGTTGCAGCTACGATGTGCAAGGGCATTCATCAGCTCTTTAGAAAGCATAAGATTACCCTCCTAGAAGGACGTGGTAAGCTACTCCCTCATGGTACAGCCTCCGTTACCACGCCAGCAGGCACTACCGATTTGTACCGCGCGCAGCATATTATCTTAGCAACTGGTGCAAGAAGCCGTCAGTTGCCCCATTTGCCTATTGATGGCACGCATATTATAGGCTACAGAGCAGCGCTCTCACGCACCACGCAACCAGCCTCTATAGTGATTGTAGGAGGGGGCGCTATTGGATGTGAGTTCGCCTATTTTTACCATACGATAGGCACAAAAGTCACTTTAGTCGAGTGTAATCCCTATTTGTTACCACTTGAAGATGAAGCAGTATCTAAACAAGTCTTAAAATCTTTTACCAAAAAAGGCATGCAGGTCTATACTGCTGCCGAGGTTACCAAAGTAGAGGTACAGCAGGCCTCATCAATAGTAGCGATTGCTACCCAATCGGGGCTCTTGCAGGTAGAAAGTGACCTCGTTCTCTCTGCTGTTGGGGTGCAACCCAATATAGAAAATATTGGTTTAGAAGAAAACGGCATCCTTATGGAGGCTGGTAAGGTTGCAGTAGATGGCTACTATAGGACCAGTTGCAATGGTGTATATGCTATTGGCGATCTTATCAAAGGGCCTGCTTTAGCCCATGTAGCCTCAGCCGAGGCTATTATTTGTGTAGAAAAAATAGCTGGGCTTACACCAGAGCCGTTAGATTACAATAACCTACCCGCTTGTACCTACACCCAACCTGAAGTGGCGTCTGTAGGTTATACAGAAAAATCTGCAAAAGAAGCTGGTTATAAAATTAAAACAGGAATTTTTCCATTTTCTGCTTCTGGAAAAGCACATGCAGCCGGTGCACCAGAAGGGTTTGTAAAGGTCATTTTTGATGCTGAGTATGGCGCGTGGCTTGGTGCACATATGGTAGGTGCTCATGTCACAGAAATGATTGCAGAGGTAGTAGTTGCGCGTAAACTAGAAACTACCGCCTATGAAATTCAGAATAGTACCCATCCACATCCGACCATGTCGGAAGCCATTATGGAAGCAGTAGCTGCTGCTTATGGAGAAGTAATTCACCTTTAGTATTATATGGAGTCTATATATGGTTACGATAAGATATAGGCTACTAAAAAAATTATTGAACTATTTATTTAAATATCCTGTATATTTGGGTAGTATCGTTTTTAGCTTTGGAAATAAATATAGACTTCTTTGCGAAACGCGCTTATGCTCTGGAATTTGTAGGAGACACCGCGCGCAAAACCGGAACGTACTGGATGTACGTGAGGAGTTGAGTACCGGACCGGATCCACTGGATCACCGTACAAATTACCAGCAGAAGTAGTGTTTCGCAAGAAGTCTAATGGAGTATTAATTTGCGTAGATAAATTAAAGCGCAATGCATGTATTGCATTGCCTACTGGTTGTTTAATTAAGCTATAAAACAAATTTGCGTCCAGCATGGAAAAAACAGAATCATTACAAAGTAATTTACAAGATGGCATTTTGACCATCACCTTTAAGGCCGGTTTAAAATCCTTTACTTTAACAGATAAAAGGCTAACTGAATTGCGTAGTCTTATTCAAGATGTTTATGACGACGAGGCCATAGAAGGTGTAATTATTACTGGAGAAGGAGAGGAGATCTTCTCCTTAGGTACGGAGGTTTCTGAGTTGCTCAAGTTAAGCGAATTGAATGCAAGAAAGTTTGCAGAAAACGGTCAAGAGGTATTGGCTTTTATAGAAAATTGTCCCAAGCCTATTTTAGCTGCTATTAATGGGTATGCTTTCGGCGCTGGCTTTGAGTTGGCATTGGCCTGTCATTTTCGATTTGCCTCTGAGAATGCTGTGTTTGCTTTTCCAGAGATTGCCTGTGGGGTCATTCCTGGCTTTGGCGGCACCCAACGGTTGACCCAGTTACTCGGCAAGACCAAGGCATTAGAGTATCTAATGACCGGTAAGCGTATTGGTGCAGAAGATGCAGAACGCATGGGGCTTGTCAGTGAAGTAGTCAGCTATAAAGAAGAAATGCTTAAGAAAGCTAAAAAGTGGCTTACTTCTATTGCCAATAATGCAGATTTAGCATTGGGCATGTTGGTAACTTGTGTAAATGCCGCCGAAAACCCAGATGAAAATGGTTTTCAAACAGAAGCAAACGGCTTTGCCAATTGCTTTAAAGCAGGAGACCTTAAAGAAAAGCTTATGAAGATTATAGATAAGCAAGCGCTTCTGGAGATGAAGTAATGCTGTCTTACTTTTTTCTTGATAAATAAAGTAACAAAAAATCAAGCCCTCGGTAAAAAGCTGCGGAACCTGCCCCTTACAGATGGAAAAACAGGAACCGCCCGTTTCGCGGGCTTGAAAGGAATCTGTTTTTCCTAATCATCTGTAAGGGACAGGTTCCGCAGCTTTTTACAGGAGACCTTCTGCAAAACCTATTTGTGATCAGCAGTTTTTAGGAGAAGCGCAGTCGAGCACCGCAGCATACTAAATGTATTTGAGGAGCATAGACAAGTGCCAAAATTGCCATTTAGCAATAGGTTTTGTAGAAGGTCTAGGGGCATTTTCCTACTATGGTCATAACATTGAACGCATACCTTCAAGGTATATTAAAATAATTTGTATAGTACATGTTATATACCTATATTTGCAGAAATGATTCCTTTTCTAGTAGGTTTTAAACACTGTAGGATTGGATTTTGTTTCATAGTTCTTTGATCCCACTATATAGTGGGGGTGGGATAGATGTAATAGGAAATATTTAATAATAAATGTATGGTAATGCGTCACCATTTAAATGGGTTGTTGGTAGTAGCTGTTTTTTTCTTTCTGCACTGGGATTGACTGGATGCAATGTTTCTAAAGCTGGGTTGGGTGTCAGTCCTATGTCCTCGCAAACAGTAGAAGGACGTTCCACAGCTGACCGTGCTGTTGATATGGCTGGTGGTATTGGTGCGTTCACTGCGGGTATTGGTGGAGGTATGATTGGAGGAGGGGCCGGTGCTATTGGAGGTGGCCTTTATGGTTTATAACGGTACTCCTATTGCTGTGGGTATAGCAGATGGTGCTGCTGGCGGTGCTCGTTTTGTTTCCTCTATTGCGTCTCCTTTTGGTAAGTATGCGCTTGCCATGACTACTCGTGGTGTAATATGGGTTGCACCATATGCTTTCAATGGTCTTGGGTGGCTTGCTTCCAATACTTATGGTGGTATTAAATATGTTTCTTCTGCTATTTATAATAGTCTTGGCTCTAGTCAGAGTTTGCCTGATGGAAGTTCTTTAAATCAAGATTCCGGTTGGGAAATTGTAAATGCCTATGATAAACCTGATCAGGGTACTGAGTTAAAAGATCTTTCTCAACCAACTAAATGCCCTTTAGGGCTTGATATTTCCACATGTTCCAAGGTGTTAGCTCAATAGTTATATTTTTATATCTCATGCTGATTAGTGCGCCAGAGGATTGTGCGTTCTAAATTAACCCTTTAGGTTTATGCCCACCGCCCGTTTAGGAAGTGATGCCAGTTTAAGGATTTTTTTGTCCACCTTTTGATCAAGCAAAAAGTGGTAGGCATCATCATCCGTTTGATCAAGCAAAAAGAAAGTAAGATAAAAACTTCTTTTCCCTTAAACGCTAGCGCAATTGCCTGAAGAGATACAATGAGTAGTCTCCCCCAATTAAAGATTAAATTTTTTTGAGCCTGTCAATAGACTTTAATCTATCCTACCGCAGGTTCCCAATGTAATGAAAATAAATAACAACTTAAAAACCTTAATTTTTTATTTTTTGCTATTTGGATTAATTGGATGTAATGGACTTGCAAAAGCTAGATTGGGTTGCTCGCCGGAAGCAAAGCAGCTTAAAAAACAAACTGAAACACAATTAGGTTCTTGTAAAGAATGCGATAAGCCATGTAAGCAATATCTTAGGAAGAAAATTGAGAAAGTATTTAGTAAGCAGAGTAAGCAGATCGAATGGTTGATGGATCTAATATATTCTTTGATAGAATACTTGAGTAAAATAGAATTCGTTAACAAATATTATACGAAGAAAATTGAGAAATTAGTTATTAAGCTGATCGAACTGCTTGCTACTACAGCAATGGGTGGTAGCTACGATAATAGTTATCCGTGTAATCACCACAATTCGTGCGTAGGGGGTAGAGATAAGCCTATTTGTCTAGAGGTACTCGTCCTCAATTGGATAACGTATTGTGGCAGTCCTGTTTTTAATTCTTTTATTGTCCAGGTTGCGGGGGTAATAAAGAATGTTGTACCATGCCTGTATGAACCTCGTAAGAATTCTAAGACTTCTAGTAATGGTGATGCATCTGGTGTTGTTTCTAGTCTTTCCGCTGATAAAATTTTTATTGATGATCAGTTTGAGCGAAGGTTTATAAATGTTATCCTAAAAGCATATCCAATTGCTTTCGATAAATGTGCTGTTGATAGTGTCTTATGGTTGATCTGCTTTGCTTACAAGTATTGTATTGGTGAGTGTGAATATGAAGATTGTATATTGTTGACTGTTATTGTCGACATCATTTGTTTTCTAGTTAAAGAGCATCTTAAGCCGTCCGTAACGAATTATAGGAAATTGCTCATGGGGTACTTGCCTAAGTCTGGTGATGATCTAATTAAACAGCATAAGGCTATTTGTAATGCGTTCTATTCTGGTGTCGCTATTGGTAAGTCTGTTTTTACCCGAGCTATCAGTGGTGTAAACTATGGTGCCTCATGTATTAATCATCTTAGAAAGTCGGCTGTTGATACCATTAATCAGAACAATGGTATGAGATATGGCACTTTTGTTTACAATGTTCATTTTATCCATTAAACCATATCGCACTAATAGCGCCAAACTTTTTGATCAAGTAAAAAGTAAGATAAAAATTCCTTTTGTCAAACAAAAATTAGGCTAAATATTCCTTTTTTTTGTAACTTTATCGCTTGTAGGGCAAAGTTGGCCACATCGGCCTATAGCCTTTACATAGAAGTCGTATTTATTTAATTTCATTTTTTAACCACTTGGCGCAGCATCAATCCTATGGTTAGCTGTGTTCAAGTAACCATAAAAATTAATACCTCCCCTTTATGAGTGCAACAGAAGGAGTTTTGAACTGGGATCAATATGGCCACACTGATAAATTAGGTAGTGCCTATACAGATCAAGAAAGAGAAGCTATTGCTGCCCTATATGGCGCTACTTTAAGCGCTATTAGTCAGTATGAAGTAGTAAAAGGATCGGTTATAACCATCACCAATAAAGATGTTGTTGTGGGTGTTGGATACAAGTCCGATGGTTTAATTGCTGCTTCTGAGTTTAGAGATTTACCTGATTTAAAACCAGGTGATGAAGTCGAGGTCTATATAGAAGAAACAGAAAATGCCAAAGGGCAATTGGTGCTTTCTCGTAAAAAAGCAAAATTGGTAAGGGCCTGGGAAAAAATCCAGCATGCATTGGAACATGGAGAGGTATTAGAAGGACTTGTAAAACGCAGAACAAAAGGGGGGTTAATTGTAGAGGTTTGTGATATTGAAACCTTTTTACCTGGTTCACAAATTGACATCAGACCTGTTTTAGACTTTGATATCTTTGTGGGCAAAACCATCGATGTAGTCGTTATTAAAATCAACCATACCAATGATAACGTTGTAGTCTCCCATAAAGCGCTCACTGAGAAGAAGCTAGAAAAGCAGAAGCTTGAAATCATGAGTAAGCTTGAAAAAGGTCAGATCCTAGAGGGCTATGTAAAAAACATCACTAAGTTTGGTG